>LUYE01000043.1 GCA_001602645.1 Methanosarcinales archaeon Methan_01
GTGATAGACTCAAGATCTATTCTCGCAGGAGTTCAAGGGTTCGAATCCCTTCCCCCGCACTTATTTACCAGTAATATTTAACTAACACGATGTCCAATCCGGCATTTCGCATTAACGGTTTGAACGCTCATTAATTTTCCTGCTATCGATTTTTTGAGAATCGATACCCTTAGATGCATTATCAAGGTCTGATTAGGCCAGCGGCATAAATACTTCGAATATAATAGATACATTTTTATAAGAACCTGAATCGTTGACACCGTTTAAACAGATTATACTAAAATTATTATTAACAATAATTGAGCATTAGGTTTGATTTTATGCACATTGAGATAAGCCAAAAATTCTCAATTATGCATAGCCTAACTGCGGAACGCCCATCCAATTATATTCTTGCTGGGCATCTTGGTTTAACCTGACAAATCTCGCTACGTCTACCTCTATCTTCCCTCCGCCGATGATAAGAAGCGTTGGGATGACCTTGCATCTGAAGCGGGAGTCCCTCTCTCGAAGTTCGTCATAGAGATTGTAGTGAACGCATTGGCCGAAGAGTCTAATCTTAAGCCTCATGCTGAACTTGTTAAACAGTTGGGCTCGTTGAAGGACGAGATCAGAATGCTTCAGGAGAGTCGGAAGACGTAGACCTCCCAGAAGGGCTTCTCCATCTCCAGGCCCTTGAGACGAAGACTAGACCTATATAGAGCCGTCCTGATCCCCAAGAGGCGCCTCCTCCCACCCCTCAGGGAGTGGATCGAAGGCTGAGATGGAGAGGGGACGGAGGAGGCAACGTTATTTCCACACAAATTGTGAACGTCAGGAGGACTCATCGCCTATCTCTCTCCCACTTCCCCAAATTTACAGCTAATCCAGGTACTCCCTCGGCCATACCAGGTCGTTTGCGTAATCCGTGAAAACTCCGTCAACCCCGACGAACGCCTTCATGATCTCGTTACCCTCCTTCTCCAAGTCGATATCTGCAAATTCGTCCGGATAGAGGATCTTGGCTATGAGCAAGACGTTCAGGAGGCTCTTGTCATGCGGGTATCCATAGGAATACACGGGAAAGATGGTGTAGACCCGGCCTTCCTGGACTGCTTTTACCGACTGGAGCTCCGGCAAATTCAGGATGAAGTCCACATCGCTACCAGCGAGGAGGATGACGTCGGGGTCCCAGGCGATGATCTGCTCCAGGGCGACATTCAGGTCATCATCCCCGCCGGGGCAGTCTTTTGCGACGTTGATCCCACCTGCCATGATGAGGGGATAGTAGGTATTGACCGTTCGAGTGAAATCTCGCCCCAGCTTGGGGTCGTATAACGTTTTTCCACCGCGCGGAGCGAAGTAGACCGTCGGCTTCTCGCTCTCCGGGATGGTATCGGTGACATCAGTCACCATCTTCACCTTGCTATCTATGAGGGCGATGAAGTCCTCGGCTTCTTGCTCTCTCGAGAGGACCGCTCCTACAGTGAGGGCATCGTTTATTAGCGATTCGTAGGTAAAATTGGGGCCTGCGACGAAGACGGGCGCACCCACGCGCTCTTCTATGTCGTCTGCCTCCAATGCGGACCAGATAGGTGGTAAGATCAGGTCGGGCCTGAGCTGTGCCATCAGTTCATAGTTTGGTGCTCCACTCGGGCCAGAGGAAGCCACCACTGGAAGGTTTTTGAGTCCGCCCGGAACGACCGTTTCCCAGCATTCTTTGCAGGCGGGCTGTTCTTCTTCGGTCGATTCGTTGATCGTCGGGCAGATGCCGCCCCAAGTTGCACTAGCCGAGTCGGTTCCTACAATAAGGTCTCCTGCACCGAGGGCGATCACCATCCGGGTGCCGTCGGGATTAGTGGTGATGATCCGTTCCACGGGCTTATATAGGGTCACCTCTCGGCCTGCCATGTCGATGATCGTCCTCGGGTAATCTTCGTTGATCTGCTCGATCTTCTCCAGCTCCTCGGAGGTGATGTCCCCATCTTCGTGTGAGCTTTGGGCTGCCTCCAGCTCTCCATCTGAAACTATTAAGTCGCCGTCCAAGTCTCCAGGAACCTCCACATCGTAGGTGAAAGCCGACACGATCGCCAGGGAAACCGTGATCGCCAAAAGGAGAATAACATGCGATCTTATGATTCTCCTTGCTATTTCGGATATTTTTTTCATATTTATACACCGTTATTTATAACTTAGTGTTATGATAATATATGAAGTAACAATTATTTATAATTATCTGAAATGAAATGTGGGAATTTGCTGGAAGTTCGGTCACTCCCTCGTCCATACCAGGTAGTTGGCATATTTGATGAATACGCCGTCAATTCCAAGGACAGCCTCAAAGATCTCGTTTCCCTCCATCCCCAGATCTACATCCTGGATCGTTGCTAACGAACCCCGGCCCCAGGAGCGGCCTCAGATCTCTCCACCGGGTCTCCAGCTCACCCGAGATGAGGATGAAGACCAAGGCCGCCGTCCCCCAGCAGGGACCCGGGAGGCCGAGGGTCGTCGACGTTGAAGGTCTGGCGGTTTCACCCCCGACTGAATGTGGGGTTGATGGGGCAAAAGAGTAATTAAGGATCAAAAGATAATGGTATATAACTCTATAATCGAACCGAAAGTCTCCTGGGGGGCAGTCGAGACGATTTTACCATGGCATCGATGACTCCACCAATAGCACCCATCCCCCTGGGGACCGGTTTCCTGCTCCGAAAGCCTCACGAGGTTTTCTTCGAAGCATCGACCTGGCTGAAGTCACAGAACCTCGGAGGCCGGATAGGCGGGCCAACACCGGAGCCATGCGGCTGAATGGTCTCCCGGGGATTTTCTCCCTTTTTACGAGACGCTGTTCCGGCAACGCATCCCCGGAGATCGGAAATCGTATGTCGGTGGGTATCCTGCAGAAGCTAAGGTGAGGTGATGAGAAATGAGGGCAAAGGAATTTGAGAAAGATCTTCGAGGTCGTTTGATCTGTCCTTTGTGCGGGGTTCGGTTCTGGATGAGCAGCCGGAAATCTGGAAGTCCGGTAGTTAAGGCCGACGCCTGGAACTGTCCCTGTTGTGGCGAGAAGTTGAGACTACCTGAGGAGGTCCTGGTGTGACCTGCGAGGGCGTGCCGCTGATGATAACCCCATCCGAGGCAGAAGAGCTCGAACGGCTTTACTGCCATTTTGACAGACTTTCAGCAGAAATGGATCTTGTTCTTAATCGCATTCGCCCATTAACGGATGCGGGTCGATCGGACCTATCTCCGATGGGGGCGAAGAGGTGATCTTCGCCCCACCTCGGTATATCAGGGCCGGCGAGACGACAGGTATAAACTGATCGAAGTCGATTATCATTTATCAAGGCTTACAAAAATATCATGAGTTATGGCGGCGTAAGTCCGAAGATGACCTACGAGGAGATCGTGGAGTGGATGGTGGTGGTTCTGCTGACGGCTTTCGTGGCGGTGATCCTCCTATGAACCTTAACCGCCAGCGACAACGTCAGATGAGGCGGAGGGGCATGGCCTTATGGCTGAGGACTCGGGGACCCTCTCCAATCCCTCGCTGAACTGCCCGATTTGTGGCGGCGAGGGCTATCTTTTGGGCCGGCTGGGTTCCAAGTTCCACTGTCGGTGTCGAGATTGCGGGATAGAATGGAGCGGCGAGGTTCCGGCTGATTATGTGCAGTTGTACTTGGAAGAGTGACTGCTACCTACATTTCCCGTCTCTCTTTATTTGACCTCGATATTTTAAGCTCTCCTGCGATCGGATAACGAGTTGCTGCGCAGAAAGCCCTAACAAGCCATCCCTTCCAAAATGGTGGTACTTATTGGAGACAATCCGATGCAATCGACCATCTTCTTTCAACTACATGGCTATAGATGGTGAGATCAACCCAACTGCGGTAGACTACCTGAGGTTGACCTGCTTTTTATTCGATAGCATGATACGATAAATGGCTATCTGTTACCCACATGGAATCGCGAAGAGCCGAGAAATTAGAATTAGAATTAGAATGCAGACCGGCTTAAACGAACCATACGTAGGAGGCAGAGGTACTAACTCGCTCTCAGCTTATCCAGCGCTCCTGCAGCCGTCTTTCGGACGGCCTCGGATTCATCCTTCGAAGCCAGATGAGTAAGGGGCTCAATTGCTCTTGGATCACCTATCTCACCGAGGGCTTGGGCTGCTCTCCATCGGACGCCGTAATGGTCATCTTTGAGGGCCTCAATTAGATGATCAACTGCATGCGGATCTCCGATCCTTCCAAGCGACTCAGCAGCCGCCTCTCTAACCCACCTGTCCTCATCCTTCGAAGCCAGATCAGTTAACTGCTCCGTTGTCCTAATATCTGATATTCTCCCGAGGGCTAGGGCTGCTTGACGTCGAACCATTACATCCTCGTCTTTGAGAGCTTCGGTCAGAGCTTCTAGCGCCCTTGAATCACCTATGCTGCCGAGAGCAGGAGCGGCTTGCCATCTTACGCTCCAGTCTTTATCTTTGAGAGCTACAGTAAGAGCTTCTACTGCTCTAGGATCGCCGATATGGCCAAGAGCTGAAGCTGCAGCCTGGCGGACCATCACGTCCTCATCCTTGAGCGCCTCGATGAGCGGATCGATCGCCCTGGGATCGCCCATATTGCCAAGAGCCGACGCGGCTACCTGCCGGACCCGTGGGGACTCGTCCTTCAAAGCTCTAATGTGGTCATTAATTATCGGCATTTTAAGCTACCTCGCCAGGAACCGATTTTCGTCTCCCTTTGACTTACCAGATATTATATGCTACTAACAACGAAAAGCGTTTCGGTGCCTCTTGGGATAGAGCCTCACGTACCCGAATATCTAGATAGGGGTAGAGGTATGAGCAAGGTGCTTGAATCTCCTAAAAATAGAAAGCAGAGAAGATTGCACTTCTGCCCAGAAGCGTGTAGGGCGCCATGCAATCTTCGAATCCTCTAAGATATCAATGGAGAGGCTATTATTAATACACGATCCATGCACGGCGAAAGTATTTTGCCGCCACTAGCTATTTAGGGACATGAATGTCACCTTGAGGACGAAAGGAGGAAGGAGTCTGCTGAGGCGATGAAAAGCATACAGAAGCTGAAAGATCTTGCATCCATCTGATGGAGGATCCATTCGGATGGAGCCTCTGTGATATTATGATCAAGGATCCGAAATCTTTATAAGATCCGAACTCCTAAAAATTAGATAAAGATTTTTCTCGATTGTTGTCCCGTAAACGGGGAGGGATAATCCTTGGACCTAAAAGAGAAAATTCTAAACGTAATAAGGGGAGAACACGTAGCAGCAATGGCCACAGTCTCCGAGGGCGAGCCAGCTGTGAGGTTCATGGGCCTATTTGGAAAAGACGACCTGACCCTGGTGGGGGCGACTATGAAGAGCTCCCGGAAGGTACAGCATATTAGAGAGAAACCTGTCGTGGCCATCTCGATATGGTCCGGCGAGAACATCTCGGACCCCTACGTCACGATCGTGAGCATGGCCAAGGTCTACGAGGACCTTGAGACGAAAAGGGGCTTCTGGAAACCGACGCTTGAGCCGTACTTTCAGACGCCGGAGAATCCGGAGTACGTGGTCTTAGAGTTCATCCCCCAGAGGATCGAGTATTACTCGGGAGCAGTGATGGAGGTCTGGGAGCGCTAGGGGGACCTATCTCTATAGAGAAGGCAGCATATACAGAAGACGGAGATCGAAGATAGTTAAGGAGGTCAAGAGGGGCAGCGGAGTGAGGTAGGGCCTCTTTAGTTGCAGAGGGGCTCGTGGCATTCTCGTCGCCCATCAGAGCCGAAGTTGTCTTGTCCTTGGATGCTCAGATCTCTCGTAGCTGGCGAAGGTGCCATAAGCGGTATCGAAGCTCCAATATTGGACCTTAAACCGGTTTGCCATCCCCACGATCATCTCCCAGTGAGCATGGGGGTCCTCTCACTGAGGTTCCAAGACCATCCCCGGTCCAGTGATCCTTCGCAGGCGGTCGCGCTGCGGGTCATGTCGGATTCCGGGGGGATCTTCTCGGTGGATATCTCCTCCTTGTGTATGCCATTTTCGAAAATTTGGGTCTTTTTGACAAATGCGATTGAGCCTGATTTGTTGCGGCACGTGCCGTGCTGGACTCCGGAGAGATTGTGGTGAAGGCAGCGATCGAGGCAGAGGCCCCGCCCGGGTTGGTGAATCTCATCTTAGGATGATAAATTCCTAATAGTAGATGGGATGACATATAAGGGGCGGAGGCTTGAGATGAGGTTGAAATTTATTCTGTTTGTGCTAGCGTTGGTGGCAACGCTGGCGTCACTGGGGTGTGGTCAGACGGCTCTCGATGGGCCAACAATTTTAGCAGAAGACATTTACTTTTTAAATAAAGGGAATATGATCCTCGGCCAGATATTGTACGATATGGGATCTGTGCCGATGGATGATGACCAGATCTTGGATGACCTGAGCTATGCCCTTAATCTCTACCTCGTTTGGAATCCTGATGAGGATATAACCACCGAGACTATTGAAGCCTACGATGAAGCAATCCGTGCAAATCCCCTGAATGCTCAGGCGTGGAATAACAAAGGGGTTGTCTTATGGAATCTTGCTAAATCTGCCGTCTGTTATGAGGATGCATCTTGCACAAGGAATTTTTACGAAGAGGCTATAGCCGCTTATGACGAAGCGATCAGGATCGATCCTGGATACGCCCTAGCCTGGCTGAACAAGGCTTTCGCCCACCGAGACCTCCGTGAAAATTTGGTCCACGAATACCCCGTTTGGTGCGAGGAAGCGGAGGAAGAGAGCGCCCTTCATGAAAGCATTTTTCTGGATACTCTCAGCGAGGCGACCCGGTTAGATCCGGAATTTCTGTTGATAGAGGAGGTACCTTGGGCGCAGATAGATGAGAGGGGACCACCGGAAGTGGCGACGGATGAGGTGAGAGAGCTGGCCCAGTGGGCGATCGGGGCCACCGCGAGCAGCGAGCGCTCGACCGGGGACTGGTCCTCAGCGCAGGCTTGCGGTGAGCCAGATACATATCCCTTCCAAGGAGATATCGGGACCGCCTGGGCCCCAGAGCTAGAGGACGGCGGGTTCGAGTGGCTTGATCTCGAGTATGAGGTGCCGGTCTTGATAAGTCGAGTTGAGATCTACGAGTCCTTAAACCCCGGCGCCATCACGGGTTTGGAGATATACAATCAGAACGGAGGGAGGCATCTGGCGTGGGATGGAACGACACAGCCCGACGCAGCATCCTCCATCACAGTTATCCAGGTCGGGGCTGCTCTTCCGTCTGACCAGATCAGGATAATCCTGGACACGGAAACGGTCTCGGGCTGGAATGAGATCGATGCGGTTGCCATCATCGGCTCTCGGACCAGCTCATCTGAGTCGCAAGAGGCGTTGGCCGAAGCCTCAGAGCTTGAAAGACACATCAAAGACCTACAAGACCCAAATAGCACTATTCGCTCCAATGCGGCAGGCTCACTCTTTGAGCTTCGCGATCCGAGGGCGGTGGTGCCTCTGATTGAGGCTCTCAACGATCCAGATCCAGAGGTCAGAGCCAACGTCGCAAGCGCTCTCGGATGGATCGGAGACGAAAGAGCGGTTGAACCGCTGATCGAGAAGCTGAACGACGAGGATGGCGTTGTGAGGGGCATTGCAGCCGTATCCCTCGGAGCTCTCGGAGATCACAGGGCTGTTGGTCCTTTAATTCAGGCCCTCGATGATGAGGATCCCATCGTCAGGATAAACGCCGCCGTCTCTCTGGGAATGTACCTAAAAGATCCCAGCTCAGTGGAGCCGCTGATCCAGGCCTTGGAGGACCCTGATGGGTTCACCAGATCGAGAGTTGCTTTCGCTCTTGGAGAGCTCGGAGACCCCAGAGCCATCGGTCCACTTACCGAGGCCCTAGATGATGAAGAGAAAGACGTCAGAGAGGAGGCTGCTCTGGCACTGCAGAAGCTCGGTGCCAGGCCCGATAATGCCGTCCCTCCAGAGGACAAGTTGGATGCTGAAGACGAGAAGATCTTCAGCAGCACGAAGGCCTCATCCACCCCTGTCACCGATGAACAGATTGGTGGGACCTCCATCGAGGCTACGAAATATGGGGACGAGGTGGACGATACAATTCTGGAGCTGGAGGATAAATCTGAGTGGGTTAGAGTATATGCTGCCCAGATTCTCGGCGATATCGGTGATCCCAGGGCCGTCGATCCACTCATCCAGGTGCTCCTCAGTGATGAGAGTTTTTTTGTCCGAGAGTATGCTGCCATTGCTCTCGGCGATATCGGTGATCCCCGAGCGGTCGATCCTCTCATCAAGGCCTTGAAGGATGAGGACTCGCTTGTCCGGTCCTACGCTTCCACGGCTCTCGGCAATATCGGTGACCCCCGAGCGGTCGATCCTCTGATCGAGGTATTTAATGACGAATACTGGTTTATCCGCGCCGATGCAGCCCGCGCTCTTGGAAATATCGGCGATACCAGAGCCGTCGATCCTCTGAATCGTCTGGCTTCGATGGACGAGGACGATCGGGTTCGAAGTGCTGCTCAAGAAGCATTGGAGAAGATCCAAGCTGAGTAGCAGGGGCGAAGCTAGAGCGATGCGACGAGCCTCCTCCCCGTATCTCATTTTTATTGCCGAAAATGGGTTTCATCAATATTGATGGAGCTGTAGTCTGCGAAATATGATCCGGAGGCGGGCTTCGTCTTCGTGTTCGTGGAGGGAAGGTGAAGCTGGCGAAGGTCTGCATGAATACTTTCGCTCCCCGAGGTTCTTCCTTTTCTACTATGCGGGGAATGTATCATCTGTAAGGCTTGAGGTGGAGGATGGAGAGTTCCTCCGACCCCAGGCCTAGCCGACGATCGGCGCCCGGGTCGGGAGAGGTCTCCAAAATATAGCCCCCTTCATTTCCCTCTCCCGGCCCCCCCCCTTCAACTGCATCTCCAAGCCCTTTGGAGCCGTCAGCTCCATGGAACCCTTGATCGAAGGTACCGGAAGGGAGATCGGCCGGGGGATGATGGCGAGGACCAAGCTCATATCCGCTTAGCGGTCCCCCTGATGGGGGCTCTGGGTGGGTGGCCACTCCGGCGCACTTTGAGGGGTGAGCCGGGTCGGAGGCATCTGATTCAAGACCTCGACTTCAGCTTAATCTCGATCTCAAGCTCGCCATTCTCCAATTCAACTTCCAGCTCGATGGGGGGCTTGCTATCGACGGAGATGGAGACGTCGCCATAGGCCACTTCTACCGCCCCCCCCGCTTCGATCTCCTGGGCAAGATCCCTCAGAAATGCTGACGCCTCGGAGTTGGTCATGGAGAACTTCTGTTTGAACTCGTCGAAACCTTTGTCAGAGCTGAATTTCATGGAGCTTTTTCCCGGCTCGCCTGATAATTTCGCCATGATGATCGTTTGATATGTTTCTGCTCCACCCATTAAAGAGTTTTGGGCATGGTCCCACTATTGGCGTTTGGGCGGAGCGGATCGATTCTCAAACCCCCTCTGAGGATGGGTGAAGCTGTCGTATCGACCTCTCCCCTCGAAACTGGGATAGCCGGGTAGCCGGTCTCAGCCCGTCGAAAGAAGTGCTGAAATGCCAAGTCAATCCGCCGCTGACATATCAACGGCCATGACGGGAACGGGCCTCAATGTGTCCTCGGATCACCTCGCTTGGCCTTCCCCGATATCCCGGCTCGATCACCGTCCCCGGATATACGGACGAATTGATCCCGGTCTTGACGTCGTCGCCTACGATGGCACCCAGTTTCCGTCGGCCGCTATCGACCTTCTCTCCTTTGATGAAGGACTTGATGTTGGCGTCGTCGTGGCGGAGGTTCGCCACGATCGTCCCGGCGCCGAAGTTGCATTTGGACCCTATGACGCTATCTCCGACGTAGCTGAGGTGGGCGACGTTGGTATTGTCCATGATAGCAGAATTTTTGATCTCGACGGCATTTCCGATCCGGACGCGGTCACCGATGCAGGTGTGAGCCCGAATGAAACAGTTCGGTCCGATATCGCAGTCTTTTCCTATCACCACCGGACCGACGATGTAGGATCCGGATCTGACCCTCGACCCCTCGCCTATGATAACGTTTCCGGATAGAGTGGCCCCCGGCTCCACATTCCCCTCGATCCTCCGATCGATCTCCGAGAGGAGGATCTTGTTCGCCTCGAGGACGTCCCAGGGCCTTCCCACCTCGATCCAGTCCTCGATCTCGACGACGCGAACCTCCTCGCCTCGGGATACGAGGACGTTTATCCCGTCGGTCAGCTCGACCTCCCCCCTGACGGACTTATTGACGCCCCTCAGCGCCTCGAATATCGTCTTGCGAAATAGATAGATACCGGCGTTGGCCAAGTCCGACGGCGGGGATCGACTCTTCTCGACGACTGACCTGAGACGATCGCCATCGACCTCGAAGACGCCATACCTCGAGGGGTCCGCCACCCTCTTGGCGGCGACGGCATCGCCTTTAATCTCCAGGAACCTCTTCAAAGATGGCAGATCTGCCAGAACGTCGCCGTTCAGGACCAGGAACCGATCTGTGGCCATATCTTCGGCCATCATCAAGGCGTGGCCCGTCCCCAGCTGCTCACTCTGGACGACGTATTCTATATCTGCACCGAACTCGTTCCCATCGCCGAAGTGGTCGATGATGACTTCAGATCGGTAGCCTACAACGAAGACGAATCGGATGACACCTGCCTCCATCGCCCTGTCGACCACATGGTCCAGAAACGGTCTGCCCCCGATCGGGACCATCACCTTGGGCCGGGAGAGGGTGAGCGGCCTCATCCTGCTCCCCTCGCCCGCCGCTAGAACTATCGCTTGCATCCGAATATTCTCCCTATTATCATATCAATCTGAACCGTTCGGCCAGGGACTCTCCAGCCAAGCCAGCCGAGGATACGTCAACCCAAAGGTGGAGATCTCTATAAGGTTCCGTGAAGTTGCCGCCCCGGTAAAGGAGAAACTCCAGCTTCTGGTCGTCGCCAGGATCGGTCAATTTGTAGCTTATCGGCCGCTCCCATGTCTCGTTATGGTCTAACGTCGCCTCCAGCTCCATCATCGTCGTGTTGTTGATGAGAAGGACGATTGAGTAATTCACGAGCTGGTATTCGTGGTTGACTATCCCCACTATCACGGTGCTGTTCTCGCCGGAGGCCACCGATGTAGGATAATCGTAAGCCATCCCCCCGGGCCCCAATATGTAGAACTCGGTGAACTTCTCGCCCTCTTTGGGGGTGACGATCACGTAGACCAGGGCCGATATCGAGCTTATTATGGCTATCACCAGTACGATGGTCAGAATTTTGTCGACCCTGCTCGTCTGGTCCGTCGTCATCTCCTCTTTGAGAGAGTCGAGGGTTTTCTGGAAGGGGACTGAAAATCTATCATCTGCCGGAAGCATCGCCCTCCTCAGGTGGGCTGCGGCCAGAAGGGCGATGGTGAAGACCGATAGGGATACGACCACTGGGACTAGCCTGATCCCCCATGGCGTATAGTTCAGCCCAAGTCCGATCAGGGGGACGACGGCGATGCTCAGACCGAAGCTCAAAGCAGCCCGTTCGATCCCGTCCAGGTCGTCGTCCCGGGGGAAGAGGGCTGCGATCAGGGCGTACCCCGGCAGAAAGAGGACCATGACGAGGCCGACGGGGACTCGGAGCGGCAGATCCGATAGGTGAGGCACCAGGGTCAATAGAAGGGTCAGAACGACGAGGATTGCAGCTGCCGACAGATCTGCGGGCACCCGAATCAGATCGCTGCTTTTTTTAAGTCCATCCAGCTCTTCCACCCCATCTTTATAGGTTATCCACCGCTGAGATAAAGATAAGTACTCTCGATAATCTATCCCAGCTTCATGGGTTTCGCGAAAATGATGCTTATATGCCTTTCCCTAGTTGTGGCAGGGGTTGGCCAAGCCCAAACCTTCGAATCAACGCATCATACAAGCCACCCCGCTGACGGAAACTGGGTAGAGCTCCAGGGAGATGCGGACGTGATGATCCCGGCCGTCAACCTCGCCAGGATCGACGCCTGCTGGACCTACCCCTACTCCATCCATCCCGTCTATATCGAGAACCAGACGATCCGCGGCACCTTCTTCGGCGATCCGTCGCAGGCAGACGGCTGGATCAGAATAATTCCTGCCATCCTCCATTATTCGAGCTTCATGTCGGCGGTCGGAGCCCTCGACGGCACCTTTAACATAACGGATTCGGACGGGGTGGTCGGAGCTTTCTCCTCCAACGCCACCGGTGACGCTTCCTTTTCCATCCCTGGAATGGCGGCTGGGCTGTACGCTCTGTACATCGTTGATGAAACGTCGTCGACCGTTCTCGCAGCCTCTCCTCTTCTCGTGACGGAGAAGGTGATGGAGGTCGCAGCTCCTTCAGAGATCTCTGCTGGCGACCTCTTGCCCGTGAAAGTCCAGGTTGCGAACTGGTCGGAAGGCCGGCCCCTCGTCTTCGGGGCGATCATGCTATCTGACCGAGATTATAGAGGTCTGGACCTGAACATAACCGGCGATGGAACTATAAGCGGGACCCAGATCGCCGTCGCCTGGAAAGATGATGAGTTCGAGATCCAGGGCGATTTTCATCCGGAGTGGGAACTATTCGCGGAGCTATTGATGATATTCCCCGAGAATAGCGCAGCAGCGGTGCAGGATTCTCCCGATGGCGAGGTCGACCTCAACCTGATCACCGAGGAGAGCTGGGTCCCGGGGCCTTACGTTCTTACATGCTGCTCCATCTCTGAAGGGACGGTGGTGGGGATCAACCAGACGGCGGTACTGATATTATGAGTTTGAGGTTCTCAGTCCTTGTTCTGATATTCGTGGTGATGCCGACGGTGGCGGCCTTTGACGTCTCGCCCGCCAACCCAAGTCCCGGAGATGAGCTGACCATCACGGGCACCGCCGCCCCCGGCGAAGAGGTGAGGCTCCGGTCAAGCTTCGAGATGACCATCCCCGTCGAGGGCGGCAGGTACGAGTACGTCGTCGAGGGGGTGGAAGTACCCCAAAAGCCGAACCGGCTTTCGGTCGTCGCGACGAACGTCGATACCCTCACCGCAGGGGTCAAGATGGGGATATGGATCACGATGCCCGTGACGACGAGCGGTGGCACCGCGTCGGTATCCAAATCTGACGTTCCGCCGGGGAGGTACACCCTCAAGATATATGGTGACGCGGTCCCTGGCGCCCCCACCGTCTCGATCAAGGTCGATGCCGAGACCGCCGCCGTAGCCGACTCGGCCGGCGAGTACGAGCTGGCCATGGACACCTCCGGGGTTCCTGCCGGGGAGTACAGGATCCGGGCTGCAGGCGAGGAGAGGGTGATTACCATAGGTGGGACAACGGCCGAACCGAGCCCATCGGATCCAGCGGGCGCCAGCGGCCGCCTAACTTCATCAATGACGAGAGATAAAAGCACCTCGACGGATGGAATCGGCGAAGAGGAAGCTCGAGCCCCTGAAATCCCCGATCCATACTATCGGCAGTTCAAGAAGGCCGACGTCGACAACGTCGATGATATCGTAAGGTACATCGGCACCTCCAGGAATAGGGCGGCGGGCCTGGACGTCTTCGAGAAGGCAGCCTTCTACGAGCATTATCTTACAGGCGTTGGCTTCAACGTCTCCTTTGCCTACACCGAGGAGTTCGGCCGGACCGGAGCCGATCACCTCTGGCTTTTGGTGACGACCAAGAAGGGCGAGGTGATCGAGGTCGACCCCTCTTATGCGAACGTCGGATCTCCGTCCCTCCTTCCCCTGGGGCCGGAGTACGCCCACTACGATCAGAGGTTCGAGGACATCTACGAGGCTAGTGACGGCCTGGGCATCGAGAGGCTCGCCTGGTGGACTGACGAGACCGCCTGGGGCTCCCCAGCGCCATCGAACGCCGTTGAAGAGGTGGTCTCGGTCGCTGCCGGGTCCGAAGGAGAGACTCCCAAGGAAGATAAGGGCTTGATCTCTTGGATTCGCAACCTTCTTTTAGGTTGAACCCCAGATGGTACGGCCTTCAGACGATGGTGTGATGGAACTGAACGAAATCGAGGTCGTCTCGGGGAGAAGAGCCCGGGAACCGCTGCCTTCCGACCTGGTCGCAGTGATGGCCATGCTGGCTCTAGCACTGGCATTCATCCTGGTGATGCCCCTGGCCGACCTCCCCCTCCGCGCCCCCATCGGCCTAGTCCTCGTCCTGGTCCTCCCCGGATACTCCCTCGTCTCTGCTCTATTTCCCCGCGGAGACGGCTTGAACAGAACCTTCCGGGCGCTTCTCAGCATCGTCTCCAGCCTGATCTTGGCCCTAATCGTAGGCCTCGTCCTCAACTTCTCTCCCTGGGGCCTGAAGCTAGGCCCCATCGTGGCGTCCCTCGCCATCACCACCATCTCCTTCGTCTTCCTCGCCCATCTCAGGCGCCTCCAGCTCCCCGCCGAGGATCGGTTCGGCACCGGGTTTGATTGGGACTACAGATCCTTCTTCACATACAGAGACCCGATCCTTCCCGCCTCGATGATAGTGGTCGCTGAAATGTTGATATTCCGGGGCCACCTCGAGGCGGGGATGGTCGTCCATGGCACAAACCTCCTAGCCCTGGTTTTATCCTCAGCCTACGTCGCTGACAGAACCCACCAAGCTCTGATGCTCCTGCCTCTCTTCAGGCTCCTCAACGCCGCAATCCCCATCTTCTTTCAGCTGACCCTCTACTCCTACGCCCTCGTCTATGCGCCGATGTTCATCCCCATCTACCTGATCTTGAAAAACAGCAGTTTTAGCCGCGACGAGATCGGCATAACGTTCCGAAACTTCTGGAAGTACTTGCCCCTGGCGGTGGCCGTCGGCCTCCTGCTGGGCTTTGGCGAGTACAAGGTGATCAGCCCGGAGATGCTCCTCCCCGAAATAAACGTGAAGACCGTCATACAGCTCTCTTTGATCATGATATTTTTTGTGGGGGTGGTCGAGGAGTTCATATTCAGGTCCGTCCTCCAGACGGCCCTCGTCGACTGGGCCGGATCGGCGAAGGGCCTCGTGGCCGCAAGCCTCCTCTTCGGCTTCATGCACAGCGGTTACGGCCTCTACACCGAGATCGCCTACGTCTCGGCGGCGGGCTTGGTATTTGGCATATTCTTCATGAAGACCAAGAGCCTTCCTCTGGTATCATTTCTCCACGGAGTGACCAACATCTCCCTCTTCCTGATAGTGCCGTCCCTATTGAAGTAGGGCGAAAAATGGCAACATAATTATTAAAAATGAAAAAAGAGAGGGACATTCAGAGAATCTCTGCGACCTTGTACAGCACCACAGCGCAGAAAGCCAAGACCAGCGGCAAGATCGTCAGGTTGAAGGACAACTTCAGCCGCTCGTTCCAGAGCTTCGATGCGGATAGTATCTCAGACATGCTGAGAAGGACTATCAGGCATATCACCGATGCTACGCTGATCTCCGCTAGCCCGACGGTGCTGAACATGGTTATCGTTGAAGACATCGTTGAAGACATCGTTGAAGACATCGTTGAAGACATCGTTGAAGACATCGTTGAAGACATCATCGATGACAGCATGGTATCTCTGCACTCCTGATCGGGTTACACCCTCTCATTATTTGATATAGCTCTTGGTTGAAAGGCAAAGTATTAATACTTTTTGAAGCAACGACTTATGTAGGTCCAGGAGGGATTTCGAATTGGCATTAGCTCGAGAATTAGCCACAGTATTTATCCTCACCATATTCGCGGCTGCGCCTGTCTGGGCCGCGGATAAAGATGAACGTATTTGGGTTCAGAGTTATAAATGTACCTCATCCTGCTAGGTATGGCAAGGAGAAATCGAAGATCAAGTATGGAAGGTATATTCTCAAAGTATCCAATCTGCTCTTGATGAACTTTTTTTGGAGACTCAAAACGAAGTACATCTTGATAAACTTCCATCCATTAATCTTCTTCTATATATTTGGCATATTAATGGTGCCTTTAGGCGTTATTGGGGGGATATATACAATACATAATAAATTATTGTTCGGAGAGGCCTTATTTATTCGAGGTGTCTTATCAGCATTACTCGCGATAATTGGCATACAGCTATTTCTTTTCGCCATGCTGTTCGATATGCAGAACGAGAATTACCGCATATAAAAAATCGTATGTGTTTAGCTCCTCCTGAATCGATTGCATGATGCTGGTTTTGGTCACCGAATTCACGCACTAAAAATCAATTGACTTGATGGTGTGATGCCTATGAAAGATTTGATTCAAAAAGTGGAATCGGGAAACGCGATAATTGGGATACTTGGCATGGGATACGTAGGGCTGCCTTTGGCCATATCCTTTGCTAAGAGGTTTAATGTACTAGGATTTGATGTTAATCAGGTACTGATCAACAATTTACAGCACGGGAAGTCGTATATATCTGATGTATCACCTGAAGATATTGATCGCGTATTGGGGCAGTCCTTCTGCCCGACCACAGACTCATCCAAATTGAAAGATTGCGATTTTTTGATAATTTGTGTCCCAACACCCTTAACAAAAGACAAGAAACCTGATCTCAGTTATATCAAAGGAGCATGTGAAATCATATCAGGTTTCCTAAATAAAGGCCAATTTGTCATCCTTGAAAGTACGACGTATCCTGGGACTACGGACGAAATCGTAGTTCCGATGCTTGAAGTGAGTAAGCTCAAAGCGGGAAAAGATTTTGGAGTAGCTTTTTCTCCGGAGAGGATCGATCCAGGAAATAAGGATTATACCATAGATAAAATCCCAAAAGTTGTGGGTGGAATAAATAAGGAATGCACCAAAATTGCCGCTTTGCTATATGCGTCCATTATTTCTGAGGTAATCTGTGTATCCGACGCAAAAACGGCGGAATCTGTCAAGATGGTGGAAAACGTATTTAGAAACGTGAATATCGCACTGGTAAATGAGCTGGCTTTAATCTTCGAGAATATGGGAATAAATTGCTGGGAGGTTATCGAGGCGGCGTCAACAAAGCCATATGGATATACACCATTCTATCCTGGACCGGGAGTTGGGGGCCACTGCATACCACTGGATCCGTTATATCTATCGTATCAGGCAAAACGATACGGAATTATGCCTCGCTTCATTGAAACTTCTGCTGAAATTAATGATTTTATGAAGGTCCATGTAGTCAACTTAATACGGAAAGGTTTAAATAGGAAAAATAAAAAAATATTTGGATCAAAAATCGTTATTATGGGATTAGCATATAAGAGGAATATTGAAGATGTTAGGGAATCGCCATCTAAAGATGTGATTGAAGAACTCATCGCGTTAGGTGCTAATATTGCTGTATTTGATCCATTTGCCGTGTCAATAAAAACAGATGTCGGCGAATTCTCTTCCGAAGCCAGCATTCGCGATGCGTTTAGAGAAGCTGATTGTGCAGTATTCATGACAGATCACGATATTTTTAAAAAAATAGATTTGTTCGAAGTGGGCGTTGAAGATGGTTTACCAATAATCATCGATTGCAGGAATATATTTGAAAAATGCAATGGTTATAACTTGATTGGTATAGGCCGTGGTGATATCAACAACACTTCTATCTATGAAGACTCTAATTAGTTGAAACTGAGACTAATTTTATGCTCAAAGGTGGTCAAATTGGGAGATTCTATAAAAGTGGCCGTAATCGGCATGGGGAAAATGGGTATTCTTCATACAGGGATTCTCAATAGTATCAGTGATGTAGAGGTTAGAGTATTAGTTGATAATCAAGACACAATTTTAAGCTTTATTAAGGCAGGGCTCCCATCGGTCTGTACTTATAAAAACTATGAAGATGCTTTGAGGCACGAAGATATAGATCTTGTATATATTACGACTCCCAACTCTCTTCACACAAAAATTGCATTAGATTGTGTTGAGCGTGAAATTCCGTTCTTTGTGGAGAAACCTCTCGGAATTTCCGTGGATGATTGCTTACCATTGATGGAATTACTTGAAAGAAAACGGGTAACAAATATGATTGGATACAGTAAGAGATATGTTGATACCTTTAGAAAAGGAAAAGAACTCATTGATAGCGGATATATCGGTAATCCGATATATTTTAAATCTTCCATGTATGTATCTCAGCTATTTTCTAGGGGCAAAGGATGGAGATATAAAAAGGAATCTAGCGGCGGGGGGGTGCTGAATACTTTGGCGACTCATCTTGTTGATTTGTTGCTATGGTATTTTGGAAATGCCATCACAATGGTTGGCAATACGAGGAGCCAATATTCCAAAGATGTAGATGATTTCGTGCATGCTTACATGATCTTCGAAAGTGGTCTATCTGGTTACATGGACGCCTCCTGGAGCGTTCGCAACTACAGGCTCCCGGAAATTAAAATAGAAGTGGAAGGTGATAAAGGGATATTGGTTGTGACCGATGACTTTTTGAAGATATATACAGACGATACATCCTCCTGGAAAACGTCGTATAAACAAGACTTCTTTAAAGGTGTTGAGTTCGATTTAGGTGGTCCTGAATATACATTAGAAAACAGACATATGGTGGATTCAGTTAGAGATAATAAGGAAACAGATGTGGATGTGGCAAATGGATTTAGAACCCAGAAAGTGATCGAAGCGATTTATAAATCGAATTCAGGAAAAATGCAATAAAGGTCGTAGCAAAATGAGCATAGATCCGATAATTTTGGGCCATAATCAGTTCATCGGCGTTGATCATCTTTCCCAAGAGCGGGCGCGGGGCCGAGTAGATTTATTTAGTAATTCACAGAAGATCGTGGACGTAATAAAAATGTCTTATGAGCTGGGTGCAACCGGGATGATGCTTTCCACTCATCAACGCGCAGGTCAAATCATGGAGGCGGTGGGCTCAGAACAGGAACTAAAAAGAAATATGAACTTTTACCCGTTGATACCATATGTTCAAGGCTATGTCCGTCGTGCCAATGAGATGGGGGTAATAGGAATGCTGAGCGAAGCTTTACAGCCCGCTAGTACCTCAAATAAGTTAAAGATCTTTTTTAAAGGTGGTATTAATGTAATGAAAAAGGATCTTTTGGCTTTACTCTCATCCCTCATAGAGGTTGAGCTACTACCTTTTAATAAGTTCAACGTTGAAGCAGTTTTTCTTCATAATGTAGTAACGGATCTAGCCTTATCGCTAAATGCGAAGAATATTTTTGAATTCTATATTGATTATATTAATGATAATTATGGAGTTAAGCCAGCATTTGGAACCATGAACTTTCCTAAGCTTGTTGAGAGATTTGACGAGTGGGGAATAAAGCAGCCATTAGTGATGGCCTCCTTTAACAAGATCGGCTTCCAGATGAATCCATCCAGAGAAGAGTGTGAGAGAATACTTAGAGAGTACAATGTTGACGTATTAGCGATGAGTACTCTAGCTTCGGGCTATCTGGAGCCAAGTGAGGCTTATGAATATCTTTATTCTCTACCGAATATACGTTCTGTTGTTGTAGGGGTTTCATCAAAAGAACACGCCACTGAAACATTCAAAATAATAAATAATTATATAAGATTTTAATTACTACCAGTAACAAATTGAGAAAATATTCATATGATTAATTTTAGTGGCCCTTGCAATATGAATGCTCGATAGCCAAAAACACTTCTGGAGGCAAATGTTGTGAATACTCAAAAAGTAGTTTTCATTGCGGGGCGAGAGCCTATATATACGAGAAACACTGTTATTCTCCGAGCTTTGAAAAACTGCGGGGTAGAAGTTCTTGAATGTACATCTAATTCTAAACACTATATAACAAGATATTTAGAAATAATAACGAAGTTTATTTTTTTAAAGAATAATTATGATATAATATTTGTTGGTTATTTTGGTCAACCCTTAGTTCCTATCATACGGATTTTGTCTAAAAAATTTATTATTTTTGATGCATTCTTGTCATCTTATGATACATTATGCTTTGATCGGAAACTATTTCTGCCAAATTCCATCTTAGGACGATTTTTCTATTATTTGGATAGATACTCCTGTAAGCTTTCGGATATAGTGATCCTGGATACCGACGCCCATATAAATTATTTTATTGAG
Source organism: Methanosarcinales archaeon Methan_01 (assembly GCA_001602645.1). Classification (GTDB taxonomy): domain Archaea; phylum Halobacteriota; class Methanosarcinia; order Methanotrichales; family Methanotrichaceae; genus Methanocrinis. The sequence continues at coordinate 20,020 of LUYE01000043.1, forward strand.
ACGTTTGGACTTTCGAAGGTCCGATTTAAAAAAATATATATGGGTGCAGATGACTCAATCTTTATCCCGGTTGGATCAGATCGATCCAATAAAAACTTTAAGATATTCTATTATTCGACTTACCACCCGTTACATGGAGTAGAATATATAATAAAAAGTGCCAAGATATTAGAAATGTACAAGGATATCGAATTCGAAATTATCGGAGATGGGAACGAATTCTCTAAAGTTAAAGAGCTTTCTGAGGATTTAAATTTAGCTAACGTCAAATTTATTAACAGAATCCCCCTAGATAAATTCTACATAGAATTAAAAAACCACATAACTGATGCAGATGTCTGTTTAGGGGGCCATTTTTCTCAAGTAAATAAGGGAAAAAGAGTAATTGCCGAGAAAACCTTCCAATTTATCGCTATGAAAAAACCAGTAATAGTTGGAGATAATTCTGCAAATAGAGAGCTTCTTGAAGATAGAAAGAGTGCCCTATTTGTCAGACATGCGGATCCTGAGGCACTTTCAACTGCTATACTTATGCTCAAGGAAAATGAATCTTTAAGGAATATTATTGCTGAAGGTGGCTACAAAATCTTCAAGGAAAAGTGTTCTAGCAAAGTGATGGAAGAAGAAATTCGCCTTATTTTACAGCCATTTGTATAAATATATATCTAACAATTTTCATCGACTATGATAATTCCATATGCGTATTTCATAAGTAATATATTGTTTTATCTTATATACCTATTTCTCAACGGAATATGCATGAATTTACCTCAAAATGCTTCTAATAATGCTTAATTGGCTCACGATAATTTCCCGCCAAGGAAGGAAGAACACGACACATCAGAATTGTGGTGTTGGAATAGAGACTGTCCGAAATATGTCAAGAAGGGTTTAGGGAACATCGTTTTCAAGGAACGATACGGTAAGATAAATGCAGCGCTGTTTCGCTGCAAGACCTGCGGACATTGTTTCAGTGAGTGTAGAGGTACACCCTTTTTTTGATTGAACACGCCAACATATGAAGTGCTTAGCACTCTCTTGCATTGCTCCCGGAAAAGGGAAGTATTCGCGGAGTAGCAAGAGCTACAGGACATGATAAGAATACGGTATGCAAGTGGCCTGATATCTCAAAAAACTTCAGATGAATCGTGTTCAAGTAGATGAGATTGGTCTTATATTAAAAAAAAGAAAACATCTACAGGCTAACGATTCAGATGAATTAGGAGATATCTATACACTAACTGCTTTGAAAACTGAAACGAGGCTTTTCTTGAGCCATCACGAATTTAGAGTTATAGAGCTAAGAAGGTCTATTCTTGTTTTCACGTCTGACAACTGGGATGCCTTTGAAGAGGGACTTGTAAACATCTATGGTTATTTGGAAAATCCGCCTTACAAGGGAACATGGAGAGGTACAGATGCAATCTGTAGAAGATGTTTGGATAAATTATTGGAAATCGAGATCTGATCTCTTTTCGAAATACAGTCGTAGTACACCGTCTCTCTTAAGCTACCAAAGACCGGTATATAATGAAATTAGAAAATTAATACTAGAGGAGGATCTTAAAAGTTCGATAATTCTAAATGCTGGATCTGGGGTGGATTTAATATCGTTAAAATTAAAAAAAGAATTCCCAGATCTCCGAATATATCTGTTAGATGTATCCCTTGAAGCCCTATCTATCAATGAACACATCTTTGGGCATCATAATGCAAAAGCGGAATGTATATTAGCGAATATATTCAAATGCCCTTGTAAAGAGGGTAGATTTGACATAATATTTAACACTGGTTTGCTTGAACATTTCGGGAAAGAAGAACAAAAACTAATATTTCAACAGATTATTGAGGCCTTAAAGCCAGGGGGTTATTTTGTTACAGCAAACCCTTCGGAACGGGGAGTTATTTATAAATTTTGTATGAAGCATTCGATACGGAATAGATCTTGGCCATTCGGTAGAGAAAATCCAATCGCAAGCCTAAATTTTTTAGTATCAGACAAAATTATGTTGAGGGAATATCATTCAGATTTTATATCACAATTATATTTTTTAAAATTATATAATTGGGCGTTATGGTTTATCGTTCTTCCATTTAGTCTTGCAGGCAAATTACCTTTTGTTTCGGGATTATTTGATGCTATATTCGGAAGATGTTTTGGCACGTATTTAGTTATTAGCGTTTTTAAAAAAAATCTTTAGATGGAAGAAGATGGACGTATCGGACACCTGCCATGGCAGAAGGAATTACTGACCATGTTTGAATCTTAGGGAACTGATGACATTTAAGGTGCCTATTCAATGAAGTGCATACACGAACCAACACGACCAATAAATATTGATGGAGATTATGGGAAATGAATGTAGTTATGGTTCACGGCAATCCTGTAGCGCCAGATCCTAGGGTGACAAAAGAAGCAAAAAGTTTAGCAAAGAATGGACATAATATTTATATCTTGGCATGGGACCGAGTAGGTAACCATGCTAAAATTGAAGAAACAGATTTTTATAGAATTCAGAGATTTTCATATAAGGCCCCCTCGGGAAATGTGAAAATAATTTTTAATCTACCTGTATGGTGGACGTTTGTGTTTAAATGGTTAATGAAAACGGATTGGGATATCGTACATTCAAATGATTTTGTAACCTTTCCTCCAGCGCTATTTGCTGCAAAATTGAAACGCAAGAAAATCATCTATGATATTTATGATTTCTATGCAGATAATTTGCCAGTAACATCACCACAGTTGTTTCGCAAGCTAATTTCTTTTGTGGATAGATTACTTATGAAATACGCCGATGGAATTATCATTGTTGATGAATCTAGATATTTTCAGATAGGTGATAATGCTAAGCATGCAATTGTTGTAATGAATAGCCCCGAAGATGTAATATACAAAAATAATAAAACAGTTCAAATAACTCGTGGGGCTATTTTTACGATTTTCTATGCAGGACAGCTTGCGAATGAACGAGGGATCTATAATATGATAAAAGCTGTTGGAGATGTAGACGACATACAAATTGTCATCGCTGGTTTTGGAAAAGATGAAAAAGAGTTAAAACAATTATTCGATAACTATAAAAATGTAACATTTTTAGGGCGGATTTCTCAAGAAAGTGTAGTTGAATGGACTATGAGATCACACCTTCTATTTGCCCTATACGATACCAAAATACATAATAATAAATTTTCCAGTCCAAATAAATTATTTGAAGCAATGATGGTAGGTAAGCCCATTATTGTGAATAGTGGTACTACGATGTCAAAGATAGTATCTGAAAATAAATGTGGCGTTGTCGTAGATTATAATGATATAGCAGAAATCAGAAGAACAGTTCTCGAACTTAAGCAAAATCCAATACTCTGTTACCAGCTTGGATCAAATGGAAGGGCCGCTTACAGAAAAAAATATAGCTGGAAGATTATGGAAACACGTCTGTTGAACCTGTATCGTAGTATTCAATAGGATCGGGAGGTTTTAAGGAGGTTTTAATTATCGTTATTGCCATAGTTCTGGGCACTCGACCTGAGATCATAAAAATGTCTCCCATAATTAGGGAGTGCAAAAAAAGGCGGCTGGACTATTTCATCCTCCATACCGGCCAGCATTACTCCTATGAGATGGACCGATTATTTTTTGAGGAGCTGGAGCTCCCCCAAGCGGAGCACAATCTTGAGGTTGGATCAGGGAGCCACGGAAGACAAACCGGGAAAATCATGTCCGGAGTCGAGAAGATCCTTGAAAAAGAAAGGCCCGATGTTTTTCTGGTCCAGGGTGATACCAATACAGTCCTCGGAGGAGCCCTCGCCGCCTCTAAGATGCGAATATCGGTGGGGCATGTGGAGGCGGGATTGAGGAGCTTTGATCGCACTATGCCCGAAGAGATAAACCGAGTGGTGGTAGATCACATCTCTGACTACTTATTTGCACCAACAAAAACCGCGAAAGAAAATCTCATTCGGGAGGGGATCTTAGATAAGAAGATCTCCCTCACTGGAAATACGATCGTTGACTCGATCCGCCAGAACCTGAAGCTTTCGAAAAGGAAAGTGAATCCCCTTAAAGATCTTGGCTTGAAGGAGAAAGATTATTTTTTAGCCACAGTTCATCGGGCAGAGAACGTGGACAATAGAGTGAGGCTAAATGAAATCCTGAAAGGATTCAGACTCATCTCAGAAGAGTTCTCCCTACCAGTAGTATTTCCGGTACATCCTCGGACGAGGAATAGGATCCGGGAGTTCGGCCTTGAGCTTGGTGGAGTGAGTAACATCAATCCTATGGGATTTCTTGAATTTCTGCAGTTGGAGGCTGGGGCAAGGTTGGTCTTGACCGATTCGGGTGGCGTGCAGGAGGAGACGTGCATTCTGGGGATTCCTTGCGTTACCTTGCGGGATAATACCGAAAGGCCGGAGACCCTCGAAGTGGGATCAAACATTCTGGCTGGGGCCGATTCAGAGGTAATTCATGAGAAGACTAGATTCATGATGAACGTTGATAGCGTCTGGACTAATCCATTTGGGGATGGAATTGCTGGAAAACGGATAATAACTATATTGAGTAGAACTGGCAATTCGCATTAACGGTTTAAATACTCATCGTTTTTCCTGCTTATCCATTCATACCACTACATAATAATGCGGCTGAGATTGCCATCCGCGAAGGAGTCATCAAGAGGAAGATAAGCTATGTTACCAGATCTGAGCTGGGTAAGAGGGCATGGGATAACATGTTCTATATAACGGATACATGCCGTAAGAAAGATGTAAAATTCTTCCACTATAATGATGGACTGTTTTCATCGTGGGATGATATCCTTATGCGTAAGCAGGAAGTTAACTTCTTCCATTATATCAAGGAAATATTTGGCTCCTCGCTGTTTTGTGTGGGTAAATTTAAGGGATCGCAGATCCAGTGGTCCGGTCGTAACGACTTAATGATCACCTAGAATCAGAATGTTCATGAGATATATCGCAACCATCCGCCATGGTGGCAGGATCCATGGCAGATATTCGCATGATTGAGTCCGCTTATTGCTATCCTGCGGTTACCCACACTAAATAGCGAAGAGCCAAATATTTTCATCTCGAAATCCTGAAGTTTCTGAAAAGAATAGCGAAGGGCCAAGAGATTCACCCAACATATGAGGTTAGATATGCGATCGTTCAACGATTGTAGCATAAATAACTGGAATACAAGGAATATTTTGATAATCATATTATCCGCTCAAATCTCGATGATAGGCCTCATAGCTTTAGATGAGTTAGGCCTTCACGTACCCTTACTTAGGCAGTTCGTGGGGTTTTTCTACATCACTTTTGTACCTGGTATTCTGTTGTTGCAGTTTCTTAATGTAAAGCAATTAGATGGAACTAAAACCATATTATATAGCTTAGGACTCAGCTTATGGACAGTAATGATACTAGGTCTTTTGATGAATTCATTTTATCCTTTTCTTGGCGTTAACCAACCGATTTCTCTTTTACCACTTTTAGCCACTATCTCCTCTGTCGTAATTTTTCTTTGCGCAATAATTTTCATTAGAGATAACGGAATTCTTGATATAAAGATTAATTATAAGTACGATCAACCGTTTAGGGCTTTTTGCCTGCTATTAATAATCCCAATAATCAGTATTCTTGGGGCCCATTTGGTCAATATTAACGCTAATAGTGCAATTCTTTTAGTACTAATATTAGTTATTTCAGTCATATTTATCGTAATAACTGTTAGCAATCAAATAGATACAAAAGTTTACCCGTTTCTAATTTTCTCATTAGCTTTATCGTTATTATTCCACAATTCACTGATTTCCGGATATCTTGTAGGTTATGACATTAACTTTGAGTACCGAGTTTCCGAATTTGTAAAATTAAACGGTATATGGGATTATTCGATATACTCGAATTTAAATAGCGTTTTAAGCATAGTTATCTTGCCAAATATTTATTCGATAATATTGGACATAGACGGCATTTGGGTTTACAAACTAGTATACCCCTTTTGTTTTGCTTTTGTTCCAGTGGGTCTTTATAGATCCTATAAAGACCAATTTGGAAGTACAATCGCACTTTCAGCGGTATTATATTTTATATCTTTATTATATTTTTACATAGGAATCTCGTCACGTCAACTTATAGCAGAAATTTTTTTAATGCTTGTAATAGTAATAATGTTTTCCGATAGGAAAGTGGCGAGGACTCAAAATAAGTTGCTTTTCATAATCTTCAGTAGCGGAATTGTTATATCTCATTATGGTTTAACCTATCTTTGTTTAGGAATTTTTTTAATTTCATTAGCATTTATTTACATATTTTTTCATAAAGACCTATCATATGGCGTCCTATATCCGTTAAATGTTTTTTTATTTATGATTATGGGATTATCATGGTACATGTTTGTATCTAGCTCTTCTTCTTTCACTACATTGGTCAGCTTTGGTAACAATGTTATAAGCAGTATTTTTATAGATATTTTAAATCCTACGTCCAATCAAGCATTGAGCTCACTTAGCCGTGATGAAATATCGGTGCTAAATGACATACTAAAATACTTGTATTATATATCGATGTTTTTTATCCTAGTTGGTGTTGCAGACACGGTGGTTAAGATATGGTTAAAAAAATATGAATATAACTATATATACGCTTTATTTTCAATATCGTGTTTTATTATACTTTTATTAAGTGTAACAATGCCCAACGTTAATCATATGGGTATAAATCGGGTATATCACATTTTACTGTTTATATTATCGCCAGTATTTATAATAGGTGGTCTCAAAACATTTGAGTTAATCAATATTAAAGGGTCCAAAACGATAAACTTATTAACAATATTTATCTCTATCTTTTTGTTATTCAACTCGGGATTCGTTAATGAGATACTTAATGATAATCCCAAATCCATATCCTTAAGCCCCTATATCGATTCAACGCGGTTTAATCAAATGGAAGCTTTTGGTGCTACATGGATATCAAACTATTCTTTGTGCAATTCGACCCTTTATGGAGATGAATATGCCACCAAAACGTTAGCGTCTTTTATTCATTTGCAATGTCAGGATACAGTATTATATTCGTTTAAAATTAGGGAGACATTAAATAATAACTCCTATGTATTTTTAAGATCTTGGAATATCAATACGAATGAAATTTTTGTCCAGGAGTATTATAGTAGAGTTGTTTATAAAAACTTCCATACTAATCTCGAACAATATTTTAGCTCAAACGCACAAGGTCATCACAATGAAATTTACACTAATGGAGGATCTAAGTTATACTTTTATCGTACGTTGGACACAATTTAGATCCTACAACCGTCGTTTCGCAATAACGGTCTAAATCTCCAAAGAGGACTTCGATTATCCTGCAATTGGCGTTCTGTGAAGGACTTTACCTCAACATTTTCGATCTGAACGTTCCTTATGTCGTTTTTCCTCCAAATTACGACCAATTTTTGCTGTTCTGTCCTCTAATCTTCTTTGAACATCACCTTTCATCGCTGCATTTTCTACTGTTGTGACCATGACATGACCCGACCTCATTGGTCATCGGTTAAGCCAAAAAACCGAAATAAATTGCCCCCCGATAGCGGTTCTTTGAGATAAACAGTTAAAATTTTATACGATAATTCTATTCTCCTTCACGTTTAGATACCACACACGGGGCATTTATCACATCGTTTTTCACGTAAGTGCGAATAATGAAAAGAATAACTTGTTGCATAGAAACCTATCAAAATAGCCTTAACCCAATGGACCCGACCTGAATACAGAGGATTTCGATTATCCGCAGATTAGCATTCTCTGAGTGGTTTTCCCTTAACGTTTTCGATTAAAACGATCTATTAACCGGCTTGTTTTCCATGATTTCCAGATTTTCTCGATAGCTAACGCTATCCCATCTCCTTTTTGACGAGCCCGTACAGATTATACAAATTATAACTTATGGCACTAAACATCACTTTTACCGCCGCTTTTTTAACAGTTGTAACCCTTACATGACCCGCGTTGAACACGGTCTTTATAACGCTGAAACTTCCGAGAGGATGTCCTCTTGCTGCCCTCTTCATGGATGCATCATACCCTTTGGTCTTGGCTCCTGAGTAGCCTTTGTCACCATATCGGACTTCACCCTCTTTAGCCAGATCGACCCTGCTGTCATGAACGGCAGCGTACCGAATTTGCTGTAATTTGATAATAAGAAGGACTATAGGCCCTGTATCCTGCAAAATAGTTGGAAACAGGAGGACACAGGACCATGATGCCTATAGACATCCTAGAAGATTACCTTGTCGATCAAGAGGACGGCTTGAAGAAGCTACTAACCTGGTTCTTGAATCTGGTGATGCAGCTTGAGGCAATGCAGCAGGCAGGTGCAGAACCTTATCAACGGGCCGAATCGCGGAAGGCTCATAGAAACGGATACAAGGACCGATCCCTCAAGACGCGAGTTGGAGAGATCCAACTCAAAAAGCCTCAATTCCGCGAGATATCTTTCGAGACCAAAGTATTCGACAGATATTCGCGCGTGGAGAAAGCTTTGATAAATGCGGTGATCGAGTCGTATCTCCAAGGAGTCTCAACGAGGCGGGTTAACGATATCGTCTCACAATTAGGCATAGAAGAACTATCGCCTTCAAGCGTTTCCAGGATCTCCAAAGAACTCGATGAAAAAGTAGAGGAGTTCCTCAAGAGACCTATTGAGCAGCCCATCCCCTACATCTTTGTAGATGCGAGCTACTTCAAGATTAGGAATAATTCGAGATATGTTACGAAGGCTTTTCTGGTTGTAACCGGCATCAGGGATGACGGCTATCGCGAGATACTCGGAGCGAGGATGGCTGACGTAGAGGATGAAGCCTTCTGGTCTGGATTATTTCAGGATCTCAAGGATCGTGGCTTATCTGGAGTACAGCTTGTGGTATCGGATGGCCATAAAGGAATCCAGAAATCTGTAGAAAGATCATTTCTAGGTTCTTCATGGCAAATGTGTCATGTTCACTTCATGCGAGCTGTTCTGCGAAATGTGCCGAAGAAATACCAAAAGGAGATAGCAGATAAGCTCAAGGAAGCCTTGGATGAAGAGACCAAGATGCATGAGTTGTCTCAGGAACTGGAACGTAAGGGATATTCCAAGTCTGCAGATACCGTAGAACGATTTGGATTCGGATTATGGAATTATAAGTCGTTCCCCAGGTCTCACTGGAAAAGGATTCGGACCACAAACGGATTAGAAAGGATCAACAAGGAGCTGAAAAGGAGATCGAGAGTGTCACTGGCGGTCTAAATCTGTCCAATTACGGCGGAATAAAACTGTCCATCTGCTAATCCCTGAGCTGAAACTCAGGGGTTGTGCCGATGCTGGACATGGAGGAGTTCCTCGTGTTGCGAGATTTATTCAACCAGGGATTGAGCATAAGTGAGATCGCCAGAAAGACATGTCATAGCCGTGTGACGGTCCGTAAGTACATACATTCTCAAATTCCTCCTACATTCGAGAAGAGATCGAAGAGGCCAGGCAAACTGGACGACTACAAGGAGTACATAGATCGACGGCTTCAAGAATACCCTCTTACTGCAGCTCGAATTTACCGTGAGATCCAGGAACAGGGGTTCGAGGGCAGATACACGATCGTAAAAGACTATGTGAGAGAGGTAAGACCCAAAGTCGGCGTTCCTGC
>LUYE01000044.1 GCA_001602645.1 Methanosarcinales archaeon Methan_01
TAGTGCTATGGAACATTAATTTTGCAAATTAAAATAATGCCTTTGAAGTTTTTTCCTGGCATCGCTTTTATCGAATCGCCATCTCACCGTTGCTTTTGCTGAGTTTCGCTCTTTTTCCCATGAATCAACCTCTACAGCCAGCTTTTCCATAGTTTCAATCCTGCGATCCAAGCATTGCTTTGATAGTGCAGAGAGTTCAATCTCGGCCATATTTAGCCAACTGCCTTTCTTAGGAGTAAAATGAAATTCAAATTTTTTTGCAAGCTCAAACGCCTCATCCGGAGGTAGCGCTACATAGAATGAACCTGCTGTATGAGTATTGAGATTATCTTGAACGAGTCTTATTGATTCTGCGTTAGGATATTGCTCTGCAATATTTTTCATGAAATCTGCATAATCAACTTTTGTTCTATGTTTCTTAACGTAAACCAGCCTCTTACCTGCAAGAGGTTCAAATGCCATAAAAATGCAGCATGTTCCATTACGGATGTATTCATAATGTTCCTTCTTAGGGCTACCGGGTTTCATAGGAATCGGCATTACTGCATCGCCTATGATCTGGCACGGCCTTTCATCGAAGCAGATAACTGGGTGTTTCGGATCATAAGGTTTTCCATAAAGATCTAGTACATCTTCCATATGCCAGACGAAATCACTTGTCATTTTTCCGATACACCAGCGAGTCTTTAGCCATGGTTTTATTTCATTTTTTTCAATATTCTTTGTACGCTCATGTGGGATATGGAATCGACAGCTTCCAACTCAACAAGCTTGTCTGCCAGGAGTCTTAGTGTCCATTTTGATCTTCCTTCAGGCGGCTCTGAACAGGCAAGAAGAGTCAATTGGGCTTCTACCCTACTATCTATTTTGGGAGGCGCCCCGCTGCGGGATTTTTCGTGTAGTGCAAAGTCCAAGCCGCCTTCACAATAACGTTTCCTTATTCGATTTGCAGTGGACTTGCTAACCTTCAACGTCTCTGCAATCTCGGCATCAGGTTTCCCTTCGTCTGCCAAAAGCAGGATCCTGGCCCGAGTTAGACTTCTTGCAGAAGATCTGCCTCGACGAAGATATTGATTCAGTTCC
>LUYE01000045.1 GCA_001602645.1 Methanosarcinales archaeon Methan_01
GTCTCCGAGAGGCGGTTGAAGAGCCGCTGCCCCGACCCCGGCATCGCGATCCAGCCGATGAGAACGTCCAGGGGGAGGAGGAAGGCCTTCCCGAAGGACTGGATGGCGGCCCGGGGGAGGTCGATCGCATCGCCCCTCCGGTCGGTGACCTTCAGGCCGAGGGCCATCTTCCCCAGGGACTGGCCCCGGGTCCCCTCCAGGACGGTCCAGTAGGCGAATAGGATGAGGGCGTCGCCGGAGCCGAGGTGGACGAACCAGGCGGAGAAGATCGGCCCCGGCGGGAGCCAGAAGTGGAACTGCGTGATGGGTCCGGCCGCGCCGGCCAGGAGGTCCCAGAGGATCCCCACCAGGATTATGTCGATCAGCCAGGCTCCGAGCCTCCGCCTCCAGGAGGCGATCCGAACCTCCCGAACCTCGCCATCTCTGCCGTTCATCCGATCACCAGCCAGACCGTATCAGGAAGGATTATTTGGGTTTTTGGGGGTGGCGGGGCGTTTCGGGCGCCGCCGGAAGCGGCGGCGCCGCTCGCCATCCCCAGCCCCTCAGTAGACCCGCTCGTTGTGCATCCTCGTGCTGTAGAGCCGGTATTCGTCCCTGTTCTTATCCTGGAAGAATATGTAGTTGTACCGGGAGTCGGTCTTGTGGGCCTCGTACTCCTCCCTCGCCTCCTCGCGGCAGCTCTTGCAGGCGAATAAGGGGACGAAGGTCCCAAACCCGCTCTCCGACTGGCCGTAGCCCCTGACGGCATCGGTGTCGATGGTCATGTAGCCGGGGCAGCTCTTATCGGGGCACATCTTCACCGACTCGGTCTGCCGCTCCCGGATCCCGTCGGTGTCGTAGAAGATGTTCTTATGCCTCCGGAAGAAGGGCCCCGCCCTCTCGACGGCCTTAGCCGTCAGCTCATCCCTCGCATCCCAGACCCCCTGGAGGTACTCGACGGTCCCGGTGATGTTCGCCTCCATCGTCCTCGACATCGAGAACCTTCCGGGGTGGTAGTCTGGCTCCCGGACGTTCGAGTAGTCGAGGCCGGCCATGGCGAGGATGATCCCGCAGTTGACGTAAGGGAGGGCCGACTCGATGGCGTAACCCCCCTCCAGGACGGCGATGTCCGGCGCCAGCATCTCGTTCAATTTTGCATACCCCTGGGCCGAGAACCGCATATTCGCCAGGGGGTCGGTGTAGTGGTTGTCCTGGCCTGCGGAGTTGACGACGAGCTGGGGCCGAAACTCCTCCAGGATCGGGAGGACGAGTTCCTTTAGGACGTAGTGGATCCCCTCGTCGGGGGTCTCTGGCGGCAGCGGTATGTTGATCGTCCTCCCCATCGCCTTGGGGCCGCCCTGCTCGTCGACGAACCCCGACCCAGGATAGAGGGTCCTTCCGTCCTGGTGGAAGGAGATGAAGAGGACGTCGGGGTCGTGGTAGAATATCTCCTGGGTCCCGTCTCCGTGGTGGACGTCGGTGTCGATGATCGCCACCCGCCGGATCCCGTACTTCCGGCGGATGTACTCGACCATGATCGCCTCGTTGTTGACGTTGCAGAAGCCGCGGTTCCCGTGGGCGACCCTCATGGAGTGGTGGCCCGGCGGCCTCACCAGGGCGAAGGCGTTGTTGATCTCGCCCTTCATGTAGGCGTCGGCGAGGACCAGAGTGGACCCGGCGGCGATGAGATGGGCCTCGGTGACGAGGGCCTCGACGGAGGGGATGCAGAAGTGGACCCGGGCGATGTCCTTATGCTCCGCGAGGCGCGGCTTGTACTCCTCCACCTCCGGGAGGTCCATCAGCCCCTCCTCGAAGATCTGGTCCCTGGTGTAGAGGAGCCGCTCCTCCCTCTCCGGGTGGGTCGGGGTTATCGCCCAGTCGAAGGCGGGGAAGAATATCAGCCCCATCTTCCTCGCCTCCCCCTTCACCTCTCGGGGGCTGGTCATCCTCTACCACCCCCCGTCCACTCGGGGATCAGGCCCGCGGGGATCTGCATGCTGACGTCCAGGATCCTGCCGCTCGTCGACCACCCCCGGACCATGTTGAATACCTCGCTCGCCGTCAGGACCGCCTCTGCCGCGTACTCTCCTATCCCCATATCAGCGGCCCGCTCGATTATCAGCCTCTTTGCCATCTCTTCCGCCTCCTTCTGGCCGAACCTTCGATCCCGGATCTCTCCGGTCGTACCGTCCTCAGCGACGGTGTAGAAGCCCCGCTCGGTGTCGGCCCTGAAGGTGAGGGTGAGGGTGGGCCTCGCCACCGCCGCTCCGATGGCGTTGGCGACGGTGGCGTTATCGGGGATGATCCCCCTCGCTCCGAGCCTCTCCGCCACCAGGGGCACGAGGCCGAGGGATCCGCCCCCGACGCCGACGACGTTCTGGGGCCGGATCTTCTCCTTCTGGAGGATCTCCCAGACCCTATAGGCCGGCTCCTCCTCCCAGGCGAGGAACATCTCATCTATCTCCCGGATGAGGATCTCGACAGCCGCGTCCACTACCGTCTGAGCCGCCTCTCCAGCGGAGCAGCCCAGCTTTTTGCCCAGATTCGCCATCGCCTCCTCGGCTAGGTTCCTCTCGCCGATGGAGATCAGGTTCAAGATCCTCATAGCGTCGGTGGGGGTTGGCTCTGGGCCCCCCAGACAGAAGGCGGGACCCGCCCTCTCAGGCCCCACGGCGACCCTCCCGCCGACCGCCCTCACCCTGCTGTCGCCGCCCAGGGCCACCGACTTGACGGCGAAGGCCCGAATGTGCGTTAGATAGCTGTTCACCCTCGCCCCCTCCGATGAGATGAGGGGGGATCCGTCCAGGATCAGGGCGATGTCAGTCGTCGTCCCGCCGATGTCGACGACGACGGAGGTCTGGCCCGCTGGCGTTAGGGCGAGGACCCCCATGGTGCTGGCGGCGGGCCCCGAGAAGATCGTCTCGACGGGGTGCTCGATGGATGTCGCCAGGGGCAGGGTTCCGCCGTCGGCCTTGAGGATGTAGACCGGGGCTTGGATCCTCCGGCCGGCTACGGCCTTGGTCACCTCTCCGGCGAACTTTCTGTACTCGTCCATGGCGGCCGCCTTCAGGACCGTCGTCGCCGCCCTCCGGGGAAAGTTCAGCCTCCCCGAGGCCTGGTGGCCCATCTCGACATGGACCCCGGGGATCGTCCGCATGACGGTCTCCCTCATCCTCTCCTCGTGGGCGTGGTTCCTCTGGCCGAACTTGCTCGCCACCGCCACCTTCCTGTAACCCCGCTCGGCTATCTTGGCCGCAGCCTTCTCGACCTGATCTTCATCCAGGGCTTCGATCTCCCTCCCCCGGTAGTCGATCGCCCCCCGGACGATCTGGACCTCTCCCCCCAGGGAGTAGCCGTCGGGGTTCATCCCCGGCCCCGGCTCGATGATCAGGGCGACGGGGTCGGTCTTCCCCTCGGCGATGAGGTTTGTGATGAGGGTGGTGCTGAGGACGACCCGCTCTATCTTCTCCGGCGGGATGCCCAAAACGATCTCGTCGAGGGCGGCCATCAGGCACTCCAGGAGGTGGTCGTGGTCGGTCGGGACTTTTGACGTTTTTATGACTTTTCCTTCGTCTATCAGAACCGCATCTGTAGTGGTTCCGCCGACATCGATTCCGATCAACATGATTTTATCGCCTTCGGCGAACGGATTGCCCGAGGAGTATATCGGGCTTTTGGTTTACAGCCCCCAGATGTCGAACCATTTTATCGGATGAGAACAACGGATCGCTGAAGCTTGGGCCTTCTGCACCGAGATGCTGCAATCTCTTGGCTTAATGATCATGCCTTTTGGATGGAGAAAGATCGAGGCAGCGGGCGGCGGATCCGATGAGGCTCAAAAGAGGTGAGTGAGATCCGACCCTGATAAGCTTGATGATAGCAGTCATGATGGGGATCGTCGTCCTCGCCATGATGATCGGAATCTTCGGCGTCTTCCTCTACGACCGGGCCGCCGCCATTAAATCGGGCCTGCAGTCAGTGGAGGACCTGAGGGGAAGGCCGAAGAGGCCCTGAGAGCGGTCCCCTCTCTCTCATCTCAAACTTCCATCCCTGGTAGCCCCTCTCTCGAAAGAGGCTCATGCCACCTCCACCGCCACTTCGTTTCGGCGGATGAAGGGGGGCGTCCAGGGGTCGTTGTACTGCATGAGGACCGGCTAGCCCCGGGCTTCTATCCCTCCATTCCGGAGGGCATCTTCCAGGATCGCCAGGTTCATCCTCTGGCTCTCCCCGGTGGCGTATCCTGAGAAGCGGACCGCCGCCATCCTCCTCCCCTCCACGAGTTCAATCTTCACCCTCTCATCCCGGGGGCGGGGCGTCCCCTCCAGGTCGAACCTCTCGGGGATGACGAAGGCCATAAACGGCCTGCCGTCGGCGACGCTCGTCACCACCGGCGCCGTCATCTCGATCTTCACCTCACCCTCGTCAGCGCCGGAGATGTAGTTGGAGAGTAGGCCGAAGCCCCGGTCCTGGTCATCGCCGTCGGTGACGGCCCAGATCTGGTCGGAGTAGACCTGGATCTCGACGACCCGGTAGGAAGGCTCTTTTACGGTCATGGAACCGAACGCTCCGTAAAGGGTCCAAAGGAGGAGGGCCGCCAGGATCGCCACGGCCGCCTTCTGGATCTTTGACATCCTGATCATCTTATCACCTCCGAGGTTGACTGATCCGCTTTCCGCGTTCAGGGCTGAACCTATCAACTCCTTCTCTAAATTTTGGAATCAGAGGCAATAACTATTTTGACACCCTTGGTCATGGATACAAAGGAATAAACGGGGAGGTCCATCAACTTCCGGATGTAAGCCGGCAGGAAAATAATCGTCCGGTGTCTCGGGGCCTCGGGGCAGATCTGGCGGTCCCGGCGAAAGGTCGGTCCCAGCGGTGAGGAGGATTATCGTGGATAGAGAGGCTCCTGAAGAAGTTCCCAGAGATGTCCCAGGAGACGGCTTCATCGAGATCGCCGGCCGAAGGGTGAAGATGAGGCGGGCGAGGGGAGGCGTAGTCGCCACGGTGGGCTATCTACTATCGCCCGTCTCCTGGTGGAACGACCTCTTCGTGAACATACCAATCGCCTACGCCTTCGGGTCCCTCGTCGGCCTCGTCTCCGAGGACCTCTTTCTTCCCGCCATGGTGGTGGGCTACTGGATCACCAACGTCCTCGGCTTCGTCCTGATGCACTGGGGGATGAAGGACCTCCTCACCAGAGACGGGGGTGAAGGGCGGAGGAGGCGGGATATCATCGTCGATATATCTATCTCTCTAGCCTATACCGTCATCGTGGTCGCCCTGGCGGCGGCGGGGGTCCTCAGGCTTCCTGTCGAATACTTTCCTTGACGGCTCGCCTGGAGATCCCCCGGCGGGATGAGCTGAGGCTGCCGGAGGCCGCCCCTCTCCGCCCACTTCCTTCGTAAATTCCTTATACCATCCGGACAGCTTAAAGGCCATGGCTGCAAGTTGTGAAAGCTGCCCCATCAGAAGGCGCGCCGAGAAGAGGCCGAACTCCCTCATCGCCAGGATCTGGAGGTGGCACACTGGCTGGTGCCCCGGCTGGAGGGCCTACCGGAAGTCCCTAGCCGAGGAGCTTCGAGCTGACTAGAGCGGTTATGACCACCATCCTCCTCCAGCCGATGGGAGCCGTCGACGTTGACCTGATATCTTTTCTTCACGATGAGCTGGGGTCGCTCTTCGGCGCCGTCGAGGTGAGGCCGGAGGCGCTGATCCCCGAAGCCGCCCGGGTCCCCGGGAGGGGCCAGCTCGCAGGCGGCCTCGTCCTTTCGGCCCTTCCGGCGCCAGAGGGGGCGGAGGCCGTCCTGGGGGTGATCGAGGAGGACCTATTCGTCGCAAGAACGAACTTCGTCTTCGGCCTGGCCCTGGGGCGGAAGGCGATGATATCCCTGGCGAGGCTCCGGCAGGAGTTCTATGGCCTCCCGCCGAACCAGGGACTCCTTCGGGAGAGGGCCAAAAAGGAGGCGGTCCACGAGCTCGGCCACGTCTTCGGCCTTCCCCACTGCCCCAACGCGGGTTGCGTCATGCGCTTTTCGAGATCCATCCGTGAGACCGACTTCAAAAGTTCGAGGTTTTGCGGGCGGTGCCTGAAGACGCTGGAGAGCTCTGGGGTGCTGGCGAGGTCCTGACCGGAAAGACCGCCCCAGCCTGCGTCCGATGGTCCGGGGCGGCCGACCACCTCCGACCGGAGCCCTCCATCTCGTCGATCCAAAGGGGCTTTGACGCCCCCCCTTCAGCCCACCCCCAGGCGATCGGCCCTATCAAACGCCTCCTTCGCCTCCTCCTCCCGGCCGAGCCTCTCGAGGACGAGCCCCTTGTTATGCCATCCCTCCCCCAGGTCCGGGTTGAGGGTAAGGGCCTCCTCCAGCCGTTCGAGGGCCTCCTCGTACCTCCCCAGCTCATATAGGGCGAGCCCCCAGTTGTTCCAGGCGTGGACGTAGAACGGGTAAATCCTGACGGCCCTTTCGCAGCACCGGGCTGCCCTCTTGTACTTTTCGCGGTCGGCGAGGATGAGCCCCATGGCCATCCAGAAGTCGGAGTTGTCGACGATGAACCTCTTCGCCAAGGCCACGACGACGGCCGACGCCAGGATGAGGCAGAGGAGGAGATGGATCGGCTCCATGCAGAGTTCCTAGGGCTTCTAACATCGATAAGCTTTACGTTCGCATTCCGTCCCCGCTACCACCAACTCAGCCCTCCATCCATCATTCTGGCAGGTCGTCCTCGCGTTGATCTCGTCCTTCCGACCTTCAATTCAGCCATCAACTTCTTGCTTATTTCCCGCCTCCGATCCGTTTTTGGGCCGCAGATTTATATTCTTAGTGGCATAATCTTATTCCGATTGGAAGATGATGCCTAAGAACCGACTCCGCCGCGAAGAGGAGGGGCGCCCCACCAGCCGAGGGCTCCACCTCCACGCCCACGGCGCCGCCGACCCCGCCCTCCTGGCGGCCGAGAGGGGGGTCGCGGCCGTAAAGGTCTCCTTCCTCGCCCTCCTGGCGACGGCCCTGGTCCAGGTGGCGATCGTCCTCCTCTCCGGGAGCGTCGCCCTCCTCGCCGACACCGTCCACAACCTCGGAGACGCAGCGACGGCCGTCCCCCTCTATCTCGCCTTCCGGCTCGGCCAGCGTCCTCCGACGGACCGGTTCACCTACGGCTACGGCAGGGCCGAGGACTTGGCGGGGCTCTTCATCGTCCTCGTCATCGTCGCAAGCGCCCTCTTCACCGGCTACGAGGCGGCGATGAGGCTCTTTCACCCCCGCCCCGTAGGCCACCTCGAGGCGGTGATCCTCGCCTCCCTCATCGGCTTTGCCGGAAACGAGGCGGTGGCCCTCTTCCGGATGAGGGTGGGGAGGGAGATCAACAGCGCCGCCCTCGTCGCCGACGGCCTCCACGCCCGGGCCGACGGCCTGACGAGCCTGGCGGTCCTGATCGGCGCCGTCGGGGTCATGGCCGGCCACCCCCGGGCCGACCCCCTGATGGGGCTCTTGATCGCCGGATCCATCCTCCAGATTGGCTGGAAGTCGGGGCGGGTCGTCCTGACGAGGCTCCTCGATGGGGTCGATCCCGAAGTGGTTGAAGAGGTGTGGGAGGCGGCTGCCGGCGCCCCAGGCGTCGAGGAGGTGACGGAGGTGAGGGCGAGGTGGCTGGGGATGAGGCTCCACGCCGAGATCAGCGTCGTCGTCGACCCCGATATGACCGTCGAGAGGGGGCACGAGGTCGCCGAGGAGGTCGGCCATCAGCTCCACCACGACCTCCCCTATGTCTCCAGCACCATCGTCCACGTCGACCCGCCCCGGGCCCCCGGGGAGGCCTACCATCAGCAGGCTGGCCGTCCCGGCGGGCCGTCCGGCCGCCAGCACCGCTGACGGTTAAAGGATGCCGGAAAGGGATAATAGCAAAAAGCCATAAAGAGGATATCATGACCGAAGAGCTCTCTTTTTACAATGAGGTGACCTGGACCGGCGGGGCGTTGGGGGAGGTAGCCTTTCCCTCCGATCACCGGATAGAGGTTTCCCTCCCTCTGGAGTTCGGCGGTGTCGAGGGGTTCCCGTCGCCGGAGGACCTCTTCGTCGCCGCCGCCAACGCCTGCGTCCTCACCACCACCCTCGCCGTCGCCGAGAGGAGGAACGTCCGACTCCGGTCCTACGCCTCCGAGGCGGAAGGGGTTCTGGAGAGGCTCGGGGACGGGCGGGAGGTGACC
This sequence comes from Methanosarcinales archaeon Methan_01, assembly GCA_001602645.1. Taxonomy (GTDB): domain Archaea; phylum Halobacteriota; class Methanosarcinia; order Methanotrichales; family Methanotrichaceae; genus Methanocrinis. Next base: position 8,186 of record LUYE01000045.1, read on the forward strand.
CGGATCGATATAAAGGTCAGGGTCGCGGCGGACGGAGACCCATCGGTCCTCACCGAGATCTTCTCAGAGGTCTCGGATAGAGTTCCTGTCGTCAGGTCGATGACATCCTCGGTGAGCATCGATTTTGAGGTGGTGGGGCCGTGATGACCCTTCCGCTCATCCTCGCCGCCTCGGCGATCTTTGCCTCTGCCTTCGCGGCCGCGGCCCCTCAGGCTTCGTCTACCAGTGGGGACGAGGCGGCAGAAGATTTGAGCCTTCCCGGCCTCAACGTCTCCCTCGGCTTCGACTCCTTCCCCGAGAGGCAGACCTGCGACGGCGAGGACCTCTCGCCTCCGGTTGAGATCTCTGGCCTCGACGAATCCGCCGGGTCGATCGCCATCATCCTGGAGGACCCGGATGCGCCTCGGGGGACCTTCGTCCACTGGCTGATCTGGAACCTCGTGCCGTCGGCGTCGATCCCCGAGGGGATACCTCCTTTGGAGGAGGTCTCGGCTCCGGAGGCCGTCCAGGGTAGAAACGGCTTCGGAGATGTCGGGTACTCTGGGCCCTGTCCGCCAGCGGGGATCTCCCACAGATATGTCTTGAAGGTCTTCGTTTTGGACTCCAAGCTCGACCTTCCGCCGGGCTCCGGGAGATCTGAGCTAGAGGCGGCGATGGAGGGACGCGTCCTCCAGTCGGGCGAAGCCGTCGCCACCTACGGCCGGTGAAGGCCTCTCCGGCCTTCCTTCTCCGGCCGGGGTTTTTGGCTCAGATCCGGCATGAGGTCTGAATCGGTCCCGATCATAATCGAGGCGATCCCTGTTCGGACCGAGGTCCGCGGTCCGAGACCGCCGCGGGACCGGTGGCCTCCCCCGCCGTCTCGGAATAGCGGCACCTGGGGCTGGAGATGAACCTGGGCACCTTATCCCGGTATTCCAGGAAAGCGGCCCCGAACTTCTCGGCGAGGATCCTCTCCTCGTGGATCGATCCGAGGATTAAGTAGACTGTGGCGATGATGATGAGGACTAGGAGGTTATCGGTCATGATGGGCGCAAGCCAGAGGACGAGGAGGGTGAAGAGGAATAGGGGGTTTCTCGTCCTGCAGTATATCCCCCGGACGATCAGCCGGCCCTTTCCATCGCCGGAGTCGGGCCTGATCCCCAGGAAACGGAGGGGCCCGGCCGCCAGGAAGGTCTTTGCGAGGCCGATGGCAGCGGCCGCCTGGACCGCCACCATCATCCAAAACCAGGGGGAGGGGACGGAGTAGAGGACCTCCCCCGGATGTAGATAGAAGAGGCGGGCCAGCGGGAGGAGGGTCACGACAGCGACGAGGGTGAAGAAGAGGCGGTACCACCTCATCCCTCCCGGACCAAAGGCCCGCCTCGCCCTCCTCTTCAGCCAGAGGCTCGCGAGGAGGCTGTGAAGGCCTGCAAAGCCAACGAGGTATAGGGCGAGGATTAGGGTGGAGGTGGTGACCATATCGAGGGCCTCTTTGATTCTCCTTTATCCTCTTCTGGTTCTCCGGACCTTCGGCCTTCACCCCTCGCCCGCCGGGGCTCTCCCTCGCCAGGGTACGGCCCTCGGGACCCGCTTCTGATACGACCGGTACTCGTCCCCGAACTGGGCGAGGAGCCTCCTCTCCCAGTGGAGCGACCCTAGGTAGAGGTAGACGGTGACGGCGGCGTATAGGATCAGGATATTCGTCGTCATGAAGGGGGTCAGCCAGATGATGAGAACGCCAGATAAGAGGAACGGGTCTCGAATCCAGCGGTAAACGCCCTGGGGCTCCAGGGCCTCCGCCCCAGCGGCCCGAGGTCCCGCCAATTGGAGCGAGACCCGGAACCGGTGGGGCGCGTCGACGAAGGCCCTGACCGACAGGAGCCCTGCCAGGATCTGCCCCGACACCATCGTCCACCGCCAGGGGGATGGGACGACGTACAGGATCTTGCCGGGGAAGAGGTAGACGAGGTACACCAGCGGCAGGACCATCACGAAGGCCGAGGCCGAGAAGATCGCTGGATACCACGGGTCGATCCGGCTTCCGAGGATCTTCGCGGCCCTTCTTTTAAAGGGGAGGCTCGCCATGAGGCTGTGGACGGCGGCGAAGGCGATGAGGTAGAGGGCGAGGAGGAGGGCGGAGTCGATGGGGGACATTGGATAATTATTTCATCGCGATGGTATTTGGGGCTGTTGATGGAGGGCGCGCTCCTGGCGGATCTCTCGTTTCGAAGCCCTTCGATCAATATGGAAGCACGGGCCTCATCAGAGCCCGGCTGAAAGCTCTTTCTCCGCCCGCCTCGTATGCTCGACGAATATCTCCACCACCCGAGGGTTCTCCCCCATCCCCAAAAGGTTCAGGTCGACCTCGTAGCCCGCCTCCTCAAAGGACCTCTTCCACGATCCCGAACCGTCCCCGGAGATGTCTTTTGCGGCGTGGCCTCCCGCCACCACCAGGAAGGGGACGAGCCTCACCCTTCGGACCCCCGATGCCCTCACCTCATCCAGCGCCTCCTCCAGCCCCGGAAAGCCGTCGATCGTCCCGAGAAAGACGTTCCTGTGATCTCTCTTCAGAACCATCGCCATCCTGGAGTAGGCGGCGTCGGCGGGGTGGGCCGTCCCGTGGCCGACGAGGACTACGGCCGTCTCCTCCGGATCTCGCGGCGAAGCCGCCACCTCGCCCTCGACGGTGACCCGGTCGAACTCCGGGGCAAGGGCCGAGGATACGGCATCGTAGTCCGGACCTGCGGCCAGGAGGGGCATCCCCATCTCCAGCCTCCGGAAGCCGAGCTTCCCGCGGCCGGTCCGGAGGGCGCCGCCCAGGGCAGCTACCTCGTGGAACTCCGAGCCCGGGACGACGTGTAGCGACTGGATGATGAAATCTTTGTGGCCAGCTTCGTAGAGCTCCACGAGAGCCGTCAGGGGGCTGGGGACGGAGGTGCCCTCACCTCTCAGCCTCTTTCGTATGAACCACGCTGTGAAGGCGATCTCGACGGCCGAGGCTTGAAATTCACGTCTGTATACGGCTCTTATCTTCTCGTAGGTCTTCCTCGCATCAAAGGCGAGGCTCCCATAGGCCACCAGGATGATGGCAGGCGGTTCTATGAACGACAATTCTTCCTCCTTTCCAATCTTGATGGCGATGTCTCTCCGGAATTTCCAGCATCTCGGCGTTGTAAAGATAATCGGGCGGGCAGGTCTTAAGCGGGATCTTTGGCGTGGGACAACTCGCATGCCGGATGGGTCTGTTTGGTTAACCTTCTCCTCAACACAGCTATCAGCTCAAAAATCGGCTGATATAATCTGAATAAATTGAGAAACTCACGGTGCTTGATGTGGTCTGATTCGTAAGGTTCTCGGGAGAGCGCGTGGATTGACTGAAATCCGTCCCGAAGGCGCTTCGACGCTCATCTAATAAACCGTTCTTATGCCCTCTTTTCAGCGAATACAAACCGCTCTCGAAAATGTCTTGCATCTCTAGCTGATCTCCCTCGAGGCTTATTAAGAAGGCCATATAGATCGCATCTTGATCCTCAGGCAGCAGGATCATCGTCAACAATGTGCGGCCGTCGTCATTCCTAACCCTGTAGATGAACTGCGCAACCTTATCCTCCTTTCCAGGAGCTTTGACGCTAAAAGTTCCCCAGCGCCAGATGCTGCAGAGTGGAAATATATCCATCATTGGCAGCTTAGATTCGGAAAACTCGAATACAAACTGCGTATCACCATAGGGACCGTATCCTGCCCATCTTCCCAGAATACTCCTCAGGGAAATGGGGGGGTTCAAAGCCGGCTGACCAGCGATGTCAACGCTTCTCAAAGTCAAATTCCAGTTGTCTGATAGATCTTTTACATACAATCCGACCAAGTACCTTCCCTCTTCCAGTGGTCGGGGTTCCAACCATATGCCACAGTCTCCGAAGGTTAACCCCTCCATCTCTATGGCTTCCATCACGTCCATTTCCCCATCAATATCAATGGATTCGGGCCTGAAGACGTCACCCACCTTTGGTTCGAATTCATTGATCAGCATATCATCGATCCTCCACGCTGATATCAACCTCCCTGTCATGTAATCGAAGATGAGCCTGGAGGAGAAGGGTTCTGTTTCATTCGATCTCCTGTACTTGCCGTCGATGGTGAAATAGTAATCTTCCGCCCCCAGGGGGTAAGCCGGCGCTATGACCGATGTCTCTCCATTTGTCAATACATCTATCACAGGGGCCCATGTGTAGTCGATGTTGTTTCTTCCATCCAAGAACTCCGGAAGCTTGCGGCTGCCGCTATATTCCGGATAATACCTAGAAACTTGATGTTCATTCAACATGATTAATCGGTCGCCTTCAACTCTACCTATTATCCTGGACATGTAAGCAATATTGTTCCCTGTGGCGTTTCCCAGGATTCGAGCGGGATGACTCAAATTGGATGGTTGTGGGGATATGCTCGTTATTTCAATGGTCGGCGCGATCGTATCGCTCTGTTCTGCTTCAATGTAGCTATGCAGGAACTCTTCCCATCCCACCTCTGAAGCAAATTTTGAGGAACCGGAATACTGATCACCATAATATACATAGATCTCTTCATCTTCCGGGAAGTAGACCGTCATGCCGTAGGCAAAGGGATGCGCCCGTCCGTGATACTCTGCGACAATTGTCGCTCTAATGGCTGTCTTCAGATCATTTACTGCATCATCTACATCTTTGTCCATGCTCTTTCTCCCCAAGAGGTCGGCAAAATCGAAGAGATCATAGTAGTTCGAATTCAGTTTGAATTGAGCAAGCCCATCCGATTTGGAAAAGGACTCTGAGATGCTCAGGCTTGTTCCTATCTGGGGCCATATCCGATCCATCCGCTCTCCAAGCATCACAGATAAGTGAGCAGTTGCATTGATCACCTCAGGCATCTTCTCAAGATCATACGCCGCCAGGGTCGCATACGGCTTAGGCTTCTCTTTGGCGTAAAACTCTTTATATGACTTCACAATAACTTTAGCTAGTTCTCTCTCATCCATCGTTGGGTCTTCATCAAGTTCAGAAAGAGGTAGGCTAAAATCTATGCCTTTGCCAGGAACCACATCCTCTGAAGCGATCATCACTTTTGCATATGGTCCCATCTCATTGGCCACATCGATCAGACCCATAAGGCATTCATCAAATATTAATAGGTCCAGCTTCTTACCCTGGACAAACCCGGCTCTCCTCAGAGCGTCTGATAAATCTCTTAAAGTGAGACAGGTATTCGAGGTATCATCGCAGGTATGCATCATCCAGCCTGCCCCATGATTCCACAATGAGAGGGCATATCTATCCGCGGGATAATTTTGGAGTGTCCAGTTGATGAACTCCGACAGGGAATTCATATCCCCCATATCAACCTCTCCCAGATCCTCCAGTTCTTGGGACCCGATGGCCTCCTCGTCGTCATCTTTCGATATGAGGAACCTCTTTGTACCGGTCCAATTGCCGTTACTAGAATCATATTCGGGGCTTCTGTCCCATTGAACTATGATTTTGGTGTTTTCGCTTGAGCCCACCCGCTCCAACTGGTTCATGTTGAATATGGAGGCGTCTTCCAGGTTATTATCCGCGGCCATGTAGATCATGATAACCCATTTTGCCGCCTCAGGCACCTGTTCATCGCTGGCTAATCCGTTGTCACCCACCATAAGATATATGGAAATGATGATGGCTATTTTAACAAATTTAGCTAGTTTTATATCTGGAAGTATAATTACCACATCCATCCCATCAATATTTTAACTTGATAACATGTATAATGTCATTTTAAGATATTTAATCATTACGATGAAATTCAATAATATGCATAATATATACATGTGCACTCCTAACCGGTTGATGTTCTGTTATAAGGATGGTTAACAGCTCCCTCAACGACCAGTCGCGGTCTATCAAACCAGATACCTTCGCCGGGCTGTTTTTTCTTATCCTCTAACAAATATAAGTATATAAATCGACCTATTATGAGGTCACGGCCCAAGGATTATTTTATAAAATACACTGCAAATTTTATCTTTTGAGGGGATCATAGGCACAGTACCTGGAGACGATAGCGGACCGCCGGAAGAGATCTTTCACCGGTTCGTCTCGCCCGAATTGAGCCGATCATCCGCAAAAAACCGGCTACTGGACCTCATATCCGTAGCTCAAACGACTATCATTTCTTCTGAGCCGCTGAACCAAGCCGCGTTGTAGGCCTCGTCCTCCACTAGGACGATCGGGACGTAGTCGCCGGCCGCCGCCTCCACCATTTCGAGGCCGACCCTGTAGTTGAAGAGGGGCGAACGGTCGAGGATCATCAGCGGGTGATATTCCGTCGACAGGATTTTAAAACCGGGGTCGGCGGTCACTTTGTAGAACGCGATGGCGGTATCGCCCCTGGAGGCGGTGACGTTCTTCGCCACGTACCCGACGTAGTCCACCTCCGGGGCGGTGGCGTCGAGGACCTCCCTCGATACGTAATGGACCTCGCCCGTCTCGTCTATCAGGCCGTTGAGCCTTCCGTCCTCGCCGAAGTAGGCGTAGGCTGGAACCTGGGTCTCACCAAAATCGAGGAGGAGGACGCAAGGGAGAGATCGAGCCAGGATAGGCTGAAAGCTCTCCGAGACGCCCTCCACCACCGACGGCAGGACGGGGTAGACGGTCCCGTTGGGGTCGGAGACCCGGAAGGTTGTCCCCGGCCAGGAGAACTCCGCTGTCGCCTCTCCCCCATCCAGCTCTCTAGTGTCAGACCAGACTACCTCCCTAGATCCTTTCTCAGCCAGGAAGAGGGTCGCCCTCCTGAGGTTCTGATCGGGGTCCGCAAGCTTCGCCTCCATCTTGGCCGGGCTCCTCTCGCTTGCGCCCTCGGAGAGGACCTCCAGGCTCACCACCTCCGGGGCGGGGGAGGAACCGAAAGCTCGGATCATCCACTCGGTCTCGTTTTTGGGGCTCTCCGCCAGCTCCCACGGGAGGATACGGTTGGGGTTTCTCGCCGTCAATAGCGATCGGTTGGTGGCGGGACCTATGTCGGTGCCCACGAAGACCCCGCCGAACTCGTAGAGGGCGACCAGGAAGAGGCCGAAGACCCGGACGTCGGGGACGTCCACCACGGACCAGCCGAACTCCTCGCCGAAGTAGGTGTCTGCCCTCTCCGTCACCTTTGAGACGGCGTTCAGCTCTCCGTCCAGGATCTCCAGGACGAAAATATCGGAAGATCTGTTCGGCTCGAGCTTCCCGTAGACGCCGACCGCCTTTATGGTCCAATCCCCGGCGGGGGCCTCGAAGACGACGGCGTGGCCGAGGTCGCCGCCCATCCGAAAGCCGTTCTCTGCCGTCCCGTCGTCGAGGCGCAAGGTGACCAGCCCATCGGAGGCTCCCGCCCCCGAGGCGAGGAGGAGAAAAATCCCCATAATCCCCATAACTGTTACCGTCATCAGACCGGCCCCGGGGGCCGGTCCTCTGCCATGAGCGTCGCCCTCCGGACGGGGCGCATCGGCGGGTCCACTTCCGATCATGCGGAAACTCTTAGAGCCATTGGCCTATTTCACTTTTTTGAAGCCTGGAGGTCGCAGCCCGAACAGATAACACCTCTGAGGTTGAGGCGTTCTGGGTGAGGTACGTTACTACGGCTGCAGCTGTGGTCTCTTCATCCACGTCGAGGACGGCCGGGCCGCCGGGGCGTCCCCAAACCCCGCTCATCCCATCTCCAGGGGGAGGCTCTGCGTCAAGGGCTGGCTCGCCGCCGACTTCGTCCATCATCCCGACAGGCGGAAGGCCCCCCTGATCTGGCGCGGCGGGCGGTTGGTCCGCTGCGCCTGGGATGAGGCCATCTCAGCGACGGCCGAGCGGCTGAAGAAGATAAGAGATGAGGCGGGCCCTGAGGCCGTCGGGGTCCTAACCTCGGCGAAGGGGACGAACGAGGAGAACTACCTCTTCGCAAAGCTCGCCCGAGCCGCCATCAAGACGGACAACGTCGACCACGCCGCCCGGCTCTGCCACGCCCCCTCGGTGGCGGGGCTGGGATGCGCCCTGGGGAGCGGGGCGATGACCAACCCCATAAGAGGCCTCCTCTCCTCCGACGCCATCCTCGTAACGGGATCGAACACCACCGAGCAGCACCTCCTCGTTGCTGCGCAGATCGTCGAGGCCCAGTCCCGGGGAGCCGCCCTCATCGTCCCCGATCCGAGGACGACCCCGGCGGCAAGATCTCCGGGAAGACGGAAGGCCTCGGCGATCCCCTAGGCGATGAGTGGCATGATGGTGTACTGGGCGAAGACCCCGTAGGCCACCACCTTCGGCTGGGCGAAGATATTACGGAACTCTTCGGCCCGGAGGATCATCCCCATCCCGAAGATGATGACTCCCAGGAGGAGGGGGACGTGAGGGAGGAAGAGCTCGAAGGTGGGGGGGGGGCGGAGGAGGCCTATGGCCGCGGCCAGGATCACCAGGTGGGCGAAGTAGCGGCTTTGCGATCAGGGAGAAGAGCGTTCAAAGCCCCCAGAGTTTCATCCCCGCCTCTGATCTGGGCTGCCGCCTATCATCTATCCCTTCGGTTCCTGTAGATCTCTCGCAGGACCTCCCGATGCATCGAGGCGACGGCGTCGCCGAGGATACCCATGAATAAGAGCTGGAACCCGACGATGATCAGAAGGGCCGTCAGGATCGTCAGGGGGATGTGCTCGGTCCGGGTGGCGAGCCAATCTCTAGCGACGTATAGCCCCAGAAAGAAGCCGGCTGCGCCGAAGAGGGAGCCCATCAGGCCGAAGTAGAAGAGGGGGTTGTGGGTCTTTGCCATCCGATATATGGTGGCGACGATCCTCGCGCCGTCCATGATGGGGTTGAGCTTCGTCTTCGTTCCGGTCGTCCTCGCCCGATAAGTCACCGGGACCTCGGCGATGGCGAGGCCCTTCTTGACGCTGTCGACGGTCATCTCCGTCTCTATCTCAAAGCCCGGCATGGTCAGGTCGAGCCTTCGAACCCCTTCACGAGTGAAGGCCCGGTAACCCGTCAGGATGTCGTTCAGGGGCACGTTGTAGATCAGCCGGAAGAAGAAGTTGATCAGCCGGTTTCCCGCCGAGTTGAGGCGGGTGAGGGCCCCCTTCTGGAGGTTTCCGAATCGGTTTCCCATGACGTGGTCGGCCTTCCCCTCGAATATCGGGTCGAGGAGGAGGCGGACCTCGGCGGGAAGGTAGGTTCCATCCCCGTCGATCATGACGATGTAATCGGCCTCGATGAGGCTGAAGGCCTCCTTGAGGGCCTGGCCTTTGCCCTTCTCTCTCTGGACAACGACTTTCGCGCCGGCCTCATCGGCCCGCTCCCGGGTCCGGTCGCGGCTGTGGCCGTCGATGACGAGAATTTCATCGAAGCCCATCTTCTTGAACTCGCCGATCACCTCGGCGATGGCGTCCTCCTCATTCAAGGTGGGGATCAGGATGCAGACGTCATTGGGGTTCAATTCGAATCAGCTCGTATTCAGGCTTGGCGATTGGGAGGCCAACAGGGCGACGGTCGGCCGATCTTTCGGCATCCGTCACCTCATAGCCCCTTTTACTAACCCCTCGAACCGCCTCACCAGCTCATCCACGTCCGTCCCTGCCGTCTCGACGTAGAGCCTGATGAGGGGCTGGGTGTTGGAGGGCCTGATCAGGACGGAGTAATCCTCCCCAGAGATCTTTAGGCCGTCGGTGGTGTCGGGCTCAAGAGATGCGAGGTCAGTTTCGAGGCGTCTCATCACCTCGGCGGCGGACCCCTCCGTCCTGATGCTCCGCTGGACGTAGGGGTAGTCGGGGATGGCGTCCGCGAGTTTCGAGAGCCTCTCGCCCCGGGAGACGATCTCGCCGAGGGCGAGGGACATGGCGAAGGGGTCGTCGGAGAGCTGGAACTCCGGGATGAAGAAGTGGGCAGACCGCTCGACGCCGAGGACGGCACCCTCCTCCTTGACCCGGTTTGCGACGAAGACGTCCCCCACCCTCTCCCGGATCACCTCGAATCCGAGGGGAAGAAGCTCCCGCTCGACGATCATGGAGCAGTCGAACCCCGCGACCACCTTGTCGCCGGGGCCGTACCTCTCCTTCGCCAGGATCACCGCCACCTTCTCAGGGGTGACGATCCTTCCTTGGTCGTCGATGACGAGGCCTCGGTCGGCGTCGGGGTCGAAGCCGACGCCGTAATCGGCTCCCATCTCCACTACCGTCCTTGCCGCGTCCCGGAGGGACTCTTCGGTGGGGGCGGGCCCCCGGCCGGGGAAGTGGCCGTCGGGGTTGCCGTTGGTCATCCGACAGTCGAAGCCCAGCCTCTGGTAGAGGGGGAAGGTGCCGCAGGCGGCGCCGTTTCCCATGTCCAGGACGATCCGGAGGGGCCGGTCGAAGGCGAGTCTTCCTTCGACGTAGTCGGCGTACCTGCGGATGGCGTCGTCGGGGGATCGGTCGGTCAGTTTGCCGTCCCCCTTCCGGAAGGCCCCCTTCTCGTAGAGGTCCATCATCTCCGTCTCGTGGTAGAGCATTCCGTACCCCTCGCTGGTCCTGAACCTGATGCCGTTGTACTCCGGGGGGTTGTGGGAGGCGGAGATGTACGCCGCGGCGCTGTAGCCCCCTCGCCACGTCTCAAAGCTGATCATCGATATCGGGAGGACGCCGTACCTCTCGGCGGAGCATCCGGTGGATAGGACGCCATCCAGGAAGGCCCTCTCCACGGAGGGGCCGCTCACCCTGGTGTCCCTCCCGACGGCGATCCTGCCGTCGGCGAGGTAGGATCCGAGGGCCTTTCCCACCCGTTCGGCGATATCCTCGGTGAGCTCCGCTCCATAGACGCCTCGCACGTCATAAGCTCTGAAGACTGTCACGTTCAAGAGGTGGAGAGGATATCTAAAAATAGTTTTCTAAAGCGGCCCCTCTTCTATCCAACGCATATCAATCCAACGCCGCCTCTCTTCCCTCGATCGTTCCGACGGCGTGGCCGGACCTGATCGGGCCGATCCGGACCCTCACCCGGTCGCCCAAGGCCGCGCCGGGGACGAATATCTTGAATCCCTCGACCTCAGCGAACCCGTCTCCGGACTTGCCGACGCCGACGATCAAAAGCTCCAAAACGTCCCCCGCCTTCACCGGCGGGACAAAGAACCCCTGGCCGACGACGTACATCTCGGCGCTCTCCTTCCGAGAGGCGGCCGGAGAGTGGGACTGGGCCCTCCGAAACCTCCCCTTCACCTCCGAAAGGTAATCCAAAAAGGTGTCCCCCTGGAAGACCTTGACGAGGAAGTTTCCGCCGGGCTTGAGGACCGATTCGGCGACCCGGAGGGCCGACCGGGAGAGGTCGATCGACCGCGCGTGGTCAAGGGTCCAGTTCCCCGAGAGGTTCGGGGCGGCGTCGCAGATGACGACGTCGGCCCTCCCTCCAAGGGACTCGACGATCAGCTCCAGGGTCTTTTGGGCGGTGATGTCGGCCTTGATGGTGGTGACCCCATCGATCGGCTCGATCGCGAGGAGGTCGACCCCGACGACCCGGCCGCCGGAGATCTCCTTTGCCACCTGCAGCCACCCGCCGGGGGCGGCCCCCAGGTCCAGGACGGCGTCGCCCCTCCGGATCAGCCGGAACCTCTGGTTGATCTGCTGGAGCTTGAAGGCAGACCTGGCCCGGTACCCCTCGGCCTTGGCCTTCCGGTAGAAGTAGTCCTTTTGATCCCTGGCCATCAGGGGATATTTTCCGCCCAGGGCGATAAAGGGCTTGTGGTTCGACCCAGATGGAAAATCACTAGATTCACGTGAGAAGGATAAGGCAAGGAAGGGTGTATTTGAGTTCACCTGGGGAGAGCCATCTCCTCCCTCCCTCGCCTTCTTTCCTGATGTAGTCCTTTTCTGCCTCAGCCTCGATAGACCTCTTTGCCTCCTACATAAGTCGCTATAACTCTTGGATTATCCATGGACATTTCATCGAACGGTACGGAATAGAGGTCCTTTTCATACACGACCATATCGGCCTTATATCCGGGATATAGAACGCCGGTATCGTTCCTTGATGTGGTGGCGGTGCTGCCGACAGTGAAACCGCGAATCGCTTCCGTAACACTGAGTGGCAGGTGCGATTGCGGATCTCCTCCGCCGGTAACCGCGACGCGGATCACCATTGTGGCAGGAGAGTATTCTAGAGGTGAAACGCTGAAATCTGTGCTGATCCCAACAGGGGTTCCGCTGTCTATGAGCTTTTTAATGGGGTATGCATCTTTATTGTGTTCTCCGTAATAATAGGCGGTGTCATTCTCGACGGACCAGAAGGCAGGCTGGACCGTCATGACGACATGTCCGTCGAATTTGCGGATCTTCTCGATCTGCTCATCATTCGGGAATCCCATGTGTATCAGCGTGTGGACTCCAGTGAGATTTCCTCTGGCTGACGAAACCTTATCAAGAGCCTCAATTACCGCCCCGATGGCCCTATCTCCCTGGACATGGTAGTGCATATTCATACCGTAATCTTCAACCCTCTCGACTATGCGTGTGAGATTCATCTCCGGTCCACCGGTATCATCAGTATATATCTCCTGGAGACCGTAGTTGCCCTGAAGGTTCTGCCAGCTGGTCCAGGCCTGACCGCCGGCAAACGCTCCATCAACAAATATCTTGCAGCCTACAAACTGGACCATATCCGTGTCGTTGCCGCGGTATCTCGCAGCATCGTCCACGTCGCTTAGGTTAAATATAGTATAGCAGTAATTAATCCGCAGCGGAAGGGTGCCTTCTTCTTCCATATCATAAAAAAGATCTGGCCTCATCAGCCGCACGCCAGGACCACCCATCAGGTCTACCGCTCCCGTATATCCGTAGGATGCCCAGCGTTTCAGCAAAATAAGCGTACCGGCCTTGATATCCTTGCTGTTGAACAACGCGAATATCTTATTTCCCGGCAATGTCATAGCAGATTCCCGCAGCATTCCTGTAAGCCTGCCCTCCTCCACCCCCATCTTTCCGCCGAGAGGCACACGGGTTGTGGGAGTAAGGCCGGTTAGGTTCATAGCGGCGCTATTTATAATGGCGTTATGACCGAGCTTGTCGCCTAAAAAGACCGGCCTTGAGCCCGTTGCATTATCTATCTTGGCAAGGTCTTCAAGCGACCAGCTATCGTAGTCCCTCAGGGAGAAACCAGCACCAAGAATGATTTCGTTTTCCGGGATGTATTTGGCTTTATCAGCCAAAATCCGTGCAATAGAATCTGAATCGTTGCAGCCTATAAGGTTTGCTCCGACATAGAAGAAGTAACCTGTTTCCATGAGATGCACATGGCTATCGATAAAACCAGGATAGACGGCAGCGCCTTTTAGGTCGATAACTGTTCCATTTTTATATTCATCGGGGCTGACGTTCAGTGCCTTTACCACGCCATCTACGACGAGCAGATTATCAGCTTTTTTAGTTTCATCAATGTAAATTGATCCATTGGTGTAGAGCTGAGCGATTCCTTCTCCGGTGGCACTTCCAATAAAAGGCAAAACGCAAAGCACCACCAATATAATGCCGAAATCAGTGATCTCTATTCTCAGCATAGCCATCCTCCTTGTAATTGTCTTACTGTTAATCAGATATATAAGAATTCGGATGATTTTTAGATTTAGAGTCATGAAACTATTTCTCACCCCATCTAGTACTCCGGAACGAAAGTTATAAATTTTATTACTCACCATACAATAAAGATTGTGTC
>LUYE01000074.1 GCA_001602645.1 Methanosarcinales archaeon Methan_01
CTCATCGGCTGGATCGCGATGCCGGGGTCGGGGCAGCGGCTCTTCAACCGCCTCTCGGAGACTATCGTCGTCCTCGTCGACGACGGGGCGCCGGAGGGGGTCCGGTACGTGAGGCCGGGGTAGCGGCGATTTTTTCCACGGCCCCGCCCCCATCGCCCCGATCCTGCCTTTCTGTTCTTGATGCCTGGTGGGCTTCTAATACTATAAACGACCAGTAATCACCATGGGCACACTGACCTACAGGATCCTTCTTAAAAAGGAGCCGGAAGGCGGCTACACCGTCACCGTTCCATCTCTTTCCGGGTGCGTCACCTACGGCGACACCATCGAGGAGGCGGTGGAGATGGCAAGAGAGGCGATCGAGGTCTACCTGGAGAGCCTGAAAGAGCACGGTGAAGAGATCCCGACCGAAGAGGAGACTCTGGAGCGCATTCTATCGGTAGAGGCCCATGCCTAAATGCTCAACTATTCAAGCTGATCGCCAAGCCCGCTTTCTAACCCCAGCTTCTCCTCGATCCAGGCCTCGATCGCGCCCCTCACCTCCCGGAATGGATAGATACGCTCCTCCTCGCTCCTGGTGGCGATTGCGATGTCGGGGAAGCTCTGGGGGACCCTCTCGCCCCTGCCGGGAAATAAGAGGCAGGCCTCCCTCGTCCGATCGAGAGACCGTCACCACCAGGTCGAACTCGGCGCCCCGAAGCTCATCCAGGCTCTTGGACCGGTGGCCCGAGATGTCGACGTCCCAGTCGGCCATCGCTCTCGTGGCGAGGGGGTTTCTCTCCGTCGGGAGGGTTCCGAAGCTTTCGACCTCGTAACGATCGCCGTTGAGGTGGCGGAGAAAGGCCTCGGCATTCAAACAGATGGCAATTGTTGATATGCGGCATGTAAAAGTAAAAAGATCTCTCGCATCGGCCATGATCGCTCGTAGTGCAGCGATTGTGCTGACCAAGATCGAGCCAATTTTATGTCGCGACGCAAACGGTTTGAGCCATGACGCAAATTTTGAGTCTTGAAAACGTGCAACTTTCTTCCGACATCACCGTTCATGTGGCGCAAGAGACTTTCGGGATTCTCGCGAGCGTGCCGAGTTGTTGGTGCAGATGAGGAGGGAGCGTTTTCTATCGATTCGGCCAGCGCATTCTGACGCCATCGTCTTCTCCTTTTTCTTATTGGATTTATGCAAACCAAAAATATACATGTTAGATGTATCAAAATTCCGAAAGGACCACTTTTCTGGCAACTACTAGAAGGCAGCCCCAAAAACGTTCGGATTTAGTGTTTAATTATTTTATAAATAGCGCGAGAACTCGTCCACGTCCATACCAGCGTCCTTTATCAGAGCCCTCTTTTCGGAGTATGACGTGACTCCCAGAGGTCCTATCGAATCGCCATCCGGCTTTAACAAAGGCCTTAACCGCCATCTGCCCAGAGATCACGGGCAGCTTCTTGGACATGGAATCAGACGGTCACTTCAATGATCTTTCCCTGGGTGGTAAGAGAACTTATTTTCTCGTCAGAAAGAGATTCAAGGCAGCCCTCTATCGCCTCCCTGATATTCTCCAGAGCCTCCTCAGCGGTATCCCCCTGAGAATGGCAGCCCGTCAGTGCCGGACAGCTGACGATGTACCCCCCTTCTTCCGCCTCTTCGAGGGTCACCTTGAGCTTCATGGATAAGAGTAGGCCTGTGAAGTTGAAAAAGTTTTCTTGCGGATCGGGGAAGGAGCACGGATGGCGATTGCAACGGGTGAAAGATTTGATCGAATTATTATTGTGAGGCTAGGTCCAACATTTTCGATACCCATTCGTTGAAATGAGGACATTCTTCCCGCATACGTTCTAGCCCGATCCTCCCCGCAATCAGTGAGCCAAAAAGAACTTTATCGTAACCCTCATACAGATTCAGCAGCCTCTTCGACGGGGCGGTAGTCTGACCTTCATCTATTTCTTCAGGCGTATTAAACTTGGTGCGGATATCTTTTAATTCTCTCAGATGAGAATCGCTCTGATATATCTCTAGTACGTGGTCGATGGCTTCAACGTCGCTGAAAAGCAGCCCTTCGAACTCGTGGAGCTGTATATATGGGATGAAACGGGGATCACCTATGTCTTCCGCCAATCCCTGCTCCAGCCTCATCACTTTTTTATAAGGATCACTTAGCCGCCTTGCCTCTTGCCGGTTTGGAGAATCCGGAGGGAGTTCATAAAGGTCGAACATGGTGGTGAGGTACGCGCCACGATCCTCTTTGAGCCATCTTTGGATGTCTCGTTTCACCTTGTCATATTTAGATAATCCACCACGCTTAATCTCGATGGATCTGTCGAACCTACTTTTCTTACGTTTCGTCTCGACACTGCGTGCAGAAATAGATATGCCACGGAGCCCCAGATCTACTGCAAGAATTTTGTTTACAAAGGTCTCTTCTGTCGGCCCCTCCACGATTATATTTACGCGAACTTGGCAGCTCACCTCTATGGCCTCCCGCCCAGGACGTTCTTCTCCCACAGGTCGCCAAGAGCATAATCTTCAAGCCATTCAGTGAGCCTCTCCGGATCAACCCGTTCGATTGTAGTTGCATGATCCTTCCGATCGACGACTAGAAGGTCCTCTGCTTCGAACTGATTTACCAAGGTGACCGATTGAGTGGAAACTATGAGCTGAGACCTTTTGGAGGCGCTTCTCATGAGCGAGGCCAAGACGTTGATGGCGTAAGGATGCAAGCCCAACTCCGGCTCGTCTATCAGTATCGTTGAGGGCATTTTGGGTTGCAGCAGGAGCGTGGCCAGACATATGAAGCGGAGGGTTCCATCAGAGAGATGGTGAGCGAGGAAAGGATGATCGGAACCTCTTTCGCGCCATTCGAGACGGATTTTGTTCTCATTTTCAGGCATAGGTCGAAGCACGAAATCGTCGAAGAAGGGCGCTACCAGGCGGACTGTATCTCGAATCACCTCATAATGGGTGCTTGAGGTTTTTTGGAGGAGATATAGGAAAGCCGCCAGGTTGCCGGCATCGCTCCTCAAGTAAAGATTATCGTTGATGTCTCCAGTTTTTTTGACGTGTGCGGATTCACTTGTGTCGTGAAAGTGGTAGACTTTCCAGCTCTTTAGGCTATCGAGCACGTAATCGGGTACATGTTCTTTTTTTGCCTTTTCGGGTAATTTGCTCTCTCGATGTCCTGTGTCCAGAGTTACCTCATAGGGCCGAGGATATCTTGGATCATGGAAATAACAGATTTCATCGGCAAATATGAGGGAATCATCTGCAGTCGGTATCCAGACGCAACTATAGGCATTATACCCAAATGTTAGGCAAATCCTGATTTCGTCGGTGACCTTCTGGCCGAAATACAGAAAAGTATCGGCACCACCAGCTTTCTGCACTGAGAGCTGAAAGTTGCCTTCAACCATCTGGTTCAGCAGATCGAAGAGCGAGATGAAATTGCTTTTACCGGAACCGTTCGCACCGATGAGGATGTTCATGGGGCGCAGTTCCAGGTCCAAGGATTTGATGGACTTAAAGCCTTCAATTTTTATTTTATTCAATTGAATATCTATACCCCTTTTGCCTCAAAGCCGGTGAATGGAACTCTTCAATCATCATCATGTGGACCGCATATTGTGGACCGCATATATTCCACTGAGCTACTCGATATGATGTTTCGTCGTTGCGGTTAATATCAGTATCTGTCTGATGTCGTCAATGTACTATTTCCACCACACCTTCCCTACGCGCCAGCGATGAGAAGGTGCCCACGGTGATGAGCGCAAAGAACAACGCCTTCGCGCTCGCCAGAAACTGAGGTGCCAGATACGGTTCAAAAGTCTTTAAATGAAAAGGAGACCATGATAATATAACCATGCCCCCCAACCCCCATAACCCCGACCCC
>LUYE01000075.1 GCA_001602645.1 Methanosarcinales archaeon Methan_01
AATCTGAGGGGATATGAGGAGGTGGAATAATGGAATTGAACGGCAATGAGATGCGAATGGTGAGGGAAATTAGGCCACGCAATCTGCTTTCTTTTGGACCCGATACAGAGCCTATCGCCCTTGAAAGCCTGAATGTGCTCATCGGTCCGAACGGCTCTGGGAAGTCCAATCTCATCGAGGCCATATCTCTCCTGCGCGCAGCCCCAGGCGACATCCGTGCAGTTATCCGCCGGGGTGGAGGTGCAAGGGATTGGATATGGAAAGGAAAGCCCGATGGTGAGGCTTCCATCGACGTCGTCATCAGCAATCTCCGAGGAAATCTGCCGCTCCGTCACGTTCTGGCCTTTCGGGAGGAGAACCAGACTTTCCGCTTGGCTGACGAACGCATCGAGAATAAAGAGCCCTTTCCAGGTTTCGACAGGCCATATTTTTACTACAGCTACCAGCACGGGAACCCGGTACTCAATGTCAGTACCAAAGGACTACACGAAGAGACTGAAGAACGGAAGCTGAAGCCTGAGACGGTCGAGACCGATCAGTCAATACTCGCTCAGCGGCGAGACCCTGAGGCGTATCCGGAGGTCTCCTACCTGGCGAGTGTCTACGATAAGATCAAGATATACCGGGAGTGGTACTTCGGACGGAGCGCGATCTTCCGCGAGCCGCAGAAGGCAGACATGCGCAACGATCGATTGGAGGAAGACTTTTCGAACCTGGGATTGTTTCTAAACCGTCTGCGTGGGGTGCCGAAGGCGAAGAAGGCCATTCTTGAAGCGTTGCATGACCTCTACGAAGGCCTAGACGACTTTGATGTGAGTATCAAGGGGGGCACGGTCCAGGTCTTCTTTACCGAAGGAGATTTTACGATTCCCGCAACGAGGCTGTCAGACGGAACTCTGCGATACCTCTGCATGCTGGCTATCCTGTGCGACCCGACACCCCCGCCGCTCATCTGCATCGAGGAGCCGGAGCTCGGTCTTCATCCCGATATACTCCCTAAAGTGGCCGACCTGCTTAACGCCGCCTCAGAGCGCACCCAGTTGATCGTCACCACTCACTCGGACATCCTCGTAGATGCGATGACCGAGCGGCCGGAGGCTGTCCTCGTCTGCGAGAAGCACCACGGCCAGACCGAGATTCGACGTCTCGACGGCAAGAAGCTGGAAGAATGGCTAAAAGGTTATCGTCTGGGCGAACTCTGGACCCGTGGCGCGCTTGGGGGGACAAGATGGTGAGCGTGCGGATATACATTGAAGGGGGCGGCGACAGCAAGGATCTTCAATTGCGATGTCGGGAGGGGTTTAGAAAGCTCATCGAAAGGGCGGGCTTTGAGGGGCGGATGCCGAGCACCGTTGCCTGTGGAGGACGCAACAAAGCCTACGACATGTTCAAGATAGCGTTGAGATCAGCCTATGTAAACGAATTTCCGATGCTTCTCGTCGATAGCGAAGAGCCAGTTACAATGGCGCCTTGGGCTCATCTGAAGTCCCGCGACGGATGGGACCGTCCAGCCGGTGCGGAGGATGACCAGGCGCAGATGATGGTAACCTGCATGGAGACGTGGATAATGGCGGATCGTGAGGCTCTGCGCAATGTTTTTGGCGCACATTTGCGAGAGAGCGCTCTTTTTCCAGCGGAAGACTTGGAGCGCAGATCACGGGAAGATCTGCTGGGGGCACTGAAAAACGCTACCAAGGATTGCGGTAGAGGGAAAGGGTACGACAAAGGTCGACGTTCATTCCAGATTTTGGCTGAATTGAATCCTGAAACACTCAAAGAGAGCTTGTCTTATTTTCGCCGCTTTATAGAAACGCTTGACGGGCACCTGCAGGAAACCAGAAGATAGAATCATTCTGACCCCGTCGTGAAATCTGGAGCTCGATGGGATGCAGTTATAGCAGCGGAGGAAACTTAAAATACATTTAATTCTGACGGTTTTCTATATGAAAAATATCATAAACGATAGGCAGAGGCTCCGGAAGGCGTTGATCATATTATCCTTCGTATTGATGCCCATAACATTTGTTTATATATCTTGCCCAATAATAACTCGAGGAGCATCGGAGGGGATCGTCACCGGAGGGCTGATGGTCTTCATCCT
>LUYE01000046.1 GCA_001602645.1 Methanosarcinales archaeon Methan_01
GGCTATAATCGGTTTTACATCCTTCGGGCATGAGCCCTTGGGTCATGAGGGTTTCAAAAGAAAATGGCGCCAAAGTATCTTCTATGTCTTTTAAGATTATTATGTTTATATAGTCTATTTGATCGTATGCCGCTCTTAAAAGATGCGACTTTGATCTAACTAAATTTAAATTTACATAATCTTCAGTGCGATTATCGACCATATTAAATTTATAAGCAAATACTCTCATTAGATGATCGAATGCGTCCCTGATCTCATTTATTGCCGGCAAAAAGAGACTCTGGTCCAGGCTTTCAGAGAGAACCGATAGCTCTTTAACAATACGATAGATCTCAGTTATATCTCGCAGCGCTTTCGTTTCTTCCTGGTCTATGTGCATGTTTTCTCCTCAGAATTCAGAGTTTTTCTAAAACATCCGATTTCATCTCAGAAAATTCACCCTCAGTTCGCACTCGCTTCCCGGCTGAAGTAATCGGTTCACAGAACTTACCCCCTGAGTTTTTCTCATGTTTTTGGGATAGGTCCTGATTCCAAATTGAGTCATATCTGATAGAGCTTCTTGGCCTTGTTTTAAGAGATTTTTTCATTTTTGGTTTTTCTAAGCTTTTTTTATGCCTCAAGTAAATATGCCCAATTAATCCAACAAAGAACAAAGTTAATCCAGCTACAATAAATACATAATCCGCTATATTCATTACGCATCCTCCTTTGAGGCAGAATCGCTTAAATTATTATACATATATTTATAATATGGATATATAAAGCTTATCGCCATTATTTCTCCAAGAATTATAAGACAAAACACAAACGGTTTTATTTCTCCTTGAAGCATATAAAATAAACCTGAAAAAAATACTCCAATTATACTTGTGAAAATAGCACTATATGTTCTGCCAATAAGGTCGATTTCAACTTTTAGGCGAGTCTCTCTTTGATCCATGTCTGTCATTTAGTGCATATAATCGCAGACTTATAAATCATATACCCCACACCGCCAATTTGGCGGCAGCTATATTGGATATCTCACCCAATAGCCTACGGGCCATAGGACGCAGCAAATCGGTACGGCCCAGAAACCTCCAGAAAGTCAGAAGGCATAACGCATGAAAGATAACACATGAAAAGAGAATCCTGACTACAGCAACACAACCCGAGATAACACAAACTAAAAATCGTATATTTTTTTACTGGCCCCCCCAGCTCCTCCTCGAACCACTCCGCCACCAGCCGCCGATGGCAGAAGGCGCCCGAATTCTCCCAGCAGAGGAGGACGGCGTCCTCGCCGAGGTCGGCATAAACTTTGCCGGGATCGAGCTTCGAGAGAACCTCCTCTCGATAGCGCCGGATGTACTCGCCCTCGTCGATGGCGCTGCTCTTCGCCGCCTGGACGAGGCGCCAGGAGGGGGCGAGCGGCTCGTACGCGCGGCCGGTCCATCCGGGGGGCCGGGTCCGGGAGATGGCGACGGCCCTGGGGTGAGAGCCGGAGCGGGCGAAGTTGGAGGTCTGCATATTCGTCTCTGACATGTTTTCAGGCTGATAAAGAACTGCTTCCAAGACCATCTCACCCCTTCCGCCGCGATTCCGATCGGGCAGGAGCAGGAGAGAGGGGTTCGTGAGATCCTGCCTCCTTTTGGTCAGCCTTTTGCTTTCGCAGAGAAGATTTATATTCACAAAAACGAAAATAACCTCCGATGAAGAGCCTTCGCGACTACACCATCGTCCTCCGTCCGGACGACAACGGCACCTTCGTCGCCTACGTACCCGCCATCCCGGGATGTCACGCCTGGGGGCGGACTCCCGAGGAGGCAGAGGCCGAGATCGCCAACGTCTTCGAGATGATAAAAGAGGAGTATCGAGAGGAGGGGAAAAACCTCCCCCAGGACGTCGACCTGAAGGCGGTCCATGCCTGCCAAAGCTGAAGACCTCGAAAGGGCGGCGAAGACGCTCGGTTTTCGAAAGGTCCGACAGAAGGGCGGCCACGCCCGATGGAAGCATCCGGACGGCCGGGCAACGACGATCCCGATCCACGCGAAAGGCGAGATCGGAGGATGGCTATTTTATGAGATCCTAAAGCAGCTCGGCATATCTGAAGAGGAGTTCTGGAGTCTGCTCCGCCGATAAAGACATATTATGGTCGAGCGTTCCAGCTTGGTTTATGACGATGCGTCAAATCATCGGAGATTCAACTTAAGAAAATAAGAAAAAGACGTCGGCGGCGGCCTAGTTGATCCGCGCCACCGCCGCCACCTCGTCCCCGGCCTTGAGCCGCATGATCCGGACCCCCTGGGTCGTTCGGCCCTGGATCCTGATGTCGGAGGCGGGGATCCTGATCATCACGCCGTCTTTGGTGGTGATCATCAGCTCGTCCTCCTCGGAGACGGTCCGGGAGGCTACGACGTCTCCCTTCTTCGATTCTATATTCTTCATCCCCTTGCCACCCCTCCGGTGGAGGGAGTACTCGGAGAGCTCCGTCCTCTTGCCGTAACCCTGCCTGGTGATGGTGAGGAGGGAGGCCCCCGGCCGGACGACGTCCATGCAGATCACAGCGTCGTCGCCTTCAAGGGTGACCCCCCGGACCCCCATGGAGCCGCGGTTGCTGGGGCGGACGTCCCCCTCGTTGAACCTGATGGCTTTGCCCTGGGCAGTGGCGATGATCAGGTCCTGGTCTCCGCTGGTGAGCCGGGCCGCGACGAGGCTATCGCCCCGGAGGTTGACGGCCTTGATCCCCCCCTTCCGGGGGTTGCTGTAAGCCCGGATGGGGGTCTTGACGACCTGACCCAAGGACGTCGCCATGACGATGTACCCCTCGGAGTCGAAGCTCTTGACCGGGATCGCCTCGGTGATCCTCTCGTCCGCCTCGAGGGATAAGAGGTTTACGATGGACTTTCCCCGGGCGGTCCTCCCAAAGGCGGGGACGTCGAAGACCCGGAGCCAGTGGGCCTTGCCCATATCGGTGAAGAATAGGATGTACTCGTGGGTGGTGGCGATGAAGAGGTCGGTGACGAAGTCCTCGCTCTTGGTGTCCGCCCCGATCACCCCCTTTCCGCCCCGGCGCTGCTGACGGTAGGCGGAGAGCGGCTGCCGCTTGATGTAGCCGTCGCTCGTTATCGTCACCGCCACCTCCTCCTCCTGGATCAGATCTTCGAGCTCAATCTCCTCCTCCGCCTCGATGATCTGCGTGCGCCGGCCGTCGCCGTACTTTCCGACGAGCTCTGCCAGCTCTTGCTTTATGATGTTGCGGATCTCGCGGGGATCGGCGAGGATCTCTTTGAAGCGGGCGATAGCCACCTCCAGGTCCATCTCCTCAGACCGGATCTTCTCCTGCTCCAGGGCCGTCAGCCTCTGGAGCCTCATATCCAGGATCGCCTTCGTCTGCTCCTCGGAGAGGCCGAAGGCCTCGGTGAGGGCGCCCCTCGCCTCCGACGGAGACTCGGCGGCCCGGATGAGCTTGATCACCAGGTCGATGTTCCCGAGGGCTATGAGGAGCCCCGCCAGGATGTGGGCCCTCTTCTCAGCCCGGTCGAGGTCGAAGCGGGTCCTCCTCTCGATCACCTCGAACCGGTGGGATATGTACTGGTTGAGGATATCTCGGAGGGGGAGAGTCACCGGCTGGCCGGCGACGAGGACGACGTTGATGATGCTGTATGAGGTCTCAAGCTGGGTCTGCCGATGGAGCTGGTTCAACACCACCTCGGGATTGACCCCGGACCGGAGCTCGACGACGAGCCTGATCCCCTCCCGGTCCGACTCGTCTCGGAGGTCGGAGATCCCGTCGACCCGGTCCGCCTTTATCAGGTCGGCGATCGTCTCGACGACCTTAGCCTTGTTCACCTGGTACGGCAGCTCCGTCACGATGATCTTCGGCCGCTCACCCCGCTCGATCACCGACTTCGCCCGGAGCTTGATGATCCCCCGGCCGGTGGCGTAGGCGGCCTCGATCCCGGAACTTCCCAGGATGTAGCCCCCCGTCGGGAAGTCGGGACCGGGGAGCTCCTCCATCAGGTCCTCTAAAGTCGCGTCAGGATCGTCGATCAGCCTCGCAATCGCCCCCGCCACCTCGCTCAAGTTGTGGGGCGGGACGTTCGTCGCCATCCCCACGGCGATCCCGGAGGAGCCGTTGACGAGGAGGTTAGGAAGCTTCGAGGGGAGGACCGTCGGCTCCTTGAGGGAGTCGTCGTAGTTGGGGACGAAGTCGACGGTATCCTTCTCGATCTCCGTCAGCATCTCCCCCGCGATCTCCGAGAGGCGGACCTCGGTGTACCTCATCGCCGCCGCGGGATCGCCGTCTATGGATCCGAAGTTCCCCTGGCCGTCGATGAGGGGGTAGCGCATCGAGAAGTCCTGGGCCATCCTCACCATCGTCTCGTAGATGGCGGCGTCGCCGTGGGGGTGGTACTTACCCATCACGTCTCCGACGACCCTCGCCGACTTCTTGTAGGGCTGATCGTGGGTCATCCCCTGCTCGTACATGGCGTAGAGGATCCGGCGGTGGACGGGCTTGAGGCCGTCCCGCACATCCGGGAGGGCCCGCCCCACGATGACGCTCATGGCGTAATCGATGTATGAGGACTTCATCTCAGAAGTTATGTCGACGTCTATCTCCGTCATCTTCTCACCTCAGACGTCCAGGTACCTCACGTCCCGGGCGTGAGCCTCGATGAACTCCCGCCGGGGCTCCACCTTCTCCCCCATCAGGATCGAGAATATCTCGTCCGCCTCCATGGCGTCCTCGAGGGTGACCTTCAGCATCGTCCTCCTCTCGGGGTCCATCGTCGTCTCCCAGAGCTGCTCCGGATTCATCTCTCCGAGGCCCTTGTACCTCTGGACCGTCGCCTTCCCCCCGGACCCCTCAAGGGCTGAAGCGAGCTCCGCGTCGGAGTATGCGTAGGTCGCGGACTTCCCCCTCTTCACCTGGTAGAGGGGGGGCTGGGCGATGTAGACGTAGCCCGCCTCGACGAGCTCCCGCATGTACCGATAGAAGAAGGTGAGGAGGAGGGTCCTGATGTGAGAGCCATCGACGTCGGCATCGGTCATGATCACCACCTTCCGATACCGCGCCCGGTCGAGCTGGAAGTCGTCGCCGATCCCCGTGCCGAGGGCGGTGATGATGTTTCGTATCTCGCCGTTCTTCAGGATCTTGTCGAGCCTCGCCCTCTCGACGTTCAGGATCTTGCCCCGGAGGGGGAGGATCGCCTGGAAGTGTCGGTTCCTCCCCTGCTTCGCTGAGCCCCCGGCCGACTCCCCCTCGACGATGTAAAGCTCCGAGAGGCTGGGATCCTTCTCGGCGCAGTCGGCGAGCTTTCCGGGGAGGCCGCCGGAGCTGAGGGCGTTCTTCCTCCGGGTCAGCTCCTTCGCCTTCCGGGCCGCAACCCTCGCCCGGTAGGCCTGGGTCGCCTTCTCGACGATCTTCGCCGTCACCAGGGGGTTCTCCTCGAAGAACTCGGATAGCCCCTCGGAGACGAGGGAGCTGGCGATCCCGCCGACGGCGCTGTTTCCGAGCTTCGTCTTCGTCTGCCCCTCGAACTGGGGGTCGGCGAGCCTCACGCTTATGATGGCTACGAGCCCTTCGCGGAGGTCGTCGCCGGTGAGCTTCGTATCGTCCTTGAGGAGCTTGTTTGCCCTCGCATACTCGTTCGTCGTCTTGGTGAGGGCGGCCCGGAAGCCGGTGAGGTGGGTTCCGCCCTCCCTGGTGTTGATGTTGTTGGCGAAGGAGAGGACGTTCTCGTTGTAGGTGTTGTTGTACTGGAGGGCCACCTCGACGGAGGTCCCGTCCTTCTCCCGGTTGAAGTAGATCGGCGGGGAGTGGAGGATGTCCTTGTTCTTGTTGAGGTGCTCGACGAAGGAGACGATCCCCCCCTCGTAGAGGTACTCCCTCCTCTTGGCCGTCTTCTCATCCTCGACGGTTATCTTCAGGCCGCGGTTCAAGAAGGCCAGCTCCCGGAGCCTGCTCGCCAGGGTATCGAAGCTGAATTCGACCGACTCGAAGATCTCTGGGTCGGGCTTGAACCGGACCGTCGTCCCGGTGTGGTCCGAGACGCCATGGACCTCCAGGTCCGATACGGGGCGCCCTCGCTCGTACCTCTGCCAGTAGACGAGGTTGTTCCTCCGGACCTCCACCTCGAGCCACTCCGATAGGGCGTTGACTACAGAGACGCCGACGCCGTGGAGGCCGCCGGAGACCTTGTAGGACTTGTGGTCGAACTTGCCCCCGGCGTGGAGCTTCGTCATCACTATCTCCAGAGCCGGTTTCTTGTAATGCTCGTGGATGTCTACGGGGATGCCCCGACCGTCGTCCCTCACCGAGGCGGTGCCGTCGGCGTGGAGGATCAGGTTGATCTCTGAGCACCGGCCGGCCATGGCTTCGTCTATGCTGTTGTCCACCACCTCGTAGACGAGATGATGAAGGCCGGCCACGTTGGTGCTTCCTATGTACATGGCGGGCCTTCGCCTGACGGCGTCGAGCCCCTCCAGGACCTGGATGGTGCTCGCGTCGTACTCCTCAACTACTTCGCTCAAGACCGGATTCGCCCCCGATAAGATAAACGACCCACAATTGAATTATCACATTATATATAACGGTTTTCCCGAATTAATCGCGAGCCGGCAACTGCGAAATTTTGATTTTAGATATTTTATTTGAAGACGTTATCCTCCCGCTGACCGGATCGATCCCCCGGCGGATATGGACGGGCCAGGCTTCCGGCCGGCGGGGAGGAGGGATGACTATCGTCCCCTCGCCGAGGGCGGCGTTCCGTCCCCAGGGAGGAAGGATGAGATGGACCTCTGAATACTTAGCCTTAACGTGCCCCTCGTCAGCCAGGGGGCGGCCCCCCGAAGCGAGGACTGAAACGGAGAGGTGCGACGTCAGCCCCCATCGGCAGCAGAGATCCGGGTTTATGAGAGGTCGTCGGAGGTCGGAGCTAGACCGACCCCTCGGCCGGGACGAACTTCGTCCCGTAATAGATTATCCCCCGTTCCCCGTCTTTTCCCAGGATCCTGAAGGCGGGCTTCACCCTCATCCCTATCTCGATCTCCTCGGGGGTGCAGATCACCTGGCCCGTCAGCCTCGGCCCCTCGTCCAGCTCGATGATGGCGAGGTTGTAGGGGGTCTGCCTCTTGAAGTCGTCGGTGGCGTTGTAGATGGTGGTGAAGGTAACCACCGTCCCCTTGCCATCGAACCTGTAATCCTCCATCTTGGCGGCTCTGCGGCAGTTGGGGCAGATCGCCCTGGGCGGGTAGTAGTACTCGTCGCACTTGGGACAGTGGGTCCCCACCAGGTTGTACCTCTGGGGTATATGTCTCCAGAACCGCGGAACTGTGGACAATTGGTCACCTCGACATTATGTGGACGATGGCGGTGCCGCCGCATCCGCCGACGTTGTGGGTGAGGCCCACTTTCGCGCCCTCAACCTGCCGCTTTCCCGCCTCGCCCCGGAGCTGGAGGACCATCTCATAGGCCTGCTTTATCCCGGTGGCTCCGACGGGATGGCCGCAGGCCTTCAGCCCTCCGGAGGTGTTGATCGGGATCTCTCCGCCGATGGCGGTGAGCCCCTCGCGGGTCGCCCTGCCGCCGTCCCCTTTATCGAAGAACCCCAGATCCTCGATCGCCACGATCTCCCCTATGGTGAAGGCATCGTGGACCTCGGCGAGGTCCACCTCCTTCGGCTCCAGCCCCGCCATGCTGAAGGCCCTCCTGGCGGCGAAGACCGAGGCGTCGAGGGTGGTGATATCCCTCCGGTCGTGGAGGGCGAGGGTGTCGCTCCCCTGGGCCGAGGCGAGGATCCTGATGGGGCTGTCGGTGTACTTTTTTGCCTCCTCCGTCGGGGCCAGGACGACGGCGGAGGCGCCGTCGGTGATCGGGGAGCAGTCCAGAACCCGGAGGGGATCGGAGACTAAGGGAGAGTTCAGGACCTTATCGACGGTAACCTCCATCTGGTACTGGCTTATGGGATTTTTGCTGCCGTTGAAGTGGTTCTTCACCGCGACCTCCGCCAGATCCTCCCGGGTCGTCCCGTAGCGGTGCATGTGGAGCCTCGCGATCATGGCGTAGAGGGCCGGGAAGGTCGCCCCGAAGAAGCACTCCCACTCCCGGTCGGCGGCGGCGGCCAGAGCGTCCGCGGCGACGCCTCCGGTGACGTCGGTCATCTTCTCGACCCCGGCGGCGATGACGACGTCGGAGTAGCCGCTCGCCACCGCCAGGACCCCCTGGCGGAGGGCGAGGCCCCCGGAGGCGCAGGCGGCCTCGACCCTGGTGCTGGGGACGTGGAGACGGGAGAGGCCAGCGCAGTCGCATATCAGGGCTCCGATATGCTCCTGCTCGACGAAACGGCCGCCGCTCATGTTCCCTACGTATAGGCCGTCGATCTCCTCCCCGGATACGTTCGCGTCCTCGAGGGCCCTGATGCCGGTCTCGACCACCAGGTCCCGGAGGGAATCGTCCCACCGCTCCCCAAACCTGGTGCATCCAGCCCCGATAATCGATACAGATCTCATGATCTCAAAGCCTCAGCTTCCCCTTGTGCTTGGCATAAACCGCGTAGTCGAGGTATCGGACGTCCTTGAGGAAGTCTCGAACCCGCGGTCCTCGATCCCTGATATCCTCGATCCCCTCTTCGACCCTTATGCTGAAGGCGTCGCTCCCCGCCCCGGAGCCGAAGCTTGCGAGGAATATCCTCTCCCCGGGCCGGGCGACGTCCAGGGTTGCGGCAAGGCCGATGAGGCTCGACCCGGAGTAGGTATTTCCGATCCAGGGGACGACGAGCCCCGGCTCGATCTGCTCGATCGAGAATCCGAGCTTTTCGGCCACCCTCACCGGAAACTTGCCATTCGGCTGGTGGAAGACGGCGTAATCGTAATCCTCGGGGATCGTCCTCATCTTCTTGAGGAGTCCCCGGGTGGCACTGGTGACGTGCTTGAAGTAGCCCGGCTCCCCGGTGAACCTCCCCCCGTGCTCCGGGTAAGGCATCCCCTCCCGCCTCCAGAAGTCGGGGGTGTCGGTGGTGAAGGAGTAGAACCCCTCGATCTCCGCCGCCAGGTCGTCGCGGCCGATGACGTAGGCGGCGCTGCCGGCGGCCGCCGTATACTCGAGGGCGTCGCCGGGGGCGCCCTGGCTCGTGTCGGTGCCGATGGCAAGGCCGAGATCGATCAGCTTCGCGGTCACGAGGCCGAGGCAGGCCTGGACCGCCGCCGTTCCCGCCTTGCAGGCGAACTCGAAGTCCGCGGCCGTCAGCTGGTGGTCGACGCCGATCGCCTCGCCGACGATCGTCGCCGTCGGCTTCACGGCGTAGGGGTGGCTCTCGGACCCGGCGTAGATCGCGTCGATCCTGGCCGGATCGATGGAGGCTCGCATAATGGCGATCCTCGCCGCCTCGACGGCGATGGTCACCGCGTCCTCGTCAATGTCCGGGACGGATTTCTCGAAGACGTTCAGGCTCTTGGCCATGTCCTCCCTCTCGCCCCAGACCCTGGCGATCTCCTCGGCCTTTATCCTGTACCTGGGAACGTAGACCCCGTAGCTGACTATCCCCGCGGGCAAGTTATCACCTGTTGCTCAGATTGTTCGCGAGATCCTCGGTAGAGATGGTGGTGGCGAGGAGGGGGATCCTCTCCAGATCCGCGATCCTCTTGGCGACGGGATCGACCCCGGAGGGATCGATCCCCTGGAGGATCACGGCGCCGGGTTTGAGGTGGCTGACCCTCACCGCCACCATCGGCGACCTGCCGGTGGAGACGCCGGTGAAGATCAGGGCCCTGGAGGTGCTCCTCCCGTATATCCTGTGGAACTGATCGGGAAGAAGCTCCAGAATCGCCTTCAAGCTGTCGATGATGGTATGGCCGTAGATCTGAACGTCGACGTCGCCGCAGACGACGCAGGCGTCGATCCGATCTACGAACCTGGATAGAAGAATCGGCTCACGGTATTCGCATATGCAGCATATCCGGCCGAAGGACCCGCCGTCGCTGAGGATGGCGCTGTAGGTCCGGGCGGTGCTGCTCCCCCGGAGCTCGTCGATGGTGAGGAGGGCGTCGATGATCTTGCTGACGATCAGAATGCCGGGGGACCTTCGCCTTCCGCTCTCGTAGTCGCTTATCACCGACGGCGAGATCCCCAGATGGTTGGAGAGCTCGGTCTGGGTTACGCCGAAGTTTCTCCGCCACTTCTTCAGGGTCTCGCCGGGATTCTGGGATAAAGTTATCTCACCAGCCATCTTTTCCGCGAGCAGTCCTCGAATATCAGAAATATCCCCCCCAGCCGACATGAAGCTGAGAGGAGCCTGCTTAGAATATAAAGCTAACGAAGAGGAGTTCGTCATATGACGAGAATCATGAAGGTGGATAAAGCAGGATGCGCCGACCGGGATTCGAACCCGGGTTTTGGGCTTGCTCCGCGACGCCTGCCGCTTGGAAGGCCCAAGTCATAACCACTGGACCATCGGCGCCCATCCCCTCCACCGCCTCGTCGAACTTAACGTTTTCGATCCGGGGGGCCGGGGATGACCCCAGAGGCGAGGCGGCGGCCGCCTCCGGGGAGGGGCCAGATCCAGTCCCCCCTTGGGAGGAGAGGTCTGAGGATGGCGATACCTCCCCTGGATCTGAGAGCCCTCTCCGAAAGAATCGGCCGCGACGGCTCGGATACCTTGATATACCGAGGGTGGTTTGGAGGGCTCAGGTGGCTTCCGGAGGGAATCGATCTTGAATTCGCTAATAATCGCGATCTGGCTGATGCTCCCAGCCTATCTGCCCAACAACTTCGCCGCCCTCCTGGGGGGGGGGACGCCTCTGGATCTCGGAAGAAAGCTGGGGGACGGCCGCCGCATCCTCGGCGACGGAAAGACCTTCCGGGGGACGATCGCCGGCACCCTGGCCGGGGTGGCTATGGGCCTTCTCCTCCACGCAGTCGCAAAATCTAAGCCGGAGCTGGGGCTTCCGGACTTCGGGACCGGCGGCGAGCTCCTCTCGGTCCTCTTCGGCCTATCCCTCGGGGCGATGGCAGGAGACATCGTCGCCAGCTTCTTCAAGCGGAGGATGGGGATGGAGAGGGGGGCGGCCCTATTCCTCGTCGACCAGCTGGACTTCGTCTTCGGTAGCTGGGCCCTCGCCTTCATCCTGGCCCCCCGATGGTTCTCCGAGAACTTCACCCCGGAGATCATGGTGATCGTCCTGATCGTCACCCCCGTCCTCCACAGGGTGACGAACGTCCTCGGCTACAAGATCAAGGCGAAGAAAGAGCCGTGGTGATGGAGAAACGGGGGATATTCCCTGCTGAAAGGACGTTTTCCGGAGACGAAACGCTATAGAGGTCGATAGAGAGGGTTTTCTCCCAATTATCCGACCTTCATCGAGAATAATCGACCGAAAATGGTGTTAGAGGATGTTTTTAATATTTCGAGTATTTATTGGCGGTCTTCGGATCGTTTAAAACCGAAAAAACCTGGACAAAAAACAAAAATGGGGTTTGCATTTCGATTTCGAAAGCTTTATAAGTCCGGTAACCGATAGTCAGTACGTTACTGGCCAAATTTTTCATAGATTACTATGAATTGGCAAGAATTAAAAAGGAGGAGAGCAAATGGACATGGTTAGCATGGGGCTCCTAGCAGCTATGGGCGCCCTTGCGACAGTAGCCGGTGCAAGCGAGGACTTAGAGTCCGATGTGGGTTCTCAAAGCAACCCCAACTCGCAGGTCCAGTTGGCTGCCCAGGTGGGTCACCCCCACAGGATATACAATAAAGCCATTTCTGGAGAGCCACCATCGAACGCTCTTTACGCCGCCCTTGCCGCAGTCACAGCTAGCGTCTTGATGTCCGGGTATGGCATGAACGCGTTCTTTGCGATCGCCATCGGCGCGGTTGTCGCCGCGATATTCAATGGCATCTTTTCAGTTACCGCCTACATGGGCAGGAACACGAGCCAGGCGCGGTTCAACCAGTACGTCTACCTGGACGTTCTGCGGACTCACACCACCGCGATCATGGCGCATGCGTACATCACTGCCTTCTGCGTCGTCAGCATCTCCTACATCATGACAGCTCCTTGGCTTCCGATTCAGCACCCCTTCCCGTTTCCCCTTGTGGCCTTGATATGGGGGCTCGCCATCGGAGCCATCGGCTCGTCGACCGGAGACGTTCACTACGGAGGAGAGAGGGAGTTTCAGAACTACATCTTCGGGGCAGGGCTCAACGCAGCCAACTCCGGTGACATAGTCACCAAGGCGGAGGCTGGCCTCAGGAGCTCCATCGACAACGTCTGGTTCTGCGCCCGGTTCGGAGGCCCCGTCACTGGGATGGCCTTTGGGCTGACCGTCTTCCTGGACAACTGGCGGACCACCATCTTCGATCCCGCCACCCAGGGATGGTATGCGGTGCTGACCGGGATAGTGATCGTCATTCTGTTCATCGTCTACAACAGAATCCTGGAGATCAGAGCGAGAAAGAGGTACGGGCCCTATCCCGAATACAAGGGGGACATTGAGGCATGATTCCTCCGATTGACGCTAGTATGCTAGTGCACATAATCGAGATCGTCATTGGCGGGCTTTTGGTGGGCATCGGCGTCCACTTCGTTCCCGTCGGTGGCGCTCCAGCCGCCATGGCCCAGGCCACCGGTGTGGGCACCGGGACCGTGCAGCTGGCAGCCGGCTCTGGCCTCACCGGCCTATTGAGCGCCGGCCTGATGATGAACTACACCGACAGCATCTTTCTGGTGGTAATAAGTGGTGCCGTCGGCGCCATGATCATGATCGATGCCACCATGATCGTCGGAAACTGGGTCTACATCTACGGCGTCGGAGCGCCTCTGGCATCCGCCAAGGCGAACTACGACCCGATCACCAAAGATTCCCAGGCACCCTACGTAGCCCCCGGGACCGTCGGCCAGGGCATACCCACCGTCTGCTTCGTCAGCGGGACGATCGGAGGTCTCCTCGGCGGCGCCGGTGGATCCCTGATTTACTACGTCCTTCTGAAGATAAACGGGGACCCCGGCCTCTCGGCCTTCTTCGCCATCGGGATCTTCGTGGTGAACGCCGTCATCGCCTCCTACAACATCCAGGGGACGATCGAGGGTTTCCACGACCCCAAGTTCAAGCGGGTTCCTCGGGCCTTCCAGGTCTGTCTGGTGGCATCGCTGATAATAGCCATATTTGCCGTGCTGATTTCCGGAGGTCATTGATATGAGCGTTGCAGCAGGTGGAGGAGCAGCCAAGATCGACAAGACGAAGCTGATGATGTACGGCCTCGGTGGCGGAGTCCTCGGCATATACCTGGCTCACGTCCTAAATGAGGTCACCGGGACGACTTACTTCTCGTTCCTCGCGGGCCTCGGGGTCATCGCCGCCGTGGTGATGGGCGCCGACGCGACGAGAAGGGTCTGCAGCTACGGCATCGGCACGGGAGTTCCGTCCATCGGCCTGATGGCCATGGGGATGGGGCTCGTCGCGGCGATGTTCGGCCTCTCCATCGGAGGCGTAGCCGGCCCCATCATAGGGATCGCCGTATCCATGGGCTTCGGCTACTTCGTGGGCCTTCTCACCAACAGGATCATCAAGATGAACATCCCCGTCATGGAGGAGACTCTGATGACCCTGGGAGGCGCTGGGGCCATAGTTCTGATAGGCTTGGGCGTCATGGTATCCGGAGTGATCGACTACCGTACCATCATAGGAAACGTCATCGACACCGGATACATAGCGATAATCTTCATCGCCGGAAGCCTCGCCATATTGCACCCCTTCAACGCCAACCTCGGTCCCGACGAGACCCAGGACAGGACCCTCATCCACGCCGTCTCGGCGGGAGCCCTGGCGATGTTCGCCACCGGCCTTGCGTCCCTGGAGACGATAGGCTCTGAGGGGATCATCTCGATGATCGTGGCCGCCATCGTCTGGCTCGTATTCTTCAGGCGGTTCTTCGAGCTGGTCAAGAGGGACTCCGCGGGGGTCAAGGGGACCGGTCTTCTTCCTGAGGGAGGTCTGTAGATGGGAATCGTTAGAGCTTCACCCTCCGATCTGCACCTCGTCTTCGATTCGCTCGAGGGGATGATCGCAGAGGAGAGGGATGACGTCATCCAGTTCGCTCTGGACCCTATCATGGCCCAGATCGATGAGATAAACAAGGCTGCCGACGACCTTCTGAACTCGCTCGACCCCCGGGCGCCGCTCCTCAACTCCTATAAAGGGAGGGAGGGGGCGAGCTTCATGGCGGGGATCTACACCAACATCTGGTACGGGTTCATCATCGGCCTCGTAGTGGCCTTGGTGTACTTACTCTCCCAAGGAGGTGTGTTCTGAATGGCCAACAAGAAGCCGACATCCGACCCCTGGCCCTGGCTCACCGGCGAGTACGTGGTGGGCAACCCCGAGAGCCCGGTGGCCGTTGCGACCTGCGGGTCTCACCTGAACAACGCACCTTTCATCGACGCGGGAGCTGCCCTGGCCGGCCCCTGCAAGACCGAGAACATCGGGATCGAGAAGATGGTGGCCAACATCATCTCCAACCCCAACATCAGGTTTCTGATCATAACCGGGATGGAGGTCAAGGGCCACATCACGGGCCAGGCGATCGAGGCCTTCGCAGCAAACGGGATCGATCAGGAAGGGAGGATCGTGGGGGCCATCGGAGCCATCCCCTTCATCCAGAACCTGACCCCTGAGGCGATTGAGAGGTTTAAGGAGCAGATCACGACGATCAACATCATCGACACCGAGGATACCGGCACCATCGTCTCCAGGATCAAGGAGTGCATCTCCAAGGACCCGGGCGCCCTAGACGCGGAGCCCATGACCATAGTGATCTCCGAAGGTGCAGCAGAGGAGGAGGCCCACGGCCTTCGTCCGATGGCGGGAGAGATCGCCAACATCCGGGCACGGATGAGGCAGATCGATGCCGCAGTGATGAACATGGGGATCCAGAACAAGTACTCTGCCGGCATATATGCCGGAAAGATCGAGGGGATCGCAGCAGGCCTCACCATCGTTCTGGTCCTCTTCGGATTGATCCTCAGCATGGGAGGGGTGTGAGATGGCAGATGAAGAGATAAAGAGTGGAGAGGGCGCAGGAGCAGCGGGACCAATAACTGCCGACATCCCATACGGTAAGGGACTCCCCACCGTGTTGGCGCCTTTCATGGGACCCTTCGACCAGATCACCGAGAGCATCCTCTACAGGGCCCAGCTGGTGGCCAGAGATCAGAAGCTCAGCTCGGGGGTCAACGCCTCGATGCCGATCGGAGCGGTAGTCGGGTTCCTCTTCGCGATCCTGATGGTCCTCTTGCCAGTGTACATTATGACCTGAGGTGATACAATTATGGCTCAAGACAATCGAGATGTAGTACCCAGCGTCGTAGTAGACCAGGACCAGTACAGGGAGGTTCTGGACAAGCTGGCCAAGATCGACGAGAAGATCGAGTTCGTCAGCGCGGAGATCGCCCAGAGGCAGGGCAAGAAGCTCGGCAGGGATATTGGCATCCTTTACGGGGTCTGTGGAGGATTAATATTAGTGCTGGCATACTATTTGCTGGCGGTTGCG
>LUYE01000076.1 GCA_001602645.1 Methanosarcinales archaeon Methan_01
AGACACAATCTTTATTGTATGGTGAGTAATAAAATTTATAACTTTCGTTCCGGAGTACTAGATCCCGTTTTTTTCGAGTTTTTTGGCGTTTTGGCCCATCTTCAAATCTTAAATCTTCATAACTATTGTGAAATCGTCTCAAACAGATATAAATCGCCCAGGAGGAGTCTTGGTTGAGGAGGCAAAAAAGAGATGGTAACGTCGTCCAGCAAGGACAAGGTATTCGAAGCGATCGAATCGAAGGGCGTTAAGTTCGTCAGATTGTGGTTCACAGACATCCTCGGCCTGCCGAAGAGCTTTGCCATATCCCCATCGGAGCTGGAGGGGGCCTTTGAGGAGGGGATGGGCTTCGACGGCTCCTCGATCCAGGGGTTCGCCCGGATCGAGGAGAGCGACATGGTGGCGAAGCCCGACCCCGAGACCTTCGCGATCCTCCCGTGGAGGGCGAAGGAGGGGCAGAACGTCGGCCGGATGTTCTGCGACATCCTGGAGCCGAGCGGCCGCCCCTACGCCGGCGACCCGAGGTACGCCCTCAAGAGGAACCTCGCGGCTCTGAAGGAGATGGGCTACGACTACTACGTCGGGCCGGAGCTGGAGTACTTCTACTTCAAGGACGATAAGGGGACGGAGATCCTGGACAAGGGCGGCTACTTCGACGCCATGACGACGATGGACGCCGCGAGCAACCTCCGGCGGGACACGATCCTGACCCTGGAGTCGATGGGGATCAACGTCGAGTACAGCCACCACGAGGTGGCCCCGTCCCAGCACGAGATCGACCTCCGGTATCAGGAGGCTCTAAAGATGGCGGACATCGTCATGACCTACCGGATCGTCGTCAAGGAGATCGCCCAGCAGCACGGCTACTATGCCACCTTCATGCCGAAGCCGATCTTCGGGGAGAACGGGACGGGGATGCACGTCCACCAATCGATCTTCAAGGGCGATAGGAACGCCTTCTTCGACGCCGGAGACGCGTATAACCTCTCGGACTTCGGGAAGCACTACATAGCCGGCCTCCTCAAGAACGCGCCCATGATCACCGCCGTCACAAACCAGTGGGTGAACTCCTACAAGAGGCTCGTCCCCGGATACGAGGCCCCCGTCTACATATCCTGGGCGAGGAGGAACAGATCGGCCCTCGTCCGGATGCCGATGTACAAGCCCGGAAAGGAGAACGCCACCAGGGTCGAGTATCGGAGCCCCGATCCGGGGGCAAACCCGTACCTCGCCTTCGCCGTGATGCTGGCGGCCGGGATGGACGGCGTCAAGAACAAGTACGAACTCCCCGAGCCGGTGGAGCGGGACATCTTCAAGATGACGGAGGCGGAGAAGGAGAAGGCGGGGATCAGGTCCCTCCCGGGAAGCCTCATCGAGGCCCTGATGCTGACGGAGAAGAGCGGCCTTGTAAGAGGGGCCCTCGGCGACCACATCTTCACGAACTTCATCGCCTCGAAGAAGGTCGAGTGGGACGAGTTCAGAACCGACGTCAGCAGGTGGGAGATCGAAAAGTATCTGCCACTGCTCTGAGCCTGCCCCTGCAGGCAGCCCCCGGAGGGCCGCTTCTAGGCCCTCCCAGGGGAGAGCCGATCGGATCTAGGATGAGATGTGACGAGACGATCTGGGCGCGCCCCCACCCTTCCATCACAACGAGTGGTGATATCCACCCTTTGGGGCGCGCCTCGATCGAACCCTGGCCGCCCTCCCGTCGATCAACTTTTTTTGTAGCTCATCTCCGGAGGGCGGAGGTTTCCGCCCTCAGGGGTGTTGTGGTTCCTCTCACCATGATGCTTCGGCTTCAAAGCTCATCATTATATGAATTCAGGGTTAAGAATTCTTCATATTGATTATGATAATAGCATATATTACCACAAATACGCTTATAAAATGAGCAGCTTTCTCCAGATCATGGATCTGCCCATGCGAAGACTCTTGGCCTCATCGGCGCTTTTGGGGATCATCGGGATCGCCTCGGCGGAGCCGGGGGTGAACCCCGCCGACAATGCCTGGGTCCTCTTCAGCGCCGCCCTCGTCCTGCTCATGATCCCCGGGGTGGGGCTCTTCTACGGGGGGATGGTAAGAAAGAAGAACGCCATATCGACGATGATATTCAGCTTTGCGATCATGGGGACGATAAGCCTCCAGTGGATCCTCCTCGGATACACCCTCGCCTTCGGCCCCGACGTCGGAGGCCTCATCGGCGGCCTGGACCACCTGGGCCTCCGGGGAGTCGGGATGGAGGCGATGGAGGGACAATCCATACCCGCCCTCACCTTCATGATATTCCAGGCGATGTTCGCCGTCATCACCGTCTCCCTGATCACGGGAAGCTACGTCGAGAGGATCAAGTTCAGCTCGTTCCTCGTCTTTTCCCTCGCCTGGGCGACCCTCGTCTACGACCCCATAGCCCACTGGGTCTGGGGTGGCGGTTTCCTCTCAGAGATGGGGGTCCTAGACTTCGCAGGCGGGATCGTCGTCCACATCAGCGCCGGAGTCTCGGCCCTGGCGATAGCCATGGTCATAGGGGCGAGGAGGGGCTTCGGCAGGGACCCCATGGAGCCCCACAACATCCCCACGACGGTTCTGGGGGCCTCCCTCCTCTGGTTTGGGTGGTTTGGGTTCAACGCCGGATCCGCCCTCGCCGCTGACGGGATCGCCGCCAACGCCTTCGTCGCCACCAACACCTCGGCGGCCGCAGCGGCCACCACGTGGATGATCCTCTCGTGGCGGGACCGGGCACCGAGCGCCCTCGGGATCGTCACCGGAGCCGTGGCGGGGCTCGCGGCCATCACCCCTGCGGCCGGTTTTGTGACCCCCATAGCCGCGGTGCCGATAGGCGTGGGCGCCGCCCTCGTCGGCTACTATGCGATCCTCTTCATCCGGGGCGGCAAGAAGGTGGACGACTCCCTGGACGTCCTCGCCTGCCACGGGATCGGGTCGACCTGGGGGGTCGTCGCCACCGGGATCTTCGCCTCGATCGGGGCGACGGGCCTCCTCGCGGGAAACCCGTCGCAGCTTGCGGTCCAGGCCGCAGCCGCAGCCTTCGTCTGGATCTACTCCTTCGTCGCCACCTTCGGGATCGCCAAGGCGGTGGACGCGGCGATGGGCCTTCGGGTTGGGACCGACGAGGAGGCGGTGGGCCTCGACATCAGCCAGCACGGCGAGGGGGCTTACGTCTGAAGG
>LUYE01000077.1 GCA_001602645.1 Methanosarcinales archaeon Methan_01
GCCCCGATGAAGACGGAGTGCTTGAAGAGGCCGATGGAGAGGTTCACCGCCCTCTCCATCAGACCTTTCTTCTCCCTGAACTCCTCCTCCCGCTGAGGGAGGCGGGCCTTGATCGGCTCCAGGACCTCGCCGATGGGCTTGAAGACGTTGATCCCCAGAACCACCAGGAGGACCCCGGCAGCCAGGTCGAAGAACCGCGAGTCCCGGACGAAGATCCCCAGGTTCGATATGAAGAGGCCGACGACGAAGAAGACGATCGCCATGCCGAGGGTGAAGGCGATCCCGATCCAGAGCCCCTCCCTCGCCGAGGAGCCGTAATCCTCGTCGTCGGAGAGGACCTTCCTCCTCCTGGAGGTNNTGAGGAGGGCGAGGGAGCAGGGGGAGAAGGAGGTGATGATCCCCAGGCCGAACATCCCGATAAGGGTGACCCTCTGGAGGGAGACCATCCCCTCCATCCCCTCCCATTCGCCCCGCTCCAGGGCCTCGACCTTCGCCTGGAGGTCCGAAGCGTCCTGGATCCCGTCGATCTCTCCTCGGCCCAGCTGGTAGACGTGGTAGACCCCCACCAACATCCCCTCCCGATCGATCAGGAGGATGGTGGGGTTGGAGAAGCCTCCTTCGAAGTTGGTGAAGTCGACGTACTTGCCGGCGATCCTGTAGGGCTCGAAATCCTCGGCCCAGATCCAGCCGACTTCGGCGTCCCACCAGCTCTCGGAGAGGGTCATGCCATCTTTTGAGTAGGGGTTCTTCCGGACGTTCAGGGTTATGATGGTAACGTCGGGCTTATTCTCCACCAGCCGTTGAAGCTCGCCGATCTGGGCTGCCAGGGCTTTCTCGCACTCGATGCAGAGGGGGCTCTCTATGTTCGTTATGTGGAGGACCACCACCTCCCCCTCGAAGTCGCTGAGGGAGAAGTTCTGGCCGTCCTGGGTTGTGCAGGAAAAGTCAGGAGCCCGGATCGGCTCCTGATCAGATCCCAGGGTGGAATTTAAGGAGAAGAGGGCGACGAGGACGACGATAAGGGTTATTGCACCTACAATGAAAAAATGTTTGTGATCAGACCTCATCTCCGATCACGCGTCCCAGTCACCGACGTTCTCTTCATGAAGGTTGATGGCATCCTCAACGCGCTCATCAATCCAATCCTTGCCCGTTACCTTCTCTGTGCTGTGCCAGGCCACCTCAGCTCTGCCGTCCTCTCCAGGCACCAGGGTTATAATGACCGTCAGGGGGACGTTGGAGGTACCGCCATCGGGATCATAGGCTTCGAAGGCCTCTGCGATCCTTTCGTCGCTACCGTCGGCAGGTATCTCATAGAACTCGATCTCGTCTCCGTATTCGTCCAATATCTCTTTTATGGCCTCAGTCTGAGGAACGCAATAGTCGCATTCCAGATGGGCGTAGATCAGGACGGACTTATCCTGGAGGGCATCCAAGACCCAGTCGGGGTGGTTCACATCGGAGCCTGAGGCCGGGGATTGATCAGGATACGTTATCCACCAGTCGTCAGGCCCAGAGCCGACAGGGTATTCTGCTGCCGAGACGACGGCGACGAGGCCTGCCGCGAGGACGACCCACGCCGCCAGGGCCACAACCTTATTCTTGACCAGATCTGAAATGTCTACCAACTCCCACTATCGTTTTCTTTACCCCACTCTGTTTCTCACACCATTTACCCACAGGTTCAGCCTGGCATATCCGGTGTGGTTCGGAATATCTGATATCCACAAAGATGGATTTATACCACCCATTCCTTTAACGCCTATGGCTGAATTGCTCACGAGGTAGATTTGGCTCGTATATATAACTGTTGGATCAAGATCACAATTGTCCACAAAAACCCAATTGAAACCACCTGTTTAGGCTGGTAATGCTTCGTCTCAATTTAAAATAACATCTTAACAGATCATCCCAGCTCGGCTATAAGTTGACAGTCCGAGATAGTCGATATACTTATATATCGAATTAGCTTGATACGAATATTGGAATGCCCGGAGAAGGTATGAGATGCGATATCTGCGGCAGGGAATCGGAGACGCTATACAAAGCGAGGCATCGGGATAGGGGCGGCGNNGACGGGAAGGGGACCGGCTCGTCTCCTCCACCGGGTGCTCATGCTGTTGAGCCGATCGATATGAGCTATATCGTCGAACCCCAGGACCCCTGCGTTGAAAGGCTGGCGAGGCTGACGGGAGACCGCTGTAAGGCCAAGAACGCGGCCCGGAGGCTACAGGCCCTCACC
>LUYE01000047.1 GCA_001602645.1 Methanosarcinales archaeon Methan_01
ATCCCTCGATATAAATAGCAAGTCACAAGTATATAAATCAACCTATTATGAGGTCACGATCCATCGATATCTAGAGTCAAAATTTGCGCGGCGTTCCTCTCCGCTAGAGTCTGAAGCTGGGCCACGTCCTCGGAAACCGGCACGACCTGTTCATGTACCTCTTTCTTGATCGCCGCCTCATCCGGCACCTCCATGGTGAAAGCCATATCAGCTCCCTCCTCTATAGCTCGGCATTGAACAGGTTGCGCAGCTTATAAACAACGTCTTCGGTATCGGCATTGATACATGCACCCTCAGTGATGTTGGAGATCTCTTCCAGGGCAGGGATGTCCGCATTGTAGCCGATCGTGTATACGGGCACTCCATGCTCCTCCAATATTTTTCTGATATCCTTCAGCGAGTGGCCTTTATTGGTCTCACCGTCGCTGAGGACGAAAATCCTCGGTTTGAGATTGGGATCTTTATCGGGGCCTGCAGCCTT
The DNA here is from genome assembly GCA_001602645.1 of Methanosarcinales archaeon Methan_01. GTDB lineage: Archaea > Halobacteriota > Methanosarcinia > Methanotrichales > Methanotrichaceae > Methanocrinis. Next base: position 482 of record LUYE01000047.1, read on the forward strand.
CTGCTCGATCAGCATCTGCATGGCGACAGCTATCGCATCGAAGGTCGCCGTGCCGCCGCCTGCCTGCATATCATAAACCGCTCCGGCAAACAGGGTCCTATGATCGAGGTTGAACTCTGCAACCGGCAGATCGATGTTGACGTCGTCGGAGTAGGACACCAGGCCGACCAGATTATTCCCGCCGATATACTTCTGCCCTTCGAGGAGCGAGCGCTTCAAGCTATTCAGCGGTTTGCCGTCCATGCTGCCGGAGATATCGACCACAAAGATCGCGCAGATTGGTTTGGCATTTTTAACATCTTTCCAAAGTCTTTGGGCCTGGATTACAACATCGCCTCCGACCGGTTCAACCTCGGATTTGTATTCGTCAAGGCCGTTGAAGCCATATTCGGTGGCCAGGTTCTGATACTTCTCCTGCTGGGTGAACTGGAGGAACTCGTTCAAGATCCTTCTTTTCTCCCCTGACAGCTCGCCGATCGCATACATCGGGTTGTCGTGTCTGAACCCAAAGGGTGTAAACTCGTAGTACCTGATCTCCGGTGTATTCATATAGGTCTGGTACTCCAGCACAAAACCGTCTAGAAGACCTGATTTGGCAGCTTCTCTCATTTGCAGGGTGGTATAGGGGACCACGGGAATGTTGGGCTGGAAGCTCTCAAACCCTGCCACTGCTTTATCGCTCAATAAGTCGCTGCTGTCAAAGGCGTATAGAGCCGAGATCAGGAAGTTGAGCCCGGTGGAGCTGGCAAAGGGATTGGTGTAGCCCATATCCAGCTCGTCGTTTGCGACGGCATCTACAATTGTCTTGGTATTGATCTCACCATATTTGTTTACCAGCTCGTCTTTTTTTGCCTTGGTGAGCAATATCCCGGCTACATTGCCGACAAGCCTCTCCTCCACCAGCTCGGCTTTAACCCCCTGGGAGATGATGATCTCACCCCAGAGCTCATTGGACGGCGTATAGGCGTCCGGCCGATACTTCCCGGAAATGATGTAATCGGCGGCCTCCCCGGAGGGGATTGCTCTGAGCCTTAAAGATATCTGTTTTCCGTCGATCTCGATCCTCGCGTCGTTGAAGTCTCCTGCCGCCTCTGTCAGCCAGCCGTCGGTGCCGCTCCCGGCTTTCTCGGTCGAGGAGAATATCTCGATGTAGCTGGATGTGGTCTCTCTAACCTGAGGTGGATAACTGTCGTCGATATCGGGCAAGGTTTTGTTCAGGTTTTCGGGAATAATGTCGACCGGCATCGGCTCATGCGGAACTGTATTCACATTGATCTCTTCGATGATGGACTCCAGTGTCACTTCCGATGGCGGGGCGATCACCATATATACTAAGACAAATACTCCCACTGTTGCGCCCAATATCTTCCAAATTACTTTTTTGTCGGCATCGTTTAGCATGCTGATTTTTCCCCCTCAATTCTTATATTTTATCGTCTGTTTGATCAGATCATCGATCTCGATCATGCCGGGCATCTTCTCCAGCTGGCCTCTCTCTACGCTGTTCAGGCCTGAGAGTTCCAGCAGCAGCTTATCAAGCTTCAGCAGGATCTGCTCATTATTTTCTGCGGCAGCTTTGACAAAGGAGATGTATTCGCTGTAGACTTTAATCTTCTCCTCCATAAATTCTGCCGAAAAATCCCCTGAATCGCGCTTATTTCTGATGAAATTATAGTCATCCTCATCGAAGGCATTTATTTTATTAAAGATGCTGCGGATATTAATATAGAAGATATTCTCCACCTCGGCGATGACGGCATCGAATCTCTTGTAGCTCATCTCGGAGTCACTGAAGATCTGCAGAAGGATATCCCGGATAATTTTATTCTTATTCTGGAGCCGCTCAATCTGGTCGAGGAGAAGATCAACGGTATTTTCGAATGTTTTCAGGTCTTTGTGGTTATTCAGTTCTTCGATATAATCTTCCGCCGTCATGGCTTTTTGAGTCGGAGTTTCTCTCTCCTGCTCGGCGAGGAGCTTGTAGTTCCCGTAGATCAACCCGGCGCCGCTCAAGAAGATGAATGCGCTGCCAAAGGCTGTTGCCAATGCACTTCCCACGATGAACACCTCCGGCAAGACGATTATGTTGGCTGCGGCAATCCCCAGATTCAGGCCTAGGAGTTTGATCTGCCTCTCTCTTTCCATCTCCTCTTGCCCTCACATTCTACTCTACACCAATCCGCCGGATCCAGGAGGCTTCTCGATCCCGAGATGATGAAATTCATGATGGAGGGGTCTGGGCCAGCTCCAGATCGTCCCCCTGCATCCCATGTCAGCGCTCCTCGGAGAGCCTGGCGGTCGAACCCCTCTTCCTCCTTCTGAAGCCTGTCGGAGATAAGAAACCTGCACGATCCGATCCTCTTCCCTCCAGCGCTTTTTTAGTGTACGTTCTAGGATTTATGACTTGCGCACTTGGCAGTACCTTCTTATGTTTTCCGACTCCTATTAAGACTAACAAGTCGAATTTCTCAACGCACCCATCGGGGAGCCGCCGTGGCGATAATTAAAAATAAAATAAATATGTTATACCAAGCACATTATTGATAGTTTTATTTAACTGGCCGAACTTCTTAAAGGGAAGAAGATCAATCAACCAATAAGAGATTTGACCAATCGATGAGCAAGAAGATTGCGCTGCCAGGCTTTTCGGATCTCCGATGAACTTCTGGGGAGCTACACCTGCCAGTAATCGGAGGCTCGGAAGAATCCCAGGTCACAATAGCCTAGCAGGGAGGAGAGCCGACCCTCATGGGGTTGGAGTTCTTCCGGCATTCAACCGAGCTATAGGAGAAGCACCGCCGTCAGGGAATCATATCCCAAAAAATGCCCCTCTTCAGGATTTGATTTTAGAAATCAATTTAATTCATTAAAATTTGCAAAAACAACCTCATCTCAAGTTTATACGGATATAAGTTTAAAAGGATTAATTTATTTGCGATTCGATCAGCTTTCAGAAAGATTAAAGCAATTTAGATGGCCATGTTCATACTTTTTTAAAATTTTGACATATCTGCGAATTGAATCAACACAGGGAGGTACCACGAGAGCCTATACACGGATCACTATCTAATGACCCCATATGAGGCGTCCTGGACGAGATTGCAGGAAGAATGCAAGTTGAACATGTTCCTGGGAAGAATGGTGAGAGAATCAAATGAGTGTAAACAAATTTAGTCTCATTCAGGAGGATTATAAAGTCAAAACATTCGGGACTAGACAGTATCCCATCCGGTAATTGGCGGCTAAAAGAAGAGAGCCTCCAGGAGGATCTTGAGGCCGATCCCGATGAGGATGAGGCCGCCGACGATCTCGATCCTGTTCTCGAAGAGGCCGATGAAGCGGCTTCCGATGAAGACTCCGATAAACGAAAGGGCGAAGGTGACGGACCCGATGACGGCGACGGGGACGACGATCGAGACGTCGAGGAAGGCGAAGGTGACGCCTACGGCGAGGGCGTCGATGCTGGTGGCGATGGCCAGGAGCGTCAGAAGGCGGAGGTCGAGGAGGTTTGCTGTCGCCCGATCGGATGGCCCGTCCTTCATCGACTCGAAGATCATCTTTCCGCCGATGAGGACTAGGAGGATGAAGGCGATCCAGTGGTCGAAGCCGGTCACGAAGTCGCTGAACTCAAGCCCGCCGAGCCAGCCTATCACGGGCATCAAGGCCTGAAAGCCGCCGAAGAAGAATGCCGCCATTAGGGCGCTCTTGAGCCTTCTGCCGGTCAAAGTCGCCCCGCCGGTCACCGAGACGGCGAAGGCATCCATGGAGAGGCCGAAGGCGATGAGAAGGGTGGATATCATGTCCATGAGCTCTCCCCACCAACAGGAAGACCATCGCCTATAATCCTTGCCCCGTCGGAGCTCGATGGAGAAGAGATCGGCTCCCCATCACCGGCCCTTCTTCCCTCGAACCACGACGAAAGAGCCGCGGCCCCACCCAGGCCGCGGGGCCTCGACCTCGGTCATCGCCTCCGGCTCGGATGATAGCGTCTGGACGAATTTTAGGTCAGAAAATCCGGCGGCTTCGAGGAGGGCGGCCATCTCCACGGGGGCGAGAAAACGGGCATCGCCGTAAAAGCCCCCACCACCATCTTTCTTCTCGCCTTCCTCTTTTTTCTCTCCCTTCTCCCGCTGGTACCGCCGGCCGACGGGGCTCTCCCGGTCGATGAAGCCGACGACGATCGCACCGCTCCAAGCGAGGACCCTCGCTGCCTCCCGGAAGGCGGCCGCCTTGTCGCTGAGGAGAAAGTCGACGGTGACCATCAGGACGAGGTCGAAGGCCCCGCCCCGGAAGGGGAGCCGCTCTGCGATGCCCCGAACGCAACCGACGCCGCGCCGCCGGGCAGCCTCCATCATCACAACCGACGGGTCGAGGCCGATGGCGACGCTGAGGGGGGCGGCGAACCTTCCGGTACCGACACCCACCTCCAGGCCCCGACCGAACCGGGGCAAGGAGGACTCCACGGCGGCGAGCTCTGATTGGTAGGCTGCCCGATTTCGGTCAAACCAGCGGTCGTATTTGTCGGTCCCGTCCTTGTAGGGGTCGGATATCGGAATGTTTTGTCACCTCCTCCGCATACTGATTCGCATCCCAGACCATCTAACGTACACAAAAAAGAGCTGGCGGGACCCTCTCTTCCCGCCTCCGGAAAACTTGCGCCCTCGTCTAGATCTTCTCCGTCCTGCTCGTCCTCCTCTCCCGGGCGAGCTGATCGTCTTTGCCGAGGGGGTAGCCGCCGCGGCTGTTTCTCATCAGCGCCACCGACCTGCAGGCGTCACAGCTCTTGTCCCGGGAGCGGAAGAGCTCCATCGCCGCGGTGGCGATGACGGGGATGGGGATCTCCTTCTCGAGGGCGTCGTGGACGAGCCAGTTCACCTCCCCGGTATCCTCGACGTGGGACGGGACGTCACTGAACCTCTGTTCGGCAAGGCTTCTCGCCATCAGCTCGACGAGCCATCCCCGGACGGTAGCCCCGCTCGCCCAGCTCTTGAAGATCTTCTCCAGGTCGAGGTGGAAGTCGCTCCCCCGGAGGAGAGAGACCCCCTCGCCGATCGCCTGGGCCATCCCCGCCTCGACCCCATCCTGGACGAGCTTCGTGAAGTGGCCGGAGCCGGGGTCGCCGGTGTAGATGCAGCCCCCCTCCGCGGCCAAAGCCTTCAGGATCGGCTCGGCGACCTTGAAGCCGTTCTTGTTCCCGCCGATCATGAAGCACGCCCCCTTCCGGGCCCCCTCGACCCCGCCGCTCGTCCCGCAGTCGAGGAAGAATATGCCGCTGTCGGCGAGGTCCTCCTCCCTCCGGACGGAGTCGAGGTAGAAGGAGTTTCCGCCGTCGATCACCACGTCGCCAGCGTCCAGGAGGGGGACGAGCTCTTCGAGGACCTTGTCGACCGTCGGCCCCGCGGGGACGGAAATGTATATCACCCGGGGCTGGTCGAGGAAATCGACGATGGGACCGTACCCGTCCACCACCTTGACGCCCTTCCTTTCAAGATGAGGCTTCGCGGACCTCGACTTCCCCACCACGGCGATCCCCTTCTCCTTCGCCAGCAGCGCGAGGTTTCCGCCCATCTTTCCTAGTCCTAGGATGCCCAGCTTCATATCCTTTGGTTTGCTCAACTAAATCACCACCAAATCTCAGATTCGCCACGACTCTAGCGCGAAGACTCCAGGCGTTCTATCAGGCTGTTCAACCGCTCCGTCGAGGAGCTGGAATCAAAGCAATTTGCCTCATCTCTTCTCCGATCGGCTTCGTCCGACCGGATCTCTCAATCGGATCCATCCGGCCTGGGGGATCCTGCGGGGGAGGCGGGACGATGGCGTCGAGACGCCGCCCCGTGGCATCCCCCGGTCCTCGACTTTGGATCAGTCCCCAGAGGCGACCGGCCCGAGCTTGGCAGGCCTCATCCCCAGGTCCCGGTCGAGGATGTAGAGGGCCCCGATCCCCTCGTCGCCGCTCGCCGCCATCCTCACCTTCTCGACGATCTCCCTCGCGTTCGCCTCCTCCTCCACCTGCTCGTCGACGAACCACTGGAGCATATTGGTGGTGGCGTGATCCTTCTCGCCGGCCGCAAGGTCGACTAGGGCGTGGATCAGCCCCGTCACCTTCTTCTCGTGGCTGTAGACCTCTTCCACGACCTGGAGGGGGGACGCCCACTCGAAGGGGGGCTTCTCGATGGCGAGGAGCTCCGCCCTCCCGCCCCGGGCGATGACGAAGTCGTAGATCTTCATCCCGTGCATCAGCTCCTCCTGGGCCTGGACCCTCATCCAGTTGGCAAATCCCGGCAGGTTCGTCGCCGAGAAGTGGGCGGACATGGCCAGGTAGAGGTAGGAGGAGTAGAGCTCTGCCCTCACCTGCTCGTTGAGGGCTCGAGCCATCTTCTCACCGATGGCAGCCATTTGTCATCAGCTCCCTATTCAGCTCTCCTCAAAGACGTCCTTGGTCGCCCCGCAGACCGGACAGGTCCAGTCGTCGGGGAGATCATCAAAAGCGGTACCTGGAGCAACGCCAGAATCGGGGTCGCCCTTCTCTGGATCGTAGACGTATCCGCAGACCGTACAGGTATATCTCTTCGCCAATTCAACCTCGCCTCCTGGACCGGACTTGAAGGATCAGTCCGAGGGCGGCCGGGGCTTCCGGCCGCCAAAAACATGTCTAATAATGCTACAATGTATTCTCCATCCCGAAGTATATAATACTTTGGATCGGCTTGAGGCTATGGCCCCCTTCCGAGACCATCCAGCCTCAGATATACCCTTTCAGGACCCTCCTAACCTTCCCCTCCAGGTCGGGGATCTTTGAGTTGAATTTCTCAAAGTTGTCCCCGAAGGTCGGAGCCGCCCGCCGATGGAATATTCCGAGGGGTATGGGACCGTCGGAGTTGTAGTCCCACTCCACCATCTTCGCCTGGGCTTGAACGACGTCCTGGGGGTCGTGCTCCTCCAGGGCGTAAGTCCGCCGGTTGTAAAGATCGTACATGTTGAAGAAGGTGGCACAGACCTGGAGGACGTCGACGAAGGAGAACCCCCGGTGGAGGATCGCCTCCCTGATCGTCTCCTTGAGGAGGTCGATCCTATTCGAGTAGCCCCGGGCGATGAAGGTCCCCCCGCTGGCGAAGACCATCTCCAGGGGGTTTATCGGCGAAACTTCGAGCCCTTCGGGGGTGGACCTGCCAGCAAAACCCGATGGCGATGTCGGGGTGTACTGACCAGTGGTGAGGCCGTAGACCCGGTTGTCGTGGACTATCGTCGTCACGTCCACGTTCCTCTTGGCGGCGAATATCAGGTGGTCTAGCCCCTCGGCGTAGGCGTCGCCGTCACCGGCAAAGCAGATGACGGTAAGGTCGGGGTCTGCAAGCTTAATTCCGGTGGCGACGGGGATAGCCCTGCCGTGGATGGCGTAGAAGCTGTTCACTTGGAGGTAGTCGGCGATCTTCCCGTGGCAGCCTATCCCGGTCACCACTACGACGTTCTCTTTTGGTACGAGCCCCGCCCCGTCCAGCTCCGCCAAGACGGGCTTTATGGCGTTCAATATGGCGAAGTTTCCGCAACCCGGACACCAGGTGTTAGGAGCCGCTGTTCCCAGATCCTGGGCCTTCATATCCCCACCTCCAAGAGCCTCTCCTCCAGCTCGTCGACGGAGAAGGGCCTCCCATCGTACTTCAGGACCAATCTGTCTGCCTCAAAGCCGCAAGATCGGATCAGCTTGGCCATCCCCCCCGTGGAGTTCGTCTCGACGGATATCGTCCTCTCTACCCCCCGGAGGGCCTCTCTGAACAGGTCGGCGGGGAAGGGGCTGACGACCACCGGCTGGACGACCCGGAGGCCGAGCTCCTCGCCAACCTCTCCACATGGACCTTTATTCGATCCCCAACATACAACGGCCGTCGAGGACCTCCGGTCGCCGCTGACGTTCAACGTTTTCAGCCTCTCCAGCTCCTCGACGAGCCTCCGTTTCTTTCTCAGGAGCTTATCCTGGCCTGCCTCGATCGCCCGGGGCTCCTCCGTCGTGATCCCGGAAGGGAGGTGGGCGTAGCTGTTAGCCTTCACCACCGCTCCAGTCCTCGGCGGGAAGGCCAGGGGGGAGATTCCGTCTTCCGCTGAGGCGTACCTCCTGTAATCACCGTCGCCGTCCCAGAGGACGGGGCCGAACTCCGGGATCTCCCTCGCCTCCTCGACGTTGAAGCTGTAGGCGGATTCGCTGAGGGTCTTGTCCGATAGCAGGACCACGGGGATCTGGTACCTCCAGGCGAGGCCCAGGGCCGCCGCCGACCAGAAGAAGGCCTCCTCCGCGTCCCCGGGGGCGATGACAAGCCTCGGAAACTCCCCGTGCCCAGCGTTCATGACGAAGGGGAGGTCGGCCTGGGCGGTGTAAGTGGGAACCCCTGTGCTCGGCCCTGCCCTCTGAGATACGAGGACGACGAGGGGGATCTCCGCCATCCCCGCCAGGCTCATCCCCTCATTCATGAGGCAGAACCCGCCGCCTGAGGTGCCGACAGCCGCCTTTTTGCCGGCGTAGGCAAACCCCTCGGCCATCAGGATCACGGCTATCTCGTTCTCGGGGTGGACGACCTTGATCGAAAACTCGGCCGCGACCTTGGCTAGGAAGTGGAGGACCCCGGAGGAGGGGGTCATGGGGTAGGCGACGTAGGCGTCCAGGCCGCCCCGGAGGAGGCCGAGGCCGAAGATCTCGTTTCCGGTGATGACAGGGCAGCAGGGGTAAGACCTTTTATCGACTCTGGCATCGCTCCGGCCTTCGAGACCGGCGCGCCCTCGGCGGGCGACCTCCAGGTTCTCGTCGATGGCCTTGGGGATCTCCTTTCGGAGGACCTTTTCAACGATCTCCTCCTCGATCCCGGCAGCCCTGGAGAAGGCGCCGATGAGGCCGACGTTCCTCGCGATCGGCGGGGCTCCCGACTCCTTGGCGAAGGTCTTGAGGGGGAGGCCAACTCCTCCGGCCAGAGGCGCCTTCACCTCATCAGAGTCGTATATGACGATGGAGCTTTCCCTAAGACGCCAGCTGTGCCGATCGATCGTATCCTGGTTTAAGGCGAGGAGATAGTCCACCCCGTCCCTGGGAGCACCGATCTTTTTTCCGGCTGCCCTTACGATGGCGAAGTTGTGGCCTCCCCTGATGAGGGAGGGGTAGTCGAGGTACTGGTAGAGGCAGTATCCGAGCTGGTTGTAGAGGCGGGCGATGATCATCCCAGCCTCAGTTATACCGTCGCCAGCCTTTCCTCCTACCAGAACGGAGAATTCGTCCCTCATTGATAGATCTCCTAAATTTCCGGTTCTGCTTCTCCTCTGCTCTATCCGGCCCGAGACCATGATGGCCGGTTCATATCTCCAAAAGCGTTTTATAATTTCGTTCCGAGAGTATATAAAAACTTCGAGCGTCCCGAGAGGGTCAGAGAAGGCTTATATTCTGCTGAATGTCAGAAACTGATCCCGACGCCCTGGAGGAATATTCTTGGACCAGAAAGAAGATAGAAGCTGCGTATTCTGCGAGATCGTCGCCGGCGGGGCGAAGGCCCATCGGATAATCGAGGACGAGATGTCCCTCGCGATACTGGACATAAACCCCTTTTCGAGGGGCCACTGTCTTGTGATCCCCAAGAGGCACGTCCCTTGGTGGCACGACCTGACCGAAGAAGAGGTCGAGAGCCTCTTTAGGGTGGCGAGGACCGTCTCTCAGAAGATGATGCGGGCCTACGCCCCAGACTTCGTGGCGATATACGCCCGGGGGCGGAGGATCCCCCACACCCACATCTTCCTGGTCCCGACGTACGACGGCGACGTCCTGGACAGGTTCTTCAACGCCCTGGAGGGCTTCCAGGAAGGGACGGCGGAGCTGGCGAAGCTGAAGGGAGACGAAGAGCTCGTGAAGGCGGCTGACCGCCTCAGGAAGGCCTGAGGCAACCGACTCGCCTGCAAAACTACTCTTCAGGACGGACGGTACCTCTCAACGCCTCGGATATCCAGGCCAGGTAGTCGTCGTCTCCGCCGACCACCTGGAGGGCGATCACCTCGGGGAGGTCGTAAGGGTGGACCTCCCGGATCCGGGTGGCGAGGAGCTCCAACTTCTCAGTCATCGTCTTGATGATTAAGAGGTCCTCCGCCTCCTCCTTCACCTCCCCCTCCCAGAAGAAGGTGGACCTGACCTGAGATATGTTGATGCAGGCGGCAAGCCCCTCCTCGACGATCAGACGGGCGAGCCTCCCCGAGCTGTTGGGGGGCGCCGTGGCGAAAACCACGACGAAATCGTCCCTCAGTAGCGGCACTCCCCTGCGGCCTCGTAGAGGGCCATCACCTTCCTGCCGACGTCCTCGGAGACCCTCTCAGAGAGGAGCCTCGCCAGGATCTCGGCGTGCTCGGGCTGAACGCACCCGAGGCTCTCCGATCCGTCGAGGATCACCTCCGTTAAGTACCGGAGCTCGAAGATGTCGAGCCTCTTCAGCCTATCCTCGAAGTCGTCGTCGTCGAGGGAGTAGTGGTTTGAGACGGGGGGGAGGATCGACTGGTACTCGAACCCGGAACCAGAGCAGGTGGTGTCAGCGCACTCCGGAGCCAGCTTCTTGAGGATTGAAGCATCCTTATCTGATAGCATCCTGGCCATATATCATCAAACTCCGATAGAGATAGATCGAACCTATGTCGGCAGAGCTTCTGAGACGAGGACGAGGCCGTCCTCGGTGACGGCGACCTCCAGGTCCCGGACGACGACCCTCTTCCTCAGCGCCTCCGGCGCCTTCTCCCTGATCTGGACGACTATGTCGACGGAGCCGATCTCCAGCTTTATCCCTGCCCTGTCCGCCTCCTGAAAGACCAGCCCCGGAAGGTCGAAGAGGTCGGTCCCGGCGGGAACGGTGATGGAGATGGGGGCATGGATCATCGTCCACTCCCTCAGGGTGGCCCTAGCCCGGAAGACGTTCTGGAGGGCCCTCTTCTCGAGGATGCTGACGTTGGACCTGGTCGTCCCCAGGATCTCCGCCACCTCCTGCTGAGAGAGGCCCTGCCGCCTCAGCTTCAGGACCGCCACCTGCCTTCTGGTCAGAAGGCCTTCTTTTGCCGCCGACCCCTCCTCCATCCCAGCACCCACTTCCGCCCTTTCGGTCATCTATCGCCCCCGGTCCAAGATCTTATTCCGCTCCGAAAGGCTTTAAAGGTGCCGAATAAAAAACTGTGGAGCTTACTGTAGCCTACAGGGTAGCTTTTGTAGAATGCTCCCTAATGGATGATGATCAAAAACAGTAAGTATAAGAAAAAGATTGTGTGAATAATCAGGTATGGTACAATTGCATACTATCGGAGGTGGATTAATATGGTTAAAATTATAACGCTCTATAACAACAAAGGTGGCGTCTCAAAAACCACAACATTGTTTAATCTAGCAGTATATTTATCTCAGAACCATAAAAAAATACTTATAGCGGATTGTGACCCACAGTGTAATGTAACTGAATTATTTTTCGCCTCAAGCGAAATAGCAGACGATCCAGATAAAGATTTACCGGGTACTTCTATCTACCAAGCATTAAAACCAAGATTTCATGGAGAGATCAGACAAATTAATCCAGAAACCGTGGAATTGGTAGCTTCTGAGCTTTATCCAGGCTTGTATCTGTTAAGAGGAGATCCTGAGTTTACCATGGCAGAAACATACTTTGCAAATGCATGGAAACAAGCAATTACTGAAGATATGCATGAGAAAAATACTTACGTGGCACTTTATCGTTTCCTACATGCCTTGGCGAATAAGCATTCATTCGATTATATACTTTGCGACGTTGGACCCAGCACGGGAGCCATCACAAGAATGGTAGTATTAACATGCGATGGATACTTCCTTCCTCTAACTCCAGACCGTTTTTCTAATCAGGCAATTGAAGTATTAGGGAAAGTCTTAAGTGAATGGTTTAAAAGGCATGCTGAGATATCTAAGACATTCGAGCCATATGGATTAGAATCATTTCCGGGAAGACCAATTTTGCTCGGTGCAATAATACAAGATTTTAAAATATACAGTGCAGGTAAAATAAAGGCATCCTACGAAAAATGGCAAATTGAGTTGAAGAAGAGTCTAAAGACCAAGCTACTGGCACAGGAAAGCTTTCCCGTTCGCGAAGATCTAAATCAAGACGATCCTTTTGTAGCTGCTATAAGAGATGTTGGCCCTCTCGCTCCTGTTGCACAGAAATTTGGTTGTGCTATATTTGACGTTAGAAAGGATCAATCAGCATGGGCTGCTCGTGACGGCAAAAGCTATTATGGAGTAGTTTGGCAGAATTGGGAGATTAGAAAGAGTGAATACCGAGATGAAATTAAAAAGATGTCTGAGGTTTTACCTTGAGAACCAATCTACCATACGTTTACGCAGCAATACTTGACGTACTTGGTTATCGCCAGAGACTAGAAGAGGATAGGAATAAGGCAAGTCTTGATTTCAAGGACGAACTTCATCGCGCATTGCAATCACTGAACACTTTCAACGAAGCAACCTACAGTTATCAAGCGATTTCAGATACAATCATACTGACATGTTCTGATAGGGACAATTTCATCGAGTTTCTCCAAGTACTTAAAGAGATTATGATTGCATTTCTTAAGGAGAATCTGTTTATTCGTGGAGGTGTAGCTTATTCCCAGCATTTCAAAAGTGGTCAAATAACTTATAGCCATGCTATAGCGAAAGCGCATGAAATCGAAAGCAATATGGCTCTATATCCCAGAATCGTAGTTGATCATAACATTATAGAGATGTTTAAATCTTCCAACGATATCTCAGATCTTATTAATTCAAATTTAGTATGCATATTAAATAGTGCTTATTTCATTAATATACTTGATGAATATAATTGGAGGGAAGTTTACTTATGCGCACGAAAGCTCTATGAGCATGACAAAGAATTTCTGCTTAAACACGAAGTAGAATTCTCGAAACATGACTGGTTGATCGTGACCTCATAATAGGTTGATTTATATACTTGTGACTTGCTATTTATATCGAGGG
>LUYE01000048.1 GCA_001602645.1 Methanosarcinales archaeon Methan_01
GTCTCAGAATCCATCTCCGGGCTCTTGCTCTCACAACCCGTACCCGTCGTAGGCTAGTAGGTCCGTTACACCCACTACAACCCTGATAGGCCGCAGACCCATCCTTGGGCGCCGGAGCTTTCGGCCACAGTGCATTCCAGCATCTGTGACCTATCTGGAATTATACCCAGTTTCCCAGGATTATGCCAGACCCAAGGGTAGGTTGTCCACGTGTTACTGAGCAGTCCGCCATGTTCACGAAGAACATTCGACTCGCATGGCTTAGTCGAATCTCGATAGCAGTAACCTCTGGCAGGATCAACCAGAATTATGGAAGTATTTACAGTATCGGTCGGAATTGGCCGAGTCGCCATAAGCGTACGTCAGACGAGACAAGTTGTATCCCGTCTCCACGCGGAGATATACCACGAACTTGGAAGCATGCCCATCATCATAAGCGTTCTACGCTATCAGGGCTCGCGCCGTTATGTCGCGGTGCCAGGGGGATTCCCCCCCATCGGCCCATACATGTATGGGCCATTGATATTTAAGCTTTCCGGCCATGCCCATCTCGCGAGGCCCTGATGCTTTGAAGACATCAGTCCCCGCCAGGACGCTACCGGACAGCCTATCCCCGTATCAGGGGATGCTATTTAAGCCTTTCGGACTCGTCGATCCCCTCAATTTTGAGGGCTCCGACGGGGCCTCAGACCTCTGCCCCCCTCGACAGGTTGCGCGAATCTCGCGCCCCTCTGCCAGACGGGCGAACTCCCCCAATACCAGCCAGGTATTTAAACGTTGTGGCATGGTGGCGGGCCAGGACGAGGGCAACCCCCCGATCTCCACGTCGATTATTAATACCAACAGGGAGACTCAACCGAGGATTTGAGGGCTAAAATGCGGCATTCGAGAGATTTTGGAGGTTTTTTATGGGCCTCACCTTGACGGAGAAGATTTTGAGGGATCACCTCGTCGACGGATCGTACGAGCCGGGAAAGGAGATAGGAATAAGGATAGATCAGACCCTTACCCAGGACGCCACGGGGACTATGGCCTACCTCCAGTTCGAATCGATGGGCCTATCCAAGATAGAGACGGAGCTCTCGGTCTCCTACGTGGATCATAACACCGTCCAGGTGGGTTTTGAGAACGCCGACGACCACCGATATCTCCAGACGATCGCTGAGAAGTACGGGATCCACTTCTCGAGGCCCGGAAACGGGATCTGCCACCAGGTCCATCTGGAGAGGTTCGGCCGTCCGGGCAGAACCCTCCTCGGCTCCGACAGCCACACCCCCACCTGCGGCGGCCTGGGGATGATCGCCATCGGGGCTGGCGGGCTGGACGTCGCGGTGGCCATGGGGGGCGGCGCCTATTACCTAACCTGCCCAAGGGTGATCAGGGTCAACCTGGTGGGGAAGCTCCCCGACTGGGTCACAGCCAAAGACGTGATCCTTAAGGTCCTCGCCGAGCTGACCACCAAGGGGAACGTGGGGTCCGTCTGTGAGTACTCCGGCGAAGGTGCTCGCGCCCTATCCGTCCCGGAGAGGGCGACGATAACCAACATGGGCGCCGAGACGGGGGTCACCACGTCCCTCTTCCCCAGCGACGAGGAGACCCGGAGGTTCCTCGCGGCCCAGGAGAGGGGTGGCCAGTGGGTCCCCCTGGAAGCCGACGAGGGCGCCGAGTACCACCGAGAAATGGAGATCGACCTCTCCGACCTGGTGCCTCTGATGGCAGCCCCCCACAGCCCGGGAAAGATAGTCCCCGTCAGCGACCTCGCGGGGACGCCGGTGGATCAGGTGATGATAGGCTCGTGCACCAACTCTTCCTTTGCGGACCTGATGACCGTCGCGGAGATGTTTCGGGGCCGTCGCCTCCCGTCAGCGATCTCCCTCGGGGTGGCGCCGGGGTCGAGGCAGGTCCTCATGATGATCGCGGAGAACGGTGGCCTCTCAGACCTCATCTCCTTCGGCGCCAGAGTCCTCGAGTCTGCCTGCGGCTTCTGCATAGGAAACAGCATGTCCCCCAAGACTGAATCAGTCTCCATCAGGACCAGCAACCGGAACTTCAAGGGAAGATCGGGTACCGCGAGCGCCAACGTCTACTTGGCCAGCCCCGTAGTGGCCGCAGCGGCGGCCCTCCGGGGCGAGATCGTCGACCCCAGGGACCTGGGGATGGAGTTTCCGCGGGTTAGGATGCCAGATCGCTTCAAGGTGGACGACGGCATGATCGTTCGACCCCTGCCGGAGGGAGAGAGGGCGAAAGTTACTATCTATCGCGGCCCGAACATCGGAGCTCCCTCCACCAACGACCCCATGCCCCAAGACCTCCGCGGCAAGATCGCGATAAAAGTCGACGACTACGTCACCACCGACCATATAATGCCCGCCGGATCCCGCCTCAAGTACAGGTCGAACGTCCCCAAGTACTCGGAGTTCGTCTTCGAGCCCCTGGACCCGGAGTTCAGCAAGAGGGCGGCCGAGAGGAGAGATCGGGGAATCGCGAACCTGATAGCGGCGGGGGTGAGCTACGGCCAGGGTTCCTCGAGGGAGCACGCCGCCCTCTGTCCCATGTACCTGGGGGTGAAGGCGGTGATAGCCAAGTCGATAGAGCGGATCCACGCCGCAAACCTCGTCAACTTTGGGATCGTCCCCTTCACCTTCGTCTCGGAATCGGATTACGACCTCCTCAGCAAGGACGACGATCTGGAGATCCCGGGGATCAGGGAGGCCCTCGAAGAGGGCGCCGAGGTGGTGGAAGCCCTCGATAGGACGGCGGAAGAGAGGGTTCTGCTGAAGACGGAACTGAGCCAGAGGCAGCGAGATATCATCGTCGCCGGGGGGCTCCTCCCCTACACCGTCAGAAATAAATCGTGATGAAAAAGGTGGATGAAAAGTTTCGGCCTGCTATCTTCACAGGCCGAACTTCCTTGTTATCTCCTGGGACAAGAACTGGGTGTTCCTCTGGACCTGGGTCAGGTTGGCCGGGCTCCCCCGATCGAAGGAGGATTCATCGACGGGCATCGGACCCGTATACCGCCAGTAGGTGCCTATACCGAAATCGTACCTCGGGCTCACCGCTTCCGCCGACTTTTCAGTTCCATCCCCGAAGGAGGAGCTGGAGATGTTGAAGGGGAAGTTGATCCTCCAGATGGCCATGGTATTTTCGATGTCCACTATCAGTCCGGAATAGACGGGTGTCATCGGAGAGCTGTCGGGGTTGGATAGGTAAGAAGCCCAGTACATATCGGCATAATCCGGGAACCTAGACTCTTCCATGGAGGTTCTAACCGGGTTTCCGCCCATGAGGAAGATGTTCTGGGTAGTGGTATAACCCTCTCCCGCTGCGACGCCCACGAGGCACGCCAGCATGATCATAACTGCACATTTCAACTCTGGTCACCACCAATTTTTTTCAAAATCGCGATGCGATACACCTTGATCGGTACCAACCTATTTATGCCTTATCAGCAGTGAGATGGGGAGATGCCAGATTGCTTCGAAGTTCTCAACAAGGATCTGGCGGGTCGGATCGGCAGGCTTCGGACGCCCCACGGCGCGGTCGAGACCCCCGCGCTGATGCCGGTGGTGAACCCCCACCTCAGGCTGATCGAACCTGCCGATCTGAAGAGGATGGGCGCCGAAGTCCTGATCACCAACAGCTACATCATCCATCAGGACGCGGAGCTGAACGCCCTCGCCGCGAAGGGTGGAGTCCACCGCCTTCTGGGGTTTGAGGGGCCGATCATGACCGACTCGGGGGCCTTTCAGCTATCGGTTTACGGAGATATCGAAGTAGAGGCCATGGAGATCCTCCATTTTCAAAGGTCTATAGGCTCCGACATCTGCGTCCCACTGGACATCCCGACGCCGCCGGACGTCTCCAGGGCTAGGGCCGAGGCGGAGCTCTCCGTCACCGAGGAGAGGCTCTCCGAGGCGCGGGAAGCATGGAGCGAAGGCGGACCTCTCCTGGCGGGGCCGATCCAGGGGTCGACTTATCCCGACCTCCGGTCCGGGGCGGCCCGGAGGGTGAGAGAGATGGACTTCGACCTCTGCCCCATCGGTGCCGTCGTCCCCCTGATGGAAGCCTATCGATTCTCCGACCTGGTGGACGTCGTCGCCGCCTCCAAGAAGGGACTCGGCCCGGCGGCGCCGGTCCACCTCTTCGGGGCGGGCCACCCCATGATGTTCGCCCTAGCTGCCGCCCTCGGCTGCGACCTCTTCGACTCCGCCGCCTACGCCCTCAGCGCGAGGCAGGGCCGCTACCTCACCGCCAGCGGAACCCTCCACCTGGAGGATCTGAAGTACCTCCCTTGCTGCTGCGAGGTCTGCAGGGACCGGACGGCGGAGGATCTGGCAAAAGACCCGGAGAGGACCGAGCTCCTCGCCCGCCACAACCTCTCCGTCTCCCTGGCGGAGATCCGACGGGTGAGGCAGAGCATATGGGAGGGGTCCCTCTGGGAGCTGGTGGAGAGGAGGGCCAGGTCCCATCCGAGGATGATCGACGGCCTCCGAGCCCTCGCCTCCCATGGGAGCTGGATCGAGGGGCTCGACCCTGCGGCGAGGTCGACCTGCTTCTACCTGGGTCCGGAGTCGGCGATGAGGCCGGAGGTTCTGAGGTACGGGTCCCGAATAGAAAGGATCCAGCTATCGGGAAGGGTCTTGGTGGCGGACCGGGGCGCCGATGAGGAGGGGTTCGACCACGTCCTATGGTTTTTGCCCCCCTTCGGCCCTTACCCGAAGGAGCTGGCGGAGACGGCTCCCCTCAACGCCGAGGTCCCGGCGGAGGCGGACGGGGCCGGGATCGCCCAGGCCCTCGCAAACCTCAAGAGGCTGATGGAGGCGAACTCCGACGCCACCTTCGAGATAAGGCTGAAGGAGATGCCCCCGGGATGGGCCGACCTCGAGGGGGGGGGAAGATGACCCGCCACTTCGAGGTGACGGACCGCGACGGCCCCGCGAGGATTGGAAGGCTCCGCCTCGACGAGACGGTCGAGACCCCCACGACCCTGTCGGGGGACCGGATCCAGTCGGTGGGACCGATCTGGGCCTTCCCGTCCATAGAGGAGGCGATCGAGGCTGGTTCGGCGGCCGCATCGGCACCGTCCCGAGATCCTGGGAAGGTCTTCATCGGCCCCCACGTCCCCGTCCCCCTCCACACCGAGCCGCCCCTGACGGTCCCTCCGATCCTGACGGACGGTCCCTCCGGGGTCGTCGTCCACCCCATGGCGGGGGAACGGCCCCCGGCATCCGACGTCTACGTCATCGGGGCGGCCGGGTCCCTCCGAAACCCGAGGGAGCTGGTGGCCGCCATCGTCAAGATCAGGGATATGACCCCGCCCGACTCGGCCCTCTACGCCCCGGCCCTGGCGACCCCCTCAAACCTCGCCCTCCTGATTTACCTGGGGGTCGATCTCGTGGACGGCGCGAGGGTCGTCGTCGACGGCCTCCTGGGGAGGTACCACCTCCGGGACGGGGTCTGGCCCGTCGAGGCTCTGAAGGAGCTCCCCTGCCGCTGCCCCTTCTGCAGGGCCCTGGAGGAGGGACAGGATCCGAAGCTCGTGGCAGAACACAACCAGCTGAAGCTCGAGGAGGAGCTCTCCATCGTGAAGACGATGATCCGGAACGGACGGCTCCGCGAATACGCCGAACGGCAGGTGAGGGTCGCCCCGGAGCAGACAGCGGCCCTGAGGCTCCTCGACCAGGAGCACCGGTATATCGAGCGGAGAACCCCCACCACGAGGAGGAGCGTCATGTGTGCCAACACCGCCGAGTCCCTCCAGCGGGTGGAGGTGACCCGGTTCGCCGAGCGGGTCCTGGAGAGGTACAGGGCCCCAGAGAGCGACGTCCTCCTCCTCCTCCCCTGCTCGGCGCGGAAGCCCTACTCGGCATCCAGGTCCCACCGGCTCTTCGCGATGGCTCTCGGCCAGGCGAGGCGGAGGCTCCACGAGCTGATCCTCACCTCGCCCCTCGCCCTCGTACCCCGGGAGCTGGAGGAGGTCTACCCCGCCTCGAGCTACGACGTCCCCGTCACCGGGAGGTGGGACCTTCTGGAGCGGGACTGGCTGACGAGGTGCCTTGAGGCCTACCTCGAGAGGAACCGCTACGGGAGGATCGTCGCCCACATCGACGGTGAGCTGAGGGAGACGGTCGAGGAGCACGGGATCGACGCCGTCTATACGGGAGGTGGGACCGACGATGTCGCTCTGGCGAGGCTCTCGGAGGCGGTCGCCGAGGCGGCGGTCGGCGCGAGACCCCTGGAGGGGTTTCTGATCCAGAGGTTTCGGGCCCTCGCCGACTACCACTTCGGTCGGGGAGCTGCCGCCGCCCTCCTTGCCGGAGATCTCCGGGTGAAGGGGAGGGAGCTC
Organism: Methanosarcinales archaeon Methan_01; assembly: GCA_001602645.1. Taxonomy (GTDB): domain Archaea; phylum Halobacteriota; class Methanosarcinia; order Methanotrichales; family Methanotrichaceae; genus Methanocrinis. The sequence continues at coordinate 6,350 of LUYE01000048.1, forward strand.
ATTTCTGCCGACAGAAAGGCCCTCGCATCCCTCACCCCTCACGGCACCATCGCCCTCTCCCTCGAGGGGGCGAGGAGGCTTCTCCCCCGGGGCGGGTACGTCGTTGAGATCGGCGACTTCGTCCCCCGGGGGGATGTCCTCGCCCCCGGGGTCGCCAGAGCCGACGACCAGATCAGGCCAGGCGACGAGGTGATCGTGACCGGCGAGAAGGCCTTCGGCGTTGGAAGGGCGAAGATGAGCGGCTGGGAGATGGTCAGATCGACGAGGGGGATCGCCGTCGAGCTTCGGCACGTCGAGAAGGTCTGAGGAGTGCGAAGGGAGAGCGAGGAGGGACTGACGATGGGAGAAGAGGGGGAGGGGAGGACGGAGCTGACGGACGGAGAGAGGGCGGAGTACTTCCGGAGGTGCTACACCGCTGCCGACGGCCTCTGGTTCATGAAGGTCGAGGAGATGCGGGGCTTCGAGGAGGCCCTGGAGGCCGACCGCCGGGTCTGGTCGATCCTACCCAAGATCCAGGCCCGGACCTTGAGGACGATGCTGAAGGCCGACGAGGGGATAGAGGGGCTTGCTAGGTGCATCTCTGCCAAGCACTCGGCGGAGGGGTTCGATTTTGAGGCCAAGATGGACGAAGACGGCCGCCTCCTGAGGCTGATCATATCAAAGTGCCCATGGCACGAGCTTCTCGTGAGATCCGGCCGAGAGGCTCTATCCGAGAGGGTGGGGACTACGATCTGCAACGCCGAGTACGCCGCCTGGGCGGAGGAGTTCGGGGGCGGAGCCGGGAGGATATCCTTCAGCCTGAGGTCGCAGATCTGCAAAGGTGACCAGGTCTGCACCTTCTGCTTTGAGGAGTCGAGGAGCCCGGAGGGGCCTGAAGATCCGCATCCTCACCAACCTAAGACTGGAAGGAGCGGATCACCCCGGGGCGGGAGGCTATCGGACCCAACCGGGTCGGAGGGGGCGAAAGGACCGCAGAGATCTTCGGCCCGAATAACGGGGGCAGAAGGTGAGAGAGCCATGGGGAGAGGTGGTGGGCTGAAGGGAGAGGGGCCACGGGCAGGAGAGGGCACATCTCAGGCAGAGGGAGATATGAGATCTGTCCATCATATCGGTGGTCGAGAGGCCCTCAAGATCGCCCCTCTCAGACTATAATAGTAACGATTAAACATTATAAATTTAACGATCTGCGCCATCCACCAAACGATGGTGAAATAAGGGGGCATGGACTTGCGGCCCTCCATGAAGAGAGGGCTAAAAAGCCCGCCCGGGGCGGCGGGGCGGGCTTGGCGTTGTATCTGCTTGGTTGGCTAGAGGTCCCCCCGGAGGAGGCCGGTCCTCTTAGAGGCCCCAGGAACCGAGGGGAAGGGATGGGCTCAGAAGTGGCCCCACCGTCCTCTCACGGCCCCACCAACCTCGCCAGCGGGAACCGGTCCGCGCTCTTCCCACCCGGGATGCTCCGGGGTCCGTCGCAGACGCCGTCGCCATCGGCGTCATCGCAACCGTCAGGCCCCCAGAAGTTCCCCGTCGACCCGTCGTCCCAGAGGTTATCCCCTTCGTCCCTCGCCGCCTCTACGTTGCCGGAGAGGTTGTTTCGATGGATCGAGTTTCCGGTGGAGAGGGCGTCGGCCAGGATCCCCAGGATATTATCTCTGATCCGGTTTCCCGTCACGACGTTCCGGCTGGCCCCCGCCAGGACCACCCCGGCATCGCATTCCGAGACGTTGTTCTCCGCAAGCCGGCTCTCATGGGATCCGCCCGAGATGTTGATCCCGATGGTGGCGTTCCTGATCCTGTTCATGGTGAGAGCTAGGCCGTTGGAGGACTCCTCGACGGATATGCCGACGGGGCTATCGAGGATGGTGTTGTTGTACGCCGAGGCTCCGAGGCAGGACCAGAACCGGACGCCGACCTCCTCCCCTCCCGTTAAGGTGTTGTTATTCACCTTAGTGTAGTTTGACCGGTCGAGGTAGATACCGTGATCGTTCTTCGTGACGTTGTTCAGGTCCGCGGAGTTGTTGTGGCTCTGGATGAAGCTGATCCCGTTTCCGTGGTTGGAGGTGATGTTGTTGTCTATGACGTTGTTCCTCCAGGTCTTCTCCAGCCGGACCCCGTCTTTTCCGTTCCCCTGGATCCGGTTTCCGATGACCAGGTTCTCGTAAGACTCCTCGGCCCCGCAGGGAGGCTCGCTGCAGTACTCCCAGAAGATGCTCTGGATGTATATCCCGTGGTCCCGGTTGAAGGAGATGACGTTGTTGGCGATGAGCCCTTCTGACCCCACCAGGGATATACCCTTCCCGTTCCCTTCGTACTTGCTCTCGATGCCGTTTCTGCTGATGATGTTCTCGGTTATCATGGTGTAGTTGGAATTTACGGCCCAGATCCCATCGTTGACGCTCTCACAGATCTCGTTTTCCGTGATGGTGTTCGAGTCGCTTCGCTGAAGCTCGATCCCCCAGTCGTTCTGGACGATGGCGTTCTTCTCGATGTTGTTGGCGTGAGAGTTGTAGAGGTTCATCGCGTAGCCGAAAGAGACGCCCTTGATCGTATTTCCGATGATCTGGTTGTTGCTGGCGTTCATCAGTCCTATGGCGGTCAGGTCGTTTCCGACGAAGGTGTTGTTGGCGATCTTGTTGAAGTCGGAGTAGACCTTTATCCCGGCGTGGCCGATGGCGTCTCTATGCTCGCCGGTGTCGTAAGGTATCGGCCAGGTGACGCCGGTGATGACGAAATTCTCGACGGTGACGAAATCTGCCCTGATGGCTACGGCAGTCCCGCCGCTCATCTCGACCATCTCGGTCAGTCCGGGGGAGGTCCTCTCGATCTCAGCGGTGGAGCTTCCAGCCCGGAGGACGGGCATCCCGCCTCCGGTGTCGTTTCCCCGGAGGATGATAAAGGGGGTGGTTATGTTCAGGTTCACCCAGTACTCGCCGCTCTGAACCTCTATGACGTCGTCGATGTTCGCCGCTTCGAGGGCGGGCTCTATTCTGCGGAAGTCGCAGCCATCCTCCCCGACGGTGATCGTCGCCGCCTGGGAGAGGGTGGATGCCGCTATAAGGACGATGAATATGATCACAAAACGGCTCATGGTAAGCACCTAAACTGAAAATCCTTTTTAAGAATAAATAGAATTTGGGCGATCCGATACCGTTGAGGCTGATCCTGCCGATCCTGAAGCATCCGACCTCCCGGGAGAGCTTGGACCTGCGACCTTCCGGTGGGGATGGGAACCTCGTGGATTGGGACCAGGCCTCCCCAGCGTCTCTGATTAGCCATATCAAGCCTGATGCTCCAACCTCGGCGGCTGGCACCTGGGCTATTCGGCCGAAGTCTGGGGTAACGGCGGGATCGGCCTGATGGGGTGCGGCTCGGCAGGAATGCACCGAAGCATTTTTAGTCGCTGAAGACAGTATCGATATCCATGGAGGGGGGCAAGAGAATAAGGCTCATTTTGGCGCTGCTCTTCTTGGCGGCAGCTTCTGCCCAGGCCGACGAGGTGGACGACCTCATCTTGGACCTGAAGTACGGCCAGGCTGACGTCCGGGCAGAGGCGGCCCGAGCCCTCGGAGAGGTTGCCGGTCCAAGAGCCGTGGACCCGCTGTTCGCCGCCCTGGAGGACGAGGCCCCAGAGGTCCGATCCGAGGCCGCAGCTGCCCTCGGCGCTGTAGGAGATGTCAGAGCCGTCGAGCCCCTCATCGCCGCCCTGAAGGACGCCGATCAGGCTGTTCGGGCGGAGGTGGCCCGAGCCCTGGGAGAGATCGGCGATCCTCGGGCCGTAGAGCCCCTGGTTGCCGCCGTCAAAGACGGGAATTCGTCGGTCCGGCTGATGGCTGCCCGAGCCCTGGGAGAGATCGGCGACCCCCGGGGGATAGAGCCCCTCGCCTACCTCGCCCTGAGAGATCCAGACTCCGGGGTCCGGGGTGGAGCGGTCGAAGCCCTCGGCGAGATCAGAGGTGCCGGGGCCGTCGCCCCCCTCATCGCCGCCCTGAAGGACGCCGATCCGAACGTCTGCAAGAAGGCCGCCGAGGGCCTCGTCGGGATCGGCGATCCGAGCGCCGTGGCGCCCCTCATCGAGGCCCGCCTGTACGACGAGGCGATCAATATCGACCCCGAATCCTCCCTTGCCTGGGCGGGAAAGGGGCTAGCCCTCTACGACCGGGGGGAGCTCGAAGAGGCGATCCGGGCCTACGACGTCGCCATCGACCTCGACCCCCAGGACCCCTATGTCTGGAACAACAAAGGGGTCGCCCTCCGGGACCTGGGGAGGCTCTCCGAGGCGGTCGAGGCGTACGATAGGGCGATAAGCCTTGACTCCGAGTACGCCCACGCCTGGTACAACAGGGGGATCGCCCTCGATGAGCTGGGAGAGGACGAGGAAGCGATCCGGGCCTACGATATGGCGTTGAGCCTCGACCCCGAGGACGCCAACGCCTGGAACAACAAGGGGGTCGCCCTCTTCGGCCAGGGGAGGCACGAGGAGGCGATCAAGGCGTACGACGTCGCCATCGTCCTCTCTCCCGGATACGCCCAGGCTTGGAACAATAAGGGGGTTGCCCTCTACGACCAGGGGCGGTTTGAGGAGGCGGTCGAGGCGTACGATATGGCGTTGAGGATCGAACCCGGTTACGTCCACGCCTGGAAGAACAAGGGGCTTGCCCTCAGGAGCCTGGGGCGGTATGAAGAGGCTATCTCCGTATACGACGAGGTGATCCGGCAGAGGCCCGAGGACGGCGACGCCTGGACGGGCAGGGGCGCAGCCCTCCAGGCCCTGGGGAGGGAGGAGGAGGCGGAGGCCGCCTTCTCCAGGGCTCGGGAGCTGGGGGCATAGGAGGAGCCTTGTGGCCTCGACGGGGCCCATGTGATGGACGCAATGGCGTCATCAGAGAGTTGGCCAAGAGCCGCCAGGCGAAAGACCCTCGTCATCGCCGCCGTGGCCACTTCGGATCTCAGCTTCTGTTTTCAGCCGTGAGGGCATATCCCAAATTGCGAAATTTCGGATCGGATTTTATAAGTCAGATATATAGTAATACGGTCGCGGACTCCTAACAATCGGTTAATCTATGGAAATATTATAAATTAGTCAAAGATTCGAATAAAATTTGAGGATTTGGTCTGTCTTGCCGATTCTTGGAGGGCGAGGAGATCATCTCCAATCGTGGCGGAAAGTGGCGAGGGAAGCGGCGAGTAATCCCCTGGGCTCGATCTCGCCTCCCTAGGCACCCAAGGCAACGGACGGATCTTAGCGCCCCCACTAAGCCGATACCAGAAATTTCCGAGGGCTTATTTATCGCCGGGCTCGGCTCGGTTTGACCCCAGCCAACGACCCTGAACTCGATATATCATATTTGCATCCCAACATGGATCGAAGCTACCGGCGCTGCTCAAACTCTGAAAGCAACCATATCAAATATTTGATATATAGTCTATAAACATATATCTAAAAGTATAGGCATTGAAGCAATCATGAGGTCTCAAGTAGGCGAATTAGATCTCCAGCTATCATCATAACCCTTAATCAGCGTTCATAACCCGTATGAAACTGTATCAAATCTCTTTTTATATCCCCGGTGGCACCGTCTTCGAATAGAGATCGGAGGTCGTCTCCGATTCGCTTGCGCACGGGTCGTAAATAGACGGATCCGCAGCCAAGGTGCAGTAGTTAAATATAGATTTATTTAGATGAAATTGATACGCAGACGGTGTTGGGTGAAGATCCATGAAAGATTCAAAACTCAGAGCTTGCAAGACCGGATCGGCGGACCTGACAAAATCTACAGGGCCAGCAAGCCCCTCGAGAGGTGCGGGACCGTTGGCCTTGGCCGCCATCCTCCTGGCGCTTTTGGCGTCTCCGGCCCTGGCTGCCGACCCCTCCGGCGATATCACCATCGAGGAGAACCCCAACGCAGCCCTCGACTTCGCCTGGGTGCTGATATGCGGCTTTCTGGTTATGTTCATGCAGGCGGGCTTTGCCATGCTGGAGACGGGTTTCACAAGATCGAAGAACGCCGCCAACATAATGATGAAGAACATGATGGACTTCTCCATCGGAGCTCTCGCCTACTGGGCCGTCGGCTTCGCCGTGATGTACGGCACCACCGAGATTATTGCGGAGGTCATGGGCTGGGGCGGCTTCTTCTTGGCGGGGGAGGCCTACGACGTTTCGACGATCGAGTCCTGGTTCTTCCAGATGGTCTTCGCGGCGACGGCCGCGACCATCGTCTCCGGCGCGGTGGCCGAGAGGTGCAAGTTCAGCACCTACCTCATCATCAGCGCTTTGATCACGGCGGTGATCTATCCCCTCTATGGCCACTGGGTCTGGGGGGGCGGATTCCTCTCCGAGATGGGAGCCCTCGACTTCGCTGGCTCCGGCGTAGTCCACGCCCTCGGCGGCTGGGTCGCCCTGGCAGGAGCGCTCCTCCTCGGCCCGCGGATCGGAAAGTACCAGAGGGATGGAAAGCCGAACGCCATCCCTGGCCACAGCATAACCCTGGGCACCCTGGGCGTCTTCATCCTCTGGTTCGGATGGTACGGGTTCAACTGCGGCAGCACCCTCGTCGGCGACGCCTTGAGGGTCTCGATCATAGCCGCCAACACCACCCTCGCCGCCGCCGCGGCCATGGCGGTCGCCATGTTCATCACCTGGGCCTGGCATGGAAAGCCTGACGTCGGCATGGCAGGAAACGGAGCTATAGCGGGGCTCGTCGCCATCACCGCGGGCTGCGCCTGGGTCACCCCCTCCGCCTCGGTCCTGATCGGGATCATCGCCGGGTTCCTGGTAGTCTTCAGCGTCTGGCTCATGGACTGGAAGCTTCACATCGACGATCCCGTCGGAGCGATCAGCGTCCACGGAGTCAACGGGGCCTGGGGCCTTCTGGCCCTCGGCATCTTCGCCGATGGGACCTACGGAGGGGTCGCGGGCCTCCTCCACGGGGGCTCTGACTTCTTCGTCGCCCAGGTGTTCAGCGTCGTCGTGAACTTCACCTGGGCCTTCGGCCTCGGACTGATCATCTTCTTCATCTTGAAGAAGACGATAGGAATCCGGGTCGAGGCAACCGACGAGATCGCAGGTCTTGATCTGAGCGAGCACGGGATGACGGCCTATCCGAACTTCATCCATTCCGAGACCGGCAGAGGTGACTGAAGTGAAAGAGGTCAAGGCGATCATCAGGACGACCAACTTTGAGGCGGTCAAGAAAGCCCTGGACGAGAAGGGTTACGTCTCGATGACCGTAACCGAGGTCAAGGGGCGCGGAAAGCAGAAGGGGATCACCCAACAGTGGAGAGGCGCGGAGTACGTCGTGGATATGATCCCCAAGACCAAGATCGAGATGGTGGTGAAAGACGAGGAGGTCAAAGACGTCGTAGATACCATCTGCTCTGTAGCCAAGACCGGGCAGATCGGCGATGGAAAGATATTCATAACCGCCGTCGAGGACGCCATCAGGGTCCGGACGGGCGAGCACGGTGAGGAGTCCCTTTGAGGACGAGGGGGTCTCTCGACGACTAGAGAGCCCCTTCCCCTCTGCTCTCCACATACTTCGATCTTTTTTTCAAATCTAGTTCAAATGCGCATGGAGAGCGTGCAGTTAATCTGTTATTTAAGAGCTTCCTGGTGACGAAATATGAGGCTTCACTACCTTCAGCACGTCCCCTTCGAGGACATGGCAACGATCGAGGCTTGGGCGAAAAATAAGGGCCACTACATATCGAGAACCCTTCTATTCGAGGATGAAACACCTCCCAAGACCGAGGAGTTCGACTGGCTGGTAATCATGGGCGGACCCATGAACATCTACGAGGACGAGAAATATCCCTGGCTCAAAGAGGAGAAGAGGTTCATCAAAAGGATGATCGAGGAGGGCAAGATCGTCCTCGGGATCTGCCTTGGAGCCCAGCTCGTCGCCGACGTCCTCGGCGGAAATGTCCACAAAAACGACCATCGGGAGATAGGCTGGCACGGGGTCAGCCTGACGCCAGCGGCGAAAAAGTCTGATATATTCGGCGTCCTTCCCGAAAGGTTCGTCGCATTCCAGTGGCACGGTGACACCTTCGAGATCCCGCCCGGCGCGGCATGGATGGCGGAGAGCGAGGCCTGCATAAATCAGGCATTCCAGCTCGGAAAGGCCGTAGGCCTCCAGTTCCACCTGGAGACCTCGATGAAGAGCATCGACGATCTCATAGAGAACTGCTCCGACGAACTCTCAGGCGGCGGCGAATACGTCCAAAGCGAAGAGGAGATCTTAGCCCACGTCGACATCATCCCCGGGATGAACGGAATTATGGCCCGTTTTCTAGACGAGGTGGAGAGGCGCTACGGCGGATAAGAGAACTCTTATTCGGACTTCACCTCATTTTTGATTTTGGTTTGGATATGCGACATTTAGCCTCTGCCATCAAAACCCTGAAGAGAAAAACGAACCTGCCGATGACGGTATCAAACCCGGTTCTCACGCCGAAATGGCGGTGGGCTGCAAGGCCGTTGGCCCCGAAACTCTTCAATATCTCACATCCACAACCGAAAGAATCATATAAAACGATTACAGTCGCAAATGTATATGATCGATATTGATTATTATGTGGTGGTACGAATGAATAAAAAAATTTTGATTTCAGTTGCAGTCACTCTTTTGGCAGCAATTGAGATAATTAATAGCTTCCAACCAACTGGCTATAGTTTTGATGTAGCAGCATCTATCGATGGTCATGTATTCGCTGTGCAGGGAAAAGTTGGGATGAAAATATTTAAGCTAGATTCGAATAAGTCACAATTAGAGCTCATCTCCATCTTACGCCCGCCCAAAGGAAATTACTTCAGGAACCTCAAGGTGGTTGGAGATCATGCCTTTATAGCCGCCCTCCCCATCACCGAAGATGCAGCGGAGGGTGGAGAAGTGATCTCGGTCGATATTTCAGATCCATATCATCCAAAAATATTAGATATGGGGCATGTGGGCACTGGTATGGGCCTATTTATAAAGGACGATCTCGCGTTTGTGGCTGCTGGTCGGGAAGGGCTTCACATCTATGATATTCACGACCCTTCCTCATTAAAATTAGTGGGATCCTGTAAAACACCGGGCACGGCTTGGGACGTATGGGTCTCGGAAGATCATGCCTTTGTCGCAGATCATGAGAAGGGAATGGCAATAGTAGATATATCTCGTCCGACCTACCCAAAATATTTAGGTCAGACGTATTGGAGGGGCATCAGTTATATGTTCTCCCTGAATGAGGAGTATGAGAAGCATCTGGAGGTAGGACCTGTAAAAAAAGAGCTATCAGATATATTTATCAGCAATAGTTTCCCGCTCCAAGATGATGCCACCATCGCGGAAGAGAATGAAATGGAATGGACAATAGCTGAGAACCATGAGAAGCGTATTAGGGTCAAAAAAGAGGGGGAGAATCTCAACTTCTACCTCATAGATCCCTGTGCGGAGATCGTCAGGGGAGAAGGAGGCGTTGTATATGTGGCTGCTGGATTACAGGGCTTGATCGCGATAGACGTATCTGACCCCTCTCGGCCTGAAATCGTCACCCAATACAAGCCTGAGAAGGATGCGTATTGTGAGGGGCTGGCCATCAGAGACGGCCTTCTATACTTGGCATGTGGCAACGATGTAGATCCGAGTAGCAACGGCCTTATTATAATCGATTTCTCTGATCCAAGCCATCCAGAATTGGTCGGAAAGTGCCCATTCTCAGGATTGGTGGAAGGGGTGGCATTATCGGAAGATAGAGCCGTAGTGGCAAACACTCAGGAGGGCATAGCATTAATCGACATATCGGATGTCAAAGTGCCCACCCTCTTATACCGTGCTGCTTAGCCGAAACTTGTGGACGTATTCGAGAGGATAAAGCAGATCAGGTCCGTTAAGTCGAAGTTTGAGATTCACCTGCTGAGAGCGGCGGCCCGGATTCAGGACGCCGAGATATTCCTCCCGCCTCCATGAGACTCACTATCTCGCCGATGCTGACCAGGTCCCGAAGGTCGTGGGTGACGACGATGCTGGGAACCGGAAGTCTCTGATCAGATCCCCGAGCTCCTTTCTCATCTCCGCCTGCCTTCTTATGTCGAGAGCCATCGGGAGGGCTATGAAGGCGGCGGCGAAGACCAGGATGAGGGCGAGCCCAGCTTTGAGGGCTCTTCTCCTGACCCAGGCAATTCCAAAGCCCCTGATCCTGTCCAAGAAGCAGCGCCGCTCAAACCGGAATAAAGCCATACTTCTCCGGGACCTCGATGAGGCACATAGCATACATACCTCCCCCTTTTCAGGCCACAGCTTTCGATCCGGGCAAATCAAGACTGTTCTCACCTGAGATGGCCTCCAGCAGGTACGCCTCATACCTCTCAGCCTCGGGTCGGTGGGGGGCGTCTTTCAAGACGGCGATGAAGTTGTCCATTCCGTACTCCGGCAGATCGACTACCTCGATCTCCTCCCGGGAGCTGTTGGTGCAGCTCTCAAAGATGCTGTCCCAGAGGATGGTGGCGTCGGCGCGACCGTCAACCACCGCGTCCAGCTGAGCCTCGGTGCTCTCCACCGTGACGTTCGTCACATTCAGCCCTGCATCCTTTATGATCTCCAGAGACAGACAGGCCCCGGGCACGTGCTGATCGGTTACGGCAACCTTTTTTTCGTTGAGATCGTCAAGAGAGCTTACGTCCCCACCCCGTTGAAGAATCATCAACGCCCTCTTCCGGTAGAGATGGTGGTAGCTTTCTATCAGTCCTTCGTCCGTCAGGGTCTTCATTCCCGATAGGTTGAAGAGAGGATATTCCTCCTCCAGGATCACCAGGTCCACCGTCTCCCCGCTTTTGACCACTCCATTGAGGAGAGCCTTCCGACCGTTGACACAGGTTACGTTGACGGTTGTACCGTATTCGTCGCAGTACTCCTCTGTTAACTCTTTGATGATGCCGTCGCTGATGAGATCGTCGGGCGGCCCGTAGACGTTCAGCGTCGTGGGCACCTCCCCAGACGCAGACCAGCCTGATGCCGTCAGGACGCATAAGAGAACGGCCATCTTCATTCGTGGTCTATCGACCCTCCCAAAGGCCAGCGATCCCATCAGAATTATCGTCGCCAGCACCGCTATCATACAGACAATCTCCGTCCCCGGCCAACCCAAGCCACTGGAATGAACCGATACCGTCTCGCTGGGATGAATCGATATCGTCTGATATATGGGCGGCATAGTGAGATCACACATCTTTTAACACCTCCCGCTTTCCGTAGTCGCCATGCTATTCAGAAGCAAAACCAAATATGTCGAACGGGCGATCTGCATCCTTTTTGAATCTGCAACCATCCCCGTCTCAACCTGAGATGGGCGATATCAGCGTCAGATGTGAATGGAGACGACCGCCCAGTCCTGCTGCTTGACGGCACCCCAGAGGTCGAAGTAGACCTTCATCAGGCCGTACTTTCGGTGGAGGAGCTGGCTCACCTTGACCGCCGTCAAGTCGTCGACGAAACGGGCCTCTCCTTCCAGGGGGTCGCCCTTTGGGTGGCCCATGACGTCGGCTGGAGTTACCCACGCCTGGGGGTTGTTTCGCATCCGTTTCACCTTGCCGCTGTCGGCGTAAGAGCGAACGAAGATCGTTTCGTCAAACTCCACAAACCATACGGGAGTTGCGACGACCTTTCCGTTCGTTCTCACCGTCTCCAGCCTTATGTACTTGTGATCGAGAAAGGTTCTCAGCTTGAGATTGATCTCCCTCTCATCCTCGAAGACGGAGAGATCCCCTTCCGAAAAGGACGAAGGCCTTTTCGATATCTGGATCGCCTTCTCGTGCTCGTGCCCGAAACCCGGGCAGATTTTCGATATATCCCGTTTCGTGTCCGATAAAGACTCCTCCTGATGTTTTTTCCGTCAGCCTCCTCGCTCATTCATCTCCACTATGAAGTTGGCTATTCCGTCCACAAGCCTCGTGGCTCCCTCGTACCCGAGGACCATCTGGCGAGACGCGCCGAACCTATCGTGATTGGGAAGCCCCACCCTCAGGAGGGGTATATTCTCGGCCTTTGAGATCTGCCTGCCGGTGAAGGGGCCGATCAATAGATCGATATCGTTTCTTGATACCGACTCGTGAATGTCGGAAAAGTCCACCCCACTGAGGACCTCTGATCCTGGAGCCATCTTCTCGCCCCACCTGATAAACTCTGCATTCTTCGATCCGGTGGCCAGCACCCTCGGGTCCATCCCCATCTCGCAGAGGAGCTTGGCCACCCCCAGCACCATATCGGTATCTCCAAAGACGGCAGTCCTGACTCCTGCGACCAGCTTGTGGCAGTCGATGATGGCGTCCAGGAGACGTCCCCGATCCCTCTCGTACTTCTCCGGAAGGCCGAGGCCCGTGATCTCCTCTAGCGTTCCAACGAAACGGTCTGTCAGCTCGACCCCGATGGGCAGAGGTAAGCGGGTATGATGCACGCCGAACTCTCGTTCGAGATAATCTCCGGCGCCTCCGACCAAGACCGATCCCCCGACGGTCAAAGTCTCCCTGGAGTTCGCCATCTCCGCGATCTCAGCGAGAGGCGTTCCTCCCTCGGGGATTTTAGGGTAGTCCGCGGCGAGAGGCGCATCGAAGGTCTCGGAGATGTCCGGCAGGAGCGTGTAGTCGTAGCCGCAGCCCCACTCGTTGAGCATCGACTTGATCTGCCTTACCTCCGCCGGAGAGACGATCGACCCGATCACCAGGTTGAACCTGGAGTTCGGCCGACCCCTCTTCGCCAGGGTTCTGACGATCGCCTTCAGGGCCTCGTTGTATCCCTCCTCGTGAGATCCGGAGTAGCTGGGGGTCGACGCCGAGATTATGGCGACCTCCCTTGCACTAGGCTCTTCCTGCTGAAACTCCCTCACGATCTGGGCGACGTCATCTCCAATCGTCTCTGCAAGACACGTCGTTGCGATGCCTACGACCTTGGGACCGTAGCCCTGGATCACGTTCAAGAGCCCCTTCTTGAGGTTGGCTGCTCCGCCGTAGACGGCGCCCTTCTCGCTCAACGCCGACGAGGCTATGTCCACCGGCTCTCTATAGTGGTGGGCGAGGTGAAGCCGCATGTAGGTGCTGCATCCCTGAGACCCGTGGAATATCGGCATGCAGCCCTCAATCCCCTTGAAGGCCATGACGCTGCCCATGGGCATGCACATCGAGCAGGGGTTGACCGTCGCATAGTTCTCAGACAACCGTCTCGCCTCCAGCATCGATCACGCTGCTTTGCTCACGTCTCATCTCCGCCCCGATCTCCGTTTCAACTTCCGTTCTCATCCGCGCTCCAGAGACTCTCTCTATCGGCAGATTCCATACGGGACTGTTGATGGTGATGTCAACTTCTCTTGCGAAGTTGACGATGCCGTCGAACCCTTCGAAGGTGGCGGTCCGATCGTGGTTGAAGTCGCAGAAGGCGACCCCCAGCTTGTAGGCGAGAAACCTCTCCTTGACCCCGGCTACCAGGAGGTCGGCACCCTGCTTCACCAGAAGCTCCTTCAGCTCGAGGGGGTTTGCGTCGTCGATGATGACCGTCCCCTCCTTGACGATGTAGCTGATCTTCTTGTAGTCGTCTCTGCTGCCGGTCTGAGTCCCTATGATCACTACGTCCATCCCGATCTCACCAAAAGCCCGCACCAAAGAGATGGCCTTGGCGGCGCCACCCATGTAAATGGCCGCCCTCTTTCCTGCCACCCTACTCCTGTGGCGCTCGATCTCGGGGGCGATCCTCGCAGATTCCCTCGCTATGATCTCCTCGGCCCGCTCCATCATCTCCGGATCTTCGAAATGCTCTGCAGTGGTCCTCAGGGCCGAAGATATCTCCCCGATCCCAAAGAAGCTCACACGCTGGTAAGGGATGCCGTACGTCTCTTCCATCTTCTTTGCGAGATACGTCATAGAGCCGCCGCACTGGACCAGGTTCAGCTTCGCTTTGTGAGCTCGCTGGATCTCCTCGACCCTGGAGTCCCCTGTAAAGGATGCTATGATCTCGACGCCCATCTCCACGAATAGGGGCTTTATCGCCCACAGATCACCTGCCACGTTGTACTCGCCAAGGAAGTTTACGGAGTACGGACTCTCCGGCGCGTAGTCGCGAGTTCCTATCAACTCGAAGAGAGCGTTGCATGCCGCCTTGTACCCCTCGTTCTTGTTGCCCCGAAACCCCTCAGAGATGACCGGTATGACGGGCATGCCCAGGTCTTCCGAAGCAGATTTGCAGACGGCTTTCAGGTCGTCGCCGATGACGCCGACGATGCAGGTCGAGTAGACGAAGAACGCCGGCGGCCTGTAGCGGGCCGCAAGCTCCCTTATAGCGCCGGCCAGCTTCTTCTCCCCGCCGAAGATGACGTCGGCCACCGTCATGTCTGTTGAGAAGCTCTTCTTGTAGAGGGTCGGACCGCTGGTGCTGCTGCCCCTGATGTCCCAGGTGTAGCTGGCGCATCCTATCGGCCCGTGGACGAGATGGAGGGCGTCGGTCAGAGGGTTTAGGACGACGCGAGCGCCGGAGTAGACGCAGGCCCTCTGGCTTACGGCTCCTGCCAGGCTCTCGTTGTTGCAGGCGAGAGGAACGGGGTCCGTCCCGTTCTTCTGCTTTATGTGGCCCGCCCTCTCTTCGAAGGTCTTTATGATGCCCATGATCCTCCTCCTAGAGTATCAGCTCGAAGTGAGCGTCGTCGGCGTCCCGGTCCATCCTCTCCAGGAACGCGTTTCCTATCATCTCGACGAGCCTTGCGGCACCCCCGTATCCCAGGGCCGGGAAATAATGGAGGTTGGCCCTGTCGATGATCGGAAAGCCGACCCGTACCAGAGGGATGTCTTCCGCCCGAGCGATCTGCTTTCCAAAGGAGTTTCCTATCAGCATCTCCACTGGCTTGTTCTTGATCTTCTGGTGAAGGAGGAAGAGGTCTCCGATGATCGCCTCACAACTCGGGGCCAAGGCGTGCACCTCCTTCTCGAATAGCTTGTCGGGAGTGCCGGTAAGAGCATAGACCGGCTCTGCTCCCAGGTCTCTCAGCATCCCCACAAGTCCTATCACCGTGTCGGGGTCGCCATAGACGGCGATCCGTTTACCGTGGAAGTGGGGGTGGGAGTCGGTCATCATGTCCACGACCCTTCCCCTCTCATCTTCAAGCTCTGGGGGTATCGGAACTCCCATCAGTGTAGAGACCTCCACGACGAAGGTGTCGGTGTTTCTGATCCCGATCGGCATCGGGCCGATGAGGGCGGGAATCCCGAACTTTCCCTTCAGGATCAAGGCACCGGTGGCTCCTGCGCACCTTCCGAGAGCTATCGTCCCTACGGAGTTTGCGGTCTCCTCAAGGTCTGGGATGCTGGTTCCCCCAGGTGGGTAGAGGCCGCCTGACTCAGGCGTGAGGGGCGCATCGAAGACCCCCGTGATATCCGGGAAGACGATTGAGGGAACTCCCATGATGGTGAGGAGCCTCTTTATCTCCCGGATGTCTCCGGGCTCGACGAAGCCGGGTATTATGTTCAGCTTCCCGTTCGGCTCACCCTTCTTTGGGAAGGTCTGGGCGATGGCCGTGACGGCGTTGTCGTAGCCGGTAATGTGAGACCCGATATAGCTTGGAGTGCTGGCGATGACCACCTTCATCTCGGGATCAAAGAACGGCTCGGACTTGATCTCCTCCATGAAGGAGGAGACGTCTTCGCCTATAGTCTCCGATGAGCAGGTGGTATTGATCGCCAGAACATCCGGGTGGTATAGCTTGGTGATGTTCTCCACAGCCTCCTTCAGGTTGTTTCTGCCTCCGAAGACGACGGAGTCCTCTGTGAAGGAGCTGGTGGCGGCGATCGACGGCTCCCTGTAGTGGCGGGAGAGGAGCATCCTGAGGTACGAGGAGCACCCCTGGGAGCCGTGGGTCAGAGGCATGCAGTTGTGGATCCCCTTGTAGGCCAGCTCGGCTCCGATGGGCTGGCAGATCTTGGCGGGGTTTATCGCCAGAGTCTCTCTCTCCACAATATCCCTTGGAGTGTAATCAAGCACCAGTATCACCCCTCCATGGTGGAGTTACGAACTTCCAGGTCGGGCTGTTGATGGCCATGTCCATATCCCGTGCAAAGTTCACGAAACCCTCAAATCCGGTGTAAGGGCCGCTGTAGTCGTAGGAGTGCATCTGGCGGGAGGGGATGTGCATCTTCTGGAAGACGTACTTGTCCTTGATCCCAGAGCAGAATATGTCGATCTCCATCTCCCGGACGAGCCGTTCGCACTCTTGGTGGCTGTAATCGTCTATCATTATCTGGCCGTCTTTCATATGGGGCAAAAGCCCCTCGTAGTCCATCAGCCGAGGTATCTTCGCCTTCTTCTTCTGGATCGTCTCGTCGTCGTAAGGGGAGACGACGTTCGGATCGCGCTCGTAGTGGATGTCTTCCAGGATCTTCGACCTGCCCGAATGGACGATCTCGGAGAGCGCACCTCTCCCCTCGTAGTCGTCCCTGTGGGCGAACTCGTAGCCTGCGACCACCACCTCCATCCCCAGGGTCTCGAACATGTTCCTGATGTGGTGGGCGCGAGACCCTCCCACCAGGAGCATCACCCTCTTTCCGGCCAGACGTTCTCTGTACATCTCGATCACCGGCTCGATCTTCGCCATCTCCTCGGAGATAACCTCCTCGGTTTTTGCCTTCAGACCTGGGTCGTCAAAGAAGGCGGCCATGTCCCTCAGGGTGTCGATGGTATCCTTCACGCCCAGGTAGTTGACCTTCAGCCAGGGGGTACCGTACTTCTCCTCCATCATCCGGTTGGTGTAGTTTATCGACCGGTGGCAGAGGAGGATGTTCAGCTTGGCCTTGTGAGCTCTTGCGATCTCGTGGAAGGAGGCGTCACCGGTGAAGGAGCTGATCGGATGGTAGCCGATCCTCGATAGGAGGTCTTTGACCACCCAGTAGTCGCCGCCGATGTTGTACTCGCCGAAGACGTTGACGGCGAAGGGTCCCGGGTCCTCCATCTCCTCAGTCCCCACCAGGTGCTCCATCAGGGCGTTGGAGGCTATATGGTGGCCAGCGGACTGGCTCACGCCCCTGTACCCCTCGCACCGGAGCGGGATCACCTTGATCTTGAGGTCCTCTTCGGCCCGCTTGCAGACGGACTCGATGTCGTCGCCGATGAGGCCGATGGGACAGGTGGCGAAGACCGCAATGCATCCGGGCTTGAAGATGGAGTGGGCCTCCCTGATCGCCTTGGCCAGCTTCTTCTCCGAGCCGAAGACTATGTCCGTCTCCTTGACGTCGGTGCTGAGGCAGTAGGCCCCGAAGTTGTCCTGCCCCTCCTCGGCCTTCATCAGGTTCCTCCTCATCCCCCATGTGAAGTAAGCACATCCTATGGGGCCGTGGACCAGGTGGAGGATATCTTTGACGGGGCCGAAGACGACGCCCTTGGAGCCGGCGAAGGCGCAGCCCCTGTTGGTCAGGATCCCCGGAACCGTCCTGGTGTTGGCCTCGATCTTCTGCTCGACCTCGCACGAGTCCTTGACGACGACGTGCCTCTTCCTCGCCTCGGCGGTCTTCTTCGGGAAGTCCTCGTATAGCTCCGTTACGATTCTCTGGCTCTCAATCACCGTTATCAGCTTTTTTTCGTCGGTCTTCGAGGTCATGAAACGGCCTCACTGCCACGCTCATCCGTCCTTATTCTGACGGACTCTTCGATCGGAGAGACGAAGATCCTGCCGTCTCCAATGTTGCCGGTCCTGTTTACCCTGGTGATGACGGCCACCACCGCGGGCACGAACTCCTCCACCACCACCACGGAGATCATCCTCTTGGGGAGGAACTTCACCGATCCCCCCCGGGGCTCCTCCAGATCAGAGGGGCAGACGATCTCAAGCCCTCGCTGCTTTCCCCGCCCCATGGCCTTGTAGGCGGTGAAGGCTGGAAAGCCGACTACGTCGAGAGCGTTCTTCGTCGCCTCCATCTTGTTCATCTGGATGATTGCCACGACCTCTTTCATCTACAGCCCCCTGGCACCGGTCCTGATGGTGTAGGCCTCCTCGACGGGAGTGACGAAGATCTTGCCGTCGCCGATATTTCCGGTCCTGGCGCTCTCCTCGATCGCCTTCACCGCCTCCTCCAGCTTCTCGTCGTCGACGACGATCATCAGCATCGTCTTGGAGAGGTTGTCGTAGACCATCTCGCCCACCCTGATCCCCTTCTGCTTTCCCCTGCCGAAGACGTCCAACTTGGTCAGGGCCACAAATCCGGCCTCCTCCAGGGCGTCTGCGACTTTGTCCAACTTCTCGGGCCTTACTATGGCCCTTATCATCTTCATGCTACAACGCCCCATTCTGCCATTACCTCTTCCAGCTCTTCGTACTCCATCGGTTTCGGGATGACGAACATCTCGTTTTTGTCGATGTTCTTGGCCAGGCTCAGATACGCTTTGGCCTGGTCGGAGTCCGGCGCGTACTGTATCACCGTTTGCTTGTGAATCTCAGCCTGGTGAACGATGTTATCCCTCGGCACGAACTGGATCATCTGGCTGCCGAGCTTTTTGGCAAAGGCGGAGACTAGCTCCTCTTCCCTGTCAACCCTTCGAGAGTTGCAGATGATGCCGCCGAGCCTGGTGCCGCCGGATTCAGCAAACTTTTTGATCCCCTTACAGATGTTGTTCGCAGCATAGAGGGCCATCATCTCCCCGGATGCCACGATGTAGATCTCCTGAGCCTTTCCCTCCCGGATCGGCATGGCAAAGCCACCGCAGACGACGTCGCCCAGGACGTCGTAGAAGACGTAGTCCAGGTCGTCGGAATAGGCGCCCAGGTTCTCCAATAGGCCGATGGAAGTGATGATGCCCCTCCCAGCGCAGCCGACTCCGGGCTCTGGACCTCCGGACTCGACACATTTTATGCCGCCAAATCCCACCAGCATTACGTCATCCAGGGTCACCTCGCCCTCCTTTCGGAGGGTGTCCAGCACGGTGTGCTGCCTTCTTCCCCCAATAAGCATCTTGACGGAGTCCGCCTTAGGGTCGCATCCGATCTGCATTATCTTCTTATTCATCGTCGATAGGGCTGCGGTCAGGTTCTGAGTGGTCGTGGACTTGCCTATACCGCCCTTTCCGTAGATTGCGATCTGTCGCACCTATTTACCACCTCCAGCACATTGATTACTCTATTGGGATATAAGGAGCTATTTGAGAGTATAAAATTCAATTTAATAGACATAAATGAAATTTCTTAAAATATATGATGCTATAATGATGATTCATAATTTGTAATAATTTGTATTTAAAAATCACAAATACCTCCAAATAAGGAGGGAGGCAAAAATGCGATGAGAGTTGTGGAGGTTGGTGGCGAGGTGAATATTTCGATAGGGGGAATCCGGGCAGGTGGCTGGAAGATGCGAAAGGAGGCGCCTCGCCAAGCCGAGGAGATCGTCGTTCTTCCCTTCCGCAATCGTGGGACCGAGCTTGATCAAAGGACGCGACCATGAGCGAAAAAGAGCGCGATCAGGCGAAAGGATCGGAAAAATTCGTGGTCACCATCTCTTTCGATGAGGAATCTGCTGGCATATTCAGGGAGATGAAGAAGGATCTCCCGGTGTCTCAGAGCGAGCTGATGAGAACGGCGCTGAGGTTTTACAGCAGACACAAAGCCCTCTTCGAATCCCTCGACGGTGATCGGGTCCGCATTTATACGGAGATGCTCTCGGACGGCGAGCACGTCATCCTGGACATTGATCACTGGATGCTTTTTTTGAAGTTCATCGAATCGCATCCAGATAAAGAGAAGTTCTGGGAGATGCATCAAAAAGTATCCCAGGCCCACGCAGAGGAGTTCATATACAAAAACCACGATATCGAGACCGTTTTCCGGAGGCTGGAGGCCTGCAACCTGTTTAAGTTGATCAGGACTTCCGAGACGGACTTCACCCTGATCCTGGGATACGACATTCCGAAGAAGTTCATCAAGACTGAGATTGAAGACATCTTCTCCAAGATGGGAAGTCGGGCGGAGATAAGAGAGGACCTGTCGAAGCTCAGGGTTAAGATCCTGCCTCCGAAATGAGCGATAAAAGGCGAGGTATCCTATCGAGAGAAAGGGCGAGATCCCCTCCTGGTCGAAGGTGTGGTGAAACGCTGTAATCCGTTCGTCGAGACCGAGCCTCCTCAGGGGGCCCTGCACGTTCCCGATGAGCCGCATATTATCTCTCCAGATTGAAGATGAAGAAACTCGAGGGCAAACCCATGATCCTAGATACTATCCCACCATATCGAGTCACATCTTGTGCTATCGGATCTGATCCTGACCTCATCCTTCCACTCCATCCCTTCCGCTCTATTCCTCCAGCTCCGCAGATTACCTTTTTAGGAGGGCGTAAAGCTATGCCGGGCGCGTCTTGTTGGGCACAGATCCAAAATCGCCCAAAAGATCGGGAGAAGTTGGGCCCTCTGATTGGCCGGGATGTCATCGGTCGTCGCCAGATTGATACGGCAAAGGAGTTTGGTTTTTCTTTAATCAGACCGGAACATATCGGATAAGCTCTTTTCATAACCCATATGATACTTTATCAAATCCATTTATAAATTCCTGGGGCATATTCTGCATCGTCGGATAACTCGGGCGCGTTGATGGTCAATCCTAGACGCGAAATTGGAAGTCAATTGGTGGTACATAATGGTTCTTGACAGCGGCGATACAGCCTGGATCCTGGTCTCGACGGCGATGGTGATGCTGATGATCCCAGGAGTCGGGCTCTTCTACGGAGGCCTCGTCCGAAAGAAGGACGTCGTCTCCATGATCGGCCTATCCTTCCTGGCCCTGGCCCTGGTCAGCGTCCAGTGGGTGCTGGTCGGCTACAGCCTCTCCTTCGGGACGGACATAATGGGCTTCATCGGCGGCCTCGACTTCGTGGGCCTCCGGGGCGTGGGGATGGACTCCGGGGATGGGACGATCCCCGCCCTCCTCTTCATGGCCTTCCAGCTCGTCTTCGCGGGGATCACCCTCGCGATCATAACCTCCGCCGTCGCCGAGAGGGTGAGGATCGGCTCCTTCATCGTCTTCGGCATCCTCTGGACGACCCTCGTCTACGACCCCCTCGCCCACTGGGCCTGGGGCGGCGGCTGGGCGAGCCAGCTCGGGGCCTTAGACTTCGCCGGAGGGACCGTCGTCCACATCAGCTCCGGCTTCGGCGCCCTAGCCATGGCCCTGGTCATCGGGAAGAGGATCGGGTTTGGCGACTACGACATGGAGCCCCACAGCATCCCCATGACGATGCTCGGATCCGCCCTCCTCTGGTTCGGTTGGTTTGGGTTCAACGCCGGATCCGCCCTCGCCGCCGACGGCCTGGCCGCTAGCGCCTTCGTCGTGACGAACACCTCCGCCGCCGCCGGAGCCCTGGCCTGGCTCTTCGCCTCCTGGGTGAGGGGAAAGCCGAGCGCCCTCGGGATGGTGAGCGGAGGGATAGCGGGGCTCGTCGCCATAACCCCGGCGGCGGGGTTCGTCGACCCCCTCTCATCCCTGGTCATAGGAGCGGTCGCCGGGGTCCTCTGCTACAGAGCCCTCCTCTTCCGGGTCGGCCGGGGCCTCGACGAGAGCCTCGACGCCTGGGCGGTCCACGGCGTCGGCGGCCTCTGGGGCGCCATCGCCACGGGGATCTTCGCCGTCGAGGCCGTCGGCGGGCACTCTGGCCTCCTTCAGGGGAACGTCGACCAGCTGATTGCCCAGGTGATCGGCGCCGTCGCCGCGGTAGCATACGCCTTCGTCGTCACCTACGCCCTGGCGCGGGCCGTCGACGCGACGATGGGGCTGCGGGTCTCTGAGAACGAGGAGTACGTCGGCCTCGACATATCCCAGCACGGAGAGAAGGCCTATGCCTAGCGGAGAGATAGGTGGGAAGAATACCGGAGATCCGATTGGATAGAGGTGATCGGCGATGATGAAAGTTGAGGCCGTGATCCGGCCCGAGAGGCTGGAGCAGGTCAAGAAGGCCCTGGAGGAGAAGGGCTACGTCGGGATGACCGTCTCCGAGGTGACGGGGCGGGGCGAGCAGAAGGGGATCAAGCTCCAGTTCAGGGGGAGGACGATGGAGGTCGACCTCCTCCCCAAGGTCAAGATCGAGCTGATCGTAAAAGACGAGGCCACTGACGAACTCATCGGGACGATCTCCGCCGCTGCCCGGACCGGTAGGCCCGGCGACGGCAGGATCTTTGTCATCCCGGTGGCGAGGTCCGTCCGGGTGAGGACCGGCGAGGAGGTGACCTGAAGGCCAACCTTGCAACCTTCCTCCATCCTCCTTTCCTTTATAGATGCCATCTATTGAGCAGATCCGATCTCTCTTCTTCCACCTCCACCTGGTCCAAAAATCCCTATGAAGGGATCGGCCGTCTATCCCCCTATCGAGGTCGCTGCCAGATCCCCATCCTCTTCTGGACGGGGGTCACCTTCGGCTCGGGGGGTACCGGGGGGTTCTTCAGGGAGACCGAGGGGTCGCCGTAGAGGTTCATGACGTACCAGTTCATCGTCGTCTCGCTGGAAGTCCCGGGGTAGACGGTCCCTTTCGCCTGGTAGAGGGCGTCGCCGGCGGCAAGCTCCTGGACCTGCCTGTTCACGTACTCGTATCCGAGCCCCGAGTTTGAGGGGCTACCGTCGAAGGTGCCGTAAGCTTGATTGACGTAGTACCAGGAGACCCTCGTCGCCGAGACGGTCCCGATCCCGCCGTTCTTCAGGATGGAGTAGGCGAGGTTATTGGTCGTCTCGGGCTCGGCGTTGAGGCAGGAGCACTGATAGGTGAAGGAGGGGTGGGCGTCGTCGAGGCTGGCACTCTGACTGCTTTCGAAGAGGAGACCACCATTGCATCCGGAATAGCCTATGGACGCCGCCGTCGGGCTCCCATGGCCCCACCAGCAGACGATCCCGTAGTCGCCGGCGGCCCACCGGTCCCTCACCGCCGTCCCTCCGTGGAGCTCCTCCTCGCTATCATACTTGGAGTCTGCACACGATCCGACCGTCCCCTGCTGGTACATCCGCCAGGAGAAGTAGCCTCCGGGGTTGAGATAATCGTCCCGCATCTGCTCGCTGAGGCGGGCCCCATCGGTCGACGAGTCGCTGAAGGCCATGGGGAGGAGGGCAGACTTCCGCCAGTCGGTGCTGGAGGAGAGCTCGTAGAGGATGATCTTCTGGAGGATCCCGTCGAGGGTCTGGTAGTCGGCGTCGTATACGGGGATCCTGCCGACGTAGACCTCGGGGGTGAAGTCGACGCCGCCGGCGACGGGATAATCCTTCCCAGACCCCCACTGGCCGTAGATCTGGTCGCCGTTCTTGTCCCAGTTCCCGGTGAGGTCGGCGTAGAAGTAGTCGGTCGGTGCATCGCGGTAGGTCGTCGCCGTCCGCCTCGGCCAGCACATCTTCATGGGGATGTCGCCCTCGCCGCTCTCGAAGGGTCGGGGATCGCCAACAAGAAGGACGTACTTTATCCCCAGGGAGGCGTAGTTCTCCTTCAGCCACTGGCGGATCTTCTCTGCCCTGTTGTTCGGGGCCTGGCCCGTCAGGGGCAAAAAGTCGCTCTCGGTGACCACGAGGACGCTGTACCCGAGCCGCTCCTTGTGGGCGATGAAGTCGTCGAGCTTTCCGCTCCCCGCGACGATGGCGCTGGTGGTGATGATGACGTAATCGTAAGCCGCTCCCGCCCGCGCCTCGAGCCGATCATCCTCGGCCTCGGGGTACCAGGGCCTCCCGTCCTCGTAGTTGTCGAAGAGCGTGGAGGCGACCTCGTCCATGACCGCGTCCGCCGCAAGGGTATTATCTAAGGGCTCGGGGGAGGATCGATAGCTGATCTCGACGACGCAGCTCTTGACGAGGGTGAGCCTCTTTGAGACGGGGTTGTACTGGAGGGGGAAGAAGTCGACCCTCGCAAACTTCCACTTCCTCATCTCGGAGTAGGGGAGGAGGACGGCGAACGGCTCCGGGTAATTTTCGTCCCTCTCGTAGACGGCGAGGTTCCTGCCGTCGACGATCGTCTTTCCCAGGCCCCAGTATTCGGCCCAGGCCACCCCACCAAATTCGTCGTCGGCGGGGGCAGGGGCGAGGGGCCCCACCGGCCCGATCTCGTACGTCCCCTCCAGGACCTGGACCTCTTGGGAGACGACCTCCATCGAGAGCTCCGACCCGACGGCCTCGGGCGGCACGAGGATGTTGTAGACCCGGTGGACGAGCAGGGGGTCCCCCGGGGAGGTGGTGGAGGCGAAGCCCTCCATCGCCACGACGTCGAACCCCTCCCCGTCTTCGGCGATGGATAGCTCCCCCGCCTCCAGGACGATCCGGACCTTCCCACCCGACAGATCCGAATCTGACGGCGGTTCTGGTCCTACCGGAGATGGCCCCCCGTCCTCCGGGGCCGATAGGCCGACGAGGCTCAGTAGGAATATGACCGCGATGACGCCGACGATGGCGGGACGAAAACCGGTGGGCGCCCTCCGGGGCGTCAGCCCGCCGTCCCTCGAACCCTGAACTCCATTAGAATCACCTGGCATGAAGAGAACCCCCTTCTACTTTTGCCCGATCACGCTTATAGCTCGGCGATGAGCTCCGATCCGGTCATCGATGCCCAAAAAATCAGGCCGAGGGACTCCCTTCAGGCACGGGTTTCATCGGGGCCGAACGGATCGATCTCTACTTATATCCAGGGGCTTCGGATAAATAGACTTTCCTTCTGGCCGTCTCCGGGATTCAGGGCGACCACAACTGGGTCATTCGAAGGCGCGGGCGGGGAGGCTCCAGTGGCTGAGGAGCAAGGTCGGTGGAGGCACCGGATTGATTCGACATTTCTGGTAAAGAATGTATATAAAGATATTATTCTAGTATGCTCACACCCTCATCCTCCACCCAGAAATCCCACCACCGCCTCCACCGTCTCCTCCGGATGGCTGATCCAGAAGAGGTGCCCCGCCCCCTCGATGATGCGAAGCTCCGCGCCGGGGATCTTCTCTGCCAGAATCAAACCGTTCTCCGGCGGGATCAGGATGTCGGAGTCGCCGGCCATGACCAGCGTCGGGGCGCGGATCTCTTCGAGCCGGTCGCCGATATCGAAGGCCCGGTAGGCGGCCAGCTGCGCCCGGTAGGCCTCGAGGCTGCTCGGGTGGGCCATATTCGCCTGGATCTTCCGCTCGACGATATCCGGATGAGCGTCGATGAACTCTTGGGGATACCCAGCGGGGGCGGACCACCAGAGCGCCTCGTGGAGCGTCAGGTCGAGCCGCGGCTCAAGGTATGCCTGAACCTCCGGGGGCGCGCAGACCGAGGCCTCGCCCCCGGGGCTGGTGGCGCCGAGGATCAGCCTGCCGATCCGCTCCGGATGGCGGACGGCCATCTCCTGGGCGATCATCCCTCCCATGGAGACGCCGAAGACGTCAGCCCGCCCGATCTCCAGAGCGTCGAGGAGGCCGACGGCGTCCTCGGCCATCTCCTCGATGGAATAGGGGCCGGGGGGCTGCTCGCTCCGGCCAGAGCCCCGGTTGTCGAAGGCGATCACCGAGCGGCCCTCGGCCAGCCTCTCCGGCAGGACCCACCCCCAGTCGAGGACGTGGCCGCCGAGGCCCATGATCAGGAGGAGGGGCTCACCCTCGCCAGAAATCTCGTAATACAATCTTATCCCACCCACCGTGACCTCGCCGCTCGCCTCGGAGGAGGCTTCGCCACCCTTCACCATACCGGAGGCCTCCGCCGCAGAGGCCGAGGAGAGGAGGACCAGAGCGAAGACGGCGGCGGCGATCGCCAGGGCCGGGGATGGGCCAGGCGATCTGAACCGAGACGGTCCGAGGAAGCTCATGCCTGGGATCGCCTTCTTCAAAGCCATAAATCTCTTTCTCCGAAGAGAGGCCGGTCAGGGGACCTCGTCCAGGAGGTCGTGGAGGTTGAAGTGCTCAAAGCCGCCCCGCTGCGCCGGAAAGCCCCGGATCGCCAGCCACAGGTCCCCGCCCTCGGGGCGGGCGACGAGGGACCACATGTTGGCGATGTGGGCCTTGAAGGCCCCGACCGGCTCCCTCGCCCGGTAGGCGAAGTCGGGGTAGAGGGCAGAGATGGTGCAGAGGATGTTGTTCGTCCAGGAGGGAAAGCCCTCCGGCCGGACCATCCGGGTGTAGGGGTCGTAGCGGTCGCTGAGGATCTCGATGGCCACCTCGGGGGTGATCTCGCCGTAGTGGTCGTGGATCAGCTGGCCGTACCTCTCAAACCTGCTGGGAGCCTGGACGAAGAAGTTGTACGGGTCCCGGAGGCCCGCCTGCCATCTATCGATGGTGGAGACGTCGGATAGCCCGTTGACGGGGGCCTGGTCCCTCACCATGTTGTACCCCGAGTAGCCCATCCAGCCGGGGTAGCAGTTGGAGTGGTTCGTCTGCCAGAGGGCTTCGACCCCGTCCATGGGATGGCGGACGCAGACCCTCTTTGAGGAGGTCTCGACGACCGCCGCCTCTCTTGCGACGCCATCGGCGACGTGGTAGGCGATCCCGGCACACCGGGGATATTCCCTCAATATTCTGACGGCGTCGTCGACGGTCTTCGCCCGGGTCAGAAGAAGGCGGGTGAAGACCGCGATGCCGCAGCCGGCCATCGTCTCGTGGCGCATCGAGCTGAGCTGGGTCATCATCTCAAACCCCGCCTCATTGACGCCTCCATCTAGGCCGATCATCCCCGGATAGGTCATGAAGACGTGGCCGAACCCGTCGTCGGGAGCGGCGACCACCATCATCCGGCATTCGAGCTGGCCGGGCATGTTGAAGTTGTCCTCGTTCTTCCCGAAGATCAGCTCGCCTCCCCCCCCGGCCCCCTCGTCCCAGGCGGAGAAGCTGCTGCACCCCCCTGCAGGCGGTGCCAGGGGCGCAGGCCCCTCCCTATCCCCCTCATCGGCAACACCGCCGCCGTCTGGGCCGGGGCTGCAACTCCAAAAGTTCGGATGGCAGTAGATGCACCACTGGTCGTAGTTGGTGTTCCACAGGAGGATCTCCTCGAGGGTCGCCCTTCCGCCGCCGTCCCGGACTCCGTCGGCGATCCCCTCCATCTCCACCTTGAGCTCCTTCGGAAGATGCGGCTCGGCCCTCCTCTGGCCGATCCACAGCATCTCCTCCGCCCGGTCGAGCTCCGAGTCGGCCTGGAGGGCGACGTAGGCGGCTGTGGCCGGAAGCGTCGTCTTCACCATCAGGTCGATCTCCTTCGCCAGCAACCGGCCGTGCTGGTAGCCCATCTCGTAGGGGCTCCCGGCGAGGCGGAGGATCTTCACCCCCCTCTCCACTTTCAGCTCCGCCTTTTCCATCGCCTCATATCTCATATCCGCCCCATCTCCCGATGAAGATCTCTCCTCCCCGCCTCGGCCCCGGCATAAAACCCCGGCCGTTTATAGGTCCCATCAGATCGCGCCATCGTCGAAGGTGGCATCAGGAGAGTGGAAATACCTGACGACGACGGACTCGGCCTCTGGATCCACCGATATCACCTGGAACTTGACGTAGCCGTCATGGCACCTGGCGACGATGGTATGCCCTTCCAGGAGAGGGGGTATCAGGGGCGATCTGTCCCATTCTGCAGGAACGGCTCTAACAGAAGCCAAATCGACCGACCCCATGTCCCTGGTCTGGCTGACCCGGTTCTGATCGTCGAGATGGGTGTTCCTCCACCAGAGGTACCCGGCGTCCCGAGGATAATCCGGATGGTCTTCGGCGCTGGGCTGCCAGCTTATGATCTCTCCATCGAAGGTGGGGTATTCGCCGGTTTCACCCAAAGAGAAGTCGAACCCCGAATGGTTGAGGGCGGCCTCTCGATACGAAGTCGCCGTCCCACTGGCGTTACCAAAAGAGACCTCTTTCACCCCTTCGGACTTCGTTCCGACGGCTCCGCCCTCCTGAGGAGCGGAACCTCTCGCCCCGAGGCCTCCGCCGACGGCCCGGAAGGAGTAGCCGACGTTGTGAGAGTTTCCCGCCAGGTCGGCGACGCCGATGTAGTACCAGCCGGGCCCGGGAGCTTCATATTTGAGGGTGGCCAGGTCCCCGGGGTTTGAGGCGTCCGCCCTGGTGATGAAGTTGAAGTTCTTCCCGTAGAGGTCGATCCTCGCCCTCATATCTTCGGGGACGGATTCGAGCTTCACCTCCAGGTCCCCTGGGCCCTCCATCCATATCTTGTAGAGGTCCACGTCCCCCGCCGGGAAGATTACTCCTCCTACAGCCTCGCTGGGGGTGATGGGGGCGGCGTCCCCTATCTCGCCGTTCGGCTCGTTTCCGTCTGTAACCTCCTCAAAGGAGGCGGCAAAGCTGTAAGGCTGGTTATGGGATTTGCCCGCCAGGTCGAGGATACCGATATGATATACCCCAGGATCTCTTATGTTGAGGGTGAGGGTCGTCCTGTCCCCCGGGTTTGAGGCGTCAATCCTCGTGATCCAGTTGAAGCTCTTGCCGTAGAGGTCGATCCTCGTCCTCATCTCCTCGGGGAGGTCGTTCAATTTCACCTCCAAGATTCCGGGGCTCGGCGCCTCGATCTTGAAGAAGTCTACGTCCCCCTTGGAAAAGATGCGCCCCTCTATCTGATCGCCGAAGGCGATGGCCACCGCATCCCCGATCTCGCCGTTCGGCTCGTTCTCGTCGATCACCGCCTCAAAGCCCGCTTTGAAGGCGTATGGGACGTGGTAGGAGCCTCCCGAGAGGTCGACGATCCCGATGTAGTAACATACCGGATACCATCCATAAGGATTGACCACGTCATGCTTCAGGGTCACCAGATCTCCGGGGTTCGATGCGTCTTTCCTGGTGATGAAGTTGAAGTTCTTCCCGTAGAGGTCGATCCTCGTCCTCATCCCCTCAGGGACGGATTGGGCCTTCACCTCCAGGATCCCAGGGCCGGTTACATAGACCTTGTAGATCTCCGCGTCCCCCTTCGGGAAGATGTACCCCTCGACGAGGTCGCCGAATCCGATGGATATGGCGTCCCCCGCCTCCCCGTTCGGCTCATTTACGTCGACGACGGGCTCAAAGCCGAGATTGAAGGTGTACCCAGTATCGTGGGACTTCCCCACCAGGTCGACGATCCCGATGTAATACCGGCCCGGGTCTGCCAGATCGAGGGTCAGGGTCACCAGGTCTCCGGGGTTTGAGGCGTCAATCCTCGTGATCCAGTTGAAGTTCTTCCCGTAGAGGTCGATCCTCGCCCTCATCTCCTCGGGGAGGTCGTTCAATTTCACCTCCAGGATGCCGGGGGTGGCGACCTCAAAGCCGAAGAAGTCCAGATCCCCCGCCGGATTTATCGCCCCCGCCGCGGAACCGCCTGTGCTCATCCACGTGGCGTCTCCCAGCTCGCTGTTCGGCTCGTTGGGATCGATCTGACAGTATCCCGTCGTCGCCATCGTCAAAAATACAAAAGTTGCATAGATCAGCCCAGGGGCTGATCGTCGGAGAGTTCCCATCATGTCAAATAACTATCTCCGGGAAGTGCCAAAAAGTTTGCGGGATGGGGAGGAGGTGGGGACCAAGGGCGGACCGCCCCTCTAAGGGGGTCCGCCTCCGATGCCTACCCCCCGGGCCCCAGGGTCACCATCACGTTGTCTAGGCCGCCGACGTCCCTCATGTTGCTGTACTCCCCCCGGATCCAGACCTCCGAGACGTCCTTCATCACCTCCTCGAAGCCTCTCCCACCCTCCTTGAAGCTCGAGGGGACGAGAGAGACCTGGCGGCGGGTCCAGGCCTTGCCGGGCGGGTCTGAGGA
The DNA here is from genome assembly GCA_001602645.1 of Methanosarcinales archaeon Methan_01. Taxonomy (GTDB): domain Archaea; phylum Halobacteriota; class Methanosarcinia; order Methanotrichales; family Methanotrichaceae; genus Methanocrinis. Next base: position 36,038 of record LUYE01000048.1, read on the forward strand.
CCAGGAGAGGTAAGACCCGTCGCGACCGTATATCCGGACCACGTCCCCGAAGGTGGAGCTGCCGTTACCCGACTCAATCTCGACGATCTCGAAGCTCAGAGTGCCCCCGATGTAGCCGGTCCAGTCCCCCGACCAGGAAGGCGGGGAGACGTAGTACCAGGTCTGGCCCGAACCCTGGTCCTCCCCCCGGAGATAGCCGCCGGGATCCCCTCCGGACTCCCTCCACGAGAGGGCGACGTCCCGGCCCTCCCGCCATCCCTCGTCGCCGAGGTCGAAGGTGCTGACGAGGTCGGTTGCGACCGGTAAAGAGACCAGGACGTTGTCGATCCCCTCCAAGTCTCCCCTATCCGAGTACTCGCCCCTGATGACGACCCGATCCACCGACCTCATCACCCTCGAGAAGGCCTCATCGGTGGTCCCGAAGGCGGCGGGGGTGAGGTCGAACCGGTGGTGGGTCCAGCCCCCCTCGGGAGTCATTCCGGATGGCGAGGGTGGGATCGTGACCTCCGACCCGTCGGATCCAAAGATCTTCACCAGATCTGCCTCGTAGGCCTTCCCCTTCCCCGAGTCGAAGACCTTCAGGTCGAAGGTCAGAGACCCGCCTACGTAAGGGGTCCAGTCCCCCGACCAGGACCGGGGCGAGGCGAAGTACCAGGTGCTGCCGTCCCCGAGGTCCCTGCCCGATAGGAAACCTCCGCCGTTTCCGCCCCCCTCAACCCAGGAGATGGAGACGTCCCCCTCGGGCCTCCACTCCCCGTCGCCGTCGTCGAAGTTCGTGGCGAGGTCCAGCCCCGAGGGCGGGGCGACGACGACGTCGTCGAGCCCCAGGGTCGAGGCCTTCCCGGCATCGAAAACCCCGATGGAGATCCCGTCCACATATCTCATCGTCCTTCGGAAATCCGCCTCCGGGACGGCGAAGTTTGTGGCGTTGAGGACCACCTCGCGACGTTCCCAGCACCTCTCCGGCGGGGGAGAAGAGGTGGACAGGACCGTCCCGTCCGATGAGTGGATCCTCACCTTCATCCCCTCGGGCCCCGATCCTCCGGAGGCGATGAGCCTCAGATCGAAGCTCAATACGCCCCCGACGTACCGGCTCCAGTCGCCGGACCAGGATCCAGGAGACCGATAGCTCCAGCCGTCGTCGCCCTCCCCTTCCAGAAAGCCGCCCGGATCGCCCCCAAACCGCTGCCAGGTCATATGGCCTCCCCCCTCCCCACCCCATCCCTCATCCTCCTCGCCGAAGGTGCTGGCCAGGGTCGAGGCCGAGCCCTCCATGACGAGAGCGAAGAGGGCAACCATCGATAGCATACCGATTGACTTCATATCCTCTGCTCCTCCTCCCTACTTTTGCATATGTCATATAATATCTTTTATCCTTCAACGCATAACTTCAATATATTTCTTCCTGAGATTTTGATCTATGAGTTCCGTTATCCCTTCAAAAGATGGAAGGAAACCCATACAAAGATAATCTGAAAAAGTGGAAGAGATCTCCGGCCTCCCCCCCGGGGAGCTATTTTCAAAAAGACGCAACTGCAGGTCATGTTTCGCAACAACTAAATATTGATCCCGCAAACCATCTCCGAGATGTTCGAGGCCTGGGACGAGTACCATCTGATCAACGGGGAGCTTTTGAGGCTGACGGAGAGGCTTCCGGCCTCGGGGCTGGGGGAGGTGATCAGGTACGTCCTCACCACCCCCGGAAAGCGGGTCAGGCCCCTCATCCTCGTCCTCTCCTCGAAGGCCTTCGGCTGCGACGCGGCCGAATCGGTCAGAGCCGCCCTCGCCCTGGAGCTGGTCCACGCCGCCTCCCTCGTCCACGATGACATCCTCGACGGAGGGACGGAGCGGAGGGGAGTCGAGAGCGCCCTCAAGAGGTACGGGATGGAGGCGGCCCTCCTCTGCGGCGACTACCTGATATCCAGGTCCATTGGCCTCATCTCCGGCTACAGCCAGGAGGTGATCGAGGCCTTCTCCCAGGCCTGCGTCGAGATGTCGGAGGGGGAGATGCTCGACCTCGCCAGCAGGACGAGGCCCGAGGATTACTACCTCTGCATATGCAAGAAGACGGCCTCGCTCATCTCCGCCTCCTCCAAGATCGGTTGCCTCATAGCCGGCGCTCGCGCCGACGACGTCGCCCTCTTCGAGAGCTACGGTATGCACCTGGGCCTCGCCTACCAGGTCGCCGACGACCTGAACGAATTTCTGGGGATGGAGAAGGGGAAGTCTTCGGCGAAGACCTCCGCCACCCTCCCCGTGATATACCGGAGAGACCACTCGGCGGAGGCGACGGTCCGCCTCTGCGCCGAGGCGATCCGGGTGCACTGCCGCGCCGCGAAGAGGGCCCTGGCCGAGGCGGGGGGGGACGAGGAGGTCAAGGGGAGGCTTGGAAGCATAGTCGACAAATGGGGAGAGGAATGCAAGTCGCTGAAAGACCGCTATTGAAGATAGAGGCCGACGCCGAAGGCGGCAAGATTGCCTTCCGGGCGACGGGCCCCCTCTCTCGGGTCGCTGCCCCCGTCATCAGGAAGATCAACGAGACCTTCGCCGGCGAGAAGCCTATCAGCTCCGGCCCCGACCGGATCATCTTCTCCACCTGGATCCCCCCCGCCCCGAGCCCCGCCTTCGATCGGATGGTCTCCTCCCAGGTGGCAGCCCTGACCCGGAGGAGGATCCCCGACCAGGCGTCCATCGGGATCGTCCGAGCCTGCCCTAACGACTGCCTCCACTGCAGCGCTCCCTCCCGAAGAGGGGACGTCCTCTCCTCCGAGGATATATTGAGGGTGATCGGGGAGGCCCTCGACCTCGGATCCTACATGATCTCCTTCGATGGCGGCGAGCCGATGCTGAGGCACGACCTGCCGACCCTCGTGGCCGGGGTAGACGAGAGGGCGATCGCCGCCTCCTTTTCCAGCGGCTTCGGCCTCACCGAGGAGCGGGGGAGGGACCTGAAAAGGGCGGGGCTCTACGCCGTCAGGGTCTCCATCGACAGCCCCCACCCCGAGGAACACGACCGGTTCCGCGGCCGGGAGGGGGCCTTCTCCGACGCCCTCGTCGGGATAAGAAACGCCCTCGAGGCGGGGCTGATGGTCGACCTCTTCATGGTCGCCTCTCCGATGAACATCGACGATCTGGAAGACGCGTACTCCCTGGCGGCGGAGCTCTCGGTCCAGGAGCTCTCCCTCTACGAGATCGTGGCGGTGGGGAGGTGGTCCTCCCACGCCGACGAGGTCCTGACCGGGGCGGACGTCGAGAGGCTCCGCCGGTTCCACTTAGAGAAGAACCGCCGCCCTGAGGGGCCCCGGGTCTCCGCCTTCCCCTACCTCCTCGGACCCGAGATGTTCGGCTGCTTTGCGGGGAGGAGGTGGCTCCACGTCGACGCCTCCGGGGACGTCCTCCCTTGCGCCTACATGCCCACCCCCTTCGGGAACGTCCGGGATAGGAGCCTCCGGGATATCTGGAGGGATATGGGCCGGGACCGTTGGCTCCGGAGAAGGCCCAGGGGGTGCATGATGAAGGACGAGGAGTTCAGGCGGGCCCATCCCGGGATATTCGATCTGGATAAATAACATCTTCCGACGCCGATTTTCGAAGACAAAACGGTTTTATACTCTGAAGTTCATCCACCAGGAACGGGGGTTAAAATTGGATGATAAAAGGTAAGAGAGCTCTGCTATCTCTGGCTATCTTCATATCCATCGCCTCTCCGGGCCAGGCCGCCGAGGACTGGCTCGGAGGGAGCATGGGCATCTCAGACGTTCACAACACCGCCGAGTACATCGCGAAGGTCGGGAGCGCCCAAGGAAGCGGCACGAAATTGAACTCCTCCGAAGGCGGCATCGCCACCGTCCCGACCGCCGCGGTCCAGCAGGAGGTCTACTCCATCGGCAAAACTGGATCCTCATCCGAAGCGGTGGCCTCAGAAGAGGCTATTGAGCCCTCCAACTTCTCAGGAAGATGGTCCCTCGCGATCACGGAGAGGAGCACCCGATCCCTCGACCTCGCCCTCTACCAGACGGGAGATCTAGTCTTCGGGAAGGGAGTTTTAGGGTCGTCGGAGAGCTCGGAGGCCAGCGGATCCTCCTCCGAAGACCGGGGGATCGACTCGATGATCGAGTGGCTGAACCTGCCCCCCTCCTCCCTCGAATCCGCATCCCAGGCCGCCGCTAGCGGCACCGTCGAAGGTGACAGGCTCCACCTCGACCTCATCTCCCTCGAGTCGTTATCTCTATACAGGTTCGAGCTCAACCTCACCGGCGACCTCGTATCCGGGAGCTACTCCGCCTACGGGACCGATGGGTCGACCTGGGCTGGGACCGCCACCGGCGCCCGAAGGGCCTGATCCCCAGGAGGCCGAGGCCGCTGGCCTGGCCCATTCCCATCATGAACAAGGAGGTTTGCGACAGATGAAACTCCAAAAGGCTTTGACGTTGACCCTCATCACCCTCGCTGCCATCACATCTCCAGGATCGGCCGACGGCCTGAACCTGGACAACATGACAGGAAGCCAGATCCGAGAGGATATCAGGGAGTCCTTCAAGGACGAGTCCCTATTTTACATCAATCCCGTCACCGGGATGAGCCCCGGTGCCTCCGGCGGAAGCTCCGTATACACCCCGCCGACGACCACGGGGTCGCCCTGGTCTAACGTCGCCGGAAGGTGGACTCTCAACCTGATGGACACGGAATCGAGGAGCTTGGACCTCACCGTCTACCAGATCGGAAACGAGGTCTTCGGAAGGGGAGTGATGACCACGGGGGCCAACTCCCAGGAGATGACCGCCGCAGGGTCGATCGAAGGGACTGCCCTCACCCTCCGCCTCGTAAGCGTCGGCGGAGACAACATGTACAGGCTCCGGACGGCGGCGGGAGGAGACAGCATCTTCGGCACCTACACCGCCTTCTCCTCGTACGGCGTCACCTGGACCGGAAACTGCAATGGGAACCGCTTCTATCCTTCGTCCCTCGCCTCCCCGGCGGACTCTGCCGGCACCGTCAGGGTCGGGGCATCGGGCGGAAACGCCATGGCCTGACCGGAGGCCCTTCGGCTTTTTTTTTAATTCAGGATTTTCGGGGGTTTTGTGATATGAAAATTCTTCTGGCTTTGACGGCTGCGATCTTCGCCGCCTCCCTTCCGGCGTCGGCTTACGGATTGTACGGGGACGAATGGCTCGGGATCGAGGGGCTGAGGATCGCCGACGTCCATCATACCGAGGGCTACATCCGCGGGATCATGAACCTATCCGGCGAGAGGTGGACCCCGACGCTCGGGACGGGGACTTCCGACGTCGCAGGAGTCTGGTCCTTCACCCTGACGGGGGAGGTGTCGCGGAGGCTGGACCTCACCCTCTACCAGGCCGAGGGCGAGGTCTTCGGCGAGGGCACTTTGGCCGCCGACGGCGCTGCCTGGCAGGTCGCCGTCGCTGGAGAGAGGGCCTACAACCAGCTGGACCTCCGCTGCGTCGTCCTGGGAAGCCCGTCCCTCATCAGGCTCTGGCTCGGCCTCTCGACGAGCCCGGCTCGGGGGACCTACGCCATCTATACGCCGGCCGGGCCTGCTGGAGCCGGCGTCGCGTACGGATCCAAGGCCGCGCCGCTGGGAGGAAGCCCCTCCTCCCTCCCATCCGGGGGGGTCCTGCCGCCCTATCCGTCGGGGAGCCCGGCCTCCGGGCTGGGGGCGATCTGACCCGGCAGCAAAAGAGTTATCCATCCGCCCGGAGATGGTGGGTCGATGGAAAGGAAGCCTTTGAGGAAGGGCTCGGTCAAGGAGGTCTACGACCTCGGCCGGGTGCTGGAGTTCAGGTTCACAGACAGGATATCCGTCTTCGACAAGGTGATCCCGACCCTCATCCCCCACAAGGGGGAGACCCTCTGCAGAGAGGGGGTCCACTGGTTCAACCGGGCGAAGGAGATGGGGATCCCGACCCACTTCGAAGAGTTTCTCCCCCCCAACGGGATGCGGGTCAAGAAGGTGGACGTGATCCAGCCCCAGGATATCAGGCCAATGTCGAAGAATTACCTGATACCCCTGGAGGTGATCTGCCGGTGGTATGCGGCGGGATCGATCTTTGACAGGCTCGTCGCCGGCAAGGTGAGGGCCGAGGAGCTGGGCTTCTCGAAGGGCCACATGGTCGAGTACGGGGAACCCCTCCCAGACCCCTTCATCGAGGTATCGACGAAGCTGGAGAGGGTGGACCGGCTCCTCGACCGGGGCGAGGCCCTGAAGCTCGCCGGCCTATCCCCCGAGGAGTACGACGCCATCTGCGAGACGGTCCTCAAGATCGACGAGAATATAAAACAAGAGGTCGAGCCGAGGGGGCTCATCCACGTCGACGGGAAGAAGGAGTTCGCCTTCGACGAAGATAGGCAGATCATGGTCATCGACGTCTTCGGGACCGCCGACGAGGACCGGTTCTGGGACAGGGCGAAGTACCAGGAGGGAGAGTTCGTCGACCTCTCCAAGGAGCACGTCCGCCAGCACTACCGGAGGATCGGCTACAAGGACCGCCTCTACGGGGCCCGAGATGGGGGGGAAGCGGAGCCCGATATACCGCCCCTCCCCGAGGAGGTCGTCGCCACGACGAGCGAGATATACATCAGGCTCTTTGAGATGATCACAGGGGAGAAGTTCAAGAGCTCCGGCTGAGGAAGGCCCGCCATTGACCGACTCGAGAAAGATGTCCAGGTCTTCGATCGCCGCCCAAGGGGCCGAAGGAGGGGGGCAGGTTCTGAAGAGGATATTGCTGGTGGTGGCCCTGGCAGCCGCGGCCCTCGCCGGGTGCGTCGACGATGATAGGGGCGAGGCCAAAAAGTTGATGGCGGGGGCGGCCGAAGAGGTCGAATCATATCGGTTCGAGATCGAGATGGACCAGACCGTCGAGTATCGAAACTTCAGCGGTCAGGGGTCCCTGGAGGGGGAGAAGGTCGCCCTTTGGTGGCAGGGTGAGATCAACCTCACCGATAACAGCTCTATGGAGGCGATCAGCTCGAAGAGGACGACCCTAGCCGGCGACCGAACAGCCGACGACGCCGTCGAGGTCTACTTCTTGAACGACACCCGCTATCAGAGGATGGGAGGAGAGTGGATCGGCCTTCTGGAGCCCGACCCGGTCCACCGGATCGAGAACTCCGACCAGCTCGCCCACCTTTTGGAGATGATCGAGAGGGCGGAGGTGGAGGTCGCGGGGACCGAGAGGGTCGGAGGGGATAGGGTTCGCAGGCTGAAGGTCGTCCCCGACGACGACACCGCCTTCGGGATCATGCTGGGGCAGATCAGCTCCATCGACCCCCGGATCCCCCTGATGATCGATATGAACGTCCTCATGGAGAGAGGGACAGAGCTGGAATGGACCGTCCTCGTATCGGAGGAGACGGGGCTCCCGACGGAGAGCCGGATATCTGCCGTCTATTCCGCTGGTCCGGGGGTCCTGAGGGTCCCCCCGGAGGCGGCCGGAGGGATGGAGATCGTGATCGAAACGACGGAGGTGAGGAGGTTTGGGGGCTACGGGGAGCCTGTGACGATAATCCTGCCGGAAGAGGCGCGGGCAGCCCCCATCCTCCCGCCGGATCTCCCCGAGGGGGAGGAGCCAGAGCCGCTGACGTGATCTCGATCGGAGGGGCGGTGATGGGATGAAAAGGGAGATTGCGTTCTTCTTTTTGAGGGAGAAGCCGGCGATGGCCCTCCTCGCCATCCGGGAGCTGGATCCCGCCTACGTCTCCGCCGTGGCGAAGGCGGTCGACTCCAACGTCCCCCACACCCTGAAGGTCCTGGCCGAGATGGAGGCGGCGGGGCTGATCCGCTCGGAGCCGCAGGGAAGGATCCGGAGGCTCAATCTCACGGACCGGGGGGTGAGGGCAGCGGCCGCCATATCCGGCCTCATCGACGCCCTAAAGGACGACCCCCTCCGAAGGAGGCTCGCCCGGCTGGAGGAGGCGGTCCTGGAGGCGAAGGACCTGTCGGCGGAGGAGGCAGAGCTCCGGATCGGACCCCTCCGGCGGGATCTGGCGAAGCTTTTGGCCGCCGAGGGGGAGGAGGTCCGAGAGGCAGCCCGGGACCTCGACCGGAGGATAGTCTCCACCCTGGGGGGAGGAGGGTGAAGACGAGGACGGATCTGGGAGATGATGCCGACCTTGATGAAGGGGCCATCGCCGTAGCCTCCTGGACCGGGGGGAAGGACGGGTGCCTTGCGGCCTACAGGGCGATGGTGGCGGGGGTGAAGGTTGGATATCTCCTCTCCTTCTGGAATATGGGCCGGGAGGGGGCCCACGAGGTGAACCCCGCCCTCCTCGCCGCCCAGGCGGAATCGATCGGGATGCCCTTGATCAGGACCGGCTTTGTCTCATACGAGGAGGAGTTCAAGCGGGTCGTTCGCCAGCTCGAGGAGGTCGAGAGGGGCCGGGGAAGGTGGATCGGGACCGCCATCTTCGGCCACATAAAGACCCACGACGCCCTCGTCCATCGGATCTCTGCCGACCTCGGGATCGAGCCGATGATGCCGATCTGGATGATGGACTCTGAGGAGATCATCGGGGAGCTTCTCGCCTCCGGCTTTGAGGCGGCGATCGTCGGGGTCCGGTCCGACCTCCTCGGCGACGAGTGGCTCGGCCGCCGGATCGACAGAAGCTTCGTCTCGGAGCTGAAAGCCCTCAACCCCGCCATCGACCCCTGCGGCGAGAATGGCGAGTTTCATTCTATCGTCCTCGACGGCCCGATCTTCAAAAAGAGGCTCCGGATCGAGGAGGCGGAGGCGGTCTCTCGGGGGATGCTCCGGTTCCTCGAGATAAAGAAGTTCGCCGTCGTGAATAAGGGGCGCAAGGAATGAACAGCCCCATATCTGCTCACTCCCAAGGGGGGAGCATCTGGATATTTTATCAACGTAGCTTCCGAAGTACGGCGTCAAATACCCCTCCAGGTGGTGGGAGGTGAGGCGATAGGGTCCAATAATTAGATATAGTGATGCCGCCGAGGGGGCCGAAAGGTTTGAAGGCATGAAGAAGAAAGAAGGAAGGCCCCATGGATAAGACGTTGTACAGAATATATAGAACGGGGTTCTGGTCTGCCCTCGTAGCCTTCGTCGCCGCCGCCAGCTACTCCGTCTTCCAGATCCTCCAGATCGCAGGCCTCATCGGCCGCCCCTGGGACGAGGTCCTCATCTACGGGACCTCCCTCCTCATCGCCGCGCCCTTCATGCTCGCCCTCCTCGCCCTCCACCACGTTGCGCCGGACGATAGGAGATATTGGAGCCACGCCGCGGTCCTCTTCGCCGTCATCTACGTCACCTACGTCTCCCTCAACTACGCCGTCCAGCTGACGGCGGTCCTTCCCCACCCCGACGCCGATCCCGTCCTCATCCAGACCCCCCACTCGCTATTCTGGACCGTCGACGCCCTGGGGTACATCGCCCTGGGGCTGGCGACCCTCTTCGCCGTCCCCGTCTTCGAGAGGTCGGGGCCGGACCGGTGGGTCCGGCGGTTCTTCCTCGCCAACGGCCTGATCATCCCCCTCTTTCTCATCGTCTACTTCTACCCCACCTTCTCCACCCGGCTCCTCCTCCTGGGCCTCCCCTGGATCGTCACCGCTCCGGGGTCGATCTTGATGCTGGCGCTATATTTCAGGAGAGGATCGGAGAGGGGATAGTGGACAGGAGGCTTGAGGCGGGTCTTGAGGCGGGTGAGGCAAAGCCCCGAGGGGAAGAGGCGGGCTCTGGAAGAAGGCTCTACTTCGTCGACAACATCCGCTCCTTCGTCATAGTCCAGGTCGTCGTCCTCCACGCCGCCGTCACCTACTCGGGCCTGGGGATGTGGTACTACCAAGAGGCTGCGGCCCTTGAACCCCTCACCGCCCTCTCCTTCGGGATCATCCAATCCTTCATCCAGGCCTACTCCCTGGGCCTCCTCTTCCTCGTCGCCGGCTACTTCGTCCCCGCCTCCTTCCGCCGGAAGGGCGGGGCCAGGTTCCTCCGGGACCGGGCGGTCCGCCTCGGGGTCCCGGCCCTGATCTACATGCTCATGATCAACCCGGCGATTCTATACTACGTGACGAGCCTCTCGGCTCCAAATCCGACTCCTGCTCCGACTCCGGGAGGGTTTTACCTCGGATACATCCTCGGCCTCCAATTCCTCGGCGGCTCGGGGCCGATGTGGTTTGCCATCGCCCTCCTCGTCTTCTCGACAGCCTTTGCCGCGGCGAGGCTCCTTCGGGGAGATCAGGAGAAGAAGGACGAGGAGGCGGCGGAAGGAACGGAAGGGCCAGAAGGGGCGGGAGATGATGCGAAGCTTCCCGACCACAGAGACGTCATCAAACTCATCCTCGTCATCGCAGCCGCAGCCTTCGCGATCCGCCTCGTCCAGCCGATCGGGACGGCGGTCCTGAACATGCAGCTCTCCTTCTTCGCCTCCTACGTCGCCCTCTTCGTCGTCGGGATCGCCGCCCGCCGGCGGCGCTGGCTCGCGAGGATCCCCTATCCCTTCGGGATCGTCTGGCTCAAGGCCGCCCTCGTCGGCGGGACCGCCTTCTGGCTCGCCCTCTTCCTCTTCGGGATCGGGCCGGAGGGCGATATATCGATGATCAATGGCGGCCTCTATTGGCAGAGCGCCGCCTACGCCCTCTGGGAGGCCTTCTTCTGCGTGGGGGTCTGCCTCGGCATCGTCGTAGTATTCCGGGAGCGTTTCAACTCCGGCGGGAGGCTTCCCCGGTTCATGGCCGATAACAGCTTCGCCGTCTACTTCTTCCACCCGGTGATCCTGATCCTCGTCACCGCCGCCCTTCGGGGGTTCGCGTGGCACCCCCTCGCCAAGTTCGCCGTGGCGGCGGCGGTGGCGGTGCCGCTCTGCTTTGTGGCGAGCGAGCTGGTGCTGAGGCGGATTCCGCTGCTGAAGGAGGTTTTGTAAAAGAAGGGTCTTGCGGCGTGGCTGGCGCCGGAGCTTATAAATCAAAATGAGTGCAGGAACGCTATTTTGTGCTCTCTTCCACGATGGCGATCTCATCCTCGGTGAGGTTGTACAGTTCGTAGACCAAGGCATCTATCTGCTTGTCCGTATAATCGATCTGATTTTGGATGCGCGTTTTTTCATGCGGCGTTCCGACTTCCTGGAGCTGCTTATGCAGGTCGAGCATCGTCTCCACGAGGCTCACCATCTTGTCGTGGCGGGCGACGTCCTGGGGGTCGGAGAAGTCGATGGTCCGTACTGGAAGCTGAGATAAAAATTGCCTATTGGCAGACAGCCACCCACCACGGAACGGAGCGCTCACGAACGGGAAATACCACCTGAATAACTTGGAATTAAGTAAACCAAGAATATATCGGAAACCCTGGTTTTGATATTTTGATTTTAATATTATACCTCCGACGTCAACATTGTCCAAGAAATGAGACCCATCTGCATCATATGCGGCGTACAGACTTTCAACTAAACGTGGCACACAAATTTTCTCTATTGACTGTTTAGACATATTTTTCAAGTAGATATATCCATACCAACCCGAACCTTTTGCTTTCCCCTTTTCTCGGCCCTCGAGTAAGTTCTTATTTTTTAATAGATATGCCGTGGTTTTCGGATAATTTTCAAGTAGTTTATTAAAATCGATCAATTTAACAGTATGGCAGTCAACCATATATGGGAATAGTATGTATTGGCGTGATGGAAGCTGTTTATATCGATTAACATCGGTTCCACTAACCAACGGAAATAAAAGACCCTTTTCAAATTCCCACTCTTCATTGAGTGCTTTTGATTTCAATTTCAGGCAATCAGATTTTTCTTCTATTAAGTCCAAAATAAATACTTTATCTGCACTTGTTTGTAAACCTACAAATATATCTGCTATATCACCCAATTTCGAGTCTAAGCTATATAATTTTTCAAATATTTTGGCGTCTTTTCCTACCACAAAATTCCATTCTCTGTCAGATATATTATCAGCAGAAATTGTACCAATTATGGATCTTCCACTGGTGCGCCATTCGACTAAATCGTCTACTTTCACAAACTCAAAATTGTCACTATGGGATTTACATAAAAAGAGGAGGCAAGTATAAGTAGTAGCTCCAGGAAACACTTGCTCGTGATTGAAATGGACAATTTTACTGACGTGATTGCTTACTGATAACACACTTCGCAATGGTTGTCCATATTGGGAGTTGAAGAATTTGTTTGGCAGGATGAAGCCTAAACGGCCGCTTTCGTTCAGGAGGCCCAGCCCCTTCTCGACGAAGACGACGTAAATATCGTAATTCCCTTTCTCGGCGGCCTGGTAATGCTCTTTGTAAAATTCCACCTCTACAGGAGCCCATTCCTTCATCATTTGAATCCTAATATACGGCGGATTTCCAATTACCGCATCAAAACCGCCTTTGGCGAAGACATCGTTAAATTCATCCTCCCACATAAAAGGATTTATCCTCTCCAGCTCTTCCTGGGAGAGACCAGGCCTATCTTCAAGGATATCCCAACCGATGAGGGAATTGCCACATTTTATATTATTCCCTAGATCTGGCAAAGCCCTCTCGTCGGAATACATGTTGAGATCGGTGATGGTGGCCTTATTCTCTCCTTCCAAGACCTTGAGGAGCAAAGAGAGCTTTGTGACCTCCACGGCCTGAGTGTCGATATCCACGCCATAGATGTTGTTGAGGAGGATCCTCTTCCTCTCGGCGGTCTTCAGATGCCATTCTCCCGCCCTCTCCTCGATGGGGAGGGTCGCCACCGAAGCCCTCTCCCAGATCTTCTTCGATCGGAACCTGGCGTTCTTCCCCGGCTTCTCGATCGGAGACGGGAGGAGATCCTGCACCCCTTTTGATGTCGACTTCTCTCCAGCATCCAAGAGAGGGACGAGACGGGCCTTGTACCAGTCGAGGTGCCAATCCAAGAGGTGCTGATAGGCCACTATCAGAAACGACCCCGAACCGCAGGCGGGATCGAGGATGCGAAGGTCAGAGGCCTCCTTGGGCGTCTTCCCCTCCAAAAGCTTGCCGACGGTGTTTTTAACGATATAATCTACAATATATGGTGGAGTATAATAAACGCCTCCGGCCTTCCTCACCTCAGGCTTCTCCACCACGCTCACTTTGTGGCTCTCGTCCAGCTGGATGACCTTCCCCAGGAACTGCTCGTAAACGTGACCAAGAATATCGGCAGGGATCTCGGAGAAGACGTAAGGGCTGTCGGGATAGTATAAGCTTTGAATTATATTCTTAAGAACATTGTCCTCGATCTTTATCGACGGGGTGATGGCGTCGAAGTTGTTCCTCTCCTCCTCTGGATGGAAGTGAAACAGCCCCGAATTGTACCTCTTATCGGCCTCTTCGAAGAGCTCAAACAGCCTCTTATATACATCATCCCCATCAAGAAGCCCCTTCAACCGCTCGCTGTCCTCAATAGACCGATCCTCACAGATCCTGAGAAATAGAATCCTGTCGATCGTCATCTGGACGGCATAGTTAAGGCTCTTCTGAGAGATCTCTGGATTCATCTTAGTGATGCTCGCCGCCAGAGCATTTCGCCAATCAGAGATGTCCTCCAATAGGGCATCATCGACCTTGTCTCCCTTGGGCGGAGGGATGGAGCCCAAGGAGCCCTTCTGGACTGATTCTTTGGAGAACAACGAGGCGATCTCGTCCCATCGCTTTTCATATTCATAATATTTTATTAATAATAATCTAGACTTTTGTGGCTTATCAAATTTGAACGGTTTGATCCTGCAATCGTAAACGGCAAACTCCTCAAAGTCGGTTACAATGGCAAGCGGCAGGGTAGAAGAATATGCATAACGCTTTATCTGAAACGCTGGGGTTATTCCTCCTTCAATATTCACCGAAGGTTTTTTGGCGTCCAGAAAGAACTTCCTCTCCCTGTCAAGCCAGAAGCTGTAATCGGGCCTCTGGGTCTCCCCCTCTGACCTCAAGGTATCTTCAAACCTGACCTCTCTCTGATCTGGGGGCTTATTGCTCTTATTTCGGACATCCCAGCCTAGAGCTTCAAAGAAGGGATTTATAAATTCAATTTTAATTTCTTCTTCTTTATAACTAGATTTATATTTATCAATGACCAGATCGAATCTTTCAACCAACTCAAGGATCTTCTCCGGAACGGCCACACTCTACATCTCCAAGGCTCCGATATCAGTAATACCCGAAAAAGCTTCCGATGGATTTCGATCGGGATCGGCTGAATTCCTGCCGACTGCCTGATCGTCCCGCCCATCGACACCCTATTATATCCCCCCGACGGAATTCCTCCTCCGACTCCGCCCGCCCTTCGGCGCCGCAATTCTCCCGAATATGAGGTCTCCCATGAATATCATCGAGAAGCTCCGCGATATCGTCGGCGAGAGGGCCTCCGCCTCCCCCGCCGAGAGGCTCTGCTACTCCTCCGACGCCTCCCAGGTGAGGGGGACGCCCGACTGCGTAGTCCGCCCCCTCTCGACGGCGGAGGTCTCATCGGTGGTGGAACTGGCCGCCGCCGAAGGCGTTCCGGTGACGGCCCGGGGCGCCGGGACGGGCCTGGCTGGCGGGGCGGTGCCCCTGCGGGGCGGGATCGTCCTCGACCTCTCGGGGATGGACCGGATCGTCGAGCTCGATTTATCGAACCTCGCCGTCGTCGTCGAGCCGGGGGTCGTCCAGGCGCGGCTGAATGAACGGCTGCGGCCTCGCGGCTTCTTCTTTCCCCCCGACCCCGGCTCGGCGGCCTTCTGCACCATCGGCGGCCTCATCGCGAACAACGGCTCCGGGATGAGGTCCGTCAAGTACGGGACGACCCGTAACTACGTCCTCGACCTGGAGGTCGTCCTCGCCGACGGCTCCGTCGTCAGGACCGGCTCTCGGACCCTCAAGGCGGCGGCGGGCTACGATTTAACGAGGCTATTCATCGGCTCGGAGGGAACCCTGGGGATCATCACCCAGGCGGTCCTGCGGGTCGCGCCGCTGCCGAAGGCCCGCAGGCTCGTCATCGCCGCCTTCGATTCGGCGGAGGAGGCGGGCCGGACCGTCGCCGCCACCTTCGCCGCCGGGATCGTCCCCTCCGCCTGCGAGATCCTGGACAGGACGACGGTGGCGGTCCTCCGGCGGTGCGACCCCACCCTCAGGCTCCCGGACGGCGACGTCCTCCTCTTCGAGGTGGACGGGTCCGAGGGGGCCGCGGCGGAGGCGGCGGCGGAGATCGCCGCCCTCTCCTCGACGACGGCAGCTTCGGTGGCCGTCGTCGCCGGGGCCGAGGAGATGGAGGAGATCTGGGCCGCCCGCCGCCTCGTCGGGGCGGCCATCTCCCGCCTCGACCCCGCGAAGAGCCGGATCTACGTCGGGGAAGACGTCGGCGTCCCCATCAAGGAGATCCCGGCCCTGATAAGGGAGGTCTCGGAGATCTCGGACCGGTTCGGGATCCCGGCGATGAAGTACGGCCACATCGGCGACGGAAACCTCCACGTCGCCCTCTTCATCGACGTCTTGGATGACGGAGAGTGGGCGAGGCTCGCCGGGGCGGCCGACGCCATCCACCGGGCGGCGATCCGCCTCGGAGGAACGGTCAGCTCCGAGCACGGGATCGGCGCCGCCCGGTCGGAGTACATGAATGAACAGCTCGGCTCTTCCGCCCTTTCGGTGATGAGGGCGATAAAGGGGGCGTTGGACCCGCGAGGGATCATGAACCCCGGAAAGCTCGGCCTCGACGACGGACCCTCCCCGGGAGGCTATGGATGATTGAGATGAGGAGAGAGGTGGAGGATTCGAGGAGCGGGACCGAGACGAAGACCGAGACGAAGGAGACGAAGGTCGAGACGGCCGAGATCTCCATCGACCCGAGAACAATCGAGCTCTGCGTCCGGTGCGGCACCTGCCGGTCGGTCTGCCCCGCCTTCGAGGTCCTCGGCTGGGAGTCGAAGAACACCCGGGGCCGGGTCATGGTGGCTAAAGCCCTCGGCGAAGGGCTCGCCCCCGACGCCTCCGTCCTCGACAGCCTCAACACCTGCACCACCTGCGGGATCTGCGCCGCCAAATGCCCCGCGGGGGCAAATCCCCCGGCGATCGTCCAGTCTGCGAGGATGGGGCTCGTCTCCCAGGGCGTCATGACCGAGGCCCAGGCCGGGTTCAGGACGAGGATCGCGGAGAGCGGCAACACCTTCGGCGAGGGAGGGGACCGGCTCGGCTGGCTCTCAGATCCCGATCGGGAGGGCTTGAAGGAGAGTTCGGACCTCGTCTACTTCGTGGGCTGCCTCGACTCTTATCGGTATCCGGAGGTGGCAAAAAAGACCTTCGACCTCCTCAAGCGGTTCGGCGCCACCCTTCTTCCCGAGGAGGTCTGCTGCGGCTCGCCCCTCATCAGGACCGGCTCCGACGCGGGAAAGTTCGTGGACAGAAACCTCCGCCAGATCAAGATGATCGGAGCAAAGACCGTCATCACGGGATGCGCTGGCTGCTATTCGACCCTCAAAAAAGACTACCCTCCGGAGTTCGAGGTGGTCAGCGTCCCCGAGTTTCTGGCAGAGCACCTGGCAGAGCTGGACTTGAGACGGCTCGATTTGACCGTCACCTACCACGACCCCTGCCACCTGGGACGAGGGAGCGGGATCTTCGACCCCCCCAGGGAGGTGATAAAGGCGATCTGCCGCCTCGAAGAGATGAGGTCTAACCGGCAGGACGCGAGGTGCTGCGGCGGAGGCGGCGGGGTCCGGGCCGGCTACCCGGATCTATCCCTGGAGATCGCAAAGCTCAGGCTCCAGGACGTGCCGGCTGGCGTCGATGCCATCGTCTCCTGCTGCCCCCTCTGCATCCGAAACCTCTCGGACGCCAGCTCCGAGGTCGAGGTGATCGACCTCGTCGATCTGGTCGAAAGAGCGATCGTCCCGCCCTGAGCTGGCCTACGAGATGAGGCCCTCGCCGACGTATCCCAGGCCTTCGGGGTGGGAGCCGTCAGGTGAGCCCCGCCATCCCGGCGTATATGTTCCAGGCGCCGACTGCGACGAAGTTGACGGCGATCGCCCCCAGGAGGAGGCCCATGATCCTCGTCATCACCATGATCCCCGTAAGCCCCAGGATCCGGTCGACGTACTCCGAGGACCGGAGGATGAGGTAGGTGGCGGCGAAGGTCGCGGTGATGGCGAGGAGGACCGCCCCCTTCTCGGCAACCCCCGAAGCCGTTCCCATCAGGACGATGACGGTGGTGATCGCCCCTGGCCCCGTCAGGAGGGGCGTCGCCAGGGGGAAGACCGAGACGTCATCCCGGTCGCTGGCGTCGGCCAGCTCCGCCTCCGTCACCTTCCTCCGGGGCTTCGCCTTCAGCATCTCGATCGCCATGATGAAGAGGAGGATCCCTCCGGCGACCCGGAGGGAGTCGACGGTCGCCCCGAAGAACTGGAGGACGTGGTCCCCCGAGAGGGCGAAGAGAAGGGCGATGACGTAGGCGACGGACGCCGCCCGGAAGGATATCCTCGCCCTCTCCCCGGCGGAGGCCTCGGGGGTGAGGGAGACGAATACTATCGTCGCCTCCACGGGGTTTACTATGATGAAGACCGAGGCAAGGGCGTAGAAGAAGTAAGCCACATGGCCTGCAAACTCCACCATCGACGATCACCCCCCCATGCCTTTCGACCTCGAAGCCCAGATCGGCTCTGCCCAAGACCGGCCCCAGCTATGCGAGCCGAGGGGAACCAGCGGGCATCAGGGAGAACCGCCGGGCTCCGATCGGCTGGCTCCGCCCTCAGGATAGACTAGGCGCGGCGCCTTGACCTCTTTCTCAGAATCGTCCTCGCCGATCGCCTTTCCCATCTTCCCCAGGAGGAGAAGGAAGGCGGTCATAGACCATCCGGTGAGGAGGGCATTTCTCCCGTCCCTCTTTTTATTGGCGACGAGGGCGGTGGCGAGCCCCGCGATAGCCGATACCAGGTACTCGGGGGCGTCGCTGAGGAGGTGGCCCAGGGGGTCGGCCTCGGCGTCGGCGATGTCCCGGTGGAGGACCCACCGGTCCGGGAACTCGTGGACGTGGGACCCCTCCGGCCCCCGGAGCTGCCGGACCGATCCGGGCACCGACTCGCCGAGGAGCGTCTCCTTGAAGCACGGAGGGAGAGTCGGGTACCCCTCCTTCTTGAGGACGTACTTTCGGTGGTGGGGCAGGGTCTTCAGCCACTGACAGAACTCCCGGCAGGGCTCGCTGCATTCCATGACAATCCATACGATGTCCAGCCTTAAATACCATGCTGAATGGTCGGCGTTCTAATATAACGAGGGTTTGGACATAAAAAACCACACCAAGAGGCATTATGCCACGTGATGGCACTTATGAGAGCAAATCAAATGAGATCAACCTCCCTCATGTCGCCCAGATGATCTGGGATGGTGGTACCCACTCCGTTGAGGTACACTGCCAGACGGCGGGGAGCCAAAATAAGGGGTGATCTGCTTTTATACCCAGAAAATTCTATATTCCGCCGCGCCGTCCCCAGATCCAAACTGCAGGCAGGGCTAATAAACCCATAGCTACAGCCGTATTAGGTGTAGCTGCCTCGCGATCATCCCTTATGCTGAAATGCGTCTCCTCCTCATGTCCATCGCTGGAGACGACGAACCTCCAGTCTCCCGTCCCCTTTTCCGGCAGAACCATGCTGAAAGATCCCGCGTAATCCGTCTTGTTCTCGGAATACAGCGATCCATCCCGGAAGACCTGGATGGACGCCTCTATAGCCGGCTCACCGTCGTCGTATATCGCGGAGAGGCTCACGGTCATTCTCTGGCCTACGAACATCCTATGGCCGGCGGCATTCATGCTGCCTCCAATCAGTGCCAAGATCAATGCCAATACAACGAGAGATCTCAATTTCATCACCGTATGAGCTGATTATAATCTGTGACTTTGAGGGATTCCTTTGAATAAAAAAGAAATTTGGATCTGGGATGGCGGTTACTTCCTCACCCAGACCGAGAGGACTGTGGAGTATCTGGTGGTGTTGTACGGAACCGTATCTCCGGTCTTGAATGCCCCGCTGCTGTGGTCGTAGGTTGCCGTCCACTCTCCATCGCCCGGAACGTCGTAGCGGCAGGTGAGAAGCCACAGGCCCGTCTGGTTGAAGGAGATAACGAAGGAGTCCGAGTCCCCAGTGAACCCACTCTGAACGTTTTTCTCCGTCATCTGCGGGTAGGCGGAGTAGGTGGCATTGACCTGCTGATCGTTGTACTTGACCGAAAAGGTGACATTATCCTTGTTCATTATCTGATATAGGGGCTTGTCGGGGGTGATCTCGACGGGCAGCCCGGACTTGAAGCTGCTGGAGCCGTCGTCGCCGGCATTGATGACGGCCTCAGCGGCGCTGTACGTCAGCCTGTAGGTTGTGTTGCTGTACGAGGGGGCACGCTGTGCTACGAAGACGTAGTTGCCCGGCCAGAAGGTGGTCAGAGGGCTGATGCCAACGTCTCCAACCCGGCCGTACCCTGCAAACCACTTTCCAACCTCCTTGTCCAGCTTCGTATTGATCTTCTGGCCGTCGGGGGTCACCAGATAAGTTTGATCCATGACGGGAAGGGCAAATGATGCCGGATCGTGGCCATGGCCATAGAAGACATAAGCTTCCTGGCTCTCGCCGACTTCCGCCAGATCGTTCAGCTCCACCCAGATTCCGTGGCCGCTTGCGTTCATGGTTGCCGCTCCAATGAGGAGCAGGAGTAGGATTAATGCCGCTCTCGTGTTAATCACCGCATTCATAGTGCTACTTTAAGTATATACATCTGTTGGTTAGTATTACATATACCGCGTATCCGCACCAACGCTCCAATTCATCGCATTTCAATCAAGGCTTCTCGGCAAAGGGATATGCATCGGGCTATCCTTCCCCCATCCAGATATTGCGGGCATCTGAATCGGCTGGCCAGGGCTCTGCCCGCCCTTCGAGATAGTTCCATCGGACTTTGATCACTCCGGCCTATTTGCCAGCTCAGAATCGAAGAGTATCATTTGATAATCAGTGGATATAGGATGCTGACGACATTTCTTAAAAAAGACACCGGGAATTCTATCCCGTCACCTGGTGTAGTAGACCACAATCAGCATGATCATTAAGAACAGGCTGAAGACGACGATGCAGGGATACCGGCGGAGGGTCTCTCTTATGTCCATGAAAACACCTTCTGTATATTTCGCCTTTTTCAGATTTATATCTTTTCGGGGGTGCTCACCAGTACTCCTCCAGCCTGGAGGCGACATCTCCGATCCGCCGGTCGACCTCCCGGGATCCGATGGCCCCGACGGGGATGGCCTCCAGGATCGCCCCGACGTACTTCCTCTTCGCCTCCATCAGGCCGGCGACGTCGGCTTCGGCTATATCGGCGAGAAGGGCCTCCGCCGCCTCCCTCGATCGGTCGAGGGAGGCCTCCAGCTCCTTCATCAACATCTCGGGATCCACGACTTCGGAGGGACCCTCCCGGATCGAGTGGACCTCCCCCGCAAGGTCGATGACCGCCTCGATGAGCTGGCCGAAGGCCGAGGCGTCGGCGTCGCACCTGCCGCCGTGGGTCTCGGCGTAGCCGCAACCTTGGCAGCGGCACCCGCCCGCGTTCTGGACGCAGAAGGGGCAGGCCTCAGGCCTGAGAGGCAGCGAGTCGAGGAGAAACATCGCCGTCGCCATCGCGAATCGGGCAGCCTCCCGGGCGGTCCGGACCTTTGATAGCCCCGCCTCGAGCCGGTCCAACCTCATGAGGAAGAGGAGGCTTCGTGCCTCCACCGCTCCCCTCGCCTCCTCCAGGGACCGGGGTTCGATCTTCGCCACAGCCCCCGCCTTGTCCTCAGGGCTCGCCATAGCTGACCCCATCGAACCTCTGGGTCATAAGCCCTTTCTCCCTCGATCCGGCCATCTCCACCCTCCGGGCGAAATCAGCAAACGGGATATATGACGGCTGCAGATCTCCCGGAGGAGGAAGGAGGAAAGAGTTGAGAATACAGATCCTGCGGGGCCCCGCCCTCTCGGGGAAGACGGAACGGCTGATGGCGGCGATGGCGGAGGCCCACCGGGAGGACCCCACCTCCTACACCTTCATCGCCCCAAGCCCGGAGGAGGCGGCTAGCTTCGCCGAGAGGTTCTCGCGGGCCGTCAAGGGTCCCGTCCCCGCCGGAAACTTCGTCACCCTCTCGAAGGTCGCCGAAGACCTCCATCGGCTCGCCCACCCCGGCGAGGTGCTCCTCAGCAGGGGCGTGGTGAACCTCCTCGCCGCCGACGCCTTCTCCGACCTCCCCGACGAGGAGCTGGGGGTCTTCGCGCCCCTCCGGGCCTCGCCAGCCTTCGCCCGCTCCGCCGCCGAGGCGGCCTGGGACCTCGCCATCAGGGGCGATGCCGAGATGGCCGACCTCCTCGCCTCCGAGGAGGCGCTCAATCTCGCGAGGGCGGTCCGGAGGTGTGTCGAACGGGTCCGGGGGCGGGGGGTCTTCGACCTGGCCGACGCCTGCCGCGGATTCGATCCGGAAGGCGCGAGGGGGTACCTCCGGGAGAGGTACGGGACCCGCCTCTTCGCCGACGGCCTCGCCGACCTCCCCGGGGCGGAGATGGGGTTTCTATCCCGTCTTATGCCCTTATTCGAGGATGCGACGATCACCCTCGACCCCGCCCTCTGGAGCCGAGGAGGGCTGGAGGAGTTCCTCGCCCTTCTGGCCGAACGGGGGTTCGAGGAGATCGAGTGCCACCCCCGGGACGAGCCGCTATCGAAGGCCCTCGACTCCTTCCTCCTGGACGGCCCACCTCTAACGGCCTCCGACCTCCGGGGCCTCGTCTCCGTCGCGAGCCATTCGGACCCGGAGGCTGAGACCCTCGCCATCTGCCGGGAGGCGAAGAGGCTGATCTCCGAAGGGCTCCGCCCCGAGGATATATCGATCGTCGTCGCCGAGCCCTCCACCCGGGGGCGCGAGTTCCTCCGGGCCCTATCGGCCGGAGGCGTCCCGGCGAGGCTCCTCGCCGGGGAGAACCTCCTGGAGACGAAGATAGTACAGCTGCTCCTCCTGCCCTTCAGGGCGGCGGCCGCGGGGTACCCGCCCGAGATGATCCTCGCCCTCCTCGACGGCTGCCTCCCCGCCTCGCCCCGGGACCTGGAGGCCGTCGCCTCCGCCGCCGGCCTCCTCCTCCTGCCGGCTGGCGACCTCTCGGCGAAGAGGCGAGGTTGGATGGAGGCCCTGGCGGAGCACCAGTCCGCCCTCCAGGAGAAGGGCCGCCTCCTCGCCGCCGACGAGACGGTTCTGGATGGCGAGGTGGCGGCGGCGGCCCGGCGGGCCGAGCTCTGCGCCACTATTATGATCCGATCCGAGGAGCTCTTCGACCGCCTAGCTCGGATGGAGGCGGCGATCGATGGGTCAGGCCTCGAGGGGATCGCCTCCGAACTCCGGCGGATGATCGAGCTTCTGGAGCCGGGGCTCGCCGACCTGGAGGAGGAGAGGCTCGCCCTCGATAGGTTTGAGGAGGCGCTGACGAGGACCGCCCTGGCGCTCTCGGCCCTCGGCCGGGGCGAGCTCCCCCTCGACCGGCTCCTCTCCATCCTGGCGAATGCCCTATCGGACCCGGCCTGGTCCGGCTCTGCCCAACCCGGGGCCGTCGAGATCCTCTCCCCAGCCCTCTCCTCGAGGAGGTACCGACGGGTGAAGTTCGTGGCGGGGTTCAACGATGGCCACTTCCCCAGCCGTTCGGCGAATCCCCTCTACCAGCTGAGCGACTTCTCCGCCGGCAAGGGGGAGAAGAACCTCCACCAGAGGAGCGACAAGGTGGAGCGGTCTCGGCTCCGGAAGGCCATCGCCGCCTCCTCCCGGGTCGTCGTCTCCTATCCGAGGGCGTCCCGGGAGGGAGCGCCCCTCGTCCCTTCCCTCTGGCTTTTCAGGATGGCGGGGCTCGGCCCCCTGGAGGGGGAGGCCGGACCGGGGCCGAAGGACCCCCCGGCGATCCTGAGCCGGAGGGATCTCCGGGTGGAGTACGCCCTAGCCCTCGCCCGGGGCGAGAGGCTGGAGGTCCCGAAAGAACTCCTCCAGGAGGTGGAGCCCCTCCGCCTCCGGGCTGAAATGGACCGGTTCCGCTGGAGGATCGACGACCCCGAGATATGTCGGGTCCTCTTCGGCAGAAGCTTCAGCTACTCCAAGCTCCGGGAGTATCGGAGCTGCCCCTTCCGGTTCTTTCTCATTCGGGGCCTGGGGATCGAGGAGCCGACCGCCGAGAGGTTCGAGCTCACCCCCCTGGAGAGGGGAACCGCCTACCACGCCATCCTCCGGGCCGTCGGCGGAGGCGATGCCGGGGTAGAGGAGGTCGTCCGTGAGGAGGCGGAGAGGACGGCAGCGAGGTTCCTCGCCGACCAGAAGGTCAGGACGGTGGAGGCGGTCCGCCGGAGGATCGTCGGGGCCGTCGCCTCCGAGGTCCTCGGCTATCTGAGATTCGAGGCGGAGGATCCCGTCAGGGCCTCCGTCGGCCGCCGCCGGATGACGGAGGTCCCCTTCAGCCTCCAGCTCCGGAGGATGGGAGACCTCCTACCCCGCTCCTCCTCCGAGTACGGGGACCTGACCTTCCGGGGGAGGATCGACCGGATCGACCTGGACGCCCCAGGCAAAAAGAGGAGGATCGACGTCGTCCTCTCCGACTACAAATCCTCCGACTCCGGCGCCGAGTGGGAGCAGCTCCAGCTCTACTCCCTCGCCCTCCTCGCCCTCGGCCTCCCCGACGTCCCTGCGGAGCCGGGATCGATGAGGGCGATCTTCAGGATCGTCCGACGGCCGGGGATCTCCCGAATCCTGGAGGTCTCTGCCGACGAGGGGAGGATGGTCCGGCAGAGGTCGAAGCCAAACCCCACCTTCGACGAGGTGGATGGAGAGCTCCTGGAGGCTCTGGATGGGATCTTCAAGGGGAGCGGGGAGTTCCGACGGGGCGCCGACCAGGAGGGATCGAAGAAGGGGTGCTGGGGATGCCCCTTCGAGGCGGAGCCCTGCGCCATCGCCGCCTGGCTGGAGGAGGAGGAGGGGTCTCGGTGAAGGGGGACCTATTCATATCGGCGAGCGCCGGGACGGGGAAGACCTACACCATCTCCAAGAGGTACGTCGAGATCTTCGAGGAGGCCCTCCAGGCAGGGGAGGCGATCTCCGTCGGAGAGGTGGCGGCGATAACCTTCACCAGGAAGGCAGCGGCGGAGATGAAGAGGAGGATCGTCGAGATGATCGCCGACAAGGCCGAAGCCGACGAACGGTGGACGGGCCTTCTTTCCTCCATCCCCTTCGCCTGGATCGGGACGATCGACTCCTTCGCCGGCCGGATCCTGGCGGAGAACGGGGCCCTCGCCGGGGTTGA
The DNA here is from genome assembly GCA_001602645.1 of Methanosarcinales archaeon Methan_01. GTDB lineage: Archaea > Halobacteriota > Methanosarcinia > Methanotrichales > Methanotrichaceae > Methanocrinis. Next base: position 60,315 of record LUYE01000048.1, read on the forward strand.
TCCCGGCCTCCGGGTCGAGGCCCCCTCCGGCTCTTCGATCCTCGTCCGGAGGGCGGCCCTCCGGGCGGTCTGGGAGAACGAGGCCCTTGCGGAGCCGATCCTGAGGGCCGTGGGCGTCGACGACCTCGTCAAGGCCCTATGTCTCGGGGCGGAGGGGAGGGCGAAGGTCATCGCCGCAAGGCCGGCGGAGGCCGTCGAGGGAGACCTCCCCCTCCACCAGGATGCGAGCCTCGCAGCGGAGATCGCCGAGGCGAACCGCGCCTTCCTCGAGCTCTTCCGCCGCTTCGACGCAGTCCGCCGCCGGGAGATGGAGAGGCTCGGCCGGACGGACTTTCTCGGGGTCCTCCTCTCCCTCCGGGATCTCCTCCTGGAGAGACCCGCCCTGAGGGCCCGGCTCAGAAGCCAGTTCCGATACATCATCGTCGACGAGTTCCAGGACACCGACCACCTTCAGAAGGAGATCGTCGACCTCCTCCGAGGAGAAAAGACGCGGATCGTCTACGTCGGCGACGGGAAGCAGTCGATATACAGGTTCCGGGGGGCAGAGGTGGAGGTCTTCGCCAAGGCGAGGCGGGAGGTGGAGGCGAGGTCCGGGACCGTCCGGGAGCTTGCGACGAACTACCGGTCCCATCCGGGGGTCCTCGACTTCTGTAACCGCTTCTTCGCTGGGATCTTCGATGGAGCCGACGGCTCCAGCGTCCGGGGATACTGGCCGGTGGCGCCCCTGCCGGTGGTGGGGGAGACCGGCGACCTCCCTCGGGCGAAGATCCTCTTCCACCCCGAGGACGAGGGGAAGGCCGCCGCCCTCTTCATAAGGAAGATGGTGGGAAGGGAGTTCGACTTTCTGATGAGGGAGGCGGACGGCTCCGGCGGCGTGAACCTCATCCCGGAGAGGCGAAAGGTCAGATACAAAGACTTCGCCATCCTCCTGAGAAAGCTCCGGGGCGGGACGGGGGACCGGTATGCAAGTGCCCTGAGGGAGATGGGGATCCCCTGCTACGTCGTCGGTGAGGCGGGGTTCTTCGACCTCCCCGAGATCAAAGGCATCTTATCCATCCTCAAAGTCCTGGCAGATCCGGCCGACGACCTCTCCCTGACGACGGCCCTCCTCTCCCCAGCCGTCGGCCTCGACCTCCAGGACCTGGCCCGGCTTAAGGCGAGGGCGAAGGCCATCGCCGAGGAGGGCGACCCCCGCCCCGGCGGGAGCCGGAGAGCCCCACTCTTCGACTCCCTCGGCGGGATCGAGGAGGGGGACCTCTCCCCCGAGAAGGCGAGGCGGGTCGGGCGGCTGAGGGAGGTCCTGGACCATTTCGCAGATCGTAAAGACCTCCTGACCCCCTCCGCCATCCTGGAGGAGGCGGCAGAGCTCCTCGATTACGAGGCCCACCTCGCCCTCGCCGACCCCCTGAGGAGGAGGACCGCAAACCTCCGGAAGCTGATGGAGGCCTCGAAGGCCCTGGACGAGGCGGGGCTCTCCTTGAGGGAGGTGATCGGAAGGCTCGAAGGCCCCGGGTTCGAGGACGTGGAGCCAGCCTCCGTCGAGAGCGAGGAGACGGACGCGGTGAAGGTGATGACCGTCCACAAGGCGAAGGGGCTCGAGTTTCCGATCGTCATCGTCGCTGAGACCTCCTGGAGCGATCGGGCGACACCGCCCCCCTTCCTCCTGAGGAGGGGCGAAGGAGGGGGGAGAGAGCTCGTCATCTCCCTCCTCCCGGAAGAGAAGTCCGGGGAGGGGACATTTCTCTCCGAGATGGCGGAGGAGGAGAGGAGGCGGGAGGCCGAAGAGGAGGAGAGGACCCTCTACGTCGCCGCCACCAGGGCGAGGGACCTCTTGGCCATCACCCTATCCGCCCCCAAGAGGCGGGGGCCGAGGCCCTGGCGGGACCTCCTCGCTCCCATCATCGCCGGCGAGGATGAAAGCCCGGAGGCCGCCCCCGACTTCTTGGGGGTCCTCGAGGTCGTCAGGGCGGCGGATCTGGAGCCTGGGGAGGACGGCCCCGCCCTCCGGGGCGATGGGTCGGCCATCGTCCCAGACCTCACCCTCATCGATCCGATCGAGGTCGAGGACGGGAGCCTCCGGATCTCTCCGACCCGCCTCGTCGATCCGGAGGAGCACCAGCCATTCCTGCCGGGGCTGGCCTCTGCTCGCAAGCCTGAGGCGGCAGAGCTGGAGCTGGAGCCCGAGGCGGCGGCCCTCGCTGATGAGGAGGAGCCCCTGGAGCCGAAGGACCTGGGGAGGCTCGCCCACCAGATTCTGGAGGGGCTCGGCGTCGGCGGCCAGACCCTCGACGACCTCGGCTCGGCAGAGCGGCCCCGCCGCCCCCCTCACCTCCAGGCCGGGATCTTCGGCGACGACGAGCTCCGGGAGGTCTGGACCGTCCTCGACCGGCTGAAGGGCCACCGCCTCGTGAGGGAGATCGAGGCCGCCGGAAAGACGAGGACGGAGTACGAGATTCTCCGCCCCTTCGGGCGGCACACCCTCGTCGGGAGGGTCGATAAGCTGGTGAAGACGAGAGAGGGGTGGCATATCGTCGACTTCAAGTTCGCCGACTCCTCTGCCCACGCTCCCGCCTACGAGTTTCAGATGAGGTTCTACCTCTACCTCGCCCGGGAGATATTCCGGCCGATGGTGGGGGCGCGGCTCTTCTACCTCAAGGACGGGGGCGTCCGGGATCTCCGGCTCGAAGACGGGGAGGTGGAGGGGTTTGAGGAGGAGCTCCGGAGGAGGATCGAGAGGCTTGGGGACGCCTCTGGCACAGAACTTAATTATCCGGACTGATATAGGGAAGGCGACGAGGTCGGCAGAGGTGGCGGTTCCAGATTTCCAGAGCTTGATGCTCCCCCTCTTGAAGGTCTTGGGAGATGGTGACGAGCACAGCCTTCACGAGGTGATAGAGACTCTGGCAGATCAGTTTGGGCTGATCGAAGAGGAGAGGCGCGAACTCCTCCCCAGCGGAAGGCAGGCGAAGCTAGCCAACCGGGTGGGGTGGGCGAGGACGTACATGAAGAAGGCTGGCCTCTTGGAGAGCACGGGAAGGGGCAAGTTCCGGATTAACGATCGGGGTCTTGCAGTCTTGAGATCCGACCCGGCTGAGATCAACGTCAAGTTTCTTGAGCAGTTTCCAGAGTTTCAGGAATTTCATCGTGGGACCTCCAAAGATGGCCAGAGCGATCCGAACGACGATGCCACCGAGAAGACGAGAACCCCTGAGGAGGTCCTGGAGGCAGGCTACCAGAACCTGAGGAGGGATCTGGCCCAGGAGCTTCTCGATCGGATAATGGGATGCTCTCCCGAGTTCTTCGAGAGGCTCGTGGTAGACCTGCTGGTGGCGATGGGATACGGCGGCTCCCGAAGAGATGCGGGCGAGGCTGTCGGCAGGAGCGGCGACGGCGGGATCGACGGGATCATCAAGGAGGATAAGCTCGGCCTCGACGCCGTCTACATCCAGGCCAAGAGGTGGGAGGGGACGGTGGGCAGGCCGGCGGTCCAGGCCTTCGCCGGAAGCCTGATGGGGAACCGGGCGGGGAAGGGGGTCTTCATTACGACGTCTCAGTTCACGAAGGAGGCGAACGATTATGTCAAAGGGATCCAGCAGCCTAAGATAGTCCTGATCGATGGGGAGCAGCTCGCCCAGTTCATGATCGACCATGACATCGGCGTCGCCGACGTCGCCACCTACAGGGTGAAGAGGGTCGACCTGGACTACTTTGGGGAGGAGTGATTCGAGGCTTGCCGCCTTGAGATGGCGCGATCTCGCTTGAGCATCCGAACCGACGGTCTTGGCTTGGAGAGGACTCCCGGATGATCCGGGGGTCCAAGCCGCCGAATAGAGCTCGCGTTTAGATCTCTTCTTTCCCCTCACCCCGCCAGCTGGAGGAGGACCACCCTCACCGAGCCGAAGCCGCTCGAGGTGATGACGTCGGGGTTGTACTCCTGGCGGATCGAGACGAGCCTCCCGGTCGGGTCGTAGGTGAAGACCTCCCGGAAGTCGACCTGGTTTGTCATCTCCACGACGATCGCGGTCTCGTCGTTCTGGACCACGCTGACCCTCATCCCGGTGTCGGGGTCGACGTCGACGACGCCGGTGCCGAGGGATCCCGCCTCGGGGGGGATGAAGCCACCCATCAGCTGACAGACCCCGTAGACCGTATAGACGTAGGGCTGGGCCGCCGCCTCCTGGGTGAAGGTCTCCTCCCCCGCCTCAACGAATCGGTGGTGGACGTCTCCGACCGTCGTCTGGACCGCCAGGGGGGAGGCCGAGGGGGCTGCCCCCTGGATCTGGATCTGGGACTGGCCCTGGTAATAGCTCGTCTCCCCCTCCTCAAGCCAGGACGGGACGCTTCCATCCGCCCAGGGGACCTTCACCTCCCGGAGGTTCTTCAGCTCGTAGATGGCGGAGGTGCTCCGGGAGCCGGTTGCCGCCCCGCCCGCCGTCCCTACCGAGTGGTAGTCCACGGCATGGTATAGCAAAAGCCCCGACGCCAGGTCGTAGACGAGGGCCATCTCCAGGCCATCGTTCCGGTAATCGAACCTGATTGCCTGATGCTCCTCCCCCCCGACGGTCGCGGGGAGGCGCTGGACCGTCAGCCTCTCGCCGGCCATCTCGGGGATCATCTTCAACGCCTCGGGGCTCGCCCAGAAGTCGCCGCAGCCCTCCGGGACGACCGATCCGAAGCCGACGAGCTTCCTCATCGCCCCCTGGGCGTCGGGGGCGTAGGGCTGGGTGTGGGTGGCGGCAACCCCTTCCTCCAGGGCCACCACGTCCACTTGAGATAAACCGTACCCCGGAGATCCGGTTGTCCACTCAATATTCTCGCTGTACTCGGAATCGGCGGTGCTGGCGATGACGGAGTAGGTGGCCCTCATCCCCTCGGCGAGCCAGGAGGGGGCCGGGGCGGAGGCGAGGTCGGGATAGCTCAAAGGCAGGGGGTTCTCCATGCCGCTCGGGAGGTTAGAGGCTCCTAAGGCCGCCTGAGACGCGGCGACCATGAGGAGCAGAAGCATCAACGGTTTGACAGTGATATCAATTCTCATTGGATTTCTCCTCTGAAAGCTTCTTGACATTAAAACTGACTGGAGGCTTCGAAGATGACAGACTTGGGCCTACCTGCGGTTCCGCTTTCGACCTCCTATAAGATAAATTTTTTGATCCCGATGAAAGGCAGCCTCCAGACCATCGGACCAGAAAGCCGCTCGGGATCGGGATCGGGATCGTGAGCTCTTATCCCGACCCTCGGGTCCGAACCGGACCTCTCCCCTTTACCCCAGGGGACGAGCCTGAGACGAACCTTATAGATGATTACCGGTCCGCCGCAGCCTTGGCGGCGATGAACTCCCGGATCAGCTTCGCGCCCAGGGAAGCCGTCTGCCCCCCGTCGTACTGAGGGGCGATCTCGTTCGCGTCCAGGCCGACGGCCTTTGGCGCCACCCTATCGACGACGTATCGGACGTCCCAGGAGGAGAGGCCGAAGGGCTCGGGGGTCCCGACCCCCGGAGCGAAGGCGGGATCGATGGCGTCGAAGTCGATGGAGAGGTAGATCTCGTCGGTGCCCACCTCCGCCAGGGCCTCCTCCAGGACCGCCTCGATCCCCCTCTCCCGGACCTCGTCGCTGGTATGGTAGCTGACGCCCCGCTCCTCGGCGTAGAGGTACTCCTTCAGGTCGCCGGACCGGATCCCGATGGAGGCGTAGCCAGAAACCCCCGAAAGCTCCAGGATCCGGCGGCTGGCGCAGGCGTGGCTGTACCTCGTCCCGCCGTACTCGTCCCGGAGGTCGAGGTGGGCGTCGAGGACGATGACGCCTATCTCCCCGCGCCTGCGGGCCACCTCGGAGACGATCGGCGGGGTTATGGAGTGCTCCCCGCCGATGAATATCGGGATCGCCCCCTCGGGGATGAAGGCGAAGCCGTCCCCGATCGTCTCCATGGCGTAGGCAGGGTCCGACCCCAGGTCGAGGTCCCCGAGGTCGGCTACCTGGAGATCCCTAAAATCGATGGAGTGGCGATGAACGTAAGTCTCGAAGTTATAAGATGCCCGCCGGACGGCTTCGGGGCCTTCGCGGGTCCCGGACCTAAAGCTGGTGGTGGCATCGAAGGGAGCCCCCACGATGACGAAATCCGCCACCTCCGGGTCGGCGTTGGCATCAGCAAAATTGTGAATGTTGAACATTGGGGTTAACGGATATCCATCTTCGTCCTGCCCATGACGAGCAGGTATGGGACTTCCTTCCCCTCCTCCAGCTTCTCGCGGTCCTCTTCGGTGATGGGAACGTCGATGGTGCTGTAGTCGCTGAGGTCCATCAGCTGGGCGGAGCTCTCGCCTATCGTCAGAACCTGGCCGGACTTCCTCTCGACGATCGGGACGTAGACCTTGGCCGTCACTGGCTGGACGGTCGACCTCTTCTGGCCGTCGAAGATCCCGATGGCGTCGACCCTCGCCTTGGCGGCGCCGTGCTTTCCGGGCTTGGACTTGGCTATGCTCTTGATGACGCAAGGCTCGTCGTCGATGATCACGTACCTTCCCTCTTTCAGCTCTCTCGTCTCCACCTGCTCTTTCATCTCGTCACCTTCCGGACGAATGCCACAGCTCCTATTTAAAGAATTTCTCTCATCCTCTCCAGGGCGGTTTTTATATCCTCCATCGAGGCGGCATAGGATATCCTGATGTGCTCTCTACCGACGGACCCGAAGGCGGTGCCCGGAACCACCACGACCCCCTTTTTGATCAGCCTCGTGGCGACGTCGTTTCCGTCCCCCACCCTCGGGAAGGCGTAGAAGGCGCCGGCGGGCTTCTCCATCTCGACCCCCATCGACCGGAGCCCCTCCACCAGGACGTCCCTCCTCCGCCGGAACTCCTCCCTCATCATTCGGACGCAGTCCTGAGGGCCGCTGACGGCGGCGAGAGCCGCCCTCTGGCTGATGGAGGAGGCGCAGGCCTGGACGTACTGGTGGATCTTTAGCATGTTCTCCAAGGCCTCGCCCCGAGCCGCCAGGTAGCCGAGCCTCCAGCCGGTCATGGCGTAGGTCTTGGAGACGGCGTTGATGGTGATGACGTTCTCGGAGTAGAGGGCGGGGCTCGCGTGCTCCCCCTCGTAGATGAACTGCTCGTATACCTCGTCGGATATCAGGGCAAAATCGTGATCCTCGGCCAGCTCCGCCAGCGCCCGGAGCTCCTCCCTCGTCTGGACGGAGCCGGTGGGGTTGTTGGGGGAGTTGACGATGAGGGCCCTCGTCCTCGGAGTCACCCTCTCGGCGACCGCCTCAGCGGTGAGGTGGAACCTCCCGTCCATGGGGACGGAAACCGCCCGCCCGTGGGTCACCCTGGCGATGGCCGAGTAAGAGACGAAGCCGGGGTCGCCGATCAGGACCTCGTCGCCCTTCTCGACGACGGCGGCGATGGCGAGAAATAGGGCCTCGCTGGCTCCGCTCGTGACCATGATCTCGCTCGGGGCGTAATCGAGGCCGTTCTCCCGCCGGAACTTCTCGGCCAAGGCCGCTCGGAGCTCGGCGGTCCCCAGGTTCATGGTGTATCCCGTGAACCCCTCCTCGATCGCCTCGATCGCCGCCCGCTTGATATGGTCAGGGGTGTCGAAGTCGGGCTGCCCGAGGCCGAGGTTGATCGCCCCCGGCCCCGCCCCCTCAAAGCTCTTCCTTATCCCGGAGATGTCTATCTCCTCGACGTGGCATGCAAACTTCATGGTCAGGACCTCTTTTTCCGAGGTTTGGAAGGGGAGATAAAAATAGTTAAGCCCGAGAGAGAAGCGGTCCTTCTCTCGGGAGGGCGGGATGAGGGCATCGGGTTTGGGGAGGCGGGGGAACTGACTTGGGGGCGGACTCGGCAGAGATCGCGGCGAAGATGGCAGGGGATTTATATAATTTACCTGCTAAGCAAGAAGCGTTATCTTTTTATGTTAATACTACATCTTAAACATGTAATGTGGGAGATTGATATGAAATTGCGAATAGGATTGATTTTTCTTTCATTGATTATGACCTCATTTGCAGGAGTTCTATGCACATCCCAGCCAGATTATGGGCTAGTCGATCTCAATGCTACAGCGGTCCCCGATCATGTCACGTTATCATGGACCAGCGACCCTATGACTACCCAAACAGTGACCTGGAGGACGGATAGCACTGTCCAGAATGGCAGCGTCGAATACAGCATGGATCCAAATCTCAAGGATAAGGAATCTATCGCGGCCAATGTAAGCACCCTGAAGACTGATCTTGGTGACCAGAACATCCACACAGCCACGATCACCGGTTTGGCGCCCGGAAACCGATATTACTATAGGGTCGGCGATGGGACAAAAGATTGGAGCCCCGTATATTCCTTCATGACTGAGGCCGAAGATACCAATAGCTTTAAGTTCTTGGTCTTCGGGGACACCCAGGGCGATGATGACGCGAATCCGGACTATAGCCTCTGGCAGTCCACGCTCCATAATGCATATAAAGCCAATCCTGATGCCAGGTTCTTCACGGTAGTGGGGGATGAGGCGCAAGCGGGATTGTCCAATCTTCATTGGAACCACTGGTTTGCTGCATGCAAAGGCGTTATTGAATCCATCTCTTACGTGCCAGTCGCGGGAAACACAGAATGCCGTGATATGGCCAGAGATCATGCAGATCCGAGCATCTACATGGGTCAGTTCAACGTGCCAAACAACGGTCCTTATAGCAACGATCAGGCATATTCATTCGACTATGGAAACATGCATATTATAGTGCTGGACAGCCAGCTTCGTGAAGAACAGGAGATTAATCCAGATCTACTGAATGATCAAAAGCTTTGGCTGGATAAAGACCTGAGCCGGACCACGAAGGAATGGAAAATGGCTATCTGGCACAAGCCGCCTTATTACACCAGGGTCATCAGAACAAACGAAGGCATCAAGGCCGCTTTTGCTCCGATCATTGACAAGTATCATGTAGACCTGGTGTTTAATGGCCATGACCATGCTTATTCCCGAACCTATCCCATTAACAACGATTCGATAGTAAGCACTCCAGCGTTGGGCACAGTTTATGTAGTAGCAGGAAGAAGCGGCCAAAAAGTCATAGATGATAATGTGCAAAACATATGGTGTGCTAGCTTCTACAACCCGCAGGATATGCCCAACTACATTGTAGTAGAAGTTAACGGATCCCGCATGGAGATGAAGTGCTTTAAGATGGATGGAACGCTCATCGACGATTACATCATAGACAAAACAAGTGGAGACACGCCGCGAACGATAGTACCTGTCAAATACAACGAACCAAGGCTGGCGATCAATGGTGTCTTGCTCAATGAGCCTATGCTACCCACATCGCCATCTAAGATCAACGGCAAATGGTACTTCCCCATCAAACCTGTGGTGCTGTATCTTGGCGGCTCCGAGTCTGTCTCAGGCGAAAATGAGACCCTTTCCCTCCGAGTGAAGAATTACATCGGGCCAGGGATAGTCTGGTCAGACAAGAAGGTACATGCTATAGTCTTAACCAACGCCAGCACCAAAGCAACCCTGGACAATACTACGATCTCACTTCCAGATAGGGTCATAGTCGACGACGACAAGAATTTCCTCATCTCGGCAGATGATATGAAAACGCTCTGTGGCTTCACCTGGAAGTACGACTCAGACATGAACATACTATTCCTGATCAACCCCAGTAAGCCTGGGGAGTAGGAATATATCTCGTGGTATGCTTCCAAATTGCGGTGATAAGGTCGGATCCGAATTCGCCCTGGATCCGACCTTAAAGATCCCTCCCAAAAGTGAAGCTGTGAAGGCAAGAGGTCGATGATCCGAGAAGTCTGCTATGCAGGAATTTCGGGACTCTACATCCAGATAAATCGCTCAAGGTGGTTATCTAATGGAAGTTCAATTGGCTCTTTTCGAGACGTACCGGATATGCAGATCTCGATGAGCGGTTAGCATCAACAGATGCGAATCGAGATGGGTTACTCAAAGTGCTCGATTATCCGTTCATACCATTCCATAATAATGAGGCAGAGATTGTCATCCGCGAAGGAGTCATCAAGAGGAAGATAAGCTATGTAACCAGATCTGAGCTGGGCAAAAGGGCATGGGAGAACATGTCTATATAATGTATACATGCCGCAAGCAGGGGGTAAACTTCTTCCACTATCTTAATGGAATGTTTTCATCTCGGAATGATATCCAGAAGCTGTCCAACTTAATTTATACCATGGCGCGATATAATATTTTATTGAGCTTGTTCGCGGGGGAGATACAGCGAGTCATCCGCCGGCAGCACACACCTGCCGGTTGACATCGAGACCCGTCTCGCTCAGGGCATCGGTCACGTAACAGTAGATGGGAATCATGCTGCCCCGGAGTCCGCCGGTCGGGAAGGGCGTCATATTCCGGATGACCGGATAAAACTGCCGGTAGTAAGGATCGTCGCGTACCGATGGCAGCGCGTAGAACTCCTCGGATGCCGGCAGCAGGTAACGCGGGACCAGCGGGCGTGCCGGGTCCGTATCCAAGGATAGCGCGATCATCTCCTTCACCTCAGGACTGTTGTAGAAGTCGATAAACCGAATCGCTTGGTCCATCTTTTTTTGGCTGGTGTGTTTGTTGATCACAAACCCGTCAACCCATGCAAGGGACGGCGCCGGGTCCCTGCCAAAGGGGGTGCCAGTGATTTGGATAGACTGGTTCCGCACGGCAGGATTGCTTTTGAGGATCCGGTACAGCATCTCCGAGTACCCTACATATCGGTCCGTCATCCCTGCCCCGAACTCCTCCGCAGCGGTATCATGCTCGAGGTAGTAGCCGTCCATACACAGGTTCTCTCCGGACGTTCCGGTGCAGGCCGAAAAGCGTTCAGAGAGTGCGGCGATAACCCCGGGATCCGGTGCACCGGCTGCCGCATCTATTATGGCGGCATCAAGAAGGGCAGGATCGGTACCATATGCTGACGCATAGGACGAGAGATAGAGATCTGGCAGGACCATCACCGAACTGAAATCCGCAGCCATCGGGGCTGTCCCGGGTGGCGAACGCTCAAAGGTGTAAAATGCACACAGCCAGGTCGGGACAAAGTAGACCATTCCTCCTTTGACCCCGATATCCCGGTACGGCCCGACTACCCCCCGCAGGTTTTCCCTTAACATTTGTTGTTCCGACTGAGAATCCGTTGCGAACGGCCGAATATACCCTCCAGCGATGAGGTTGTCAAGCTCCGTCTGTTCCACTTCCAGTAGGTCGGCGTCAGCGGCTTCGAACGACGCAGAGAGGTTGAGACTGTTTTCAAAATAGAGCGATTTTGCCGGATCAATGAATATCTCCACGCGGTCGTCCGGGTACTTCTCCTCGTATCTTCTGGTGAGGAGGGCAATCGTCCGAGCATGGTCATCCTCATTGACATCATCGAGGAACGGGTAGAGCGAAACGATGAGGGGAGGCGCTTCGGCCACCTCCTCCAGGGAAGCAGCCGCAAGAGGCGGAGATTGGACCGAGACGCACCCGGCAGTCAGCAGGATGAGCGCAAGGATAAGGCAGGGGCCAGACAGTCTCATGATAAACAGATCCTCAGTTGTGATTATGGGCCTTAATTTTTCCCGCTAAAAACGTATCGCTCTATTGGCAGGACCGGATGCAGGAGGAGATATTTCCGCTCCCGTTTAAGACCGGAGGGTAACTTGCCGATGATACGCTGGCTCTTTATCTTTACGGACAAAAGGGTGAGCGACCCGACGGTGCGGGTATCCTCCCGATACCGGCAATCGCGAAATGGAGGTCGAAGACGTTGCCGGAGAGCATGGTGCTCCACACCGGCTCCTGGAACTCCCCGCCCAGGGGGTTTGCCTTGTGGGCGCCGATGAGGTTGTGGACGAAGGGGACCCGCCTCGTCATCCACGGTGCTCCGCTCCCCGTAAACCACGAAGTTGTGGTGGCCGATCCCCTGCAGCCCCCCGTACCCGCTGCGGACGGCACTTGCGGTGCCCTCTTTTCCGTAGCGGTGCGCGGTTTTGAGGTCGTAGGCGAAGGCCCCGATGACCCCGTTACTGACAAAATCGATCCGCTGGGTCGGCACCCTTCCGCGTGCCCCGTCGAGCATCGCTGCAAGAAGCCCGCGAGCCGCTTCGGGTTCCACGACAAGGCGGGGATCGTATGCCAGCGGGACCCTCGGAAGGTCAGCCGGGTCCGGCGGTCCGCCTCAGTCCTGCGGGGTTGCCAGCTCCCCGTTCGCGATAGTCGCTTTGAGGCGGGCCCGCCACTCGGCCGGGTTGGTGGTGCTCGATGAGCCGATCCTGCCCTCGTGGATCGTGTAGATACCAAGACCGCAGTCGCGGGTGGCAGTCGCACGACTCACCTTCTTCTGCTTCAGTTCGGCTGCAACGCTCTCGCCCTCGACAAAGAATACCTCGTCCTCGTCGACACTCTGTTCCGCTTCCCGGATCAGTTCCTCAATCCACACCACTGCCAACCACCATCGCATCGCCCAGGAGAATAAACGGGGCACCGTCGCTCACCGGCATGCTCTGGCCCCCTTTGCTGCAATACCCCGGGCTCATCTTCCGCTCATTCCAGCACAGGGATATCTAGTGCAACGTGGAGAGGATGTCCCTGGAGAAGGAGACGTCCCGGACCATCTTCGTACACTCGCCATCCTCGACGAGGTAATCGTACTCGGCGTTGAACTGGAAGAAGCCCCGGCTCGGGTCCACCTGCGCCCACTGCGGGAGCCCACAAGGTTTCCACGCCTGAAAAGGTGTGGCGCAATTTCAAGCGATTCTCCGAAGGGCGCTACCATAGATCTGGCCGGAGGATCTCGTTCGATCATCCCCTCCCTCGCTATCTTTCATGCCTCGAATCGAAGGCGATGAGATACCCGATCGCCCTCTCGGCAAGGGGGTACCTTCGGACCAGCTCCCTGAATCTCCTGTTGTGGCTCGGCTCGATGAGGTGGGAGAGCTCGTGGACGACGACGTAGTCCTCGACCCACTGGGGCGCGTCCCTCAGCCGGGAGCTGATCCTGATCGTCCCGTCCTCGAGGGTGCAGCTCCCAAACCTCTTCATCTGTCGGTCGGAGTAGCATATCGATCTCCAGCGGAGGTGGCCGTCGAAGTACTTCTGGTTGAGGTGCTCGGCCCTCCTCTCCAGGTGGGCGTCGTCCCTCTCCCCCATCTTCTGCGCCATCCTCGCCCGAAACCGCGATACGTGCTCTGTCAGCTCCCGGTCCGATATGGCCGCTGGAGCCATCACCACCAGGGTACCCTCCACCATCCGGGCCTGGACCGTCTTCTTCCGCCGGGCCGACCTCTTGACGATCACGTCCATCCTACATCTCCACTAATGTGTTGATGTTATGATATGAATCTCTTTCGGCGATCGGCCGTTTTGGTCCCCGACCATCCGGGCGACGACCGATTTCCGAGATTAGGATCCCTTCTTAAAAGTTCCTACAAATTGTGAAAACATCTCAAACAAATACATATTAAGCCGACTCCAAAACAACTTCAAGAGGCGGTGAGGTATGCAGGCAAGAGATTTGATAGATTGCGATGGAGATTCTGAGGCGGGCGAAGTCTTCTGCGTCGTATCGAACGTGATCTACGGCCCCAACTTCTCCTGGGTCGTCTCCGGCTCCTCCGACGGGGAGGTGGTGATGAAGATCACCGGCTGCCCCCTCCTGAAGGAGGCGATGGAGATCGGAGCGGATTATGGGGGGCTGGCCGGGACCTGCCAGGAGTACGTGAGGTCCGCCGTCGAGAACCTCAACCCCCGATGCACCTCCAGGTACACCAAGTGCATGTGCTCCGGCGACGACTGCTGCGAGAACGTGATCGGAGCCCGGCCGTGATGGAGAGACCTTCTGCTCAGCTCTCCCCTCCAGAGGTTGAAGGAAAGGATAGCGCCCCTGAAGCTCTCCCCGACATGAGGCCGAAACCCTTGGAGGGGCCTTGCGACCGGGGGCTCCGGGAGCCTCCGGCATAAAACTGCCCCATCAAATCTTCGTTCAGCCCTAATGGTCGTATATGTACCAGTAGATCGCCCCTACGAAGAGCCCGCCGCCGACGATGTTCCCCAGGGTCACCGGGATCAGGTTGACGATGAAGAAGTCGGCCCAGGTGACGGCGGCCCCGTACATGATCCCCGCGGGGATGAAGAACATGTTGGCGACGCTGTGCTCAAACCCGATGGCGACGAAGGCCATGATCGGAAACCAGACCCCAAAGATCTTGCTCGCGACGTCGTCGGAGGCGATGGCGAGCCAGACGGCGAGGCAGACGAGCCAGTTGCACCCGACCCCCTTGAAGAAGAGGGGCCAGAACCCTTGGGAGACCTTCGCCTCGGCGATGCCGGTGATGCTCGAAAGCCATGGATCGGAGGCGAAGAGGCCGGTCATATAGGTGAGGAAGAGAACGACGAACAGCGAGCCGATGAGGTTCCCGACGTAGGAGAACGTCCAGTTCCTCGCGAGCCCCGACCAGGACGCCTTCCCGGAGAGGACCGCTGGGATGCAGCAGGCGGTGTTGCCGGTGAAGAGCTCCGCTCCAGCCACCACCACCAGGATGAGCCCCACCGGGAAGACGGCCCCGAAGATGAACTTCTGGAGCCCGGGATTTGCCAGCTTGATATCGGGGACCCCCCCGCCGACGATCACCGCCAGGAGCCCTCCGAAGGCGATGAAGGCTCCGGCGAGAAAACCGAGAGCCAGAAGAGGTCCCATGGCCATACCGATCTTGTTGCATCCGATGTTGTCGACCGAGCAGGTCGTCTCCTTTGGCGATTTGAATCCCATCGATCATTCTCCCTGAAATCTATCTCATCTCAAAGACGGACCATATGAAAAATGGTGGTTATAGGCCCCTCGAGCCCCAAGCCACCCTCAGGCCGAGCTCGAGGGGCTGAGAGATCCAGCCTCGTCCAGGCCGAGGACCCAAGCCGGATAAGGCTTAGCTGGACCAAGGCCCATCCTCTCGGAGCCAGCGGTCGATGTCCTCGGCCGCCCTCTTCCCGGCGCCCATGGCGCTGATGACGGTGGCGCCGCCGGTGGTTATGTCCCCTCCGGCCCAGACCCCCTTCCGGGAGGTCCTCCCGGCGTCGTCGACGACTATGGTGCCCCACCGGGTCGTCTCGAGCCCCGGGGTGTTCCCCGGGACGAGGGGGTTTGGGGTGGTCCCGACGGCGATGATGACGGTGTCGACGTCGACGATCCTCTCGGAGCCCTTCTCGACGACGGGCCTCCGCCTCCCGCTCTCATCCGGCTCGCCGAGGACCATCCTCACCACCTCCATCCCCGCCACCCTCCCCCGGTCGTCTGCCACAAACCGGGTGGGGTTTGTCAGGAAGTCGAAGATCACCCCCTCCTCCTTGGCGTTCTCGATCTCCTCTAGCCTCGCCGGCATCTCCGCCTCCGACCGGCGGTATACCACGTGGACCGCCTCCGCCCCCAGCCTGACGGCGCACCTCGCCGCGTCCATGGCGACGTTCCCGCCGCCGACGACCGCCACCCTCTTCCCCTGCCTGATGGGGGTGTCGTACTCGGGGAACCGGTAGGCCTTCATCAGGTTGACCCGGGTGAGGTACTCGTTGGCGGAGTAGACGCCGTTGAGGTTCTCGCCGGGGACATTGAGGAAGCGGGGCGCTCCGGCGCCGATGCCGAGGAATACGGCATCAAAGCCGTTCTTCAGAAGCTCATCGACCTGGACGAGCCTCCCCACCACCGAGTCGAGCTCGAAGGTGACCCCGAGGCTCTTGACGTACTCGACCTCCGACCGGACGATCTCCTTGGGGAGGCGAAACTCCGGGATCCCGTATATCAGAACCCCCCCGGCGTCGTGGAGCGCCTCAAAGACGGTGACCTGGTGGCCCATCCTGGCGAGGTCGGCGGCGGCGGTGATCCCCGCGGGGCCGGCGCCGACGACCGCCACCCTCTTCCCCCTCGGAGGCTTGGCCGACGAGCGGGACCCCTCCGGGAGGGCGTTCTTCGACTCCCAGTCGGCGACGAACCTCTCCAGACGTCCGATGGCGATGGGAGCGCCCTTCTTCCCCAGGACGCACCGGCTCTCGCACTGGACCTCCTGGGGGCAGACCCGTCCGCATATCCCGGGGAGGCTGTTTTTGGCCTTGATCGTCGAGACGGCCTCCACCATATCGCCATCTCGGACCGCCCTTATAAAAGCCGGGATATCTATCCCCACTGGACAGCCGTCCATACATCTCGGGTTCTTGCACTGGAGGCACCTCTCGGCCTCTTCCGCGGCCTGATCCTCGGCGTAGCCGAGAGCCACCTCGGAGAAGTTGTGCCGCCGCTCCTCCGGAGACTGCTTGGGCATCGATACCCGGTTCAGGTTCAGCTTCTTCTTATTATCAGACATCTTACCCCGCTTCGATATGCTGATGCTCTCCCGGCTCTTCGGATGACGCCGTCCTGCCGCCGTCAAAGTTCTTCGTGGTGGCCCCCCTCCGCCTCGACTGAAGCGGCGACAGATGGGGGACCCTCTGGCTTGCTGCCATCGAAATCCTCCTTTCGATGGGCTGTGGCATTCAACCTAATCCAGGATATTTAAATCTTTTCGGTTTTCGCCTCCGGAGTCCCACGATCGCCACCGGGCGAAACCCTTTTTGGAGTAGACCTCACCGAGCCGGACTGACCTTTCCGGCTCATCAGTACATATATGTTGCCTACCCTGACGTCCATCGCCCCGTTTGATTCAAATACACCATCGAGAAGTTCCATTTCAAGCAGAAAATCGAGAGCAACATAGAAATATGACGACGGAACTCCTAAAACTGCGCGGTGGTGTAAGTGGACGAGATCGCCCTAACCATTGATGGACGGAAGGTCAGGACCAGGAGAGGAGCCACGGTGCTGGAAGCTGCCCGAGGGGCTGGGGTCTACATACCAGCTTTATGCGACCATCCGGACCTAGCGCCCATCGGATCGTGCAAGCTCTGCATCGTCGAGATCGAGGGAGAGAGCCTCCGCCCCACCTCCTGCACCACCCTGGCCGAGGAGGGGATGGTGATCCTGACCAGGACGGAGGAGCTCCAGGAGATGCGCCGATCCGCCCTGGAGATGATCCTCGCCATCACCCACCACCCGACGAGCTGCCTATTCTGCGATCGGAAGGAGGACTGCTCCGACCTCCGGGAGTGCATGAGAAAGTTTCCCGTGGCGGTGGGGTGCAAATACTGTCCCAACGACGGCCGATGCGAGCTGCAGGATGTGGTGGAGTACGTCGGCCTGGAGAGGATCAGGTACGAAACGAGCTACCGAAACCAGCCAGTCCTCCGGGAGCCCTTCTTCGACCGCGACTACAACCTCTGCATCCTCTGCAGCCGGTGCGTCAGGACCTGCCAGGAGGTGAGGGGGGAGGGGGTCCTCACCTTCGACGTCAACTACCATCACCACCACACCATCGGGCCGGTCTCCCTCTTCGAGTCGGAGTGCAAGTTCTGCGGCGCCTGCGTCGACGTCTGTCCTACGGGGGCGCTCTTCGCCAGGGCCGAGAGGTGGGGGAGGCCCGAGGAGACCGTCACCACCGTCTGCCCCTTCTGCGGCGTCGGCTGCGTCATGGAGCTCGGCGTTCTGGACGGACACATCGTCACGATCCGGGGGAAGAGGGGCGAGACCCCGAACAATGGCCAGCTCTGCGTCAAGGGGAGGTTCGGCCTCGACTTCGTCGAGAGCCCTGAGCGGCTGAAGACCCCCCTCATCCGGAAGGAGGGAGAGCTCGTCCCCTCCACCTGGGAGGAGGCGCTCTCGGTCGTCGTCGATAGGTTCTCCCGCGCCAAAGGCGATCGCTTCGCCCTCCTCTCCTCCGCCAAATGCACCAACGAGGAGAACTACCTCGCCCAGAAGCTCGCGCGGCTGGTGATGGAGACGAACAACGTCGACCACTGCGCCCGGCTCTGTCACGCCTCCACCGTCGCCGCCCTGGCGGCGACCTTCGGGAGCGGGGCGATGACCAACTCCATCGAGGAGCTGGCGGACGCGAGGTGCATCCTGATCATAGGATCGAACACCACCGAGCAGCATCCCGTCATCGCCCTCAGGATCAAGGAGGCGAAGAGGAGGGGCGCGAAGATCATCGTCGCCAACCCCCGGTGGATCGAGCTCTGTAAATTTGCAGACGTATGGTTGAGACAGACCCCGGGGACCGACGTCCCCCTCATCCTCTCCCTCTGCAAGGTGATCCTGGTGGAGGGGCTCCTCGACGAGGAGTTCATCGAGGAGAGGTGCGAGGGGTTCGAGGAGTTCCGGGAGTCCCTTGCCGCCTTATCCCTGGAGGAGGCTGCCACCATCACCGGCGTCGAGGTCGGTCTGATCGAGGAGGCGGCCCGGATCTACGCCTCGAGCGGCCCCTCGTCGATCGTCTACTCCATGGGGATAACCCAGCACTCCCACGGCACCGAGAACATCCTCGCCCTCGCAGACCTTGCGATGATGACCGGAAACCTCGGAAAGCCCTCCAGCGGCATAAACCCCCTCCGGGGCCAGAACAACGTCCAGGGGGCGTGCGACATGGGCGCCCTCCCCAACGTCTTCCCAGGCTACCAGGCGGTGACGAACGACGACCTGAGGAGGAAGTTTGAGGCGCGTTGGGGAAGAGAGCTCCCGAAGAGGCCGGGGCTCACCCTGATGGAGATCTTCAACGCCGTCCACGACGGAGCCGTCGACGTCCTTTACATCATCGGCGAGAACCCCCAGATCAGCGACCCCGACGCCGCCCACGTCGCCGAGGCGCTGGAGAAGGTCGACTTCCTCGTCGTCCAGGAGATCTTCCTATCGGAGACGGCGAGGCATGCCGACGTGGTTCTTCCGGCCACGAGCTTCGCCGAGAAGGACGGGACCTTCACCAACACCGAGCGGCGGGTCCAGAGGGTGAGGCGGGCGGTCCCGCCGCCGGGGGAGGCGAGGCCCGACTGGATGATCCTCTCGGAGATCGGGAGGAGGATGGGGTACGCGGATCAGTTCTCCTACTCCCACCCCTCGGAGATCATGGCGGAGATCGCCCCCCTCACCCCCAGCTACGGCGGGATCGGCTACGAGAGGATCGCGGGAGCTGGGCTCCAGTGGCCTTGCCCCAGCCCCGGCCACCCCGGGACGAAGTACCTCCACAAAGACGGCTTCACCCGGGGTAAGGGGCTCTTCACCCCCCTATCATACCGCCCCTCGGCGGAGCTCCCCGACGGAGATTACCCCTTCATCCTCACCACCGGGAGGGTCCTCTGCCACTTCCACACCGGAACGATGACGAGGAAGGTGGCAGGCCTGAACTACCTCAGGGGCGAGGAGCTGGTGGAGATAAACCCCGGGGACGGGGAGGCCCTGGGGATCGAGGATGGCGACCTGGTGGAGGTCGCCTCCCGGAGGGGGAAGGTGAGGGCGAAGGCGAGGCTGACGGAGAAGTCGTCCCCGGGAGTCGTCTTCATGACCTTCCACTTCGCCGAGACCCCCACCAACGTCCTGACGAACCCGGCCCTAGACCCCGTCGCCAAGATCCCCGAGCTGAAGGTCTGCGCCGTCAGCCTATCCAAAGCGGTTGGTGATTGAATATGTACCAGATAGTCGAGAAGGAGGCCCTCGTCCCCAACATCATCTACCTGAAGATCAGGGCCCCCAAGGTCGCAAAAGTCGCCCGCCCTGGCCAGTTTGTGATCATCAGGGTCGACGAGACCGGCGAGAGGATCCCGATGGGCCTCTCCGGCTGGGACGAAAGAGAGGGGACGATCGAGATCGTCTTCTACGTCCTGGGAACGTCCACCATGAAGCTCGGGACCTTGCGGGTGGGGGACTCCGTCCTCAACCTCGCGGGCCCCCTGGGGACCCCCACCGAGGTCGGCAACTTCGGTACGGTGATCTGTGCCTGCGGCTGCTTCGGGATCGGCCCCTCCATGCCCCTGATAAAGGCCCTCAAGGAGGCGGGAAACCGGGTGATAACCGCGGTGGAGGGGCGGAGCCGGGAGTTCATCTTCTGGGGAGATAGGTTGAAAGAGGCGAGCGACGAGGTCGTGATCCTGGCGGGGGACGGAAGCTGCGGCGAGGCGGGGTGGACGAACGACTTCATCAAACGGCGGCTCGTGGAGGAGAGGATCGACCGGATCTTCGTCCACGGCTGCCCCTTCATGATGATGGAGGCGGCGAAGGCGAGCAAGCCCTTCGGGGTCAAGACGATCGTCAGCCTCACCCCCTTGATGGTAGACGGGACCGGGATGTGCGGAGCCTGCCGGGTCGAGGTGGGGGGAGAGACGAAGTTCGCCTGCGTTGACGGCCCGGACTTCGACGGCCACCAGGTCAACTGGGAGACCCTCTCCCTCCGACTCCGCCAGTTCATCCCCGAGGAGGACAGGTCCTCCATGCTCTGGGAGCGGGATAACTGGCACAGGCTGGTGGAGCTGGCGCCCCAGGCTCTGAACCCCACCCTGGGGAGGTCCGAGGAGAGGAATAAGAAGAAGGCGGCCTGCTCCAGCTAAGGCCGTTTCACAACGTAATTCGAGACGAAATATTTCTGGTCAGATCTCTCATCTGACCAGCTCTATCCTCGTGGCGAACTTGTGAGGGGATGCCGCCACAGCCTCTACGTCGCCGATGATCCCCAAGCTCTCGGCATCCTCGAGGTGGAACCAGGACGCCTCCTCCAAGCCGGTCGATGGCCTCCTCGGGGGTGGCGCGCCTATGATAGTATATGTCATCCCCATGAGGAATGCCCATTCCTCCAGCCGATCTGGCGCGAAGGGGGAGAGGACGAGGCGAGGATGAAAAAAAGAGGGCAAATTGGGAGGATCGGATCCTCCCCGGCGATCATATTGTGAGCCTTCCCGTTTATTCTCCTCTGGTTGGTGAGAAGGAAGGCGGCTACTCTGTCCCGACCCAGCCGCGGATCCTCATCGCCTCGACGACGCGGCTGACGGCTACGACGTAGGCCGCCTGGCGCATATTGATCTTGTAAACCCTGGAGGTCTCGAGGACGGAGTGGTAGGCCCGGGTCATCCTGGCGTCGAGCTTCTTTCGGACCTCTTCGACGTCCCAGCAGTACCGGTCGATGTTCTGGACCATCTCGAAGTAGGAGACGGTGACGCCTCCGGCGTTGCAGAGGAAGTCGGGGATGACGTGGACCCCCTTATTGTGGAGGATCTCATCCGCCTCGGGGGTGGTGGGGCCGTTGGCGAGCTCCGCGACGATCTTCGCCTTTATCCTGGGGGCGTTCTCCTTGGTGATGACGTTCTCGAGGGCGGCGACGATCAGGATGTCGACGTCGAGCTCCAGGAGCTCCTCGTTGGTGATCTTGGCCGTCGTCTTCCTCGGGGAATTGACGACGGTGCAGGTATCTTTCTTGACGCTGCAGGCGAGCTCCAGATCGAGGCCGTCCTTGTTGTATATCCCGCCCTTGGAGTCGCTGATCGCCACCACCTTGGATCCGAAGAGCTCCCGGCAGAGGAAGGAGGCATGGCACCCGGCGTTCCCGTATCCCTGGATGGCGACCGTTGCCCGAGAGAGGTCGATCCCCAGCTCCTTAGCCGCCTCGCGGATGGTGAACATGCCGCCCCGGGCCGTGGCGTCGTCGCGGCCGCAGGAGCCGCCTATGCAGAGGGGCTTTCCGGTGATGCAGCCGAACTCGTTCTTCCCCGTGATCTTCGAGTACTCGTCCATCATCCAGGCCATGATCTGGGGGGTGGTGTAGACGTCGGGGGCGGGGACGTCCTTATCGGGGCCTATGAACTGCCAGATTCGGTCGATGTACCCCCTGCTGAGCCGCTCCAGCTCATCCTGGGAGAGCTCCTTGGGGTTGCAGATGACGCCGCCCTTCCCCCCGCCGAGGGGGAGGTCGAGGAGGGAGCACTTCCAGGTCATCCAGGCGGCGAGGGCCCGGACGGTGTCGATAGTCTCATCGGGGTGGAACCTGATCCCCCCCTTCGTCGGCCCCTTTGCGTCGTTGTACTGGACCCGGAACCCCTGGAAGACCTTGGTGCTTCCATCGTCCATCCGGACAGGAATGGCGACGTGAAGCTCTCGCATGGGGTGCTTCAGCACCTCGCTGACGCCGTCACTCAAATTCATTATTTTTGCACAGTTATCCAGCTGCTCTTTAGCTATCTCAAATGGGTTGAGTTCTGCCATCCCTATATCACCCTACTTGGCTTCCGCCAAACCATCGATCACAACGAGTTAGGAGGAAGGCCATGTCTGCAACCCATAGTTAAATCTTGTGAGTAACATTTATTTATGGCCAAATGGACCATCCAGGCCGTAAACTAATATTTAAGCATTCTGGATAGCGGGGCGGAGGGGGGAAAGAATGTCAGAAGTTTAATGTTATTAATGAAAAATGATAGTTGATGACAATTCGAACGTCCTGCGGTTCGACCGCCCGCGGAAGGCTCCGTCGCCGCCGGATAATTGAGATTTGGCTGGGGGAAGGGAGCTCTTCGGCGTTTGGAGGATCCTTGGGGGATCGCCGGAGCCGCTCCCGGCCCCCTCTCATCATTCGCCAGAGCGGAAGCTCCGGCCTTCAGCCGTCGAGGATCTCCTCGGCGACGTCCCGGTAGGCTTCCATGACGTAGGGTATCCCGCAGACCCGGGATGCCTCTTCGGTGAGGGCCATGACGTCGTTTCTCGATATGGTCTTGAGGCTGAAGTTCCTGCTCCCGGCCATCAGCTGCTGGAGGCCTACCTGGAACCTCTGGGCGTAGGTGTAGATCCCCATCGCCCCCAGGGGCATCTCCTCTACCTCCCTTCCGTACTTCTCGGCCAGCTCCTCGTAGGTGACGAAGAGCTGCTTTGCGGTCGTCCCGTACTTGGAGACGGACTTGGGAAGCTCTCCAGCCCCGATCCACTTCTGGATGTTCTTTCCGACCATCCCGGGGATCATCAGCGCCCTGCCCATGCAGACCGCCCTGAAGTAGGGGGCGCCGATGGCGATCGCCTTGAATACCCCGTCCTCGGAGGAGAAGCCGCCGGCGATGGCGAGGTCGGGGACCCTCATCCCCCTCTTGCTGAGCCGCTCTGCGAACTCCCGGGCGAGGGACTGGAGGTAGAAGGTGGGGATCCCCCACTCATTCATCATCGGCCAGGGGCTCATCCCCGTCCCGCCGGGGGCGCCGTCTATGGTGAGGAGGTCTATCTTCGCCTCCGAGCCGTACCGGAGGGCCATGGCGAGCTCCGCCATGGAGTAGGCCCCGGTCTTGAGGGTTATCCTCTTGAACCCCAGGTCCCTGAGCCGGTCCACCTCTTCGATGAAGCTTTCTTTGGTGACGAAGCCGAGGCGGGAGTGCCGCTCGAACTCCTTTATCGCCCCGTCCCGGAAGGCCTGCTGGACTTCCCTCTTGGAGGGGTCGGGCCTCACGATGTAGCCCCTCTTCTGCAGCTCCAGAGCCCTCTCCAGGGACCGGACCTTGATCTCGCCCCCGATGCACTTTGCCCCCTGCCCCCACTTCAGCTCCAGGGTGTCCAGCTCGTGCCTCATCGAGACGTACTCGGCGGTCCCGAGGCGGGTGTCCTCGACGTTCATCTGGACGAGGATCTCCCCGTATCCCTCGTGAAACCGCTTATAGGTCTCGATCCTCCGGTCCATCTCCGGGGACCGGGAGACCTTCCCCCTGCCGTCGAGGACGAGGTCCGGATCGACGCCGCAGACGTTTTCGCCACAGACGAGGGTGATCCCCGATATGGCGGCGCCGATGGCGAAGTGCTCCCAGTTCGCCCCGGCGATGTCGGTGGAGCCGAGGGCTCCGGTGAAGATCGGGACCTTCATCTTCACCTTTCTGTCCCAGCCGTACTCGGTCTCGGTATCGACCCCGTTGAAGACGGCGGTGTCAGGGTTCCCCTCGACCCCCGAGGGGAGGCCCCGGGCGCCGACGGCGTACCCCTGGATGTTTATATGAGAGTAATCGATGGGATAGTTCTTGTCCGCCCCGGCGGTGATCTCGCCGAAGGGGCCGGGATAGAGGACCTCCCGCCCTCGGAAAGAGGATAACCAGATGTCACAGCCGCCCCTGCAGCCGTCGATACATCGGGTGCAGATCCCGGACATCGGGGCGACGTTCCTCGACCGGTTGAACGTCCCGATCGCTTCGTTGGCGTTTGGCTGTCTGAGGTTCATAAAATCCACCATAAATCTCCAGATCATCTCGCTCGGGGGCGGGATCCGCCCCGAGGAGGGACGTTTTGCCAGAATGAATCTTCCGGTCAACTGATATATAAGGATTTCTTGGCGAAGCGCGGAAGTGGCATAAAAGGGGGAGGATTCCGAGGGGCTGGGGCTATGCCCCCATATCTTCGAGGTTTCGATGATGGGTCAGGTCCCGTCCCCACCCTTCAGCCCTACGATCTTCTGGACCTCGACGAGCTTCCAGATGAGGGACCTCTCCTCCTCGACGATCGATTTGAGGGGGTCCTCGGGAGAGTGGCCGAGGGCCATGAGGACGTTTCGAGAGAGGTCCTTCCTCCGGATCAGATCGACGAACCCCTCCCGGACGCCCCTCTTCTCCTGGGGGTCAGAGACCTCGGCGAGACGGCCCCGCAAGGTGACGAATCGATAGCTTGAGAGGTCCGGAGCGTACCGCTCCACCTCCACCGAGACGTGGGGATCTTTTCGGAAGAAATCGATCTTGCTGCCGTACTTAGTCGATAAGAAGTACATGAACCGCCCGTCAAATAGGTAAACGAAGGGAGCTATGTGGGGGTATCTCTCCCCCCGGAAGGCGATCCTGCAGAGGTGCTCCTCCTCGATCAGCCGGTCGCGCTCGCCCTTCTCCATCCTCAGGATCTTGACAACTTCCACAGCCATCTCCTCAAAACAAATTTGAGTTCAGATTGTATTTAAAGCCCCCACTGAGAAG
The DNA here is from genome assembly GCA_001602645.1 of Methanosarcinales archaeon Methan_01. Taxonomy (GTDB): domain Archaea; phylum Halobacteriota; class Methanosarcinia; order Methanotrichales; family Methanotrichaceae; genus Methanocrinis. The sequence goes on from LUYE01000048.1 coordinate 85,122, forward strand.
CGGATCTCCGGGACGAAGAGTCCGGATGGGAGGAACAAAAAACGGAACCGAATCTCCCGGGCGAGGGATGTTTCACCGGTTGGGGACCCTCTCCCTTATGAGGGCCTTCAGAGCCTCCTCCGCCTCGGGGGTGACGGGCGGCTTCTGCCGCATGGTGCACCTCGCCGGCATTGGGATCAGCCCCTCGTCAAGAAGGGTGCAGTAGACCTCCTCCAAGCTCATCTCGCCCGCGGCGTACCTTCTCAGCATCGCGACCGCCTCGGTCCGCTCCTTCAACCCGAGGGCGTCAAGCCTTTTTGCAAGCTGCTCTATCTCTTCCAGCAATCTGAACGCCTCGGTCCAGGACGATACCTCCTGGGATATAGCCCTTGCCGAAAACCCCAGGCCATAAATACCATCGAGGAGAACCGTCGAGGAGATACCACTCATACGAGGAGATCACCATGAGAGATCTGCGCAACTCTGCCGTCGGGATCGACGACATTGCCGTAGCCGTCCCAAAGCTATTTGTATCGACCCTCGGCGAGTTCGCGAGGGAGAGGGGGATTGAAGCTGAAAAGCTATCCCGGGGGATCGGGGTCAAGAAGATGGCCGTACCCGACGCCCACCAGGACGCCGCCACCCTCGCCGCCACTTCGACCCTGGAGCTTATGGAGAAGAACGACCTCCGCCCCCAAGAGGTGGGGAGGATCTACATCGGGACCGAGTCGGGGGTCGACGAGGCGAAGGCCATCGGGACCTACGTCGTCGGGATGCTGGAACAAGTCTACGGCCCCGGGTCCTTCTCGGAATGCTCCACCGTCGAGTTCAAGTCCGCCTGCATCGGCGCCACTCACGCCCTGGAGAACGTCGCCTGCTGGCTGAAGATGGGAGAGGACGAGGACGGGTCCTCTGGCCGGAGGCGGGGGATTGTGGGGATCGTGGTGGCGACGGACGTCGCCCGCTATGAGATGAAGACACCAGGTGAGTACACCCAGGGGGCGGGCTCCGTCGCCCTCCTCGTCGATAAAGATCCGAGGATCCTCGCCCTCGACCCCGTCATGGGGGTCTACACCAGAGACGTGAACGACTTCTTCCGGCCCATCGGGATGAGGTGCGCCGTCGTCAACGGCAAGTACAGCAACCACTGCTACCTGACGGCGATGGAAGGAGCCTTCTCCTCCTTTCAGAGGAGAGCCCTTTCCCGGGGGATGATCCGCCTCGCAGAAGGCGAATGCGTCACAGACCACCTCCAACACATCATATTCCACATCCCCTACCCCAGGATGGCAGAGTACGCGGCGGCATCGTTATTCCGGCTTGAGTGGCGGGGCCTCCCCCGGTGGCGAGAGGTGGAGGAGGAGATAGGGCCTGAGCCCGAGGCCTCGGATTTCTCGGATGAGAAGGTGAGGCTATCAACCGAGTACAACAGGAGGTTCTCCCGGTCGGCGCAGTTCCTGGAGGCGTACGAGAAGAAAGTGAAGCCTTCGACCATGGCATCCTCGATCGTCGGAAACATATATACCGGATCGATCTACCTCGGCCTGGCAAGCCTCCTAGAGGAGGGCCGCCTCACCCACGAGACGCGGCTCGGCCTCGGCTCCTACGGGAGCGGCTGCTCTGCCTCCTTCTTCTCTGGGTTGGTCGGAGAGGGCGTCGGGTCCCTGCCCAAAGGCCGCCTCCTCAAGCAGCTCGATGATAGGGTCGAGATCGGCCTAGAGGACTACCAGCTCCTCCACGATGGCAAGCGGCGGGAGAGCGTTGTACCGCCGTCGGGAGAGTTCGCCCTTATGGATATCGACAAGGACGGGTACAGAAGGTACGAATTCGTCAGCTGAGGGGCGGAATCAAGCGGTGGTTCTTCGACATGCCACAGATATTCGAACTCTCGAATGCTGTTAGACCTGCGGAGCTCGCATTCGAGAATAGCCCCAGATCCAGGAAAAAAGCGACTCCCGTCAGCGATTTGAAAAAATAGAGAAGATCGGTGAGCGTTGGTCCCACCGCCCATTTTATCCCATCACGCCCTGGGTGACGAGCTCCCCTACACAAGCACCTTTCCTACAACGCTCATGGGTTCCCTCATCTGGACCACGGTCCTATTCAGGGGAGCAATGGATAGGATTTTTGGCTCCGTCGTCACTTGGTTCGACGTGTACTCCTCATCGCATCGCCGGTCCTTCAGCACCACATATACGCCCTTGGGTGGTGTCTCACCCTTCTTCACGGCAAACCACAGGTTCTGCAGATCCGATGGGGAAGAGAGAGCGCAGAACCCGTAAAGTCGTATTCCACTGGCATCGTAGATGTCCACCCAAGTCCGAGAGGACTCCGTGTTCAGGCCGCAGGGTGGCAGATCCGGAGCAGCTTCGAACAGCTCTCCAGGATAGGCGTTCCAGTTGGTCACCGAGAGCTTGTACCTGGTAAACTCTCCGCCACTGGCGGTATAATCTTCGGTTCCGGTAAGGGTCAGCTTGGGACTTGGAAGGTTGGAATAACACTCGTATTGGAGACACTGGTGGTAGACGTTGGCCTTGTTCAGGCCGCTCTCGATCAGTTGGGGCACATTCCAGCCGAGGATGCGGGTGACGTCGTTGTCCCAAGCATACTGGTGGGCCTCGCCAAAGGAGATCCTGCCGTCTCCATTCGTGTCAGCAGATGGGATGCTGAAAGCCATCATGTAGCCGTATATGCTCTCGCTTCCGGTGTCCGCCGGGTTTGGATCTGACCCATCGTCGATATCAGGCCATGAGGAGGTGTCGGTGGATGCCGAGGTGAAGACCACCCGGTTGGTCTCACCGTCGCCGGTCAGCTCGTTCTCTCCAGCCGCGTAGGTTCCGTCCTTGTACTTGCCTATGAAGCTCCCACTATGGCAGGCCTCGATGATGATGGCCATCTCCTTACAGCTGATGGCGTCGAGCCAGTTGTCCATCTCATCGGCCGTTATGGAGCCGCCGTCCGGGCTGCCTGGCACGCAGGATACGAAGTTGACGTTGCCATGAGAGCTGTAGAGAAATAGCACCTTGTCCTTGATGTCGGATCGGGCTGCCACCTCATTGATGGCCCACTGGACGTTGCTCCTGCTCGTCGGCCTGTCCACGCCAGCGTGACCCGCATGGGGGCTGACGTAGAAGATGTGGTCATCAGGAACGCCCAAGTTTTTGAGGACGGAGTACATCCCATTGGTGTCGTCATCGAAGCTGTCGGGCAGGTCGTTGTAGCCGCAGACCAGAACCGCCCAGACGTCGCAGTTGATCAGGGGCTTGATCTCCCCCACCTGACCTAACGCCCCATAAGAGGTGCTGAGCTTCACCTCAGCGGCGGGCTTTTTGTAAAAGGTGGTGAGCTTTGGATCGGTCCGGATGGTCTCCGTATCGAATAGCTGGACGTCGTTGACCTTTGGCCACCAGTCGGTCTCCATCTCCTGCTGCTCTCCTGTGGCCGCGTCTACCAATACCAGCTTGACCGGATGGGCGAAGTGGGCCCCCGGCAGCTCGTCGACCATGAACAGCCAGCTCTGATTCTGAGCTACCATCCTCCTGGAGGGACCGCCCAAGGGGGCAAAGGCCGGCTCTATCACGGCCCCTTCCGCCAGCATCTCATCATGCTGCAGCACCCTCATCCCCTGGCGTTGGTCGGCCCGCTCCCACAGGGGAGCGACGACAGCGTCTTGGACCAGCCGGGCAGCTGTCTCCCGGTTCAGGAGCTCCAGGCTGGCGATGGCAGGAGATCTCTGAATCAGCTCGGCTCTCTTCAGCATCGGGCTTGTTTTGAGGACGGCGGTCGTCTCCTTCACGTCGTCCGTCGATTCTAGGGATGCGCCCAGGGATAGACCTGCCGAGCATAATAGCAGCAGAGAGACGGTCACCGCCCAGGTCGTGGCTGCCAATAATTTGCGAGATTCATTTGATCTCATCTCAAAGACCTTCCGCAATACATCATCATATAGGGAGCAAAGGGAGCAAGATGGTCTTTCTGCCGAAGGATCAGCCTCGGAGATGCGACGGCGACCATCCTTTGGCCCCCCGTCCATTTTCTTAGAAATTCGGCTCCTTCTCAAAGACGATCGTCTCCGGATCCTGCCTCTCCGTCTCGTTCTCGAAGGCGGGCTGGATTATGACCGGCCACCACTGACCATCCATGGATTGGATCTCCCCAGTTATGGCATCTAGCACCGCTATTATCACTGGATGAGCGAAATGAGCTCCGGGAGCCAGGTCCAGGAAGAATAGCCAGCTGGCATTCTGGCAGAGCAAGAGACCCGATGGCTCAAGTTCATCCTGGTTTGCCTCCATCACCCGGGTGCCAGAATCCAGCAGATCCTGGTGCTGATTGACTCTCAGGCCCATCTCAAGCTCGGAACTCTCGGTCAGGTTCCTGACCAGGGTGTCGATGATCATCCTGGACGCCTCCTCCCTGGAGATCACTGACGGGTTTATGGCGTCCTCTGCCTGAGGAGAACCGAGGCATAGACTCACAGAGGCCAAGATCGCTATCATAAGGCCAGCAGCCCTGAACAAATTCAAAGGCCATTTATCACCATTCGGCTTTAGGTTCATAAGACCCCCAAACTTGATGAATTTTCTGTGGATAAATAACTTTTGATTCATCTCCGCTTTGAGGGTCGGGAAGCTGCCAGGGCTGAGGAGAGGTTAAAGAAGCTCAAAACCGAGACGATAAGCAGATCTGGCCGCCGGAGATCCCAAGCCTGCTGTCTGGATCGGCGGAACCATCCCGAACCTTGAACCCAAAAAATTAAAGGCGGCTGCCCGCGGATTCGGTCGAGCTGGCAGCCCTTCAGCCACCATCCCGGCCTGATAATTCAAATATTTTATATAGATTGGACGACCCTCTCGTTACCGGTGGAGGAAGATGGAGAGATCCCCAGCCCTGCTGGATCGGCGGGAACTGAGCCTGGCAGTCCTGGTGGTCCTGGCAGGGATATTTGTCTTCGGCTGGACGATCTTCTCGGGCATCTCGGGGATCGACGAAGAGCTGGTTCAAGTGATAGCGCCGGGAAATGCCGACCTCGATCTCGAGGAGGCTGGAGATTATACAATCTTCTATGAGAACATGACCTTCTTCGAAAATGAACTCTATTCAACGGGGAGAACCTTCCCCTCAGGGCTGGAGATCGAGGTGGTGGACCTCTCCTCCGGCGAAAAAGCTGATCTCCGGCCTCCGACGGGGAGCTCCACCTACACCATCGGTGGGCGCTCCGGCAGGTCGATCGCGACATTTAAAGTCGATCATCCTGGCATCTATAGGATGACAACCCGGTACTCCCCGGGGAGGGAAGGGCCCGAGGTGGTCCTGGCGGTAGGTCACGAATTCATGATGAGGATATTTTCAGCGATGTTGATCTCCTTTACCGCCTTCTTTGGATCGATCGTCCTTGCCGCCGTCATCCTCATCTCGGCCAGGAGAAAGAGAGAAGAGGCGGAGAAACGGCATCGAGAGGAGGAAAGGATGATCCGGGGCCAAGGACCATGATAAGATACAAAAATGGGAGGGGATCTGCATCCCCAGCCTCAAAGCCGGGGACTCGCCCCCCTCGGCTCCCCATCCCTTTTTAGCCCAGAGCAAGAAGATATGGTGTGGCGTTACCTCCTGAGGAGATATGCTCGGTTTACATCCCCTGAAGCATTGTGCTTCGACATTAGATCCCGCATCGACCTGTCGAGGGGGGTGCCGTAATCATCATCATCGCTAATCGATGAACCCATCAGTGGTATGCCAAATATGCTAGTCGAGATTATAGGAGAATAATCCACCGTTATGCTGTTCAGCAGGCTCTCAGTTCCTTGGTTCCATGGATACATCGAACCAATCTCTACCATGATGTGTCCACTGTCATCATAAGTCCTAGAATAGGCAGCGATGAAGAGTTGCGCATCTTGGAGATCCATAACCCCTAGAACAGCCTCCTGACCATCGATGTTCCGCCCGTAATAACGAACCTCATCCTCTGGCAGACCGCTTGTGAACAATTCATTGAACGAATAGTTCACCCATAATTGCAGGGAAGGAAGATCAATAACAAGATCCTCTTCAATGGGATATGTATATAAATATGCAAAGCTATCTTCACTCAAGATCCAAAGGTCTAGGTAACCTGCGTTCGCTTTGGATTCGTTTACTTCCCACTGGTATGGAGTAGTCGTGCCCAAGTCAAAAGATACCTGATACGGTCCTGCATCGACCAATTCTTCATCTGCCGCCGCTACCATCACCAGCAATGATGTCACCAACAGCATTAAGCAACTTCTCATACTAAGCCCCTTCAGCGATTCTTGACAGGCTACTATGACCGATATTGCTTTGTTGAACACCCATCTCCGATGAAGATCCAGAGGCTATCGACTTAAAGCTAGATCCAGCTACTGCCCAAATTGCCTTTTGATTTGTTGGAGCAATTCAATAAAGCAACACAGATCCGCCTATCTATAGTTGCTAGTCATTACCATATAAAGATTTCCTGAATTGTTAACGGGAACTCCTATTTACCATTCCCATTCTTTAATTATCTCCTATCCATCTCTGATTTTAGCTCGATCCTCGCTCTTAATCGATTCTCGTTCCGTTTCCTCGTTTTTCGTCGATGGCTACCGCTATTTAGAGACGATTTCAGCATTTTTAAGTGTACATAGCTGTTATAAGTCGAAAGCGAAGGCAGTGAATACCATTTTGACGTGAACTCTCGGGATCGTCGTCACCATGACAGGGGCGCTTCGGAACACTCTTTTAATAACGGCAAACTGACGTTCGCCCGGAGATCTCAGTCTGCTGATCAAGCGGTTTCGCAGCTGATCGAGATCGCTTAGGGGATGACCCGCTGCTGCACGCTTCATAATGAAGTCGTTTCCCTTAGCCTTCACACCGAAATATCCTTTGTCCCTGAGGACCACCTCACCTTCAACCGATAGATCAACCCGACTATCGTGAACCGAAGCAGTTGTCGATTCGATGCTCCTTATCAGGCCGTAATCGATATCGACTTTAGAATGAAGTTTATAACCAAAATGTAGTTCCTCCCCCTTCT
>LUYE01000049.1 GCA_001602645.1 Methanosarcinales archaeon Methan_01
GTCCGAAATCTATTACTCAGTCAGTAAAACAGTTGAGGGAGCAAATAATACAACTATTTCTGGGACTTTTGTCGCTGGAGTTTTTGATGGACCATATAATGCCATCCCTAAATTTATAAAAGAAATGGAAATATATTTGGCAAAGGAGAATAAAAAAGCTAAAGATTACTATGTTCATTATGCATATTGTCCAAAATGCGCAAAAGAAAACGGACATAATTATATGATTCTTTTTGCAGAAGTATAAACGACCCTCCACGAATGCATAAACTATCAGGTCGTGGCCTACATCTCCTCGAAGGTGCCCGAGCGCCTTTCGCGTACAGATGTTTCAGCATCTCAAAAGCTTCCCCTGGCAAAAAAAGGCAAGGGCGGTCCATCCCCGCCCCAGGAGCCGGGCTTTTCGGTCCGCCCTTGCGCTCCGCTCAGGACCCGTCACCACCTCCAGGCGGTCGGCGGGTTTGCGAGGTGGGCGGCGACAAACTGGCAGAACTCCTCGCCGGTCATGAAGAGCGGCCCTGGAAAGCTGCTCGGCGCCCCGGGGTAGCTCGCGAAGACGCCGTCCATCTACCCCGGGACCTCGGCGCGGCTCGTGGATGGCCCCCGGACACCCCCCTCGAAGATCCCGGCGGGAGGGGCAGCCGCCGCCAATCGAGATAGAGCTGCCAGATCCGAAAAAACCGAACTGATGGTCCGGATTCTTGAAGGCGCAGCCGGGCTTTTTTGGCAAAAAAAGTATGATCAAGCGGCATATCGCCGCCGGTTAAAGATCGCGCCCGGCAGTTCGCCTGCGGCACAGCTCGTCAAGCGTGATTCCCTTATCTTTATTCTTGACCAAATATTCATATTGGGAATCGACGTGCTCTGCTTCGCTGTAGTCGTCTTTTTTTACGACTTTTGCGGCTTCCATCCTCCACCACCACTTCTATTCTCATCGCATTCGTATATACTCTTATCTATAATCCGAGTCGCCAGATCTCATAAATGCATCGGCGATGTATATCGTTTTGTCCGATTCGTCGACGAAATACTCTAATCTCTGCTTTCCGATCCTAAGTCTGTACATTGGCGGGGATTTAAATCCTCTTAGCTTCTTGATATCGGCATTGGGGCGCGGATTGTATGGATCATTTCTCAATTCTTCGATATGTTCATAGATCTTATCAAATGCCCTCTGATTCAGCTTGATGAGATGCTTCTCGGCTTTTGGCAATACGATAACAGTATACGACAACGCCTCACCCCTCCCGTTATCTCCCAGCCTACAACATCTCTGTTATCTGACCTTTCACATCAAGTTTGTACTTCAGCGCCTTATCCCCGCCTCTTTGAACTCTCAGAATTTGATCCCACCCCCGCCAAATGAGTCCTTGAACTCTTGAATCCATGTTATCCCCCCTGGGCTAATTTTCACAACGATGCACCGATTTCCGTCTCCGGCCCCCCCCCGGCGGTGGCGCCGCCCGCCAGCATTGCGCTGCCCGGCCGCACCGCATCCCGGCAGTTCGAGGCCCGGCCCCTCAGGGGAGCCGGGCTTTTCGGTCCGCCCTCGCGCTCCGCTCAGGACCCGTCACCACCTCCAGGCGGTCGGCGGGTTTGCGAGGTGGGCTGCGACAAACTGGCAGAACTCCTCGCCGGTCATGAAGAGCGGCCCTGGAAAGCTGCTCGGCGCCCCGGGGTAGCTAGCGAAGATGCCGTCGATCGACCCCGATACGCCGCCGTAGCTCATCGCCGGCCCTCCGGAGACCCCCTGATACATGCCTCCTGCGGCTGCCGCCATCGTCAGGACGAAGAGCGCCGCGAGAAGCGTCATAAACCCCTTCATTCTCATCTCATTCACCTCCTCGGAGATTTGGTCTTCACCTTCGCTCTTAGTCGACTTCCGTATTAATCTTTGGCATCGGAGGTGATCGCCCATCCTATCAGCTCTTCCATATCTCCTCTTTCTCCTCTTGTTCCTCTGTGCCCTCCTGCTCCTCTATCTCCTCTGTTTCGGGGTTGGTCGTCGGCTCGTCCGTATTGTTCATATCGGTTTTGATGGCGGAGACGACCATCCGCCCTCGCGCCTTTAGCACTGGGGCCGGCAGATCTTGGCCCTCCCCGCCCTCCGACACCACCAGCTTTAGATAACGCGCGCGACGTTGATCGGGGGGATCATCATGAAAGGAATCGTCTCTTTAGCCATCAACCCGACGATCGACAAGAGCTCCAGCGTCGAGTTCGTCGTCCCCGAGAGGAAGCTCCGCTGCAAGGCCCCCACCATCGAGCCAGGAGGGGGCGGTGTGAACGTCTCCAGGGCGATCAGGAAGCTCGGCGGGGAGTCGACCCTCCTCTACGCCGCCGGGGGGCTCACCGGCGACCTCCTCGAGGAGCTCCTGGCGGGGGAGGGGCTCCTCAGCCGGCGGCTCCCCCTGGCGGGGATGACCCGGGAGAGCTTCGCCGTCCTGGAGGAGTCGACGGGCCAGCAGTACCGGTTCGGGATGCCGGGGCCGATGCTGAAGGAGGAGGAGGTGCAGCTCGCCCTGGAGGAGGTCGCCTCTTCCGCCCCGGACTCCGGCTTTCTCGTCGCCAGCGGGAGCCTTCCCCCCGGGGCGCCGACCGACTTCTATGCCCAGGTCGCCCGGGCCGGGAGGGAGGCGGGGGCGAAGGTGATCGTCGACACCTCCGGCGAACCCCTGAAGAAGGCCCTCCAGGAGGGGGTATACCTGATCAAACCCAACCTTCGGGAGTTCCGGGAGCTGGTGGATGAGGACCTGAGGGATGAGGCGGAGATCGAGGCGGCGGCCCGGAAGCTGGTGGCCGGCGGCGGCTGCGAGCTCCTCGTCATCTCCCTGGGGTCGGCGGGGGCCCTCTTCGTCAGCCGGGACGCCGTCGCCCACATGAGGCCGCCGACGGTCAGGATCGTCAGCAAGGTGGGGGCGGGCGACAGCATGGTGGCGGGGATCACCCTCAGCCTCGCCAGGGGGATGGCGCCCCGGGACGCTGCCCTCTTCGGGATCGCCGCCGGAGCCGCCGCCGTCATGACCCCCGGCTCGGAGCTATGCCGAAAGGAGGATGCAGAGAGGCTCTACAGGAAGCTCCGCCCCGAGGAGTCCTGACCCGGGCAGGCCTCGCCGAGGGGCCGGCCTTGGTGGTCATCCTATTGGGATGTGGTTTGGCTCTCAGCCGGAGCGGGATCGGCGCCGCCCACCCCCTCGATATCCAGGAGGGTCTCCAGCCTCCCCCGGGCGAGCTTGTCCATGACGGCGGAGGCGACGAGGTCCCCAGCCACGTTCACCGACGTCCGGCTCATGTCCAGGATCCTGTCGACCCCGATGATGAGGGCCACCCCCTCCGCCGGAACCCCCACGCTCGCGAGGATCGTCGCCAGGATGACGATCCCCACCCCCGGGGTGGCTGGGGTCCCGATCGATGCCCCCACCGCTATGATCATCACCAGGAGAAGCTGGCCCATAGTCAGGTTCACCCCGAAGACCTGGGCGAGGAAGACCGTCGCCACCCCCTGATAGAGGGCGGTCCCGTTCATGTTGATCGTCGCCCCCAGGGGTATGATGAACTGGCCGACGGCTGGCCTGATCCCGAGCTTCTCCTCGGCGACCCTGATGGAGACGGGCATGGTGGCGGCGGAGCTGGAGGTGGAGAAGGCGATGAGGAGGGCGTCTTTGGCGTCGGCGAGGAACTGGAGGGGATCCCTCCGGAGGTAGGCCAAAATTATGATCAGGTAGAGGACGAGGAGGAGGAGGAGCCCGAAGAGGACCGCCATCACGTAAACCCCCATCCCCAGGAGGGTCTCCAACCCCAGCTGGGCGGTGAACTTCGCCATCAGGCCGAAGACCGCCAGGGGGGCGAGGTGCATGCTCCACCTGACGACGGTCATGCAGATCTCCTGGAGGGACCCGAGGAGGTCCATGAAGGGGGCGGAGCTCCGGGGGGAGAGGGTGAGGACTGCGATCCCCACGATGACGGAGAAGAGGACGACCTGGAGCATCTGGCCGCTGGCCATCGCCTCGAGGGGGTTGGTCGGGAAGAGGCCGCCGATGATCCGGGGAATCTCGAAGAGCTCCGGCAGATCGGAGATCTCCTGAGAGCCCTGGGGGGCTGCCGCCAGGAGGATCACCTCCTCCCCCTGGATGTGCCTGCCAGGATTAATCAGGAGGGCGACGGCGATCCCGATGGCGATGGCCACGGCGGTCGTCGCCACGAAGTAGAGGCCGGCGAGGACCCCCAGCTTCTTGACCATCTCCACATCCCGATTGGCGGCGATCCCGAGGATGATGGAGGCGAGGACGAGGGGGACGACGATCATCTGCAACAGGCCGAGGAAGATGTAGCCGGGGAGGGATAGCCACTCTCCGAGGGTGGTGGCGATCCGGGGGTCGAAGAGGCCCGCCGCTGGCCCCAGGACGATGCCGAAGGCCGTCCCCAGGGCCATCCCCATCAGGACCTTCAGCCACATCCTCCCCCTGATCAGGGACTGGAGCTGGAGGCTCAGCCTCTTTATATGGGGAGGGTGCCTGACCTTCGAGGGTCCCTTCCTCCTGTCCATGATATACAATAGGCAGGATAATTATTATACTTGTCCATCGCCCGGGGAGATCGGAGATCGGGGTGGAAGGGGTGGCCCTTCCAGCGAGGATATGGCTGGCGGGGTTCGGTGGCAGAGGGCATCAGGCGGAGTCATCGGCCCATCCCCATGATCCTTCCGGAATATGGTCTATCCCGGACCCTCTCTGGGATGCCGCCTTCAGCCGAACATCCTCTGGGCGCTGGCGTTCATCCCCGCCCGCTCCTGCCCTTCCACCCAGGCGGAGGCGAGGATTGAAAGCCCCCGGAGGAACTCGCAGAGGTAGACCTTCAGCCTCTCGGGGTCCCGGATCGTCCTGGACCTCTCCTGGAAGAGGGCCATAGCCTCCCTCTCGTCCCTCGCCCTCGGCCAGATCGACTCCAGGTCCTCCCGGGCCTTCAGCACCAACAGCTCCCTCTCCACCTCGCTCAGCCCCGTCGCCTCGGGGACCCACCTGAAGGCGAGGGCCAGCCCCTCGGGGGTGATGTCATGCTTAAAATTGGTATAAAGGGGGTCGGCCTTCAGGCCCAACTTGACGTTATTCAAACCTCCTCCCTCCGTCCTCTTCAAACCTCTTCCCTTCAATCGGTCCTTCATCTCTCCCCTCTGATCCCCTCAGGGGAGCCATATCACCCGTATATTCATCCCCTCTTCTTTTATAAGGATTATCCATGATGTACGAAAATTATCGACCATGTCATCCACCCCCTTCGCGCCGCCTCCCCGGAGGGGGCAGCCCATCGATGGAGAAGGTGGGGAGGCAGAGGGGCGGATACGGCGAGGTGGGCCCCTCCAGAGCAGGACCGAGGGGAGTAAGGAACCCCCGTTGATAGGACCTTCCGATTATTGGGGGTTCGATGGCCGCGTCCCCACCGTCGGTCGGGGGCTGCGACGGGCGTCGGCGATTCCGACCTTTCACCCCGCCGCCGGGGAGGATATGACGTAGGTCTTCTTGGTCGTGGTGAAGGCCTCGGGGCGGTAGGCCTCCGTCGAGAAGGCCTCCTCCACCCCATCGATCGCCTCTCCGTTCCGGCGGAGGGTGAGGTCTCTGAGGTGGAGCCTGGAGGGGGTGTTCTTCATGATGAACCTCATGGGGTCGAAGGAGATGGAAACCGTCGCCACCCCGGCCTCCAGGTTCACCAGCGCCTCCGCTCCGTCGATCTCAAACCCCTCGTCGTCTTCGAGCCTTCCCGATATCTGGTAGAGCCCTGGAGCCTGGACGGCGACCTCCACCCCGATGACGATGGAGTCCGGCTTCGCCCCCGCCTCTGAGCCGTTCGTCTCGTCGAGGAACCTCCCAGTGAACCGGCCCAATAGGGGCTGGAAGTCCTGGGGGCACTGGAAGATGGTGACGTTCCCCTGATACCGATCGATGATCTCCCCCTCCCCGTTGTAGAGGAAGAGGTTCTCGAGGCTGAGGGGTCCGCATCCTCCCTCGCTCCAGATATCGGTCCCGTTGACGCATATCTCGATCGACCCGGAGGCCTCGAGCACCTCCGTGCTGCCGAACCAGCCAATGGCAGAGCCGTTCCCGTCCAGGAGGCTCCCCTCTACCCGGTACTCGCCGGGGGAGGAGACTTCCACTTCCACCTCGACGCAGAGCCTCTCGTAGAGGTCGTCGCCGTCCTCGTCGATGAGGTCGGTTTTGCTCGACCCCGTCAGGGAAGCTCCCGCCACGGTGATGCTGACGGGTATTGTGAACTGGTCCTCGTCAGCCTGGATCTGGATGTACCCCTCCAGGCCGGCGCTCGGGGCGTCGGGAGGGACGGCTATGGTGGCGTTGAAGCTCCCCTCCGTCCCGGAGTCGAGCCTGTCAGGCCCCGCCGCCGAGACCCAGGACCAGGTGTCCCGGAGGTAGAAGGTCGCCTCCAGGTCGAAGGGCTGCCTCGCCTTGGTGGTGACGTGATAGCCGTAGACTATCGCCCTCCAGATCCCGGCGGCTGGATGGCTCGCCCCCGTAACCTCCACCACCTCTCCTCCGTAGGAGACGTCGACGGGCCTGCCGTTCTGGTTGAAGAGGAGGAGGGCGAGGTCGCTCTCAGGGTCGTCCCAGACGAGGCTGACGCCGAGGCGGGTGACGTTGGCCGGAACCTCGATCGGGACCGTCCAGATGACCTTGTCCCCGATGGAGTCGTTCCAGGTCGCCTTCTCCACCTTCTCCATCATCCCGACGTAGGTGACGTTGGCGAGGAGGGGCCCCCCATTTCGGAGGCCAAAGGTCGCCTCCTTCGTCTCGCCGGGGCTCGCAGAGCCCGCCGACCACCTCCTCGGCGAGCTGATGAGGAGGGTCCTCTCCACCTCCAGGAGGTAATCGGCCTCTCCCGTTATGTTCCTCGAATGAGCAGCGAGGAGCCACCGGCCGGTGGGGGGGGTCTCCACCAGGACTGACTCCAGACCATCACCCCCCTCCGCGGGGACGTACTCGCTGGTGGGGGAGAGGAGGAAGAGGTCCAGGTCCGCCTCCCCCTCCCACCGGAGGGAGCACTTCAGCTCGTCGGTGCTGGTGGGGACCTCTACGTAGTAGTAGTCCCACTCACCCTTGACGAGGGACCCGGCTGCCGAGCCCTGGCCGCCGACGATCTCCACCGGCGCCGCCACCTCGACGGATATGGGGATGGAGTGGATCTCTGTCCCGTTCTCGGATATCTCGATGGAGCCGTCGTATCGACCGGGCGCCGCCCCCAGGGGGACGCTCATCCCGATCCCGAAGATCCGCTGGCCGTTGGCGGGGATCGTCCTCGGGAGGGGCTGGATCATCGCCCATCCTGCGACCTCGCCTGAAGCGGTGGTGGTGACGTTGGCGAGGGGTTTATCGGTGAAGAAGAGGAACTTGGAGTTCCAGTCGACGTCACCGGGGGCGAGGGCGTATAGCTTCTTCTGGAACCTGTCGGCGCCAGTGTCGAGGCTCCCGTAGACGGTGTCGTCCCCGACGATCCAGAAGTCGCCGTAGACCCACCTTCCCGCCGACCAGCGGTCAGGGAGGGCGTTGCATAGCCAATCCTCGTCCAGAAGGTCGAAGGACCTCTCGGCGTCGAGGAGCCCCGCCCCCTGGTAGTACGCCTCGTACTCCTCCCCCTGGATGTTCGAGAGCTTATTGGCTCCCCTCGTCAGGGCCGCCTTCACCCCGGCCGGTGTGATCTCTGGCTCCGCATGGATGATCAGCGCTGCAACCCCCGCCACCACGGGGGTCGAGAGGCTCGTCCCCGAGGCACCGGCGTAATAGTTGCCGATCTTCCCCTCGATATCCAGCTTGAGGGGGACCGTCGAGACGACGTTCACCCCCGGGGCGACGAGGGTGGGCTTGTATCTGCCGTCCCGGAGGGGGCCGGACCCGCTGAAGGCGGCGATCCGATCGTCGCAGTCCGTCGCCCCCACGGTGATCACCTTCACCCCGTCCCCCGGGGACTCAACCCCCCCGAGGGATACGGAGGAGGCTACGAGCATCAGGAGGAGGAGCCTCTCGTCCAGGTTCCCGGCGGCGACGCAGACGACGGTGCCGGCGTCCATGGCGTTGTCGGCGGCCATGGATATGGGGGGGTTGCTCTCGCCGAGGTTGAGGCCGCCGAGGCTCATGGTGAGGACGTCGGCGTCATTGTCGATGGCCCAGTCGATCCCGGCTATGATGTCAGAGATCTGGCCGGAGCCCTTGCTGTCGATCACCCTAACGTTCAGGAGGCTGGCCCCCGGGGCGACCCCCACGTACTCTCCGCCGGAGGCGGTCCCCGACCCAGCGATGATCCCCGCTACCGCGGTCCCGTGGCCGAGGAGGTCGTCGGTCGTCCTCTCGGAGTCGACGAAGTTCACCTCCCCCACCACCTTCCCCGCCAGGTCCGGGTGGTTCTTGTCGATCCCCGAGTCCAGGACCGCCACCACCACCCCGGTCCCGTTGATCCCGCGGTCCCAGAGGGGCTTGGCGTTCACCCTGCCGGTGGCACAGAAGGTCTTCGCATCCCTGGTCAGGTTATCCTGCTGGGCGACGGCCACCGGACCGTCGGGATATATCCCCAGGACGTCGGGCTCTTCCGCGAGCCTCCCGAGGACCGAGGCATCGGCATATCCAGAGACGGCGTTTATCAGGCGGTAGGTGTACTTCACCTCCAGCCCGTCCACCCCTTTCACCGCCCCGTCCCTGAAGACCACGATCACCGGGATCTTCTCCTCTCCATCCATCAGCTCGTCTCCGAAGAGGAGGCCGAGGGCTTCATCCATCGGTTCGTCAGCATGCGGAGCCTCTCCGGACCCGACCGCTGGCAGGGCTAATACGGCCAACAAAAGGCCAACCGCCAGGATCGGCCTCCATCCATCTCCGTCCATAAGTATGACCACTCCCACTCTACGCCGACGGCCGGTTCAAGGGGCTGAGGCGTATCAGATCTCCCGATAGGTAGATAATGCTAAATAAACCTGTGGATTTTCTATTCTCGATGATCCTCAGCTGGCTGATCGAGAACGTCCTCTGGATCGGGCTCCTCCTCTTAGCTTCCTCGGCCCTATCGGGTCGGAGGGCTCTGGCGGGGGTCGGCTGGATCCTCTTCGGGATTCACTGGCTGAAGCAGCCGGCCCACTATCTGGCCATCGGCGACCAATTCAACGTCGTCCTGACCCTGGTGGTGGCCCTCTTCTCCCTCCGCTTGGGCTGGCTGATCCTGTTCAGGGGCTGCCGGTCCCGCTCCTGTGACTGGGCTGGATCGGCGGTGGCGATAGGGGGCTTCGCCTACTTTCCCTTCGCAGAGCTCGCCCCTCTCAGAGGATGGCTGGTCGGCGGGACCGCCGAACTGACCCTCCGACTCTTGAACCTCTTTGGAGTTCCGGCATCTTCCGGCGGCGGAAGCGTCATCACCCTCTACGGCCACTCCGTGGAGGTCGTCCTCGCCTGCACCGCCATCGAGAGCATGGCCCTCTTCGCAGGGGTGGTCCTCTCGGTCCGGGCTCCCCCAAAAAGAAAGGTGGCGGCCCTTCTCGCCTCAGTCCCGGTGATATACGGCCTTAACCTCTTTCGGAATATCTTCGTGGTGGTGGCCTACGGCGGGGAGTGGTTTGGCTTCGAGAGCTTCTACCTGGCCCATCACGTCATCGCCAAGGTGGGCTCCGCCGTCGCCCTCTTCGCCATAGCTTACATCGTATTCCTCCTCCTCCCGGAGCTCCTCGATATGATCGACGGGCTCGCCTCCGATATAAGGCGCGGCGGAGGTGAGCCGGCGTGAAGCTTGCGAGGAGCTCGCGGCCCTGGGTGGTAGGCCCCCTCCTCGCCGCCGGCCTTCTGACGGTGGCGAAGATCTGGCCGCTATTGGGCGTCGCCCTCGCCCTAGCCGTCATCATGGCCTTCTTCCATCGAGACCCGGAACGAGCCCCCCCGGAGGAGGGGATGGTCTCCCCCGCCGACGGCCTGGTGGTGGAGGCGACGGATGAGAAGGTGGCGATATTCATGAGCCATCTGAACGTCCACGTCAACAGGTCTCCTCTGGAGGGGAGGGTGGTCAAAGTCGAGCATTCGGGCGGCGGCCACCGGCCGGCCTTCTTCAGGTCGGCGTCGGAGAACGAGAGGAACCTGATAGCCCTCGATACCCCCGATGGGGAGGTGAGGCTGTGCCAGCTCACCGGATTTTTCGTCCGGAGGATAGTCTGCTACGTCCGCCCCGGGGACCTGGTGGAGAGGGGAGAGAGGATAGGGATGATCAGGTTCGGGTCCAGGGTGGAGTTTTCGATCCCTGATGGATACGTCCTCAGGGTCGCCTTGGGCGACAGGGTGAGGGCTGGAGAGACGATCGTCGCGGTGAAGAAGAGATGACCGGGATCTGCAGGCTCATCCGGGTTCCTGACTTCGCGTCGATCCTCAACGCCGCCCTCGGCTTCGGCTCCATCCTCGCGTCGGCGGAGGGGAGGTACGCCCTCTCTATGGCCTTGATCCTCCTCGCCATGGCCGCCGACGGCCTAGATGGCTTCCTCGCCCGGCGGCTGGGAGACGGCCCCCTGGGGACCCCGATCGACTCCCTGGCGGACGTCATATCCTTCGGAGCGGCTCCTGCCTTCCTCGCCGTCGCCGCCTTTGGACCCGCCTTCGGGTTGCCTGGGGTTTTTTACCTCGCCTGCGGGATCCTCCGTCTCGCACGGTTTAACATCTCTCCGAGGGAGGAGACGTTCCAGGGGATGCCGATCTCCGGGGCTGGCGGGATGGTGGCTGCGACCGTCCTCCTCGGCGTCCCTGGCCTCTCCGCCCTCCTCCTCTTCTCTCTCTCCCTCCTGATGGTCAGCGCCGTCCCCTACCCCAAGTTCCGGGACCCGAGGCTCATACCACCGGTCGTGGCGGCAGGGGCGATCGCCGCCGCCGGCTGGTGCCTCGGCGATCTCCGGATCTCCGCCGGGGTCGTATTTTTAGCCCTGGCCGCCTATCTCGCATCGCCGGTGGTGATGGAGCTATGCCGACAGAGAGGGAAGCGGCCGCCTTCGAGGCGGGGATAAAGCTGGGGGCTTTGTACCACCAGTTCGTAGGGTCGCCCGTCTCCATCGAGACGGCGGATAGCCTGGAGGTGGCCATGGAGAGGTCGATATCCCTCCAGCCCTTCGTCAGGTCCGTCTCGGTGGAGATCGACCGCCAGATGCTGGCAAGGAACGTCTTCGGCTACGGTGAGCTGGCGGGAAAGATGATCCGGGCCCAGGTGGAGATCGACCGCCATGGGGCGAGGGTTGGAGCGAGGCTGGAGTACGATCCAAAGACCGACTACCCGCTGATGCGTCTCTTGGACTGAGGGAGAAGCCAGCTGACGGCAATTAAGAGGAACGCGCTCGTCGCCATCCCCAGGAGGGGCCACCTTCCGCCGAAGAGGAGGGCGACGGCGCCCCCCCCGAGGATGGAGGCGAGGGCCCCCGATGGCGTCAGCCGGAGCCGGTCCCTCTGAAAACCCGCCACCGCAGGGACGATCAGCCCCCCGGCGAAGATGGTATAGGCGGCGAGGAGGGTAGAGACGATCTCCGGAAGGTGGAGGGCGGATACTAGGGCAACCCCTCCGATCAGAAGGCACCCAGCCCTGGAGACCCAAAGGATCTCCTCGGCGGAGGCGTGGGGCCTCGCGGCCCGGAAGAGGTCGAGGGCGAGGATCGAGGTCGCCGTCAGAAGGGTGGTGTCCGCCGAGGAGAGGAGGGCGGAGAGGAGGGCGGCGGCGACGATCCCTGCCCCCAGGGGCGACAGGGTCTCGGCCATCAGGACGGGGAGGGCCTCCTCCGGAAGGATGGCGGGGAAGAGGAGCCTGGCTGCGATTCCGAGGGAGGTTATGACGAAGGCCAGGGGGACGAGGATCAGGGCTGCCGCCAAGGACGCCCTCCTCGCCGTCCCCGGGTCGGAGGCGGAGAAGAGCCGGGAGTAGATGTCCGGCCCCACCAGGTAGGCGGAGCCGACGACGAGGAGGAGGCTTGTCACCTCCGGCCACCCCCTCGCCTCGGAGGTGGGGAAGGACTGCCCCGCCAGAAGGTCGGGGCCGGCGAGCTGGAACGCCCTCCAGGATACGAGGGCGAGCCCCAGGAGGAGGATCAGGAGCTGGACGGCGTCGGTCTTGACGATCGACCGCTGCCCCCCCAGGGCTGTATAGCCGACGAAGACTAGGGCGGAGGCGACGATGAAGACCTCCTGGCGGGGGCCGAAGAGGATCCCCAAGAGCTTTCCCGATGCGACGATCTGGGCCGCGATTATCCCCACCCAGGAGGCTAGGATGAGGGCCGAGGCCGCCACTCGGACCCGCCGGTCGTAGGTCGCCCCCAAGAGCTCCGGGAGGGTGAAGCAGCCCGTCTCCCTCACCTTCTCCGCCAAAAAGAGGGATAGGACGAGGAGCCCCGCCGTCCCCGATAGGAGCCACCAGGCCCCCGTCAGCCCTTCGCGGAAGCCGAGCCCCGCCATCCCCAGGGTCGAGGAGGCGCCGAGGATGGTGGCGGCGAGGGTGGCGGCGAGGGCGGCGGGGGCGAGCCCCCTCTCGGCGAGGAAGAACCCCTCCACGGTCTTCGACCGTCTAGCCGCTCTGGCGCCGACGGCAGTCATCGCCAGGAGATAACCCGCCAGGAGAAGCCCCGTAGTCCAGGGATCGTCAACCATATTCATGCGCAAAGGTTTACGCAAGCCATAAACCTTCCGATCCGAAATCTAAATACCATCGGCCTCCAAGGGCCTCTGATGACTCTGAGAGATCCCTTCGGCAGGAGGGTGACGGGGCTCCGGGTGGCGGTCACCCCCCGGTGCAACCTCGCCTGCCTCTACTGCCACCACGAAGGGGAGGTGGGATCTCCCCACCGTGTGATCTCGGCCGATGAGATCGCGAAGGTGATCTCGGCCGGGGCCGACCTGGGGATCAGGAAGGTGAAGCTGACGGGGGGAGAGCCCCTCCTCCGGGACGACCTCGAATCGATCCTTTTGAGGCTGCCGGAGGGGGTCGAGGTCTCCCTAACAACCAACGGGATCCTCCTCGCCGAAAGGGCAGAATCTCTCGCGGCGGCGGGGCTAGCCAGGGTGAACGTCAGCCTCGACTCCCTCCGCCCCGCCGTCTTCTCGGGGATCACCGGCGGTACGGCAGCGGACCACCGGCGGGTCCTGGAGGGGATCGACGCCGCCCTCGGAGCGGGGCTCCTCCCCGTCAAGGTGAACTTCGTCGTCCTGAAGGAGAACGAGGGGGAGGTCTGGAAGATGGTGGATTTCGCCCGGGACCGCTCCGTCGTCCTCCAGCTGATCGAGCTCTTGGACCAGCCCGGGCGGGGTGTAGGCGGCGACCTCTCCGGGATCGAGGCGGCCCTGGAGGCGAGGGCGGAGGATGTGGTGACCAGGGATATGCAACGGAGGCGGAAGTACTTCATCTCGGGAGCGGAGGTGGAGGTCGTCCGGCCGATGGACAACACCGAGTTCTGCGCCCACTGCAACCGGCTCCGGGTCACCTCCGACGGCAAGCTGAAGCCCTGCCTCCTCCGAAACGACAACCTGGTGGACCTGGCCGGAGCCGACCTAGAGGAGATGAAGAGGCGGATCGAGAGGGCCGTCCTCCTCCGGAGCCCCTACTTCTGCGCCCGGGACCGGTGAGCATCCGCCTCTCCTGCCTGTCGAGCCGCCCTCCGGCTGAGGTTCAAAGCCGTCTCTTCTAGCGGCCGGGCCTCTTCATCTGATCGTACCCCCGGGGCCTCAGCTCCTCCGTCCCCTCCGCCGACGCGAGGATGACGCCCTCCTCGGCGACCGTCCCGATGACGGCGAGGCCGCAGGCGTCGGCTGCGTCCCCGATCCGGTCGGAGCGGAGGGTGAAGACCAGCTCGAAGTCCCCGCCGGCGGTGAGGGCGAGGTCGAGGGCGTCTTCTCGATCCTCGGCGACGAGGGCCACCAAGGGGTCGATGGGGATCATCTCCTCCTGGAGGAGGAAGCCCACCCCGCTCGCCTCCGCCAGCTCGTATAGAGAGAGGACGAGGCCGTCGCTGTTGTCCATCATGGAGGTGGCCGCCCCGGAGAGGGCGAGGGCCCGCCCCTCCGCCATCCGCGGGGATGGCTCCAGAAGCCTCCTCGTCAGGGCGACGAGCCCCGGATCGGATCCGATGCCCTTTCCCTCGGCCTCCAGGGCGACCCGGAGCCCCGCCCCGGCCCCGCCCAGGGTCCCGGTGGTGCAGAGGAGGTCGCCGGGGCGAGCACCCCGCCGGCGGAGGACCCGGTCCCTCTCGACCCTGCCGAGGGCGGTCCCAACGAGGGTCAGCTCGTCGCAGCTGTCCAGGTCGCCGCCGAGGATCCGGGTTCCGAAGGTCCGGGCGCAGTCTTTCATCCCGGCGAAGATCTCCTCGACGTACTCCACCTCCGTCCCCGGCGGTATCCCGGCGGCGAAGAGGAGGCCTGTGGGGAGGGCCCCCATCGCCGCGACGTCGCTGAGGTTGACGGCCGCGGCCATCCAGCCGATCTGCCAACCTGTCGCGATCTCCGGAAAGTCGGCCCTCCGATGGAGCATGTCCGTCGTCCAGACGAGGTAATTTTCGCCATCCTCCACCATGGCGCAGTCGTCCCTCTCCGAGATCCCCAGGATCTCTGCGACCCTTCGAACGAGCCGCCGCTCCCCAAGATCTTCGCACCTCTGAGCCATGTCATATCGCCTACTAGCTCTCTAACTTCATAATACTTGTTACTTTTGAGTGCCAAATCCCTTACGGTATGGCTCAACTCCGATATTTTAACGCCTCACTGATTAAAACATGGAATAAATGTTTATACTGGAAATGCGGCTCTTTACTCCAGGGAGGAATACTGCAATGTATAAAAGCCTCTTTATGGTATTAGTGGCGTTCCTGCTATCCGCAGGAACTGGTCTAGCAGAGGAGATGACGGAAGAGGTGGCCGCCGACGAGGTCGTTGACGAGGCCGCAGAGGTCGTCACCGTAGAATTCACCGGAGTTGCTGAGGAGTTCTTCGCTGGGGATATGCCCGGCGCACCCACCGTCTGGGTTGTCAACGTCACCTCCGTTGAGGACGAGGCTGTCATCTGCAGCGAAGTCGTCAACGTCACCGTCTCCCAGGCGACCCTCGGTCCCTGGGGAGTATTTGACGCCAACGTCACCGAGGGCTCCGTCGTCGACGTCTTCGGCGCCTACGTCGAGGATGAGACTGGATGCATGGTGACCCTGGAGGGCTCCGAGGAGTACTACTTCGTCCTCGCCGATGAGGAAGAGGACGAGGAAGAGGACGAGGAGACCGAGGTCGATGATGAGGAAGTAGAAGAAGACGAGGCTGAGGAAGAGGCCGAGTGAACCTCGGCTTCTTCAGATCAGCTCATTTTTTCTCGGGGGGCTTGCGCCCCTATTTGCGAGCCCCACGCTTTTTATCTCCGATAACCCATCTCTCCTCGATATAGATGTCCGAAGGGATGGTGCGAGACCTGGACCCTCGGGAGGCTATCCAGCTCATCCGGGACGGAGGGGGCGATCCCGAACTTCTGATCCTGGACGTCCGGACCCCCCAGGAGCACGAGAGGATCAGGATCGAGGGGTCGGCGAACCTCGACCTCCGCTCCCCCGCCTTCCTCGCGGAGGTGTCGGTTCTCGATAGAAGGAAGGCCTACCTGGTATACTGCCTGGTGGGGGTGAGGTCGAGGGCGGCGGCGGAGGCGATGGCCCGCCTCGGCTTCGGGGAGGTCTTCAACCTCGCCGGCGGGATCCGGGAGTGGCAGAGGCTGGGGCTGCCGACGGTCGGCCGATAGCCCGATATATCCCAGCCGACTCCAACTCCTCATGCGCGTTGGAGTTGTGGTCTCCGATCGGGGGGACTGGACGGCGGAG
The DNA here is from genome assembly GCA_001602645.1 of Methanosarcinales archaeon Methan_01. Taxonomy (GTDB): domain Archaea; phylum Halobacteriota; class Methanosarcinia; order Methanotrichales; family Methanotrichaceae; genus Methanocrinis. The sequence goes on from LUYE01000049.1 coordinate 15,839, forward strand.
GCGATCGGTTCGGGGCTATCGAGGCAAGGGGCAAAGGCCGAGTATCTCGACTTCTCGGAGCTGGCGGCTCTCGTCGGCCCCGACCTCCGATTCCGTGGGGAGGGGAGGGACCTCTTGGGCCTATCCGTCCTCATCGTGAGGGACCTGGGGAGGCGGGGCTCCGCCGATGTCGCCTTCCGGTTTGAGGCCCTCTCCGCCCTGGAGGAGTCGGGGGTCCGGGTCGTCAACCCGCCTTCGGCTATTCAGAGGGCGGCGAACAAGTTCGCCACCTCCGTCGCCCTCCAGCGGGCGGGGATACCCCATCCCGAGACCCTGGTGACGACGAGCCTCTCGGCTGCCGAGGAGTTCGTCGCCCAATACGGCCGGGCGGTCTACAAGCCCCTCTTCGGCTTCAAGGGGCGAGGGCTTCTCCTTCTGACCGCCGAGGATCCATCGCCTCTCAGAGGACTGATCGAGAAGAGCGGCGTCGTCTACCTCCAGGAGTTCATCGAATCGACGGCGCCGAGGCCGAGGGACATCAGGGCCTTCGTCGTCGACGGCCACGTCGCCGGGGCTATCTTCAGGGTCGCGCCGGCGGGGTCCTGGATCAGCAACCTCGCCCGAGGAGGCGCCCCCGAGAGGTGTCCCACGACCTCCGAGATCGAGGATCTGGCGGTCCGGGCCGCCTCCGCCGTCGGGGCGGTCTACTGCGGCGTCGACCTGATCGAGACCTCCTCCGGCCTTGCGGTCCTGGAGGTGAACGGGACCCCCTCGGGGTGGGGCCTCCACCAGGCCTGGGGGATCGACGTCGGCGAGCTGATCGCAGGAGCCGTCCTCCGCCTCGCCGGCGGCTCGGGCTAGGCGCCATCGAGAGAGCGATCGAAAGGGGGAGCGGTCTTCAGGGTAAGGTTATTTACCATAGGGCGACTGGTCGAGATCATGTTCACCATACTCACCGGCTCTCAGTTCGGGGACGAGGGGAAGGGGAAGGTCGTCGATCTCCTGGCTGAGAAGTACGACATAGTCGTCCGGTTCCAGGGCGGGGACAACGCCGGCCACACCGTCATCGTGGGGGATCGGACCTACAAGCTCCACCTCACCCCCAGCGGCGTCCTCTTCGGGGCGAGGCTCCTCATCGGACCTGGCGTAGTTCTGAACCCCAAAGTACTCTGGTCCGAGCTCGAGGCGCTCCGGGCCGAAGGCATACGGCCCAACATCGGGATCGACGCGAAGACCTCGATCATCATGCCCTACCACATAGCCCTCGACGAGCTCCGGGAGAGCGGCAGGAAGGAGAAGATCGGGACGACGAAGAGGGGGATCGGCTACGCCTACATCGACAAGTTCAGCCGCGACGAGGTCCAGATGAAGGACCTCACCGACCCCGCCCTCCTGGAGGCGAAGCTCGCGGAGATCGCGCCGGCGAAGGAGAAGGCGATATCCGACCTCGGCGGTGACCCATCGGTCGTCAGAGACCCCGCCCTCCTCGGCGAGTACCTCGATATCGGCCGCTCCCTGAAGGAGAACGTCGCCGACGTCTCCTACGAGATCAACGTCGCCCTCGACGCCGGCAAAAAGGTCCTGGCCGAAGGGGCTCAAGGCGCCTTCCTCGACGTCATCCACGGGACCCAGAAGTTCGTCACCTCGTCTTTTACGACGGCGGGGAGCGCCTGCGCCAATTTGGGCGTCGGGCCCGCGAGGGTCGACGACGTCGTCGGGATCGTCAAGGCGTACATGACCCGGGTCGGGGAGGGGCCGATGCCTACGGAGCTCAAAGACGAGGTCGGAGCCCATCTCAGCAAAATCGGGAAAGAGTTCGGCACCACCACCGGCCGCCCCCGGAGGTGCGGGTGGTTTGACGCGGTCCTGGCGAAGAAGTCGATGTACCTGAACGGCTACACCGAGCTCGCCATAACGAAGCTCGACGTCCTCGGGGGCCTCGACCCCATCAAGATCTGCACCGGCTACGAGCTCGACGGCAAAACATTAAATTACCCGCCGGAGAGCACCGTCGAGTTCGCCCGCTGTCGGCCGATATACGAGGAGGCGGAGGGCTGGACCGAGGATATCACCGGGGCGAAGTCCTACGGGGCGCTGCCGAAAGCCGTCCGGGATTACGTCGAGAGGATCGAGGCGCTCCTGGGGGTGAAGATCGCCATCGTATCGGTGGGGCCCGGAAGGGAGCAGACGATCTGGCGGTGAGGGGGACCCCCCCTCATATTTTTGGTCGCAGCTTTATTCTAATCGGCTTATATCTCCGGCGGCGTGGCGATGGGGGCCGGCTGCCGGGGTCGATCAGATAAGGAGCCGCCGATGGGTCGGGATCCGAGGTCTCCCCGAGAGGATTTCAATTCATTAGACTTTTATTCTTATCACTATATCCATCCTGCGGCGCTGGGGCGGCCCAACCCGAAAGGCAAAGCGTAAGTACCATTTCGCCATTGAAGATATCGAGGAGGCCTGGGAGAAGTTGGCGGCGCCGAGGGAGATCGTCGAGCTGGTGGAGCGGTTTGAGCGGAACGTTGAAGCTTACAAGTCCGGCAGGTACAACGAGACTCAGCTGCGGCGGGAGTTCATCGACCCGTTCTTTGGGGCCCTGGGATGGGATGTGGAGAACCACGGTGGCCGCTTGGGGCTTCAGCGGGAGGTTATCCACGAGGACTCGGTTTTGGTCAGAGATTCTATGAAGAATCCCGACTACGGATTCTACATCGGCACGGCCCGCAAGTTCTTCGTCGAGGCGAAGAAGCCCTCCGTCAACCTGGAGAACGACGTCAGAGCGGCTTTCCAGCTCCGAAGCTACGCCTGGTCGGCGGGGCTTCCCATCAGCCTTCTCACCGACTTCGAGGAGTTTTCGATCTACGACTGCCGGATCGAGCCCTCAAACTACGACTCGCCGAGGGTCGGGCTTCTGCGCCACTTCACCTACGACAAATACGTCGATCACTGGGACGAGATCGCCGCCCTCTTCTCCCGGGAGGCTGTCCTGGGAGGCTCTCTTGAGAGGTACATCGAGTCGAAGAAGAAGGCGAGAGGGACGATCACCGTCGACGAGGCCTTCCTCCGGGAGATCGACTCCTGGCGGGAGATCCTGGCAAAGAACATACATAGGAACAACCCCGACCTCACCGTCAGGGAGCTGAACTCCTCGGTCCAGAACACCATCGACAGGATCGTCTTCCTCCGGATCTGCGAGGACCGGGGGATAGAGCGGTTCGGCCAGCTCAAAGACCGACTGACGGGCGAGACGACGATCTACACGAGGCTCATCGAACTCTTCAGGCAGGCGGACGAGAAGTACAACTCCGGCCTCTTCCATTTCAAGGAAGAATCCGGGCGAGGAGAGCCGGACAGACTGACCCCTAGCCTGAAGATCGACGACGTTGTCCTCTCTGAGATGATCGAGAAACTCTACCCGCCAGAGAGCCCCTACCGGTTCTCGGTGATCCCCGCCGAGATCCTCGGCCACGTCTACGAGCAGTTCCTCGGAAAGGTGATCAGCCTCGGGGAGGATGGCGGGGTCGAGGTGGAGTACAAGCCCGAGGTCCGGAAGGCCGGAGGCGTCTACTACACCCCGACGTACATCGTCGAGTACATCGTCGAGAAGACCGTCGGAAAGCTCCTCGCGGGGCAGACCCCCACCACCGTCTCAGAGCTTCGCATCCTCGACCCCGCCTGCGGCTCCGGCTCGTTTCTCATCGGCGCATACCAGCGGCTCCTGGACTGGCACCTCGAATGGTACACCAGCCACCTCGTTCCGCACCTTGCGGCCGGGAAGGCCGAGAGCTCCAGGGAGGTCCAGGCGCTCCTCCCGCCCGGAGGGCCCGCCGGGGCTGGGGCAGTCGGGAACGCCGCCGGGGCGGCGAAGAGGAGGGGGCGGGGGCGGCCGAGGAAGAGCAGCGCCGCCGCGAGCCCCTGTGCCGCCAACGGCCAGCGGGCCGGGTCCTTCCCCATCTTCCAGGCCGCGGGCGGCGAGTGGAGGCTTGCGACCGCCGAGAGGAAGCGGATCCTCCTCAATAACATCTGCGGCGTCGACATCGACCTCCAGGCGGTGGAGGTGACGAAGCTCTCCCTCCAGCTGAAGGTCCTGGAGGGCGAAAACCAGGAGACCCTTTCCCAGCAGCTGACCCTCTTCAAGGAGCGGGCCCTCCCCGACCTCGGCGAGAACATCAAGTGCGGAAACTCCCTCATCGACCCCGACTTCTACGACGGCCAGACCTCCCTCTTCGACGAGGAGGAGATGTACAGGGTGAACGCCTTCGACTGGGAGGCCGAGTTCCCCGAGATCATGGGCCGGGGCGGGTTCGACGCGGTGATCGGGAATCCGCCGTATATTACGATTTCCGGTAAGCAAAATAGTCATGTAAGTTTCGATGTTAAAAATTATGCAATCGCCAGATATAAATCAGCTGAATATAAAGTTAATTATTTTTCTTTATTTATTGAAAAAGGTATAAAACTATTGTCTGATGGATCACGATTGGGGTTTATAGTTCCTCGGGCATTTATGGATAATAATTACTTTAAAAAATTGAGGAAAATCATTTTAGATTCTTGTTATTTGGATACTCTTGTTGAAATCAGAGATTCGGTATTCAACGGCGCAGAAACGGGTGGTAATGTAATACTTGTGCTAATAAAATCCAACTGTGATGAAACATATTCGTCGAATATAACTAACGGTGCTGTTGTTGATGATGTCCATTTCTTTAGCACTGACAGCCAAGCTTATGTCAAGATGGAACAAAAGCATTTTAGGGAACAACCAAATTTCAATTTTTTCATAATGAATAAAGAACATTTTGATCTAATTGTAAAGATAAAAACCTCAAATACAACTCTTTCTGACATATGCTCTGTTTATAATGGTGCGAATACTGGAAATATGGCAAAAATCTTATTATCAAAAGAAAAAGTAGATTATAGATATATAAAAATACTTGAGGGCAAAAACATATCTCGATATACTATATGTTGGAATGGATTATATATATGCTATGACCCATCACTAAGGGATAAAATTGACATAAAATCACTCGATACGCGTCAAAAAAAGATCGATTTTGCCCTAAGGGATCCGGCCATTTTTCACACAGATAAAATAATATTAAGGCAAACTGCAGATCGACTGATTGGTACTTTTGATGATGAACATTATATAACTCGACATTCTACTCATTTAATTCTGATGAAGAAAGATATAAGCCAAATCAATTTAAAGTATATTCTGGGGTTATTCAATTCGAGATTATTGACGTATTATTATCAAAAAATTATTCCTGAAGTTGGGAAAACATTCGCTGAAGTGAAAACTGTGAATGTAGGGCGGCTCCCCATCCGCACCATCGACTTCTCCGGCCCCGAGGATGTCGCCCGCCACGATAAGATGGTGAAGCTCGTCGAGAATATGCTCGACCTGCACCGGCGGCTTTCTGAATCGAAGACCGGCCACGAGAAGACCCTCCTCTCGCGGCAGATCGAGACGACGGATAGGCAGATCGACGCCCTCGTCTACGAGCTTTACGGCCTCTCGGAGGAGGAGATCGCCATCGTCGAGGAGGCCGCCCGGTGATTCGCGCCGCCCGACGGGAGCGGCCGGGCGGGTGGGTTTCGCCGCCCGGAATATATTTTAAAATATATTCTAACTATTCAATATATTAATTATCCTCTCGACGACCTCTCCAACCCTCTCAGCTTTGAGGTGCCCTGCGCGGTACAAAATTATCCTGCTGTCGGCGGTGAAGAGCCGGTTGGGCCTGACGTTGCTATCCTTCTTGAGGGATCCCTCTTCGAAGTCGGCATCATTTATCCCAACGGCATACCTGTCCTTGAAGTGTCGGCTGGTTATCTGACATAGGATCCTGTCGTCCCTCTCGAGCTCCGCCACCAACAGGGCAGGACGCCTCTTGGCCTCGGCCAGGTTCGAGAATGGGAACGGAACCACTACCACATCCCCCTTCACAAATCGTCCCAGGCTTCGTCCTCCTCAGGGGCGAGCCACTCCTCGGCGAGGACCGGCTCGCTCAATATGGCCCCTTCGATCCCCCTTTCGGAGGATCTCTCCTTCAAGAAGCGGACGAAATCTAGAACCTCCTTGAGATAAGGCTCGGGAAAGACCTCGATCTCCCGGAGGATCAGCTCTTTCGTCTTCATGTCAGCGAAGTTATAAATCTCCTTAAGTAAAAGACTTTCTCCGATCTTTCGGCTTCCAGCCGCCCGGAGCTAGGTCTCTTCCGCTCCTGGCACGGATTGTAAGCAGAGCGGATTGCCATCATGGAGGAGGCCGCCCGGTGATTCGTGCCGCCCGACGGGAGCGGCCCGGTGGGTGGTTTCGCCGCCAAGAGTATATTTTAGATTATATTTTAATAGCCGATGCCCTTGATGACGTTCCATCTCTCTGCCGCAGCCCGCCCGTCCGCGCGCGTGTCCCGCCGCCCGATGAGTCGTCCGCCCGAAAGCGGCCCGGACCGCCACCCCCGCCGCCGGTCGCCTGCGCTCCGGCGCGCCTCCTCCTTCTGGCCTCATGAATGCCTGCGCCGCCCGGCGCTTTCGCGCCTGGCGGGAGGGCTGCCGGGACGGATAAGGGTCGAGGGGGCAGCTGGAGATCTCGCCGTCCGGCAGTTACGGCCGCCGGGATGGTCTTCGCCGCCAGAAGCTCGATAAAAAAATTAAATATATTTTTTCGGCCTATACGATGTTACAGATGAAGCCGGTTCTGTTGATCCCCCCGTCCGCTCCCGTGGCCAGGTGGATCCCCGCATCGGTCCCCTGGGTGATGTTGATCCTCCTCTCGGTCCTGGTGGGGAGGTTGACCACCTCGTCACCTCCGGGGCCGAGGGCTGGATCGATCTGCGTCGAAGAGTTGATCGTCCAGATCTTAAAGTAGTTCATGTTCAGCTCGGGGCCGGATGTGAACCCCATCGGCGAATTGATTCTCCAGAGATCGCTCTCGGCACTCCCTGGGGCGAGGATGGCGATCCCCAGGATTAATACAAATATCCCCGTCTGTTTCATAGGATCACGCCACCGCCAGAGCCTTTTAGCATCTAAAATCTTTCGGCGTCGCGGCCGGTGGAGCCCCGGCCCCGTCCCCGGCGCGATCCGCCCACCGTCTCCTCCTCTCCATCCTCCGCCATCCTCCCCCCTATCTCCCGAGCCCCTTCTCCACCTCGTCGCAGAAGCCCCTGATCTGGTCGTCGGTCAGCTTCCCCTCGGGGATCACGAAGACCTTATACCCCGCAGCCGCGAGCTTCCGGACGGCGAAGGGGTCGGCGTTCCGGGTGTCTAGGACGATCACCCGTTCCTTTTTAAATAATACGTCGGCGACGTACCCGATCCGAAGAGAGGTCGAGAGCCGAAACTTCAGCCCCCGAGCCTCCAGCTCCTGGACGACGCCATCCAGTTTTCGCAAGATCTGCCACCTCTTGGGTCGCTACTGGGCATGATGGCGTATTATCTTATCCCATCTCCCCCGTCCCGGAGATCCGGCCGCCTGGGGCCCTCGTCGCCTTTACATCCCCTGGACCTCCGGCGACGCCATCCCCAGGCCCCGGACCCTTGCGTTTTCATCCCAGGTTTACATCAAAACCCGGAAGGATCGCCAAATCCTCCAAGGCTCTCCGAGGTCGGAGCCATCGGGATGGTGGTGGGGGGAAGGCGCCACCGCTGCATCAACGCCGGTCTTCGTCCTGTCGAGATCGTCTCCTTAACGACGGGTCTGGAATGGGGCGAATCCGGAAGTAGCGTATTTATATCAATAATCCATAAATCAAAAGTGCAGATGGTAGTGGAGATATTTGAGAGGTGTGATATAAATGAACGATAGGATTCTGGTGGCAACGGACGGCTCCGCCGCGGCGATGGTCGCGGTTAAGAAGGGGGTAGACCTGGCGAAGGCGACGGGGGCGGAGGTCCTCGGGGTTTACGTAGTCGACGAGCTGGCTGTGGCCAATGCCGTGAGGCTCTTTGGCGCCGACAAGGAGGATCTGGAGAGGAAGCTCCAGGCAGGCGGGGAGGTGGCGGTGAGCGATCTCAGGAGGATCGCCGAGGAGGCCGGAGTCCCCGTCGAGACGGTTGTCACCTTCGGGGTGCCCGCCAACTCCATCATCGAGCTCGCCAAGGAGAAGGGGGTCGATATGATCGTCATGGGCGGCCACGGTCAGAGCGGCGTCACCAAGTTCATCATCGGGAGCGTAGTAAAGAACGTCCTCTACCGGGCGACGGTTCCCGTCCTCGTGGTGAGGTGATAGGCGGGATCGGGGAGGATGGGGTCTGGGCCGCCCTCGCGCCATCTGAAGCTCTATCGCCTCCTCATCCTCCGGGGGTGCTACTGCATCCGGCCCGCCTCCACCAATCGGTGGCTCTATCCCTACAATCAAGCCCGCCGGCGCTCCAAGCCTATCCCCGGCGCTTTGTTATCCGGCTTTGGATGACGGAGATGAGGGGCCCCCCTCAGGCCCCCCCCATACCCCTGGGGGGGTCAGATCCTCCATCCTCTGGCTCCTCACCCTGGGGCGTTCGGATGGCTCCACCTTCATTCTGGCTGGTCAGATCTGTCCATCTAATATGGCCTTAGTAACCTATATATAGTAAGCTCACTTTAATCGCCTTATTCAAAATAGGCGATCGTCGAAGACGATCCAGGAGATGTACGACAAAATGGCAAGACTGGGATTGGTGACCCTGGAGCTCCTCCTCGCCGACCTGAGGGAGCCGGTCCTCGCCGGAGACCTCCCGGTGAGGATGGACCTGGAGAAGGCCAGCTACGAGAAGGTCGGCGACGGCAGCGACTACGACTCCGATGCCCCGGCTGGCGGAGACCCCGAAGATGGGGGTTGCGGATGCGGAGGCGACGGCTGTGGCGATGGCAGCTGCGGCGGAGGCTGTGGCGGCGGCTGCGGAGCTGAGATGATGCCGTCGATGGAAGGGGGGGCCCCAGGAGGGCCCTGCTCGGGACCTATCGCCTCATCCTCGGAGGATCCCGCCCTCCCCGCCAGGGCTGACCCCGTCGGGGATGGGGACAGGACGAGGGACAGGTCACCCAGGCCGGAGAGGAAGAGGCTCCCCTGGTCCCTCGCCGGACCGGCGGTGCGGGCCGTGGGCTGAAGCCCTCCACTGGAGAGCCTCGCTCCGATCCGCCCTTCTTTCTGTTATATTATTCCTCTCTCTTCTCCTCCGGTCCGCCCTCCGCCTCCTCGACGCCGTATTCGGCCGAGGCCCGGAGGTACTGTTCTCTTAGGCTGCACCGGAGGAGGCCTGATATGAAGACCCCCGCCACCACCGCCTCCTCCGACGACATATCCCTCACCGCCTCCCTGACCCTACCCATCGCCTCTCCCTCCTCCTCGAGGTCGGGGTCGAAGGTTATGATCCTCTTCGCCCTCTCGCCGATCTCCATCATATCTTCGGGGGATACGCCCAGGATCCCGCAGACGATCTCCAGGATCACCGACTCCTCATCCGCTTCGAACATGGCCGGGATTTGGCCGCCCCGATGAAAAGGTTTGGCATCGGCAAATTTAAATCGGCTCCAGCCTCTTCATCTTCCAGGTGAGAACTCTGCAGCCGCTGAACGAGCTTGGGTTAGAGGTCTTCGAGGAGATGCTGGACTACGCCGATGAGCTCCGGGTGGGGGTGGTGGAGCTGGATAACGGTACGGTCGTCGCCGACGCCGGGGTGGAGGCGAAGGGAGGGCTCGGGGCCGGGATCTACCTTGCCAGGCTCTGCATGGCCGACCTAGCCGACATCCAGCCGACCCCCATCGAGATCGACGGGATCACCATCCCAGGGGTCCAGGTGGCGACCGACCACCCCGCCATCTCCTGCATGGCCTCCCAGTGCGCCATGTGGCAGGTGAAGGCTGGCAATTACTTCGCCATGGGGTCCGGCCCAGCTCGGATCCTGGCGAGGAAGACGAAGGAGCTCTACGACGCCCTGGAGTTCGAGGAGTACTCCGACGTCGGCGTCCTCTTCCTGGAGTCGGACACCCTCCCCGACGAGGCGGCCGCAGAGAAGATCGCCGAGGCCTGCGGGATCGACGCCGCCGACCTCCGGCTCGCCGTCGCCCCCACCGACTCGGTGGCGGGGCTCGTCCAGGTATCGGCCCGGGTCGTCGAGACCGGCCTGCACAAGCTATTCACCCTGGGCTTCGACGTCAGGACGATACGGACCGGCTGGGGGAGGGCTCCGATCGCTCCGATCGTCGGGAAGGCGACGAGGTGCATGGGCGCCTCCAACGACGCCATCATCTACGGCGGCGAGACCTACTACACCGTCGAGTACGAGCCCTTCGACGAGCTCCTCGGCTACGTGAAGGCCACCCCCTCCGATACGTCGAGGGACTACGGAGCCCCCTTCTATAAAATCTTCAAGGATTGTGGCTTCGACTTCTTCAAGGTCGACCACCACGTCTTCGCCCCCGCCAAGGTCGTCGTCAACGACCTTCGTTCGAGGCGGACCCTGGTGGCGGGGAGGCTCAACCCTCAGGTCCTGAAGGAGTCCTTCGGCTTCGAGGCAGTGGAGAGGGCGAGCTAGATAGGGCTTGGGATCGAGACTGGAGCCGTTTGATGGTATCGTATCGGCCGAGATCTCAGAGCAGATCCTCATCCCCGAAGATGAATACCTCGTCGATCGTCGATCGTAAGGCGACCGCCACCTTGTGAGCGAGCTTGAGGGACGGGTTGTACTTTCCCTTCTCCAGAAAGAGGATCGTCTCCCTCCTCACCTTCACCATGGAGGCGAGGTCCGCCTGGGTGAGGTTCTCTCTCGCCCGCAACTCTTTGATCCTGGTTTTCATAGGTCTCTCCCTCATCTCATCGATGCCGGAGGCGGCGCGGCATCCCACCGATGAGCTGAGGGCCCACCGGCACCATGCCCGAGAGATGGCCTCCGTCCCTTTCAGAACCTGCGGGCGAGATCAGGATCCCCGCTGCCCCTAGCGGAGAGAAAATCATACCCTTGAGGTCCGCGCCGATCAGTCCACCATCGTCGAGGCGGATCTTCGATGGTTCCCCCGTCAAAGGTTTTCCTCCGTTCGAGATATATGCCACTGGAAGATCAGAGCGCTGAAGGTGGCGACCAGAATGGTCAGCGCAAGGGTATTCTGCACCGTCATCGTCATAACCCCCGCATCGTCCATCACGAAGAGGGCGACCATGACGCCGACGGTGAGGTGCCAGGAGTAGACGAATCCGCGGGTCGAGATGCCATCCGTCCGTTCGTCCTTGTGGGGCTCATCGCCATACCTCCAGCTCCTCACCAATGGGATCATAATAAGGGCCAAACCCACAGGTGCCAGGTAGCAAAAGGGCGTCATAGGTTCCTCCGGCCAGACTTCCAGGAACGTCAGCGCGATTCCTGCGAGCAAGAAGCACACCCCTGCTGCGATCTCTACTCTGTATCTCTCTTTCATTCTCATCACGGCACGTTATGTATTTCTAATATCCCGTATATGAATGTTTTGTATATCTAACATTCTGTGATAATAAGATAACATCCTCCGGCTGAGGGGACGGAGGCAGGGTCTAGAGCTTCCATATAAATCGATAACTTACCCCTCATCCCATCGTCTCTGAAGCTTCCCAGATCATCTCTGCAGGAGTCCGGAGGGCGTTGGTCTTCGCCGGGACCCAGACCGACCTGTAGTCTCTGCTGTAGAGAAAGAACTCCTTCTCGGGCTCCTCGGCGGTGATCGCCTCGATGATGATGGTGTGGGGATCGGTGATCTTCCTCCCGGAGATCAGGTGGTCGCCGGGGGGGACGATCCCCGTGATCTCGGCCATTTCGGCGGTGCAGTATCCGTTCCAGGGAAAGGCGTGAAACTCGCATCCTGTAACGTAGACATCGTCTACGTAGTACTCCTGGTCGGCGACCCCCCCGAAGCGGTCCATCTCCTGGCCGACGACCGAGAGGCGGGCCTCTCGGACGGTGGAGTTGGGGACGACGAGGACGAGGTCGAAGTCGGCTCCGAAGGAGTAGCTTATCTGGTGGTAGACCCCCGGCACCGGGGCGTAAAACTCGGCGGCGTTGGTGGCCGTCGACCTGTTGTACGGGGAGACGTTCGCCCCCGCCGCCTCTATCACGTCCATCACCCGATCGAGGTCCTCCAGGAGGGCGTCCTTGGTCGGGAGGCTGAAGGGGCGGAGGCTTCCGACGAAGATCCGGCCGTCATCGGAGAGGAAGGCCCAGTCTCTTGTGCACCCAGAGTTGCACTCGGAGAACCTCCAGAGGATGGCGGTCTCGTTCTCCTCCTCCACCTCGTGGACGGGCCTCACTATATCCTTCGCGGCGCTGAAGTTGAAGGGCACCTCGAGGGCGGTGGAGGCTCCTGACCGGAGTTCGGCGACGTCCAGGACCCGTGCCTCCACCTTCAGGATCTCGACAAACCCGCTCCGCCTCTGGTATTCGACCCTCGAGCCGGCTCCGCCGAGCTCGAAGATCCCCGGGGCCTCCGAGGAGACGGCAAAGGAGGTCGACCACTCCTCGCCGGCCGACAAGTCGCCGGCCTCCCAGATGAGGGTCCTCCCCTCGGGGTCCGGGGAGTCGGAGGCTGGGGGGACGGAGAAGCCGGTCGTCAAGAGCCCCCGGGGGAGGGTGTACCTGACGGTCACATCCCTCCCCGCGAGGTTCTTCACCTCTTCGCCGATCGCCTGGTAGATCGACTCGAGGGCGGAGGCGTTGCAGGCGTCATAGTGCCTACCTCCGGTCGCCTCGGCCATATCCTTCAGGCTCCTCTTCGCGGGGTCGCCGAGGACGAGGCCAATGGTATAGATCACGACCCCCTCCTCCCGAGCTCGATCTGCCTGGGATCTGGCCCTACCGGAGGGGGTGTAGTCCCCGTCGCCGTCGGAGAGGAGGACCAGAAACCGGGCCCGCTCATAGATGGGGGCTGTAGAGTTCGAAGCCAGGAGGTCGATCGACTCCGCTAGCCCCCGGTCCAGGCTCGTCTTGCCGTCGCTATCCACCCCCCCGATCGCCTCTAGGACCCGGGGGAACTCCCCGGTCGGGGGTAGGGAGAAGTCGACTTCGTCGTCGAAGCTGACGAGGCCGACTCTGTCCCGGGCGGGGTCCATCCTCACGACGAAGCTCCTCGCGGCGTCTAGCCTCATCTTCGTGGGGTCGGTCTCCGTCATGCTGGCGGAGCTGTCGATGGCGAGGACGACGTCGATCGGCACGGTGCTGTTCGGCCCCTCCCCCGCCACCGTCAGGGTGACCGTCCCGAAGGTCGGCTCCCTCGCCGAGGCCGCAGGCCAGATCTGGCAGGGGGAGACCTGATGGGACACGGTCAGGTTCGCCTGGCCGGGGCCGACGACCAGGGTCAGGATCAGTGCTGCCAGAAGGATCGGCTTCGGGATCATGTTGATGGGTCCTCTTTCAAGTAGAGGCGACTTTCATGCGTAAAAGGATATTCGTTATGCAGGTCGATTCGGGGTTGATGGAACCTCTCTCTTTCGCCCTAAAATGCCAGCTCTTCAAGAGAT
>LUYE01000010.1 GCA_001602645.1 Methanosarcinales archaeon Methan_01
GGCTTCTGGTCTGGGGGTCGAAGAGGTTCACACCGCCGGGGGAGGCGGTCGCCGTCGTCCTGGAGGCGGAGGGGGAGAGGGGCGGCGAAGAGGTCCTCGTCCGCCTGAGGGCAGGCCACGACGACGTCTACGGCTTCACGGCGATGCCCGTCGTCGCCCTCCTCCTCCAGATCCTCGACGGGAAGGCGAGAACGCCGGGCTTATCGATGATGGGCCACCTCGTCGACCCGGTGAGGCTCCTCGAGGACCTGGTCCGGATGGGGGCGGAGCTCGTGGAGGAGGTCCAGAGCTCATCCGGCCCCGGAGGATAGGTGGATGGGGGTTGAGGCGGAGGGGCGGCGAGATGGAGGATAAGACGGCGGGCGGGATGAAGAGAGACCTCGAGTTCATGGGGGCGGCGATCGAGGAGGCGAGGGCGGGGCTCGCTGAGGGCGGCGTCCCCATAGGAGCAGTCCTGGTGGAGGATGGAAAGATAATCGGGAGGGGCAGAAACCGTCGGGTCCAGGACGGAGATCAGCTTATCCACGCCGAGATCGACTGTCTCCGAAATGCGAGGCGAACGGGAGGCTACATCGGCACGACCCTCTACTCGACGATGATGCCCTGCCACCTCTGTGCCGGGGCCGCCGTCCAGTTCGGGATAAAGAGGGTAGTCGCCGGGGAGGCGGAGAGCGCCCCTGAGGCGGGGGCTTTCATGGAGGCCTACGGGATCGAGGTCGTAGACCTGAATATCGAGGTCCCCAAGGAGCTCCTCGCCGAGGTGAGCCCCGATCTCTTCTGATGGGCCACGAAGACCATTCTGGTGAGAAGATGCTTGTCAAGAACCTGAGAAGATGTCGGCGGTTCGTCGCGGGGGACGGGACCGATATATGCGAGCTCCTCCACCCGGAACGGGAGGAGGAGATATCCATGGGCTACAGCCTCGCTCACGCCCGGCTCGGCCCTGGCGAGGCCTCGGCCCCCCACCGGCTGAAGAGCTCCTCGGAGGTCTACTTCATCCTGGAGGGGAGGGGGAGGATGGAGATCGGCGGCGAGTCCGCCGAGGTGGTGGCGGGTCAGGCGATATACATCCCGCCGGGCGCAAGGCAGCATATCGAGAACCGGGGAGATGGCCCCCTCGCCTTCCTCTGCATGGTCTCTCCGCCCTGGAGGGAGGAGGACGACGAGGCTGCCTGACGTTCCCGGAGCTCCGGCTCGGAGCTGAAAGGCCCGAATCCCCGAGATTCATCAAATCAAAAAGTTTTAGTAGATTCGGGCGGATTATCCTCAGGAGGTGAATAGCTTGGAGGACAGCTTTGACAGCACCTACATAATCCGAAAGGAGCATTACGACGAGTTCATTGAGGAAGCAAAGAAGGTCGCCCTCACCGCCTACACCGTTCCAGCCTTCGTAAAGATCGAGCTCTACAACATGATCGATATTGAGAGAGACATCGCCATGGTGGTGATCTGGAAGCCGGAGACGACGGTCCGAGAGATCAAAGAGTTCGACAAGAAGTGGTTCCTCGAGAAGTACTGAGCTTTTTGGGGCTACCAGCCAGGGATAGGTCTAACCAGCGGATTATGACCCGTCAGGAGGGGATCCTCATCTCCTCTTCCAGGATCTCGTAAAACCTATCCCTCGCCTGTCTCTCAACCCACGGCTTATGGCCGCACCCCTCCAGCAGGACGAACCTGTTGCTCTTCAGAACGGATGAGAGGGGGAGGCGGACCCCATCGGAGGGATGGGGGTCATACTCCCCGTGGATCGCCACCACAGGGCAGTCGATCCTTCTTCCGAGCACCAGGAGCCGGCCGCTCTTCCTCAGCTCCGCCGCCTCCCTCCAGACCGCCTGAAACGCCTCCACCTGGATGTCGACGTCGGCGGATTCGGATAATATGGGGTCGTACGAATCGGCCTTCGAGAGGATCGCCCCGAGCCTCCGGAGGGCCCCTTTGCTCTCCTCCGCCCCGGCATTTCCAGGCCCCACCAGGAGGCGGAGGATCGAAGAGGCCTCCCTCCTCTCCTCGGCCCCGAGGCGGCTCATCCTGGTGAGGTGGACGGCGGGAGCGTACCTCTCCTCGAAGGGGGGGCACCCTACGAGGATCAGCTTTCGGACGAGGTCGGGATATTCGGCCGCCAGGATGAAGCCGAGCCATCCGCCCCAGGAGAAGCCGATGAGGGTCATCGGCGGGTCTCCCGCCGCCTCCAGATCCCTTCTGAGCTCCTCGACCTGCCCCCGGACCGAGGTCGCCCTCTGGAGCGGCTCCAGGACGCCCCGGCTGGAAGAGAGGGCCCGCGCCACCGGCGCCATCTCCCCCCGGGCCCCCGGACCGCCGTGGAGGAGGGCGACGGCGTAGGGCGGCCTTCCATGCCGTCTCAGGTCGATGATCTCGTTCTCCGACATAGACCACGTCCTCGGTTCACCTTCCGTCCTCCATTTCGGCAAGCCGCTTTTTGATCCTCTCTGCCGCCAAAAAACCCGTCGAGAAGGCGGCCTGGAGGTTGTAGCCGCCGGTATCCCCGTCGACGTCCAGAACCTCCCCGGCGAAGTAGAGCCCCGGAACGAGCCTCGACTCCATCGACTTCGGGTCCACCTCCATCAAATCGACGCCGCCCCTGGTGACCATCGCCAGATCAAAGCCTCCGACCGCCTCGACGATCATGGGAAAACCGGAGAGATGGTCGGCGAGATCGATTCTCATCCGCCTCGTCATCGAGGCGCATTTTGTCTCCTGTGGAATCTCCAGGAGTTCGAGGACCCTCGACGCGAGCCTGGCGGGGATCGCGAGCTCCGCGAGGACAGACCTCAGGTTTCGGCCGCCCTCCTCCTCGGACCTCGCGAGAAGCCACCTCTCCATCTCCTCCTTCTTCCTGAGCCCTGCCAGCGATACCCTCAGGAGGTCCCCGGCCCAGATGTCCCTGGAGAGGTCGAGGATCCCGGGGCCGGAGAGGCCATCGTGGGTGAAGAGGACGTCCCCCGCTCCCTCCTTCACCTTCCGGCCCCGGAATATCGAGACCCTGGCGCCGGGGAGGGAGATCCCCGCAAGGTCGGCGAAGGGATAATCCCTGATCCGGACGGGGGCGAGGGCGGGGCCGACCTCGGCGATGGCATGGCCGAGGGCCTCGGCGAAGCGGTAGCCGTCGCCGGCCGAGCCGGTGGCGGGGTACGACCGGCCTCCGGTGGCGATGACCAGGATGCGCGACCGATAGGCGTCATCTCCGCAGGCGACGAGAAACTCATCCGCCGACTTCACTATAGACGTGACGGCCTTGCCGCAGGCGATCTCGACTCCCCAGGCCTCGCACTCCGCCAGAAGGACGTCCAGGACGTCCCGAGCCTTCTGGGTCTCGGGGAAGACCTTTCCCCCCTCCATCGTGATCATGGAGAGGTTTCTTTCCTCGAAGAAGGCGACGAGGTCGCGGTTGGTGAATCCCAGGAGGGCCGGGCGGAGGAAGCGCCCCGCTTCGCCGTAGTGGTCGAGGAAGGATCGAGGGTCGCCGTCGTGGGTCAGGTTGCATCGGCCCGATCCCGAGATGAGGAGCTTTCGGCCGGGGGTTCTCTTCTTTTCCAGGACGAGGACCTTCCGGCCCCCGCCGGAGGCGCTGGCGGCGCAGAAGAGGCCGGCGGGGCCAGCTCCGACGACGATGAGGTCCCAGATTTCGTCCCTGCTCCTTTCCTCCCACATAACGACGACCAGTTGGAATATCACGCGATGATATAAAATCGCCATCCTGAGTTGGCGCATATAGAGCTGACCCATCCTCCATGAAGACGGGAACTGATCCTCCAACCGATGGGCAACCCTTTATCCATCCCATCCCAAACCAGCCCGAAATGAGAATGAGAGGGGAAACCCGTTGATCTCCGAGACGAAAGAGCCCCAGCCAATCGAGAGCGAAGGAGGAGCCGCCCCATCCCTCCAGGCGATCCTGACCCTGGAGGAGGAGATCCGGAGGAGGGCCGACCGGATCGGAGAGCTCCTCCTCGTCGAGGTCGTCTCCGCCGGCCCCGACGGGATGGTCTGCGAGAGGCTCGACCGGGAGGACCCCGTCCCCTTCAGGATCGATCCCTCCGCCTCCTCCGGCGGCGGCGCCTCCTGGCATCTGACCATCACCTACGGCGGCCCCGCCGGCGACGCCCTGGGGGCCAGGGCCCGCTGGCTCGTCGGCGGGGAGGTCGCGGCCGAATGCATCATCGACGCCCCGGGCCTCGCCGAGGCCCTCGCCTCCGGAAGGCTCGCTGCCTTCTTCGAGGAGACCGCCTTCTGGCTCGCGTCGGAGGTCCGACCCCGGGGGCTCGCCACTCGCCAGCGGATGGAGGAGGCGGCCGGGATCGCGGCTGGCCTGGCAAGAGACCTCCGGAGGTGGGAGGATTCCGCGGGCGGCCCGAGATCAGACGGATTGAGGGGGGATGGGATTGAAGGGAGGGATCGCGATCTGCGGGGCTGACCTTCCCGACGCCCTCGAGGACCTCCAGGAGGAGGGCGGCGGCGGGGAGGAGGAAAGGCCGGCGAGACCGGCGAAGAGAGGAGAGGGGGCGGCGAAGCCTGCAGATCGGGAAAAGACGGCCTGAGCCGGTGGGGACGGATCGGCCGCTGAAGGTCCCAACGGCCTAGAATAACTCAAATTCGCCTCCTCAGGGGATCGTCGGATCCGCCTCCGGAGGCTCCTGGGCCCTGGAAAATGGGAGAGGGACGGGTTATGGGAGATGGATCCAACTCTCGCAGATCACCTTCTCCAGATCGCCGCCGTGATGATGATGAGCATCATCCCCGTCAGCTCTATCAGCGGCTCAATGGTCAACTGGTTCGCATCGCTATACACGGCGGCTAAAAGCAGCAGGACGCTGCCCGCGATGAGGGGATACCGGAGCTGACGAGCATTGATATTTCGGCTGATTTGAATCACCCGGCCTTGCTACCTCCGTCCTTTTGGTCCTCCCTTCGGTAGGGCGCCCTGGGGAAAGGGGAAGCGATTGGGCTGATAATGGTCTCCGACTATAAAAGTATTGGTCCCGGAGGGAAGATCAGATCGCGAGCATCCTCTCGATGGCAACCCTCGCCCGGTCCGCGATCCTCTGAGGGACGACGACCCTCGGCTCCGTGGTCTCGAGGGCGGCTCGGACCGTCGCGAGGCTCGTCTTCTTCATGTCGACGCAGACCGCTCTTTCGCTGAGGGGGTAAAACTCCTTTCCGGGGTTATCCTCCTTCAGCCTGTAGTTCATCCCCACCTCCGTCCCGATGATGAACTCCCGGGCCGGACTCTCCTTAGCGCGCCTCGCCATCCCCGAGGTGCTGTAGACGCCGTCGGCGAGGTCGATCACCTCGGGCCTGCACTCGGGGTGGACGAGAACCTCGGCCTCGGGGTGGAGGGCGCAAGCCCTGCGGACGTCCTCTGGGGTGTACCTGTCGTGGACGTAGCAGTACCCGTCCCAGGTTATGATCCTCTTATCGGTGAAGCGAGCGACGTACCTTCCCAGGTTCCTGTCGGGGACGAAGAGGACCGTCTCCTCCGAGAGGGATGCTACCACCTCGACCCCGTTGGCGGAGGTGCAGCAGATGTCGCTCTCCGCCTTGACCTCGGCGGAGGAGTTGACGTAGCAGACGACTGCTGCCCCCGGATTTTGGGCCTTGAACTCTCGGAGCTGTTGGGCCGTTATCATATGTGCCATGGGGCAGCCGGCTCCGGCCGCGGCCATGACCACCCTTTTATCAGGGGAGAGGATCGCCGCGGTCTCGGCCATGAAGTCGACGCCGCAGAAGACCAAAACCTCAGCCTCCTCCCTCGCCGCTGCCCGAGATAGCTCCAGGGAGTCGCCCCGGAGGTCTGCGACCTTCTGGACCTCTCCCGGCTGGTAGTTGTGGGCGAGGATGACGGCGTTCCTCTCTCTCTTCAACCTCAGTATATCGTCGGCGAGCATGGTTGGGGGCAGTGAGGGCGGGTTATCTTTAAAAACGCTCCCCTTGCCCCAGGGGGTGTAGGCGTTCCCCGGTCAAAGCGATGCCCGGCTGCTCACTCCGGAGAGGTCTTCCTCCTCTGCCGCTCGTCCTTCCTCCGCTCCGCCCGGTACTCCTGGATCATCCCCTCCAGCCACTCGGTCTTCCGTCTCGCATCTCGGACCACTTTTCGCTCCGACCACCGAGCAAGCGCCCCCTCCAGATCCTCAGGGTCGACGAGGGCGACCCCAGATACCCTCCGCACCGGCACCTCGCTGCTGGAGAGGACGGGGACGCCTCCGTCCATCAGATACCCCTCCACCGACGGCTCCATCTCCGTATCGACGACCACCGCCTCCACCTCGAGATCGATGAGAAGGTCTGCGGTGTTGGGGCCACCGCCGCTGGCGTCGATGAGGACGACAACATCTCCCTTCCGAACGCCTAGCTGCTCCGCCGCCTCCAGGATCGCCTCCCTGGAGAAGGAGGCGACCACCTTGGCGGGCCTTCCCACCGCCTCCTCCTCCAGCTCCTCGGCCCTCTTCTCCCTCCTGAGCCTCGCCTTCAGCCTGCGGTTCACCTTCCTCTCCTGCCGGAGGAGGCCCCGGAGCCTCTCGATCTCCTTCTCCCGGATCTTGATCTCCTGGTCCCTTTTGATCTCCCGGCGGGACCTATCCATCAGCCTCTCGATCTTAGCCTCCAGCCGTCGGCGGGCCGCCCTCTCCTCCGCGAGCTCGCCCTTCAGCTCTTCGACAAACTCCTTCAGCCTCCGGATCTGCTCTTGCTGACGTCGGTTCTCTCCAGCCAGGATGGAGTGATCGGCGTCTTCTGAGGATGGAGACTCCTGCGGGGGCGTGGGCCTCTCCTCCGCTGGCGGCAACGCCATCCCGGAGATCGCCTGGTCTATCGAGAGGCCCCGGACCACCAGGGCCTTCACCTCCTCGGGGTCGAGATCCGGAGGGCATTTCCTCTCGACCTGCTGGAACTTGTTTCTGTACCTCTTGAAGGCGCTGGCCGCTGCCGCGAGGGCGTCGCGCTCGTGGTCGTTTCTGTAGCCGTACTCCCGGGCGAGGGCGATCTTCTCCTCGGCGCTGATATCGCTTCCCGGGGAGGAGAGGACGGCGGAGAAGGCCCTCTTCACCTTCTCGACGGCTCCCGGCGTGGGAAATACGTCCGTCGCCACCAGCAGGGTCTTTCCGCGGGCCGCGAGCCACTCGATCACCTCCGGGGTGGCCATCGTCCTCGAGCTGGTGAGGTCCACCAGCTCCCCCCTCAGGTTGAGGGCGGCGATGGCGGTGGTGGTGCCGGGATCGATCCCGGCGATGATGTAACCCCGTCTCCTGCGGAGAGGCTCGAACTTGAGCCTCGGCCGCTCCACCCCCTCCACCCGGATCTGGGCGTCGCCGCGGTAGCCGGAGTGGAGGTGGACGAGGCTCCTATCCGCCTCCACCACGAACTCGCTCCTGATGTAGCCGCCGATACCCTCCACCGAGCGGATGCTGAACCTGTGCCCCTCCTCCCGGAGCCTCTCCTCCACCTCTCGGGAGAGGGCCTTGACAGAGCCGTGGATCTTCCGGGTGTACCTCTTCTGGCTCCAGCCGCCCCGACCGGGAGACCTCCGGCGGCTGACCTTGATCCAGGTCTGGTCCTCGAAGGCCGAGACGACGCTCCCGACGCCCCGGGAGGCGAGGCGGGCGCAGGCCTCGGCCTCGTCCATGGGGTCGAGCCGATCGAAGGCGATCCGGTGCCGCCGGGCGAGCCTGGCCAGGGGCTCGGCCCTCTCCCCTCCCGTCACCTGGACGACCCTCGTCCCCGGGGGCATCTGCCTCAGGAGCCAGACGAGGTCGGACCTGTCGGCGGCGAGCTCGTGGACGCTGTCGACGGCGACGATCTCCGGCGCCCTCTGCCGGATCATCCTGATCAGCTTCTGCCTGCTGACCATGGGGTGGCGCTCTTCTCCGTCCCCGGAGATGATGAAGAGGGCATAGCTTGGGGCTTGCTTGCTCAAGGGCGAGCCGCTCGCGATGTCCACCCCGAAGATCGATCCTGGGATGGCATCACCCCTCGAGGATCCTATCTACCCACCCCGTCTCACCCTCCTTCCTCCCTCCTCCATCATCTCCTACAACAGTTGCCAAAGCCTCTTGGTGGGGTACGACGAGGTGGTACTTCCTTGCGAAGTGGTCGAGGAGGTTCTTGACGTCCCTTTCGAGGAGCTCTTGGGCCCTGGGGTCCCTACTGGATACGGCCTGGGGCCAGTCGATGATGACTACCTCCCCGTCCTCCCCGACGAGGACGTTGTAGGCGCTGAGGTCAGCGTGGACGATCCCCCTCCTCCAGGCAGAGGCCACCTCCTTCAGGATCAGCTCTAAAAAGGGCTCAGGCTCCTCCAGCTCCACCTTGTAAAGCTCCGCCCCCCCCACATGCTCCATCACCACGGCGTGGTGGCTGAGGGCGACGGGCCTTGGGACCCTCACCTCCGGATGGAGGGCTTTGAGGGTCCTCCACTCCCTCGCCGCCCCGAGCCTCGCGGCATGGATCCAGGCGCACCGGGGCTGATCTCTCAGGTGGTCCCTCGCCCTCCGGACGTGCTTGAAGCTAGTCCTCCCCTGGCGGTGGAACTTGACCGCCAGGGGGACGAGGGGTGGCTCGTCCCTATTCGGCGGGGCTCCCGGCTCATCGGGTCCGGGAGCGCCGCTGCCGAGCGCCTCGAAGACGACCGACTCCTTCCCCACGCCCAGCAGGTCTCCGAGAAAGGCCACCACGTCCCGGTCGACGAGGTCGGAGAGGGCGACGAGGTCGTAGGCGGCAAAGCCGATCTGGTACCCCTCATAGGGCTCCGTGGTCCTCGATACGAGCTTCTTCTCCACCAGCCTCGAGAGGCCCGTGCTGGCCCCCTTCGGGGAGAGGCGAGCTATCGCTATCACATCCTCTATAGGGACCCACTCCGAGTGGCGCATCCCCCGTTCGATGGCCTTCAGGAGGGAGATATCCTTCCGATCCAGCCTCAGGAAAGCATCTGCCAGGTTCTCCACGAGGAGTTATTTGTCGGTTATAATTGAAATTGGTTTCCGCCATCCGAGCTTCGGATTTGAAGGGACGGATTTTTCTGGCACTGAATAAAATGAAGGCCCAGAAACCCGCTCCGGGCCCATAAGCCGGCCCGGCCAGATTTCGGCCTCCTCACTGATAGCTCCTCCACCTCGCCTCCAGCTCCGGGTCCTGGAGGGCCTCCACGACGTAGTCGGCGAACTCGGCACCGGTGGCGCCGTCGGAACGGCCCGTCAGGACTACCTTCCTCTCGTACTGGCCGCAGATGTCGAGGGCCATCTCCAGCCTCCTCGCCTTATCGACGAAGCCTATGTGGCCGAGGAGCATCGCCGCCGCCCTCATCATGCTGGAGGGGTCGGCATATTGGGCTCGCCCCTCCTCCACCATCCTCGGAGCGGAGCCGTGGATCGCCTCGAACATGGCGTACCTCTTCCCGATGTTGGCGGAGCCGGCGGTTCCGACGCCGCCCTGGAACTCCGCCGCCTCGTCGGTGATGATGTCGCCGTATAAGTTCGGAAGGACGACGATCCGGAACTGGGTCCTCCGCTTCGGGTCGACGAGCTTTGCGGCCATGATGTCGATGAACCACTCGTCAAGCTCGATTTCGGGGTAGTCCTTTGCCACCTTCCTCGCCAACTCCAGGAACTTGCCGTCGCTGGTCTTGATGACGTTAGCCTTGGTGACGGCGGTGACCCGGTCGACCCCGTTCTTCTTGGCGTGCTCGAAGGCCAGCCTCGCTATCCTCTCCGCCCCCTGGCTGGTCGTCACCGTGAAGTCGAAGGCGATCTCGTCGGTGACGTTGAACCCCCTGCTCCCGAGGATGTACGCCCCCTCGGTGTTCTCCCTGAAGAAGGTCCAGTCGATCCCCTGGCTGGGGACCTTGACGGGCCGGACGTTGGCGAAGAGGTCCAGCTCCCGGCGCATCGCGACGTTCGCGCTCTCCAGGTTCGGCCAGGGGTCCCCCTTCTTCGGGGTCGTCAGAGGCCCCTTGAGGATGGCGTGGCACCTCTTCAGCTCATCGAGGACTCCGTCGGGGATCGCTTTCATCGCCCTCGCCCTCTCCTCGATAGAGAGGCCGGAGACGTCCGTGATCTCCACCTTCCCTTCCGAGACCTCCGCCTTCAGCATCTGCTCGAGGACTCTCTTCGCCTCGGCGCTGATGTAGGGGCCGATCCCGTCCCCCCCCACCACTCCGATGACGATGGTTTTGATCATAGAGTAGTCGATCCAGTCCTCGGCGGCCTTCATCCGCTCCACCCGGTCCATCTGCTCGACGAGGAGTTCCTCGAAGTGGGCCTTCGCCCTCTCAATAGCCTCTCTTCTTCCGCTCATCAAATCCATCCCTCATCTGAATCTAGCCTCCCCCTTATCCCCCCCTTTTCTATAATTAACCCTACCTCCGGGGCTTGGAGACCCCACCCATCAAAAATATAAACTTCGACATCCCAGGCGAGGCCATGGAAACCCAGGAGATAATATTCTACGTCATAATATTCCTGATAGTCTTCATGATCACCCGGATAATAATCAAGATCAGGCGCGGTTACTGATGGAGTTGAGGTGAAGATGTTTCCACCGGTAATCGCCACCGTCGGCGGAGGAGGCACCAGACTCTATCCCCTCACCCTCGACCAGCCCAAGCCCCTGGTGGACCTCTGCGACACCGCCATCATAGCCACCCTCTTCAGGGTCCTGGCAACCCAGGGGTGCAGGAGGTTCGTCCTGGGGAGCAAGGGGGCGGAGAACACCCTCCCCCTCAACAACTACTTCAAGGCTGGAGAGGGGTTCTTCAAGAGGCTGGGGATCACCGATATCGAGGAGTTCGCCTATCAGCCCCAGTACCCGGACAAGGGAAGCGCGGACTCCCTGAGATACTGCGCGAACTACTTTGACATAAACGAGGATATGCTCGTGGTATCCGGCGACAACGTCATCGACATCAACCTCAAAAACTTCATTAATTTTCATAGAAATAAGGGGGCGGTCCTCACCGTCGCCCTGAAGGAGCTGGGAGGGGGGGAGGAGATATCCCAGTACGGGGTCGCCAAGATCGACGACGATCTGAGGATCAGGGGCTTCGTCGAGAAGCCAGCCCCCGGAAAGGAGCCGAGCAGGATGATCAACACCGCCTTTTACATCTTCTCCCCCGAGATCCGGAAGGTTCTCGCCGATATGGGAGACTCGGCCCGGGACATAGGGGGAGACCTGATCCCCTACCTCACAGAGCAGGGATACCCCGTCTACGGCTATCCGGTGAAAGGATACTGGATAGACATAGGCACCCCCGAAAGGCTTCTTTCGGCGGCGATGGACTTTCTCGGAGGGAAGGTGGAGCACTACGCCTTCAGGAACGAGTACCGTCCAGGTCAGTGGATCAACCCCACTACCCTCAGCCGGATGAAAAAGCACCTGGACTCCGGGGATATCGAGCTCCGGGGGAAGGTCTTCATCGGGAGAAACTGCAACATCGAGAAGGGGGTGATCATCGAAGACTCCCACATCGGCCATACCAGCCTCATCGAGAGGGGTTCGGTGATCAGAAAGAGCATGGTGATGAGCTTCGCCTCCATAAAGAGGGGATCGTACCTGAACAGGACGATCATGGGGAGGCACTCCACCATCGGGACGAAATGCGTCCTCGACGCGGACCAGCCCTTCAACAAGGCCGGGAAGATCCCTGTGGTGGGAGAGAACGTCATCCTCCCCCAGGAGTCGGTGGTGGGGCCGGGGACGAGGGTGGCCCCTCTAAAGTACAGCTACAAGATCCTGGCGACGGGGAAGTTCTCGCAGCTGGGAACCGACGACGAAAATATATATTTCTGCGAGAAGTGAACCTACCAGTAACGCTCCCATCCGCCGGTCTCCAGGGCCCTGACCCTGTACTTTTTGTCGTTCTCGATCAGGAACTTGTGGAGATCTTCTGGGCCCTTGAAGAAGGACTTGTCCCGCAGGTTGTTGTAGATCTCCTCCGAGGTGAATCCCGAGAGCTGACCCTTGCCGTAGACGATCCTCTCGATGGTGTAATACAAGTCGTCGAACTTTCTGAGGCTTCCGGTCCATTCTACCATTATAACCACCTTGGATGGGCGATTCTGGCTTAAATGAATAAGAACGTTTCGTTCCATGAGGTGGATCGTACGATGTTCCATGAGGCGGATCATACCATAGTCGATGAGAGCTCGGGAGCGGAGACCCCCCGGAAGGTCAATGGCCCCCTAGACGCCCTTGCCGAGGTGATCGGATCGTGCCGCCGGTGTCCTCTCTCCGAGGGAAGAACTAAGGCTGTCCCCGGCGAGGGGCCGGCCGGGGCCGAGATCCTCCTGGTTGGCGAAGCTCCGGGGAGGGACGAGGACCGGCTGGGGAGGCCCTTCGTCGGTAGGGCCGGATCGATCCTCGACCGCTGCCTCCTGGATGCAGGGGTCGATAGGTCCCGGATCTACATCACCAACGTCGTCAAATGCAGGCCTCCAGGGAACAGGAGGCCGAATAGGACGGAGGTGGAGGCGTGCCGACCCTACCTACTAGCCCAGTTCGAACTCCTCAGGCCGAAGGTGGTGATCCTGATGGGGAACGCGGCGGCGAGGGCCGTCCTGGACGAGGAGGGGGTAGCCGAACTCCGGGGACGGATCCACCGGGATCGGTTCCTCGTCACCTACCATCCAGCCGCCGTTCTAAGAGATGGAAACCTAAGGGCGGCCCTCGTCACCGACCTTCTCGCAGGAAGGAAGATGGCAGAGGAGTAGATGGGCCAGATGGGCCGGCGGTGATGCCGTTGGCCGGGCCCAAAATCACTCGCCCCGATCGGCGGTGAAGAGGGCCTTCACCTTCGCCGATACCTTGGGGAGGGCCAGAACGAAGATCCTGTCCCCTTCCTTCACCTCCGTCTCCGAGGTGGGGATGATCGGCTGGCTGCCCCGCATGATCATCCCGAGGATCGCACCCTTCGGCATCTTCTCGGCGGCGTTCTTCCCCAGGATCTTCGCCTCCTTCTCGGCCCGAAACTCCAGCACCTCCGTCTCCTCCCTCCCGGCGGAGATCACCTCCTCTCCGCCCCTGATCAGCTTCAGGACGGCGTCGACGGTCACCCTCCCAGGGCTTATGGCGTGGTCGACTCCCACCATCTCGAAGAGGTCGATGTAGTCGCTCCTGTCGACCCTCGCCACGATCTTATCTGCCCCCAGCTGCTTTGCCAACAAAGAGCATAGCAGGTTCTTCTCGTCAAAGCCGGTGACGGAGAAGACAGCGTCCATCGATCCGGCGTTCTCGGCCTTGATGAGGGAGATATCCGTTCCGTCGCCGTTGAGGATCAGGGTCTCGGGGAGCTCCTCCGCCAGCTCCTGGCAGCGGACGTTGTCGATCTCCAACAGCTTCAGGTCGAAGTCCATCTTCTCCAGCCACGTGGCGAGGTAGAAGCCGACAACCCCTCCCCCGACGATCATCACCTTGGAGGAGGCAGTATCCTCATGGATCATCCTCCTCAGCTTCGGCACCGACTTAGAGTCAGAGGTGAGGATCAGTCGGTCCCCGGCCCTGATCGACTCCTCTTTCCTGGCGATGAGAATCTCCTCTCCCCTCTTGATGGCGGCTAGCTTGCAGTTCTCGGGGAGCTCGAGGCTGGCTATCGGCCCCTCCAGGGGGGAGCCCTCGGCGACGGCGAGCTCGATCAGCTCGGCCTTCCCGCCAGCGAGCCTCCGACGTTCGACCATCGACGGGAAGTAGAGGTCCTTGACGATCCGCTCGGCCATCACCAGCTCCGGACAGATCATGAGGCCGATACCGATCTGTTTTCGGTCCTTCATCGGCTGGTCGATGTAGTCGGAGTTGCTGACCCGAGCAATGGTCCTCTCGACGCCCAGGTGGCTTGCGGTGATGCATGTGATGATGTTCACCTCGTCGTTTCCGGTTACGGCGACGACGATGTCCGCGTCCTGGATCCCGGCCTCCATCAGGAGCTGGGCGTTGGCGGCGTTCCCCTGGAGGACCTTGACGTCGATCTCCTCCAGCCGCTCGCAGGCTCTGCTGTTCTGATCGATTACTGTGACGTCATAATCGCCAGATAGCTCGCGTGCCAGGTGGTAACCGACATCGCCAGCCCCGGTGATAAATATGTGCATCAAATCCCTCCGATCCCGTTCCTAACGCCGGGAGCGATGATGAGCGAAGATTAGATCATGCCACCGGGAAAAGGCTTTCGAGTGGAGCGGGCAACTGGGGTCAAGGCCATGCGCCTGGAGGGATGAGGATGGCATCTTTCGAAGATCTCTGCCGGTGGTTTGGAGCGCTGGAGGGGGTAGTGGTGGCCTTCTCGGGGGGGGTGGACAGCTCGGTCCTGGCGGCGGCGGCCAGACTCGCCGCAGGGGATCGAGCCATCGCCGCCATCGTCAAGACGGAGCTATTATCCGCGGCGGACCTGGCGAACGCTCGAAAGGTCGCCTCCGAGATCGGGATCGAGCACGTAATCGTTGAGGCTGAAGTCCTGGACCTCGTGGAGATCTCTGAAAACCTCCCCGATAGATGTCGAATCTGTAAGAGGATGATGGCCAAAAGGCTCCTAGAACTGGCGAGAATTCGGGGGGCGGAGATCGTCGTAGACGGCACCAACGCCTCCGATCGTCTGGAGGATCGGCCTGGCATGAGATCCCTCCTGGAGGCGGGCATCAGGATGCCCCTCCGGGAGGTGGGGGCGACGAAGGAGATGGTCCGAGAGATGGCGACGGCCTTGGGGCTCTCCAACGCCGATCGGCCTTCCAGGTCCTGCCTCGCCCCCAGGATTGAGGGCCCCCTCAGCCCCGAAAGGCTGAGGCGGGTCGAGGCTGCCGAGGAGCTTCTCCCCCTCGGCTGGCGGGTTTTAGATAGGGGAGATCGGCTCGAGGTGGAGGTTCCCGCTGGCTGCAGGCTGACCGAAGAGGCCGTCGCTGGCCTCAAGAGCCTCGGATACCGGGTGATCCTGGATGAAGGATGACGTCCCTCAGAGGGTGGCGGTCTCCGATAAGATCTCCAAACCCCCGGACCAGATCGACGAGGGCTCCGGCCTGATCCTCTAGGCCAGAAACAGCTATTTCTATCATCATGCCGATCATCCGTCAGGATGGAGATTCGAGAGGAAGAGTTCGGAAAGATGATCGGTGGTCGAAAGAGGGTCCTTTACCTCTGCCACAAGAACGCCGACCCGGATGCCTTGGGGGCAGCTTTCTCCCTCCGGGAGGCCTTCGGGGGTGACCTGGCGGCGGTGGAGGGGGTGAGCAAGACCGGAGGAAGCCTCCTGGAGGCGATCGGAGCGGAGGTATTGATCGATCCATCCGTCGAGGAGTACGATCTGGTGGTGGTTGTCGACACGGCGGTGGGGCTTCAGATTGGGGACCTCCCCCTCAAAGATTACGCTGTGATAGATCATCACCAGGAGGGTGACCTGCTGGATGGGGCGATCTTCCAGATCCAGAGGGCCGCCGACTCCACCTCTGAGATCGCCTGGGAGATTTTGGATAAAAGCGGGATCGGCCCGAGCCGGGAGGCGGCCCTCGCCCTTCTGGTGGGGATAATCACCGATACCGGAAGGTTCAAACACGCCCAAGCCTCCTCCTTCCGGACGGTGGCCGAGATCCTGGAGAGGTCGGATCTGGACTACGCCGAGGCCCTGGAGGTCCTCTCTCGGGTCCCGACCGACACTTCGAGGAGGATCGCCCTCCTGCGAGCCGCCTCTCGGGCCGAGATAGAGTGGAAGGGGGAATGGATCGTCGTCACCTCGGAGGTCGGAGCCTTCGAGGGCTCCGCGGCGATGACCCTCGTCGAGATCGGGGCCGACGTCGCCCTCGTCGGGGGAGCCCACGGCGACCTCTGCAGGATCAGCGGTCGGGCGAGGAGGGGCGCCGTCCTCGCCGGCCTTGACCTCTCGGCGATCCTCGAGGAGGTGGGGAGGGCGGCCGGGGGATCCGGGGGCGGCCACCGGGGAGCCGCCGGCCTGGAGGCTCCGGGAACCCCCAAGGAGATCCTAGCCGAAGTCAGGGTTCTGGTCCTGGAGGCCCTGGCAGGGCAGCGGCCCCACGGGGACGGCGATCCCTCCCCTTAAGGCCGTTCTTTTCACCCCTCTATGCCGGGACCGCGGGTCACTTCCTCCACCGCTGGGCCGCCCTCTTCAGCGCCTCGATCCCTGGGAGGAGGTCTCCGGATAGGTAGCTTATCGATGCTCCGCCGCCGGTGCTGACGTGGGAGAACTTGGACTCGAGACCCAGCTCTTCGATGGCGGCGCTGGTGTGCCCTCCGCCGGCGATGGAGAAGCCCGACTCGGTGGCGGCCTTCAGGGTCTCGGTCGTCCCCAGGGCGAACTTCTCGTTCTCGAAGATCCCGGCGGTGCCGTTGAGGACGACGATCTTAGCCTCCCGGATCCTCTTTGAGAAGTCGACTATCGTCTCAAGGCCGATGTCGGCGATCTGGAGATCTTGGGGTACCTTATCCATGGCGACGTCCAGCCTCTCGCCGTCCCTGTCCAGGGCGACGTCGGTGGGAACCACGATCTTTTCGGGGTTCTTCTCCAGGAGGTCTCGGGCGATCGCCACCTGGTCGGAGTAGTCTAGGCCGGCCACAAACTCGCGGTTTTTATCGCCTACGTTGACCCCCGCCGCCATCTGGAAGACGGTGGCTACGACCCCGGTGACAAGGACCTGGTCGACGCCCCCTCGGCGGAAGACGTTCTGGATCACCTTGATCGAGTCGTCGGCCTTCGTCCCGCCGAGGACGAAGATCGAGGGGTGCTCGTTACCCCGGACGCCCTTGTCGAGGGAGTCGATCTCCTTCTCCATCAGCCTACCTGCGGCGCTGGGGAGAAACTCCGTGAAGCCGACGACGGATAGGTGAGAACGGTGGGAGACGGCGAAGGCATCGTTGACGAATAGGTCGAATAGCGGTGAAAGCTTGCGGACCATGTGGCTATTCGCGTGCTCCTCCGGCGATCGGCTGATGTTCTCCTCGGAGTAGAAGCGGGTGTTCTCGAGGAGGATGACGTCACCAGGCCTCATCGCCTTGATCGCCTCTCGGGCGCGGGAGCCGAAGATGTCGTCGACGTAGGCGATCTCGCGGTGGAGGAGCTGGCTGAGCCTTTTGGCGTGGGCCTCCAAGGTGGTGAAGTCCTTCTTGCCCGCCCGGCTCTGGTGGGCCATCAGGACGACCCGAGCCTCCTCTAGGTCGCGCAAGGTCGGGAGGTGGCTTCGAAACCTCTTGTCGTCGAGGATCTTTCCTTTCGGGTCCATGGGGGCGTTCAGGTCGACCCTCACCAGGATCCGCTGGTTCTTGATGGGGAAATCGTCTATCGTGAGATAATCCTTCAACGGACTCCCTCCTTCAGGGGGATTTTTACTATGCTAAGGGTTTATTCAAGATATATATCACCTTTAGCCCCTCTGGGAGGTGGGGGGCGAGAGAGGCCCCCCCCGGCGGG
Organism: Methanosarcinales archaeon Methan_01; assembly: GCA_001602645.1. Lineage (GTDB taxonomy): Archaea > Halobacteriota > Methanosarcinia > Methanotrichales > Methanotrichaceae > Methanocrinis. Next base: position 17,402 of record LUYE01000010.1, read on the forward strand.
CGCAGCCAGAGAAACGGAGATAAAACTAGCGCGCGAGCTTAAAGCTCTTTGAGGTGACCGGAACGATCGAGGAGAAGGACTCTGAGGGGTGATGGGTGGTCCAGGCCAGAGAGATTCTGCGGATGATCGAGAGGGTCGGGGATGTAAATATCGAGAATAGGGCAATTAAGGGCAATATCGTTTCTCTTCGAATGCTTCAGCCAAATGCAGGCGCAACACCCATTTTTCCGATGTAGCATTTAAAGACAGTATCTTTGATCGCCTCGATGGGTTCTCTACCAAACCATCCACCTCTAAAAACGCTCCATTCCCCGAAGCCCTTTTTTCCCTTCGCAGCCAAACACCTCGCCATGAACCTGAAGCCTATAGGCGTAATCCACTCCCCATACAAGACCAGGGCCGAGGCCCCCTTCCAGGGGAGGCCCTCGGAGGAGGTCAGCGAGGTGGAGGTCTTCGACGAATTTTTGCCTGGCCTTGCGGACGTCGAGGGATGCACCCACCTCTTCCTCCTCTACTGGCTCGACCGGGCCGACCGGAAGGTGCTGAAGGCCTTCCCACCCCACGACGGAAAGGAGCACGGCGTCTTCGCCACTCGTTCGCCGAATCGGCCAAACCCCATCGGCCTCGGGATCGTCGATCTGGTCGGCGTCGCCGGCGGGAGGCTGAGGGTCCGGGGGCTCGACGCCCTGGAGGGCACCCCGCTCCTGGACATCAAGCCGTACTTCTCGGAGGTGGACAGCATCCCCGACGCCTCCGTCGGCTGGAGGAACGGAGGCGAATCGAAGAGGAACGACGGTAGGTGAAGATATGCTGGGTTCGCCGCCGGTGATGGGATCGCCGAAGATACGAAAAATAAGAGGCCAGAGCCGAAAGGCTGCAGGGACAAAGCCTTCCGGTCCAGGATCCGATCAGGCGGCAGCGGCCGTCGGGACAAATATCTGCTGCTTCTTCTCCTGCACCAAGTCTATCCTCCCCATCGGCGGAGGGGAGACGGGAGAACGCGCCTCCAGGTAATCCAGGAGGGCGTCAAAGTCGGAGGCGCCGCCGACCCGATCGACCCCCTCAGCGAAGGTGGCAAACCCGTCCCCCCCTTCGGCGAGGAAGTAGTTGGCCGCCACCCTGTAGATCCCCTCGGGATCCAGGGAGACCCCGTCGATCTTGATGCTGGAGATATCGACCTTATCTCCCGTCGGGGCCGACCTCCTCCAGGCGTAGGTGAAGCCCTCAGAGACCTGGAGGATCCGGTTTCGTCCCGGGGAGGGGTTGTCGAACTGCTCCTCGAGGACTGCCTTGATCTCCTCGCCGGTCAGGTTCATGATGATGAGGATGTTCTCGAAGGGCTGGACGTTGAAGGCCTCCTGGCGGGTCACCTCCCCCGGCCCCTCTCCGCCCCCGACCTGATCGAAGAGGAGGTCGGCTCTAATCCCCCCGGGGTTAGTGAAGGCGACGACAGCGCCATCTCCATTCCGTTTCACCCCGCCTTGGGTGGCTAGGAGCTGAGCATCAGCGATCAGGTTTCCCAGGGCCGATTCGCCCGATTCGGAGGCGTTCCTAGTTATGTCGGCGGTGACGGAACCTACGACCTCGTCGGCCATGGGTCCCATGATTCTTCGGTACTTATCCAGAAGCTCGGATATTGCTGGGTCCGTGGGGACATCTCTCGTCACCGGGACGTTCTTAGCCCTCACCTCGACGACATCGCCGGTCGCCGGGCTGATCACCAGGTCGACGTCCGTTACGAACTTCCCATGAGATCCGGCCTGGGTGACGAGCCTTCCGTCCACCGTCGATATATACGCCTGGTGGCTGTGGCCCGTAATGAAGAGGTCCACCTCTCCGTCGGTCCGGCGGACGATATCCTCTAGAAGCTCCCAGGGCTCCATCTCCTCGTTCGGAAGCCCTGCCGAGAAGCCGCCCTGGTGGAGGAGGACCACGATCGTCTCGACCCCCGCCTCTTTCAGAGCCCCTACGCACCCGTTGATAGCTTCGGCCTCGTCGGTGAACAGGAGCCCCGCCACCCCCCAGGGGACGACAATCGCCGGGGTGCTATTCAACGATACGCCTATGAAGGCCACCGGCACCCCTCCGACTTCCCTGATGGCGTAGGGGGGGAATAAAGTCTCTCCAGTCGTCTCGTCGATGACGTTGGCGGCCAGGTACCTGAAACCAGCCCCTACAAAGCGGTCCCCGTCCTGGCAACCGGCCTCTGGATGGCAGCAGCCCCGCTGCATCCTCAAAAGCTCCTCGGGCCCCTCGTCGAACTCGTGGTTTCCGACGGCGGAGTAATCAAACCCCATCAGGGATAAGGCCTCGATCGTCGGCTCGTCGTGAAAGAGGGCGGAGACTAGGGGGCTTGCTCCTATGTTATCCCCCGCCGAGACGAGGATCGTATCGGGGTTTGTGGCGACGAGCCCCTTTATGATCGTAGATAGATATTCCGCGCCACCCACCTCCACCTGGAAGGGCTCGCATCTGCTGTCATATCCGACGGTCGCCTTCCCCTGGGGCGGCTCCAGCTGGCCGCGGAGATCGTTTATCGCCAGGATCTGGACCTCGAAGGTCTCGTTCCCCGAGGCGTTGGGAGATGATGAGGCCGGGCCCGTCAGCGCAACGCCGATCAGGGCCGATAGACAGAGATATGCGAATAAAGTGCCTGAAGTTCTACATCCGGGATTGAAGGCTGGTAGCGTCAAAACTCCTCCTCAAAAGGTTCGAAGGAGGGCCAACGGATATATCTTTGTATCTTTTTAATTCGTCCCATAGTTTAATGGAGCGTGTCGGATCAATCGAGATAATCCAGGAGGCTTGGCTTCGGTCAGGTCGGGGAGGCCGATCCGGCGGCTCAGGAAGGAAAAGCGTATATATTTCCCATCACTTCAGGTAGCGTCCTTGGAGGCCAGCCTTCAGGGAGAAATCCGCGGTGAGCCATAACCTCATGTTCCAGATGTCATTCCTGCTTCAGCCGAGCTTCTCTGCCGGAGACTTCTCCCTCATCGTCCTCGCCGCCGTTCTAGTCACCATCGCCGCCCGACAGCTTTTCAGGACGAGGGTGATGATCTGGCAGATCATGGTCGCGGGGGCCGTCGTCGTCCTCCTCGCGGGCTCGATCTCCCCGGCCGAGGCCCTCGGGGCGATCAACGTGGACGTGATGCTCTTTCTCTTTGGGATGTTCGTCGTCGGGGTGGCCCTGGAGGAGAGCGGCTACCTCGCCAGCCTCTCTTACCGGCTCCTGAGGCGGGCGAGGAACGTCGACCAGCTCGTCATCGCGATCCTCTTCGGGGCAGGTTTTCTATCCGCCCTCCTGATGAACGACACCCTGGCTATCGTCGGAACACCTCTACTGATCCACATCGCTAGGAAGTACGAGGTCTCCGCCAGGCTCCTCCTCCTCTCCCTCGCCTTCGGGGTGACCATTGGAAGCGTCGCAAGCCCCATCGGAAACCCCCAGAACCTGCTCATCGCCGTCGGCGGGGGGGTCCCAAACCCCTTCGTCACCTTCTTCCGGTATCTTGCCCTCCCGACGGCCATAAACCTCCTCCTCGCCTATGGGGTCTTGAGGCTCCTCTGCGGCGGGGAGTTTGGTCGCCAGACCTTAAACCACATCCAGGAGACAGTGGTCGATCCGGACCTCGCCCTCCTCTCGAAGCTCTCCCTGGTGGTGGTGATGGTCCTGATCGCCTTCAAGATAGTCTCCGTCTCCCTGGGCTTTCCGTCCCCCCTCGGCCTGACGGAGATCGCCCTCTTCTCCGCCCTCCCCATCCTCCTCTGTAGCCCCAGGAGGCTGGAGCTCGTGAGGAAGGTGGATTGGCGAACCCTCGCCTTCTTCGCCTCCATGTTCGTCCTGATGGAGAGCGTCTGGAACTCCGGCCACCTCCAGGCTGCGATGAACGGCTCGGGGTTTGAGGCCACCTCGATCCCGGTGATCCTGGCGACGAGCGCCATCGCGAGCCAGCTGGTATCGAACGTCCCCTTCGTCGCCCTCTACCTCCCCCTCTTATCCACCCTCGACTCCTCGGTGGAGGCGATGATGGCCCTCGCCGCCGGGTCCACCATCGCCGGGAACCTGACGATCATCGGGGCGGCGTCCAACGTCATCATCGTCCAGAACGGCGAGAAGAGGGGGGCGGCCATCACCTTCACCGACTTCATGAAGGTCGGGATCCCCCTGACGGCCGCAAACCTCCTAGTCTACTGGATCTTCCTATCTCTCCTCTGAATCTATATCGATTCTATCGGAGGGACGGGGAGAAACCCGACATGTATTTAGGGGCAGACGGAGGAGTTGGTAGGGGCGATCCGCCTGCCGTCCCACCCTCGCCCGGAGGACCAGCCCAAAAACCACCGGTGGGAGAGGATTCAAAGATCAAGAACGGATTCAAGCTGAAGAGTTGATAACCGATGATGCTCAGATCCTGCATAAAGAAGTATAAGACCGACACCCACCGAGCTTTTTCTCCTGAGGAGACCCTCGAACGGATAGCCCCCAAGATGGAGCTCGCGGGGATCACCAGGGTGGCTGACATCACCAACCTCGACCGGATTGGGATACCGGTCTTCTCCAGCATCAGGCCCGCAGCGGAGAAGGGGGCGATATCCGTCTACAACGGCAAAGGCGCCACCCCAGCCGAGGCGAGGGTCTCGGCGATGATGGAGGGGATAGAGCGGTACTCCGCCGAGGTCCACGATAGGGAGCTCCTGGTGGAGAGCCATTCGAAGGTTCGGGCCGGGGTCGAGGCCGTCGACCCCAGGGACCTCGCCCTCCCCGAGGGGGCGGACCCGGAGAAGCCTATCCCCTGGGTCGCCGGTTACGATCTGATCGGAAAGGAGGAGGTGATGGTCCCGGCGAGCGCCGTCTTCCATCCGCTCTCGAGGGAGTACCCGCAGCTCTTCAGGACGAACACCAACGGCCTCGCCTCGGGGAACGTCCTGGAGGAGGCGGTCTTCCACGGCCTCTCCGAGGTGATCGAGCGGGACGCCTGGTCCCTCGCCGAGGCGGTGAAGAGGACGGGCCCCGTCGTCTCGGAGGTGGAGGACGGCCTCGCCCACTCCCTCCTGGAGAAGTTCGCCCGGGCGGAGGTGGACGTCCGGATCAAGGACATCACCAGCGACATTGGTGTCCCCACCATCGCCGCCGCCTCCGACGACCTGATGCTGAAGGACCCCGCCCTCCTCACCATCGGGATGGGGACCCACACCAACGCCGGAGTGGCCGTCCTCCGCGCCCTGACGGAGGTCGCCCAGTCGAGGCTGACCCAGATCCACGGGGCGAGGGAGGATACGACGACGGCGGACTTCCGGAGGCAGATCGGTTACGAGAGGACGAAGAGGCTGAACCGTCACTGGTTTGAGTCCACCGGGAAGAGGCCCTTTGGGGAGATCAGGTCCCAGGATTCCGACGACTTCCTCGACGACATCAACCTCATGCTGAAACGGCTCGGAGAGGCGGGGCTGGACCGGGCGATCGTCGTCGACCTCACCCGCCCGGAGATCGGCGTCCCGGTGGTCCGGGTCGTCGTCCCGGGCCTTGAGATGAGCGCCATGGACCCGGAGAGGAGGGGGAGGCGGTGGAGAGATGAGGTCAAAAGAAATCGTCGTCTTCCTCGGCCCTAGCCTCGATAGGTCCTCGGCCGAGATGATCCTCCAGGCCGACTACCGTCCACCGGCGGCGAGGGGCGACCTCCTGAGGGCGGTGGAGGAGGGGGCTAGGATAGTAGGGCTGATCGACGGGGTATTCTTCCAGGAGAGCGCCGTCGCCCACAAGGAGGTTCTCCGGGCCCTGGAGATGGGGGTCGCCGTCGTCGGCGCCTCCAGCATGGGGGCGCTCCGGGCGGCGGAGCTCGCGAGATTCGGGATGGAGGGGGTCGGCGAGATCTTCCGTCTCTACCGGGATGGGGTCCTCATCTCCGACGACGAGGTGGCCCTCATCTTCGATCCGATCAGCTACGCCCCCCTATCCGAGCCCCTGGTGAACGTCAGGGAGAACGTCCGGGCCGCCCGGGAGAGGGGGGCGATCGACGCCGTCTCCGCGGAGAAGATCCTGGCGGCGGGATCCTCTCTGTACTTCCCCAAGAGGAGCTACGACAGGATCATCGAGGCGGCGGACCTCGACGGAGGGAACCAGGAGGGCTTTTCGAGTTTTCTCCGCAACGAGAGGAGAGACCTCAAGCGGGAAGACGCCCTCCGGGCCCTGGAGAGGATAAAGGAGATGGCGGAGCGGTCATGCTGATCAGGATAAAGGCCTTTGCCAGGTATAGAGCCCTCCTCGGGGAAGCGTCGGAGGTGGAGCTTTCGGATGGGGCCTTCGTCTCCGACCTTCTGGAGAGCCTCGCCACCCGGTCCTGGGAGCTCCGGGGCCAGATCTTCGACGGCTCTGGAAGGGTCCGGGAGGACGTGAACGTCATGGTCAACGGGAGGCACTTCCTATCCCTGGCAGGGCCAGCGACGCCTCTGGCGGAGGGGGACGAGGTCGCCCTCTTCCCGGCGGTGGTGGGGGGCTGAAGGGGGCCGTCCCATCATCCATCAGGGAGGAGTGAGAGTTGGAGGACGGTACTAGGTACGACCGGCAGATCCCCCTCTTCGGGGAGGAGGGGCAGAGGAGGCTGGCGAGGTCAACGGCCCTGGTAGTCGGGGCGGGGGGGCTCGGCTCCGCCGTCTCGGTCTATCTGGCCACTGCAGGGGTGGGGAGGATCGTCGTCGTCGACGGCGACGTCGTCGAGGTGAGCAACCTCAACCGGCAGATCCTCCACTGGCAGGAGGACCTCGGCCGTCCCAAGGCCGCCTCGGCGGCCGATACCCTCCGGGGGCTGAACCCCGAGGTAGAGGTGGAGGCGGTCCCCCTATTCGCCGACGAGGATAACCTGGAGGAGCTGGTGGCCGGGTCCGACGCGGTGGTGGACGCCCTCGACAACTTCGACACCAGGCACCTCCTCAACGGGTCGGCCCTGGCCGCAGGCGTCCCCCTATTCCACGGGGCGATCTCCGGCCTCGACGGCCAGGCGACGACGATCGTCCCCGGAATGACGCCATGCCTCCGATGCATCTTCCCCCGGCCGCCGCCGAAGGAGCAGGTACCAGCCCTCGGCGCCACCTGTGGGGTGATCGGCTCGATCCAGGCGACGGAGGTAGTAAAGCACCTGACGGGGTTGGGGGCGTCCCTGGCGGGGAGGCTCCTCCTCTGGGACGGCTACCGGGGGAGGTGCGACGAGATCCCCCTGGAGAGGAACCCCGGCTGCCCGGACTGCGGCCGGGGAAGAGAGCTTTAAGTAGCTCCGGGGCCGATGGAGGGCCATGGAGAGTTCTGGTGAAGTATCGCCCGGGAGGAGGCGGGCCCTCATCCTCCTCGGCTGCCCCGAGGTCCCCGTCCAGACCAGCATCGCCCTCTACCTCGCCTTTCGGCTGAGGGAGAGGGGGGACGAGGTGGTGGTGGCGGGGACCGGCGCCGCCCTCAAGCTGACGAAGCTCGCTGACCCCCGGGGCCACTACCTCGGGGAGACGATGAACATCGACCGGTGCATCGCCTCCATATCGGAAGGGAAGGCCGACTTCGACCAGTGCTTCGCCTTCGCCCACAGCGACGCCGGGATAACCTACGCCGGGACGATCGGCTACATCTCCAGGGCCGAGCTCTTCGTCCTGATCTTCGGGAGGTCCGCCGAGGAGCTGGCTGAGACGGTGGAGTTCGACTGCAGAAAGCTCGTCGCCAAGGCCGTCCACGACCCCCTGCCGCTGAAGAGGCTTTTAGATGAGGTGATCTGATTGGGCTGCCTAGAGGAGATGAAGTATGAAGTCCTCCTATCCCAGTGCTCCTTCAAAGAGGCGAGAGAATACATAAAGAAGAACTTCAATGAGATTGTCGAGGTCCCTCCGGGGTACAGGCTCCTGAACGTCCATCTGATCGGGGTCCCTCCCCTCCTCATCGGGATCGATGGGGATAGGGTGATCTTCCCCTATACGAAGCCCTGCTACGGAACCTTCGTCCTGCAGGTGGAGGCGTTGGACGAGATCGGGAGGCTGAGGTCGAAGAGATGAGGGTGGTGGTGAGGGCCTTCGCCAGGTTTCGAGAGATGGCGGGGGAGGAGGCGACCCTCGAACTCCCGGAGGGGTCCACCCTCGCCGACCTTCTGGAAGAGGTCGTCTCCTCCCATCCCGGCCTGAAGAAAGCCTTATCCGGGCCGGACGGGCCGATCGGCGGGAGGGCGATGGTCCTTCTGAACCGGCGGGGCGCAGACCCCTCCGACGTCCTGGAGGAGGGGGACGAGGTGGCGATCCTCCCCCCCTTCTCCGGAGGATGAGATTCTCGCGGCCCCATGGTGAGGTCTTATGGCGATTGAGATAACCGACCGGGAGTTCTCCATCGAGGATCTGGTGGCCGGAGCGAAGCGGCCCGACGCCGGGGCGGTCGTCGCCTTCCTCGGGACCGTCAGGGACGACGGGATATCCGGGGTCGAGGTGGAGGCCTACCGGGAGGTGGCAGAGGAGGAGCTGGCGAGGATCCGGGACGAGGCGATGGCGACCTTTGACCTCAAGTCCGTCGACGTCGTCCACAGGGTCGGGAGCCTCGGAGTGGGAGAGGCTATCGTCCTCATCGTCGCCACCGCACCCCACCGGCAGGCCGCCTTCCGGGGATGCGAGTTTGTCCTGGAGGAGATAAAGAGACGGGCTCCGATCTGGAAGAAGGAGATCAGATCAGACGGCGGCGAGAGGTGGATCTGAAAAGTCGAAACCGTCTCCTGCCTTCAGGAGGCGATCGCCTCCACGAGACCCCACCCCAGCGTCAGACTATGGGAACGAGGCGGATGTTCCCCCTCTCGTCTCTGACCATGTAGTGGGGCTCCGTCCGGGGTATCAGGCCGTAGAGGCAGAGCCCCCCGTTCAGCTCTTTGATGACGAAGTAGGTATCGGCGATGTGGGAGGTCATCCGGATGCTCTTCTGCCCTGACTTCACCACCACCACGTTGACGTCGCTCGTCTCCTTCCACTTCTGGAACATCCGGCTGGTGGAGTTGAGCATCCTCTCGTAGCCGAAGGCGAACTCCATCGAGTCGAGCCCCAGGATGTTGAGGATCGGCCTGCCCGTCCTCTCTCGGAGGGAGTCCCAGTGTTTGAAGAGGGTCTCATACCACTGGTCCCGGTCGCCCCCCGGCTCCAGGACCATCACGTTCGATGGGACGAAGACGTCCCTGGGGGCGAGCTGGTAGCCGATGCTCGGAACGATGTGGACCGCCCTCCCGTTCTTGACGGAGTTGGACGCTAGAGCCGTCAGGACCTGGTAGTACCTCTTGCCGACGCCGTGATCGATCTCCAGGACGTTGCAGGAGCCGAAGTTGAGCCCCCCCGTGATGCCGTCGAAGTCGCCGATCCCGGTGGAGATGGAGTCTTCTCGGGGGTCTGATATCCTGTCCAGGTCGCAGACGATCCCGATCTTGGGGCTGACGTTCTCGAGGGCGGGCTCGAAGTAGCAGAACCTTCCGTCGTGGAGGGTGCAGGTGTATATCTTCTGCTTGATCTCCACCCCCCTCAGCTTGTCCAGCCTGATCTCCCGGGAGTACCTGGTGGTCATCCCCTCGGGGCGGTTCTCGCCGGAGAGGGGGGCTGCCATCCTGACGTTCTTGAGGGTGACGACGCCGTCGACGATGTAGTCGAGGGGCAGAAGATCTGCCGACTCGCTGACGAAGATCAGGTGGATCCCCATGTCCCGGGCGAACTCGCAGATGTTCTGCTCGAGGCTGTGCTGGGCATCTCCGAGGGTGGCAGCGGTGTAGTTTATGATGGCGTCCCAGCTGTCGATGACTATCATAGGGTCGTCCATGTCCCCGGCCTGGTCGAGGAAGGTCTTGAAGAAGTAGAGGACCGTTTCGTAGCTGGACCCCTCCCGGCCCACGTTCCTGAGGCTCTCGAGGAGCATCTTCTGGGTGGCGTTGACGACGTTGGTGGTGGGGATGATCTCGCCGATCCAGGGGAACATGGCGTAGACCCGGCTGGGATTGACCCGGGTGGAGATGTACATTCCGTTCTCCCTCTCGCAGACGGAGCACATGATCTCCAGGGCCAGGGTCGTCTTCCCGGTTCCGGGCATCCCCTTGATGAGGAGGGTCTGCCCCTCCTCCACCCGGAAGAAGTCGTGGATCTCAGAAGGTATCCGCATAACTCGAATCCACCGTCTTTAACCCTCTCTGATATCCCGTATCTTATATAAGGCTAATTTCGGGTCTTCCCACTCGCGCTTTTCAATGGCGACCCCCCCACTTTCGGAGCTATGGGGTCTCCACCTTTTTGAGATTCTTCTTCATCAGGTCCACGAGGGCGTCGACCTTATCGGCCCTGACCTTGAAGGAGAAGGAGATGGTGACATCTTCGGAGATCTCCTCGAGGCGGGCTATGATCGATAAATTTATGGGAGCCTCGGAGGCTCCTCCGCCCCTCATCAGGGCCGCCTCGAACTCCTTCAGCCCCTCGAGATCCTCTCCGGCCCTTCCGAGATCTTCTGGCCTCTTTGTCCTCCTCCAGAGCTTGGAGGGGCCCACCTCTACAAATTCGCATTTTCCTTCGGACTTGAGGACTGAGAGGTACTTTATGGCTGTCGTCTTGCTGACCCCCGCCTGCTTCGCTACGTCCACGGTCGTCAGCCCAACTTCAGAATCCTCAATCGCCTGGAGGATCCGCTCCTCGTAAGATGCCATCTATCTCTCATCCTCTGCACCGGCGACCCCATGGGGCCATCCCACGCCGGATCTGCAGAACTTTCCCAATTAATCTTCAAGTGCTCCCTTTTTGTATATAAGCCTCTTGTTGAGATGGCTATAATTCGGTTGAGCGACGACGGTTTATAGCATTTCAACCATGGAGTCCTGGGGCGGGAGGATGGGCGGCGAACATCCAGACATTTCAGATGAAGAATCCGGGGCGGAGGGGGTGAAAGGCGTCTGTGTCGAAGGCGGGGGGCCTTCAGGCCTTGAGAACTGGCCGCCCATCAGGGGGGATTACAGCCTCGGAGACCCCCGATCGAGGATCGCAGTGGTTACCCTGGCAAGCTCCCTTCGGGCTCCTGGGGCGGCCATCTGGGGCCCCTGCAAGACCGAGAACCTCGGGGTCGAGAAGGTGGTCGCAAACCTCATCGCAAACTCGAACATCCGGTTCCTCCTCGTCTGCGGCGAGGAGTCGAAGGGCCACCTCCCCGGCGACTCCATCCTCGCCCTCCACCGAAACGGGATCGACGACGACGGGAGGATCTCTGGGTCGAGGGGGGCGATCCCCTTCATCGAGAACCTCTCGGCAGCGGCGATCGGAAGGTTCCAGCGGCAGGTGGAGGTGATCGACCGGATCGGGCTCGTCGACGAGGGCGAGATCGAGAGGATCGTCCTGGAACTCCGGTTCCTTTCAGAGCCCTTCCCCGAGCCACCTATGGAGGTGGTCAAGAGGAGGGCGAGGCGGGGGATGGACGAGGCGTCCAGAGGGGACGCCACCTTCGGCGGGGGTGCCTATCTCGACGGTTCCGCCTGGGTCGTGGCGGAGGCGAAAGACGGCGCAGCCCCATCTTAGATGGCGACCGATCCAATCATCTGAAGGAGAACGAAGTTTTTATAATGTGGGGCGAGACCAATTCCATTTTAGGCTAGCCGGGAATAGAGGGCATTTGGGCGGTCTTGGGCCGCGGACTATCTGAGGGCTGGACCTTTCGTCCCCGAGGTGGCTGAGTGATATGGCAGAAGACAGGTTTACTGAGGGCATCTTCCTGATGCACACGGACAGGTTCGAGGAGGCGGTGGAGTTCTTCAAGGAGATCGTCGAGGCCGACCCCTCCGACGTCGGGGGGTGGTACAAGCTGGCGGTGGCCTACCTGGGGGCGGGGAGGCTCGACGAGGGGCGGGCCAGCGCCGAGCGGGCCTTCGAACTCCGCCCCGACGATCCGGAGATCCTGGACCTCCTCGGAGGGATATCCTCCCTCAAGAACGACGACGAGGGGGCCCTGGAGTACTTCGATAGGGCCATCGAGGCAAAGCCCGACGACCTTCGGGGCTGGATTTCGAAGATCATGACCCTCCGGAACCTCGACCGGGTCGAGGAGGCGAAGGACGCTTATCGTTCGGGCGTAAAACAGGCTCCGGCCCTCCGAGACCCCGAGGATTGGAACGACCTCGCAGGGGCGATCTTCGACCGGGGAGACTGGCAGGCGACGATCGAATTCCTAGACTTCCTCCTGGAGCTAGAGCCGGAGGAGCCGAGCTACAAGTTCAACAAGCTCGGGCCCCTCTCGAAGCTGAAGAGGTACGACGCCGTCGCCGACCTCGCCGAGGAGCTCGTCGAGGCGATGCCCGACTTCGTCCCCGGCTGGATGGTGAAGGGTATCGCCCTCATCGGCCTTGAGAGGTACGAGGAGGCGGTAGAGGCCTTCGACCGGGCGATCCTCCTCGACCCCACAGGCAATGAGGCCCGGGAGATGAGAGAGAGGACTCTGGAGTACCTTAAAGAGGCGAAGAGGGGTTGAGAGGTCGGAGGCGCTAAAATGAATCGAGCCCCGGTGACGCCATGACGAGACCTGCCCAATCTTTTGAACCGTCTACCAGGCCAGAGTTTGCCATCGCCTCCGACTTCGAGCCGAAGGGATCCCAGCCCGAGGCGATCGATAAGCTCGTCCGCGGCCTTGAATCCGGCCAGCGCCTCCAAACCCTCCTCGGGGTCACCGGCTCGGGGAAGACCTACACCATAGCGAAGGTCATCGACGCCGTCAAAAAGCCGACCCTGGTCATCGCCCACAACAAGACCCTGGCGGCCCAGCTCTACAATGAGTTTCGAGAGTTCTTCCCCGAGAACCGGGTCGAGTACTTCGTCTCCTACTACGACTACTACCAGCCCGAGTCCTACATCCCGGCAAAAGACCAGTACATCGAGAAGGACGCCACCATCAACCCCAAGATCGAGCAGATGCGGCTTGCGGCGACAGCATCCCTATTGTCGCGAAAAGACGTCATCGTCGTCGCCTCCGTCTCCTGCATCTACGGCCTCGGAAATCCTGAGAACTTCATGAAGATGGGCTTTGAGCTGAAGGTCGGCGACCGCGTATCCCGGCGGGAGATCCTGGAGCGGCTCGTCTCGATCCAGTACGAGAGAAACGAGATGGAGCTCGCGCCGGGCCGATTCCGGGCGAAGGGGGAGACGATCGACCTCGTCCCCGGCTACTTCAACAACATCGTTCGGGTGGAACTATTCGGCGACGAGGTGGAGCGGATATCCGAGATCGACCGGCAGACCGGCGCCCGTCGCGAGGATATGAGGTACTTCTACGTCTACCCCGCCCGCCACTACGTCATCCCCGAGGAGGAGCAGAAGGGGGCGATCGAGTCGATCCTGGCGGAGCTGGAGGATAGGTTGCCGGAGCTTGGGATGCTGGAGGCTCACCGCCTGAAACAGAGGACCCTTTACGACATCGAGATGATCGGCGAGACCGGAAGCTGCAAGGGGATCGAGAACTACTCCCGCCACTTCGACGGCAGGCGGCCTGGGGAACCACCCTACTGCCTCCTCGACTACTTCCCCGACGACTTCCTCCTCGTCATCGACGAGAGCCACCAGACGATCCCCCAGCTCCGGGCCATGTACAAGGGCGACCGGTCCAGGAAGAAGAGCCTCGTCGACTACGGTTTTAGATTACCAAGCGCCTTCGACAACCGGCCCCTGAGGTTCGAGGAGTTCGAGCGGTTCATGAGACGGGTCATCTTCGTCTCGGCGACCCCCGGCCCCTACGAGCTGGAGAGGTCCAGCCAAATAGTCGAGCAGATCATCAGGCCGACGGGGCTCTTGGACCCGATAGTCGAGGTCCGGCCCGTCGAGGGGCAGGTCCGGGACGTGATGCTGGAGATAGAACGGGTGGTCGCCGTTGGGGATCGCGCCCTGGTGACGACCCTGACGAAGAAGCTCGCAGAAGAGCTGACCGATTTTCTCGCGAAGAACGGGATCCGCGCCCGCTACCTCCACTCCGAGATCCAGACGATCGAGAGGACCGAGATCATCCGCGAACTCCGGCTGGGCAAGTTCGACGTCCTCGTCGGGATCAACCTCCTCCGGGAGGGGCTCGACATCCCCGAGGTCGGCTTCATCGGGATCTTGGACGCCGACAAGGAGGGTTTCCTCCGGGACGAGAGGAGCCTCATCCAGACCATCGGCCGGGCGTCGCGGAACGCCAGCTCCCGGGTCGTCCTCTACGCCGACCGGATGACCGACTCCGTCCGGTCTGCCGTCGAGAAGACCGAGGAGAGGCGGGCCCTCCAGATGCGGTATAACCGGGACCACGGGATCGTCCCTGCGACGATCATAAAGCCGATCCGGGAGAAGGAGGTCGAGATCACCGACACCCGGCACATACCGAAGTCCGATATCCCGAACGTGGTGATCGAGCTGGAGGCCGAGATGAGGGCGGCGGCTGACGCCCTCGACTTCGAGCGGGCTATTCAGCTGAGGGAGACGATAAAGAAGCTGGAGAAGGATTTGAGAGAGAAGGAGATGAAGGTGGCGTTAAGGGCCGATCCTGAAGGTCCGTGACCGGCCCTACGCCCAAGCTGATCTACTTCAGCTCGTACAGGATCTTCATCGCCTTGGTGAAGGGGGGCATCCCCGACGTCAGAAGAACGACCCTCAGGACGTCGACGATCTCGTCCTTGGTGACCCCGAACTCCTTTTTGGCGCTCATCATCTGCTTCATCGTCGCCCTCTCGTCGGAGGAGGAGGCGGCGATCCCCAGGGCGATCAGCTTCTGGGTTTTGTAGTCGAGAACCTTTCCGGTGTACGTCGCCTCGTTGAGGCCGACGATCGCCTCGTAGAGGTCGGGGTAATCCTTCTTGACGCCGACCATCCCTTCGCCGAAGAAAACCTCTTCTTTCATCTTTGAGCCTCCTGCATAATCTCTGCCCTCTTATATTTTATAGCTTTCTCCGGCGCTACGTCTGATCTTCCGTCCCAGTCCCAGAGGACGAGATGGGACCGGGCGGAAGAAGGGGAGGAAAATTTAACCCCCTCCCTTCGCCGTTGGCCTCGCCGGGATCCGCGACCGCCTAGATGGCGCCCTCACCTTCGGCGTCGCTCTTTTCGTCAACTCCTTCGGCGGGGCCTTCCCGGTCCTTCAGGGCCCCCGCCCCAGGCCGGGGGTACCTCATGGGGTCCCGGAAGAGGTACCTCGTCATGGCTATCTGCTCCGAGGTGCCGAGGAGGAGAAGGACGTCTCCGGCCTCGATCTCCGTCTCCTTGACGGGGTTGAGGATGTTCCCCGAGTCCCGGAGGATCCCGATGACGTTCACCCCCAGCTTCTTTCGCAGCTCCAGCTCCGCTAGAGCCTTACCAGAGGCCGGAGCCTTCTCCTCGACCTTGACGGTGACGACCTCGACGTTGGGGAGGTACCGCCTCAGGTCCGAGATCTTCGACGGCTCGATCTCAGCGTTCAGGAACATGTCGTAGCCGAGGGACCGGACCTCTACGATCATCTTCTCGATCTCGGTCCTGGGGACGAGGTACTTGGCGAGGACCCTGGAGAAGATCCCCACCGAGGTCTCAAACTCCTCGGGTACGACCTCGTCCGCCCCCAGGTCGTAGAGGGGACCCGCCTCGGCGAGGTGGCGGACCCGGGCCATGATGTAGACCTTGGGGTTGATCCTCCTCGCCAGCTCGACGATCCTCCGGGTCGCCATCTCGTCGGAGACGGCGACGACGACGACCCTCGCCGTATCGACGTCGGCGTGCCGGAGGACTATCTCCTGGGTGGCATCGCCGTAGTGGATCGGCACTCCATTCGTCCTCTCCCCCCTCACCTTCTCGGGGTTCATCTCCAGGACCATGTAGGAGAGATCTCCGACCTTGGCTGCCCTCGCCAGGGTCCTTCCGACGAAGCCGTAGCCGACGATCACGAGGTGGTTCTCCCTCTTCTCAGGGATCGCCGCAAAGGGGAGGCCCGACCTCAGCTTCTCCGGGATGGGAAGGAGGTAGAGGAGGTCTGCGGCCTTCGGCGAGGCGGCGATGACGAAGGGGGTTGCCGCCATCGTCAGAATCGAGAGCGCCAGAAATAGCTGGTACTCGCCCCGGCCCATGATCCCGGATTCGACCCCGGTCTTAGAGAGGATGAAGGAGAACTCTCCGATCTGGGCGAGGGCGAGCCCCGCCAGGACCCCCGTCCTGACGGGGTAGCCGAGGAGGACGGAGACCCCCCCGGCGACGACGGCCTTCACCAGAATGACCCCCAGCGCCGCCGCCGCCACCAGCTCGAAATTTTCTACGAAGAAGCCGGCATCCAGGAGCATCCCGATGGAGACGAAGAAGAAGCTGGTGAAGACGTCCTTGAAGGGGATGACGTTCCCCAGAGCCTGGTAGCTGTAATCCGACTCAGAGATGATCAGCCCCGCGAGGAACGCTCCCAGGGCGAGGGAGAGGCCGGCGGAGTAGGAGACCCAGGCGACGGCGAGGCAGATGAGGATCACCGTCAGGAGGAATAGCTCGCTCGACCGGAGGCGGACGACCTGGTAGAGGAGGGCAGGGACGAAAAGCTTCGCGCTCACTATCACCAGGACGACTATTCCGACGCCCTTCGCCAGCATCGTCAGGAGGGCTATCGATAGGCCCGTCGACTCCTCCGCCGCCAGGAGGGGGACGAAGAGCATCATGGGGACGACGGCGATGTCCTGAAAGATCAGCATCCCCAGGGTGTTTCCGCCGTGGGGGGTGTCCACCTCATCCCGATCCTGGAGGATCTTGAGGACCACCGCCGTGCTGCTGAGGGCGATGAGAAATCCAGCGAAGATCGATTCGTTGACGGGCAGCCCCAATTCGATGCCGATGAGGGTGGTCGCAAGAAGGGTTATGGCGACCTGGAGGGGCCCCCCCACCAGGGCCGCCCGTCTGATCCGCAGAAGCCTCTCGAAGGAGAACTCGATCCCGATGGCGAAGAGGAGGAGGACCACCCCCACTTCGGCGAGGAACTCGATCTGTTCCACCTCGTGGACGAGCCGGAGGCCGTGGGGGCCGGCGACGATCCCCGTCACCAGGAACCCCACCACCACCGGGACCCGGAGCCTCGCCCCGATGAAGATGGCGATGATCGAGATGAGGAAGATGACGATGATGTCGTTGAGGAGGTGTATGGGCATCCCTCAGCCCATCATCATCATCCCCAGTTAAAGCTTAGGGTCGGAGGACGACAGGAACTGGAGAATGAAGTGAAAACGAGTACCACCAACAGCCCGATGACGCCGCCCCCGCAGGAGGGCGCCGACCGGGGCAGGCGACGGGGTCGCCTACAAAATCGAAGGTCAGCGGCCGCCGAAGCGGTCCGCCGTTGATAATCGATTATACGCAGCCGTCGAGGAGCCTCTTTCTTCCACCGCGCTTCTCGCTCGGCTTAATCGGTTCCACCTTTGCTACCTCTTCCTCTTTCTTCTCCTTCTTCTTCTCTTCCGCCATCGAAATCACCTCTGTCATTAATTCGGCTGTACTCGTTTATTAAACTTTCCGATACCGTGGCCATCCTTTTTCGATCCTGAGGATGGGATAATCTCAGGCCATCCCAAAAGGTCGATTCTGGGTTTTAGATCCCGCCTCTATGCCGGCGATGGGGACAGATATCAGATCCGGCCTCTAGATCGCTATAAAAAATTGGCTGATGTCTCAGGGACGATCCAGGAGGAAGGCCTCATCTCCGCAACAGGTCCTTTACCACGCAGGTCGGATCCTCCCCGCAAACGTCTCCGCAGTAGTAACGAGCCTTCTGCCGACATCCGCCGCAGACGTCTAAGTATTCGCATTCGCCGCAGGCTCCCTTGAGCCTAGACCTTATATCCCTCAGAGCCAAGAGCTCCGGGGAGGGATCGTCGATCCAGATCTCCTTGAAGCTCCTATCCCGGACGTTCCCGACGACCACCTCGGGCATGAAGTGGCAGGGGAGGACGTCCCCCCGATGGTTTATGTTGGCGACCTTCACCCCGGCGGTGCACCCTCCGGCGTTCAGAAGGAGCTGGCGGACCCGCTCCCGCCTCTCCGGCTCCTCCTTCAGCATCTCCAGGAGGTACGCCCCGTCCATGGGGGAGTCGGTGGAGAGGATCTCTATCTCCCGGTCCTTCAGCTCGACCGCCGCCTCCGCCAGGAACCTGATGACGCTCCGCCTCTCCTCGGGGGAGACGTCCCGGTCGGAGATCTCCGCCCCCCTCCCCACGGGGACGAGGTGGTAGAGGCAGAACCTCGGGACCCCCAGCTCCAGGGCGAGGTCGAGGAGGGCGGGGACCTCGTGCCAGTTATCCTTGGTGAGGGTGACCCTCAGGCCGGTCTTGAGGCCGGCGTCCCGGGCGTTCACGAGGCCGTCGATCGCCCTATCGTAGGCGCCCTTCACGCCCCGGAATCTGTCGTGGGCCTCGGGCCTGCAGGAGTCGAGGGAGACCCCGACGTACCTGATCTCCGCCTCTTTGAGAAGGCGTGCCACCTCCGGAGTGATGAGGGTCCCGTTCGTCGAGATGACCGTCCGCAAGCCTATCTCTTTGGCATGAAATGCGTAGGCATAGAAGTTCCTGCTCAGGAGGGGTTCCCCTCCGGTGAGGATCAGCATCGGCATCTTGAGAGCCGCGAGCTCGTCGATGAGCCTTATCCCCTCTTCGAGCCTCAGCTCCTCCGCCGCGGCTTCCGTGGCGTCGATGTAGCAGTGGTCACAATTGAGGTTGCAGTGGCGGGTGATGTTCCACATCACCACCGGCTTCTTCTCTCCTGAGAACCTGATCATCTCGTCGGGGACGGGCCCTTCCCTCCCTTCAGCGGCCCTGATCGAGTCCCAGACCGTCGCCTGGTCTGCCAGGGCCTTGGAGAATATTATCATCCTCTCCTCCTCAGCTCTTCCAGCATGGCTCTGAAGGTGTACCTCTCCGGCATCACGTCCACCCTCACCCCCAAATCCTCCAGAACCGCCCTGGTGGGGGGGCCGATCGCCGCCACCTTCGCCTCGGAAAGCCTCCCCCGGAGGCGGCCCTCGGCGCCGAGCTCCTTCGCCCTCGCGAGGATGTTCCTGGCCGTGGAGCCGCTGGTGAAGGCGAAGACGTCCGGGGTCCCCCGGAGGATCAGCCAGTCCAGTTTTGGGTCGCCGGAGGGGGCGATGTCGTAGAGGTGGACCTCGTCCACCTCGACCCCAGCCTCTTCGAGGATCTCCACCAGCTCGGGGCTTCCCTTGGCGCTCCGGAGGAGGAGGACTCTTTTGAACCGGGGCGCCAGGGCGAGGGCGAGACCCCGGGAGCTGAAGCTCTCGGGAACGATGGACGCCGAGAGCCCCCGCTCTGCCAGAGCCTCCTCCGTCCGGGGGCCGATGGTGGCGAGGACCGACCTCCTCAGAGGGGCCGCCAGCCTATCGTCCCGGAGGGCGATCTCCGCCCCGGTGGCGCTGGTGAAGACGACGCAGTCGGCCGCCTCGATCCTCTTGGGGAGGTCTGCCGGGAGGGGCAGCTCAGAGAAGGATATCGAGGGGGCGAGGATCGGCCTGAAGCCGAGGGATCGAGCGATCCTCTCGGACTCCTCCCCCCGATTGTCCGGCCTCAGGATGGCGATCGTAGGCTGCCTCAGCCTCTCCGATAGGGCTACCACCTCCCCCACCACCAGGATCGCCGGGGCCTGGACTTCTTGCTCTTTCGCCCTCTCGACGATCTCGCCGAGGGTTTCGACGACGACCCTCTCCTTGGGGCTCCATCCCCTCTCGATGAGGGCGGCCGGGGTCTTTGGGTCGCGGCCACCCCGAAGGAGGGCGGAGACGTTCTCTGCGAGCCTAGAGACCCCCATCAAGACGACGATGGTTCCCCCGACCCGGGCCAGGGCCTCCCAGTCCAGCTCATCCTCCTTCCCCGGTTCCTCGTGGCCGGTGACGACGGTGAAGGCCGTGGCGACAGACCGGTGGGTGACGGGGATCCCCGCCCCCGCCGGGACGGATATAGCCGAGGTGACCCCCGGAACGACCTCGAAGGGCACCTTCGCCGCGGCGAGGGCGAGCCCCTCCTCTCCACCCCTCCCGAAGACGAAAGGATCGCCCCCCTTCAGTCGTACGACGATCTTCCCCTCCCTCCCTTTCTCCACCAGGAGGGCGTTGATCTCCTCTTGGGTGAGCTTGTGGCGGCCGGGAAGCTTCCCGACGTCGATCATCTCCGCTCCCTCGCCAGCCCATCCGAGGATCTCGGGGGAGAGGAGCCGGTCGAAGAGGATAACATCGGCCTCTTCGAGGAGCCGCCTCGCCTTCAGCGTCAAGAGCTCCGGGTCGCCGGGTCCGGCGCCGACGAGCCATACCTTCCCGCATTCAGTCCGATCCAACTTCCCTCACCGCCTCTTCTGCCAGATCCCGTCCGCCCATCGCCACCAGCCTTCTGGAGAGCTCTCTTGCCCCCCTAAGGTGGTCGGCGGACGATATCGGTTCATCCACCCTCACATACCTCGATCCGTCGAGGGATAAGACCTCCGCCATGACCGAGATCTCCTCCCCATCAAGCCTGGCGAAGGCGGCCATGGGGACGACGCAGGAGCCGCCGATCTCCTCCAGGATAACCCGCTCGCACTCCGCCTCCTTCCTCGTCGGGGGGTGGTCGATCTCGTGGACAAGCTCCTCTGCCCTCCCTTCCGTCGCCACCACGGCGATCGCCCCCTGGTTTGCGGAGGGGACGAACCTCTCGGGGTCCAAGACGGCGTAGCTGGGATGATAGCCCATCCTCTCGATCCCCGCCAGGGCGAGGACTATCGCCCGATACCTTCCCTCTTCGAGCTTCCGGAGCCTCGTCTCCAGGTTACCTCGGAGGGATTCGATTACGAGGTCGGGCCTCGCCCTCCGCAGCTGCGCCGCCCTCCTCATGCTGCAGGTTCCGACGACCGCTCCTTCCTCCAGCCCGTCGATGGAGACGCCGTCGTCACTCACCAGGACGTCCAGGGGAGAGTCCCTTGGAAGGATGGCTCCGATGACGAGCCCATCGGGCCTCTTGGATGGGAGGTCCTTCATGCTATGGACGGCGACGTCGATCTCGCCTGCCAGCATCAGGTCGTCGATCTCCTTGACGAAGAGCCCCCTCCCCGAGACCCGATGGAGAGGCAGGTCCAGGACGTGGTCTCCCTTAGTCTTGACGACCTTGAGCTCGGTTCCGATCCCCATCCCCTCCAGAAGGGTGATGGCGGTCCTCGTCTGCCGCAGAGCCAGAGGGCTTCCGCGGCTTCCCACGATCAGCCTAACAGGTTTGACTGGTAAGCCTCCAGGGTCTCGTTTATAATATCGTCGGTGTGAGCGGCGGATAAGAAGTTCGTCTCATACTGGCTGGGGGGGAGAAATACGCCGGATTTCAGCATCCTCCGGAAGAAGGCGAGGTATCCCTCCTTGTCGCAGTTCAGAGCCTCGACGTAGTTCTTTGGAGCATCGCCGAAGAAGATCTTGAAGATGGAGGCCGTCCCCACCACCGAGTAGCCTAGGCCCAGATCCTCGACGATCTGAGCCAGGGCCTTCCGGAGATCGTCCCCCGTGGAGTTCAGCCTCTCCAGGGTCCTCTCCTCCTCCAGGACGTCGAGGGTCGCCATCCCGGCGGCAAGAGAGACGGGGCTGCCGTTGAAGGTCCCCGCCTGGTATATCCCGCCGCTGGGGGCGACCATCTCCATCAGCTCACGCCTCCCGCCCACGACCCCAATGGGAAAGCCACCACCGATGATCTTCCCCAGGGTCGTCATATCCGGGACGACGCCGTACCGGGCCTGAGCGCCGCCGAGGCTGAGCCGGAATCCGGTGATCACCTCGTCGAAGATGAGGAGGACGCCGTGCTCCCTTGTGAGCCTTCTCATCCCCTCCAGGTAGCCCGGCTCGGGGAGGACGGGGCCGATGTTTCCCAGGACCGGCTCCATGATCACCGCCGCCACCTCGCCGTCGAACCCCGACAGGGCAGCCTCGATCGCCGCGAGGTCGTTGTACGGGACCTGGATCGTATTTTTGGCCGTGTCCCTCGGCACCCCCAGGGAGTCGGGAACTCCCAGGGTCGTCGCCCCTGAGCCGGCCTTCACCAGGACCGCATCGTGGGCGCCGTGGAACCCCCCCTCCACCTTGACGATCTTGTCTTTTCTGGTGTAGCCCCGGGCGATCCTGAGGGCGGCCATCGTCGCCTCCGTCCCGGTATTGACGAACCTGAGCATATCGATGCTGGGGTAGTGGCCGACGATCCTCTCGGCGAGGGAGACCTCCAACTCCGAGGGGGTGCCGTAGAGCCAGCCCCGCTCCATCTGGCGGACGACCCGCTCCATCACGACGGGGTGTCTATGGCCGAGGATCATGGGGCCGTAGGCGAGGCAGTAGTCGATGAGCCTTTGGCCATCTTTGGTCCAGAGGTGAGGGCCCTCGGCCCTGGAGACGTAGAAGGGGTAGGGGGATATCGCCCGGACCGGGCTGCTGACGCCCCCCGGCATCAGCCGCTTGGCGACCTCGAAGAGCTGGCTAGAGGCATCAGAAGTCATGAAACCTTCACCGGGGAGGATGTCCCGTTATAGATAGAAGAACCTTGCGATTAGATCCGATCCCCGTAATAATCTTTGATCCGCCCTTCCGCCGGTTTGGGGTAAGGAGACAGAAAAGCGTTAGGCCGAGAGGGCCTCCAGCCTCTATGATATCCGCTCCCTCCCCCTCTCCCCTTGGGCGATGAGAGGTCAGCCGAGATCCCGCCAGGCCCGCTCCTCCGCCCTCCTCACCACCTCCCTCAGGGGGAGGCCGCTCTCTCGCGCGATCCTCTTGCAGTCGTCGTGCTCGGCCTTGATCTGGAGAACTTCGTCGCTGATGGAGCTCACCTTCGCCCGGACCGAGAACGTCCGGCCACCGATCTCGACTGAGATCACCCTCTCCTCCCTTTCGGCGACGAACCTGTGGAGGGACGGAAAGATCCTGATCCCCAGGCTTCCCGTCTCCCTCATGACGATCCGGGCGAGGCGGTCCGCATCCTCACCCCTCGCCAGGACCTGGACGAGGCTTGCGGGCCTCCCTTTCTTCATCAGGGCCGGGACGATGGCGACGTCCAGGGCCCCCTCCTCCATCAGGAGGTCGAGCAAACTTCCTAGAACCTCGCCGGTGACGTCGTCGACGTTCGTCTCCAGCTGGACGACGCGGTCTTGGTTGTTGGGATGACGGGGGGTTTGCCCCGTCTCCTTCGCTTCGCCGATGACGGCCCGGAGGAGGTTTGGGATCTCTAAGTCCTTGGTTCCGGCTCCGTATCCCGAGGCCTCGGCTCGGATCAGAGGATATTCCGCGGCGACGTCGTCCGCAAAACCCGCCAGGATCGCCGCCCCCGTGGGGGTCAAGAGCTCTCCCTCGACGGGCCCGCCCTTCCAGAGGAGGCCGGAGGCGGAGAGGACCTCCAGGGCCGCGGGGGCCGGGACTGGGAGGCGGCCGTGGGCGGCGATGACGGTTCCCGAGCCGACGGATATCGGGAGGACGACGACCTTATCGGCTTCCAGGCTATCGAGGGCGGCGACGCTTCCGGCGATGTCCGCCAGGGCGTCCAGGGCCCCGATCTCGTGGAACCGCGCCTCCTCTCTGGCAACGCCGTGGACCCTCCCTTCCGCCTCGGCCAGGATCTCGACGATCTTAATGGCCCGGTCGAGGGCCGGAGGCGAAAGGCACGCAGCCGCTAGGATCGACCTCGCCTCCGCCAGGGTCTTGTACCTCTTCCCGCGAGCATGGACCCTCACCCTGGCCGCTTCGATGTGGTGCTTCTCCGCCCTGGAGATATCGAGGCCGCAGCCGACCGCCTCGACGGCTTTTCTGACGGCATCGGGGTCGGCCCCCAGGTCGAGGAGGGATGCCATGATCATGTCGCCGGAGGCGCCGGAGGAGGGGTCGAAGAGGAGGAGTCTCATGGTTGGATGGTGATGTTCCGCTTTTTTAAATACGAATTGGTCTTCGCCAGATCAATTTTGGTTTGAATTCCCGGCGGCCTGCAGCTTGGAGGTGATCACCGGCAGGGATCCCCGTCAGATTCCTTCTCGCCTAAAGAGATGGAAGCGATCATGAAAAAGTCCGGGAGGGCATCTGCTCGGCGATTTCCATGAGGGATCAGTTTGCACAAACCCGGCCCCGTCCCCTCCCTCAACGGTGATCCTGAAATAGAGATCCCTCGGGACTCTCGTCAAACTATCTTCTCTATGCGGATGGCGCATGCCTTATACTCAGGGGTCTTTGCCTGAGGGTCTAGGGCGGGGTTGGTGAGGAGGTTGGTGAGAACGTCCTGGTAGTGGAAAGACATGAACGCCACGCCGCGGGACGACTTATCGGTGACCCTCACCTTCGGTCTCACCTCGCCCCGCCTGGACTTGACGAGAACCGTCTCGCCGTCAGAAACCCCCAGATCGTCGGCGTCCTGTGGGCTTATCTCTATCGCCTCCTCCGGCCATATCCACATTATCCCTTTTGAGCGGCGGGTCATGGAACCGCAGTTGTAGTGCTCCCTTCTTCTGCCGGTGGTGAGGATCAATGGATAGTCGGGATCGGTCTCCTCGGCGGGAGGCCTATGCTCGACGGCGTTGAACTTTCCTAGCCCCCGGCTGAAACACCCGACGTGCATCGTCTCAGTCCCCGGGTGGTCGTCGCATATGCAGGGCCACTGCAGGCCTCGGGCGACCAGCCGCGGAAAGCTCACTCCCGCGAAGATCGGAGCAAGGGACGCGATCTCGTCCATGATCTCCGATGGGTGGCTGTAATCCATAGGATAGCCCATCTTCTGAGCTATGAGGGAGATAGTCTCCCAGTTCGCATGGCCAGAGATCGGAGAGATCGCCCTATTTACCCGCTGAATCCGCCGCTCGCCGTTGGTGAAGGTCCCATCGCACTCCGCAAAGCTCGCGGCAGGCAGGATGACGTCGGCGTATCTCGTCGTCTCGGTGGGGAATATCTCCTGGACGACGAGGAAGTCCAGGGCTTCGAGGGAAGACCGGACCCGGTTGGTGTCGGGGTCGGTCTGGGCGGGATCCTCCCCCAGGATGTAAAGCCCCCTGATCCCTCTCCCACAAGCGAGCTGCTCCAGCATCTCTGTGGAGGTGAGGCCGGGGTTCGCGGGGAGCCGGACCTTCCACGCCTCTTCGAACTTGGACCGGAGATCGGGGTTTGTCACCGGCTGATAGCCGACGTAGGCATTGGGGAGAGCCCCCATATCGCAGGCCCCCTGGACGTTGTTCTGCCCCCGGAGAGGCATTATCCCCGTCGAGCGGCGGCCGACGTTCCCCGTCAGCATCGCCAGGTTTCCGAGCGACATCACGTTGGCGGTTCCGGTGACGTGCTCGGTCATCCCCAGGCTGTAGATGATCATCGCCTTCTCAGCCCCGGCGTAGAGCCGGGCCGCCTCGACGATATCTCCTTCGGGAACTCCGGTTATTTCGGCAGCCGTCTCGGGCGGATACTCCATGACCACCTTCCGGAGCTCCTCAAACCCCTCCGTCCGGCTGGAGATGAACTCCCGATCCTCCAGCCCCTCCCTGAGGATGACGTTCATCATCCCGTTCAGGAGGGCGATGTTGGTTCCAGGCCGGAGGTTCAGCCAGACCTTCGCCCGGTCGACGAGCTCGATTTTGCGGGGGTCGGCGACGATGATCTTTGTCCCCTGGTTGGCCGCCTTGATCACCTTCAGCCCCACTATGGGATGGGCCTCGGTGGTATTGGATCCGATGATGAATAGGACGTCGGCGTCTTCGATCTGGTCGAAGGAGTTGGTGGCCGCACCGCTGCCGAAGCAGGCGGCCAGGCCGGTTACGGAAGGGGCGTGGCAGACTCGGGCGCAGTTGTCCACGTTGTTCGTGCCGAAGACGGCCCGGGCGAGCTTCTGGACCAGGTAGTTCTCCTCGTTGGTGCATCGAGAGGAGGAGAGGGCTCCCAGGGAGTCGGGACCGTATCTCTCTCGGATCTCGGAGAACCTTCTCGCGACGAGGTCGAGGGCCTCCTCCCAGGTAGCCTCGAGAAGCCTCCCGTTCCGTCTTATCTGGGGGGTGGTGATGCGGTCGGGATGATGGACGATCTCATCCAGCCCAAAACGGCCTTTGACGCACAACTGACCACTATTCACCGGGCCTTCTCGATCTGGATAGACGGAGACGATCCTGTCGTCCTCGACCCCGAGGACCAGCCGGCAGCCGACGCCGCAGTAGGGGCAGACGGTGGAGACTGTATTATCCGGCCGCGCCCATTTATCGGACCGGACGGAGAGGGCGCCGGTGGGGCAGATGTCCACACACGCGCCGCAGAACTTGCAGTCCGAATCCACCAGAGATGAGGGTCCTATCCAGTGCATCCGGTGAAAGTCGGGATTGCTCTTGAGGACCCCCTCCCCGCGGACCTCCTCGCATACTCGCACGCAGCGGCTGCACATGATGCAGAGGTTGTAGTTGCGGTCGAAGAAGGGCTCTCTCAAAACAGGCATATTCCTGAATTGGAGCTGATATCTGACCTTCTCCAGGCCGACGAACTGGACCGCCTTCTGCAGCTCGCAGGACCCATCCCGGGGGCAGAACTTGCAGCCCACGGTCACCGGAAACTTCCTCATGCACTCCCGCAGGTCGGTGCAATCGTCCTTTCTATCGCAGAAAAGGCATGAGGTGGGATGGTTGGTGAGAGCCAGGAGCATCTCCAGGGTGTGTCGTCTCATCTCCTGCAGCTCCTCTGTCCTGGTCTCCACCACCATCCCCTCTTCCGCCAGAGTATTGCAGGATGTAGGATAGCGATCAAATCCCTCTACAGAGACGATGCAGAGCTTGCAGGAGCCTATGGGCTTCAAATCCGGGTGGTGGCAGAGCGACGGCACATAAGAGCCCGCTTTGCAAGCAGCATCGAGAATGGTAGCCCCCGCTGGGACCGTTACCTCTCGACCATCAATGGTAAGCCTTATTTCAAACATCTTCCCAACCGCGCCTGATATTGTTCTTTTTTCGCCTTGGATCTATATGGGACAGGAAGGTCACTCCGAACAGAAGCACCACCTCTCTAAGCCGAGGAGGCGAGCGGCCCCTGCGATGGTAGTTCCGTAGAAGACGACCCGGTTTTCGAACCGATCAGCCAGCTCCAGAAGGCCGTCGATGGTGCCATTTACGAGGGTCGTGCCTGTGATCAGAACGATGGGGCACCTCTCAAAGAGGGGTTCGGGCCGGGAGCCGTCCAGGACTTTGATCCCCGAACGGATCTCCCCGGCGGAAACCAGGTCCGAGACCATCACCCTCTCGGGGCCGAAGATCTCGACGAGAGACGAGAGGATGGCGGGCTGCATCCCCACAAGCCCCGCAGGACAGATTCTCTCTCTCCTCATCAATTGGCCCAAGAGTGCGGCGCAGTCTCGGGGGCCTGCATCCCTGCAGTGGACCGTCCCCTCCACGAGCCCCAAATGTCTCATTACTCCGTTGATGGTGGATACGAGGACCGCCCGCTCGAAGGTCTTCTCCAGAGGCAGCTTCAGCACCTCCTCCAGGGTTCCGCTGAAGACTCCGCGGGCGGAGGTGAAGGCCTGGCCGCAGGATCCCCGGTAATTCGCCTCCATCAGAACCTCCTTTCCCCTCAGGAGGGGGAAGTCGTCCCTCTCGGGGTTTCCGATCGCCTCAGTGCTGCTGAGGGGGCGGGTCGCTACCACCTGGTCATCCAGCTCATCTCTCGGAACGTCCCTCTGGTCGCACCAGCGGTCCAGTTCGGAGATGAAACGCAATCGTGCGATCTTCAAAAGGTCCGGCTTCTCCGTATTTTCGTTCTTCATCCTTACCCTCACGCTTTGGATCCAAAAGAGTTCGGCGCCATCGTCATAAGATCCTCTCTTCGCCAGCGTAGACATAGAGGTTGGGCCTTCTCGCGAAGGCGGCCAAGGTCATCCCCCGCCTATCGGCCAGGTCTATTCCGGCCTTCAGGGGGGCTGCTCTGCTGACGAGAACGGGGACTTTCGCCATAGCCGCCTTGGAGACGATGACCGATGAGAGCCTTCCCGTCGTTATCAGAACAGACCTCGATAGATCGGCTCCTGCCATGAGGGCCGACCCAACGGCCTTGTCCACCGCCGAAGATCTGCTCACATCCTCGCAGAAAGATCGTATAGCCCCGTCCTCATCAACCACCAGAGCCGAGTGAGGGCCCCCGGTCCTCCTCCAGATGATGGCGGACACATTGATCTCGTCGAGGGCTCTGAAGATCGCCTCAGGACTGACTTTGAGGTCTGAGGCCGTCGGACGAGCCTCCCTCATTATTACTTCGCCTCTCCCCTCACAGAATATGTTTTTGCCATCCACCCTCGCCGAGACGAGATCTTCGATCCCTCCGAGGTGCCCCTCGCAGACAAGATGGCCTACCGCCAGCTCTTCGAGCTGGGAGGGGAGGCAGAAGAGCTCCGCCACCTTCACGCCATCCAGGATCAGGGCAACCCTCTCCTCGACGGCGACGTCCACCTCCAGGCTTCGCCTCGCAGAGTTCGAGATCTCGATGCACTTCACCGTCTGAAAGGTGGCGGCCGGATCGAGCTGCTCATCTCTCCAGAACTCCTCCGCCTCCTCGATCCTGTCGGCGTGCCAGCTATCCTTCATCCCTCGGGCCCTCAGGACTTCACCGATATTCTACAGGCTGCCATCTTATATTCCGGGATCTTGGCGACGGGGTCGAGGGCATCGGAGGTGATGACGTTCGTCGCCTGCCAGTGGAAGGGCATGAAGACCATCCCCGGCTTCACCCTTTTCGTCACTCGGGCCCGGGCCTCGACCTCCCCCCGGACCGTCTTGACCTTTACCATATCTCCTTCGGAGACCAAGAGCCTCGCCGCATCCTCTGGATTGATCTCGACGTAGAGCTCAGGGTCTCTATCCAGGAGGGAGGGGCTCCGCCTCGTCATGGAGCCGCTGTTGTAGTGGACCACGATCCTTCCGGTGGAGAGGAGGATCGGATACTCGGGGCTCGTCTCCTCGGCTGCGGGCCTGTTATCCGCGGAGGCGATATTCGCCCTGCCGCTGGGGGTGGAGAACCTCTCTTGATGGAGGATCTCGGTCCCAGGATGGCTTCCGTCAGGGCAGGGCCAGAGGAGGCCCCCCACCCGGGAGATACGCTCCCGGGTCATGCCGCCGTACTGGGGCACTGTCCTGTTTATCTCTTTGAGGACCAGATCGGGACTCTCGCCTTTGAGATCCAAACCCATCCTCTTGCCGATCTCGTTTATGATCCAGAGCCCCTCCTTCGCCTCGCCGACGGGAGGGACTGCCTTGTCGATCCACTGGACCCGCCGCTCCATGGAGGTGTAGCTTCCGTCCTTCTCCGCCCAGGCGGCCGCCGGCAGGACGAGATCGGCCATCCTGGCGGTGGCGGTCATGAAGATCTCCTGGACGATCAGAAAGTCGAGGCTCTCGAGGGCGGCTTTAGTCTTGTTGATATTGGCATCGCAGGTGACGGGATCTTCTCCTATGATGTACATCGCCCTGATCTTCCCCTCCAGCGCCGCCTCCGTCATCTCCGTGGCTGTGAGCCCCGGCCCCGGGGGCAGGTCCTCCACATCCCAAGCGGCCTTGAAAAATTCGATCGATCTCGGGTCTGAGGCTCTCCTGTAGCCTGGATAAAACTCGGCCATGCCGCCCATATCACAATTTCCCTGGACGTTGTTCTGGCCGCGCATCGGCCAGACGCCGGCCCCCGGCCTTCCCATCTGGCCGGCGATCAAGGCCAATGTGGCGCATGCCTTCACATTGTCGGTGCCGCAGACGTGCTGGGTTATGCCCATGGAGTAGAGGAGAGAGGAGGCGGGAGACTGGGCATAGATTCGAGCGGCCTTGGCGATCTCTTCAGCGGAGACGCCCGTCACCTCAGCCGCCCTCTCCAGGGAATAGCCGCGGAGGTTTTCAGAAAGCGTTTCGAAGCCCTCCGTCCTCTCTTCGATGACCTTCTCATCGGCCAGCCCTTCAACCACGATCACCTTCATCATCCCCCTCAAGAGATCGATGTCGCTTCCAGGGTTGATCCGGAGGTGCAGATCTGCCATCCAGGATGTGGATGTGATCCGCGGATCAGCGACGATCACCTTCGCGCCATTCTCCTTCGCCTTTTGCACCCAGCGGGAGACGACGGGATGAGCCTCGGCGAAGTTTGTGCCTATGGCAAAGATGCACCTTGAGTTTTTGAGGTCTATGAGGTTGTTGGTCATGGCTCCTGTCCCCAGGACCGCGCCCAGGCCTACGACGGTAGGCGAATGGCAGAGGCGGGCGCAGTTGTCTACGTTGGGTGAGCCCAGGAGGCGGGCGAGCTTCTCCATCAGATAGTTCTCTTCGTTATTGCATCGAGATGAGGCCAAAAAGCCCAGGGATTTTGGCCCGTGGTCTTTTATGTTGCGGGCCAGGCCCTTTGCAGCCAGATCGAGGGCCTCCTCCCAGGAGATCCTCTCAAATTCGTCTCCTCTCCTCTTCAAGGGATATTTGAGCCGGTCCTCACTATTCAAGATCTCAAGGACGGCATTGCCTTTGGGGCAGAGGGCTCCCTCACAGGTCGGGTGGTCTTTCATATACTCAACGCCGACGGCTTTGCCCCTCTCCACAACGAGGTAATAACCACAACCTACTGCACAGTAAGGGCAAAGAGATGGCACCATTTTTGTGGACAATTCATATCCTCCGGAAGTGAGCAATTAGTCTTCGGAAAGCGTTGAAGGCCTTCTGCCCTCTTTTACACGATCGAATATCTGTCTTAGGGTGTCTTCGTTGCTCCCGGTGAAGGAGAAGGGGGAGGTGGTGAACGGGGTGAAGTAGACCGGGACGTCGTCGAGCCGGTAGAAGGTCCCATCGCACTCCATGGCGTCGATCACTCCAGGCAGAACGACCTCGGAGACCATGGTGGTGGGACAGGGAGCGACATCGATACAGACCACCGGGATCTCGGCGAGACGCTCCGCGCAAACCGCCGGGAAGTGGGAGACGAGGTCTGCGGAGACGATCAGAGCCGCGTCGACATCCCTTTCTCGCAAGAGGTCCACGGCGGTGTACTCCCCGGGGTTGTAGCGGGGGTAGCCCCGGGCGAAGTCGAGGCCGAAGGGGTATCCGTAGAGGTAGGAGGCCACCTGGTTGAACCCGGCGACGTTGCAGTGCCCCCTCAGGGCCCCGATGACGAACTTGGTGTGACCGTTCAGCTCCTTGACCAGGTTGAAGGCGAGCTCCGCGTTCCGGTGCTTTCCGTAGGATGAGGCGATGCCGAGGCCGACGTATATCGTCCCGAAGTTGCACCCCTTCATCATATCGAGCATCTCCTCCATGACGGAGATGGGAACCCCTGTCACATCCTCGACGGAATGATGAGGTCTCCGACCGTGGAGGAGGGTTAGGAGGGCCGAGAGGAGCTCGTAGTCGGAGTTGGGCTTCAGCTGGACGTGAAGGTCGGAGTTTTCGGCCGTAGGCGACCTCCGGGGGTCGACGGTGATCACCGTCCGATCAAACCTCCCCCGCCGGGTCCAGTGCCCCCTCGGGTATATCGCATACCTGGACATGTGGCGCGGCATCGACTCCAGGGGGTTGGACCCCCAGTAGACAGCGAGGTCGCCTCTGATCTTGCTGTTTCCCGCCGTCGCCCCGACCCTTCCCGCCTCCTGGATCCCCATGGCCGTCGGCCCGTGGCAGACGGTGGAGTTGGAGTCGACGGCGGCGCCGAGAAATTCGCCCAGGTGGAGGCCGACCTCCATCGCCTCGCAGCTGGTCTCGCTCCCCATGAATAGGAGGGGTCGCTTCGATTCGATCAGGATCTCGGCCGCCCTCTCGATCGCCTCAGCCCAGGGGACGGCCCTCTGCTCGCCGTCCACGGTCATCATAGGCTCTCGAATCCTGTGGGCGCTCACCAGCTCCTGGAACTTGGCGTTTCCCATCTTGCAGGCGTTCTTGACCGTCAGGTGACTCCCATCCAGCTCCACCTGGATGTCGTCGCAGGAGGCGCCGCAGACCGGACATATGATGTTCTTATAGACCAACGTTCACCCCCTCCTCATAATCATCTTTGTGATCTCTCCAGCGCTCAAAACCTCATCCTCGGTGGGCTCGATCAACACCTGTGCCCCCTTGTAGAGGGGCGAGCCCGTCGAGAAGGTCTCGGGATCGACGACGACGTTCGCCCAGATCGCCCGCGGCATGAAGACCTGCCCCGGCGGGAGAGACCCGTCATCTCTGGCACGGACTGCCACGCTCCGGCTTCCGTCCAATGCCGCGACCCTGACCCTACTGGGCCGTCCCAGGGCCTCGAAGTCTGCTGGATTTATGGCGCAGACGGCGCACTCCTCAGTGTAATCCGCGGTGAGCTTGTCTCCGCCCTTGGCGAGCCTCCCCTCGTTTATGGTGCTACCGCTGTTCAGCTGAACGACCAGGCTCATATCATCGCCTCCCTGGCGTAGAGGACCCCCTTCGGGCTCTTGCTTATGGCGTAATCTCCGGTGAACTTTGCAAACCTCCCCTCGATCTTCCGGTCTCCGATCGTCGGGTCGACCTCGGAGCCCGCGGCACCAAAGCCGGGGGTGAACTGGTGAATCCTGCCGAGGACGACGATCGATCCCCCGACCATCTCGGCCCCGACCCCCCTGACGGCGTCTTTTCCCACCACGATCAGGCCGCCATTCTGCCGGATGCCGCAGAAGTTCTCGACGCTGCCTCCGACGACGATCTCGCCGCCTGCCATCCCCCCGCCGAGCTGGCTTCTGGCGTTCCCGTGGATCAGGATCTTCCCGCCGGTCATGCCGCGCCAGCTACCCCGGTAAGCGGATCCGGCGTGGTCTCCGGCGTCTCCTCCGACCTCCAGGAGGCCTCCGGTCATGTTCATCCCCGCCCAGGGACCGGCGTTCCCCCTCACTCGGATCTCGCCTCCGGCCATCTCAGACCCGAGGTGCATCCCAGCCGAGCCCAGGATCTCGATCCTGCCGGAGGTCATCCTCTGGCCGATCCTCTTGACCCGAGACGCGTCGCCGTCGATCAGGATATCGACCGCCGATACCCCATCTCCTGTCTCCTCCTCGGTCACATCAATCTCGAAGAATTCCAGAAGCTGCGCCTCTCTCGGCCCCTGCCAGACCGCAAGTCTGCCGATCTCCATCTCCGACTTTCCGGCGAAGGTGTCCGGTGAGATCGACTCCGCCTCGATCATGATCTCGATCTCGCCCTTTGGGGAGAGCCTCACTTTCCTGGTCAGAACCATCACCATCCCCCCTCGGCGCCGTTGACGACGATTGCCTCCGGTTTCCTCAGATACTTGTCCGGCACCGGATAGTTCGCAAACCCGATGGTGTAGTACTTGAACCACTCACGAACGTCAGCCATCATATCTTTCGCTAGCCCCTCGTCGACCTCGGGCTTGCAGTAGTACCTCCTCCCTTCGGGGATGGCGACGACCTCGCCCTGCCGCGCCACGACCATGCCATCCTTTATGGTTAGATCGGCCCGGCTGAAGGCCCTGATCACTTCATCGGAGTCGGCGGGGTTGAAATTCTCGGGGTCGATGTCGTAGACGGCGACATCCCCGTCAGCCCCCTCCCCCAGGTGGCCCTTCCGATACGCCATGCCGATGGTCCTGGCGGTGTTCGCTCGGGTGAGGATCGCTATCTCAAAGAGGGTCATCTCCCTCTCGACCCCGCCGAGGCTGGACCTGTCGTACCCCCATTTGTGGCACTCGGCGGCGGTCGCATCCCTCGCCCGCCTCGACATCAGCCAGGCTATAACCTGGGGGTACTTGGTGAAGACTCCGCCGTTGGGGTGGTCTGTGGTCATGATCGTCTTCCAGGGGTCTTCCACCAGAAGAAGCATCTCCAGGCCTATCGCCCACTGGACGGCGCTGATGGGGTTACCTTTCAGGTAGGTGAAGGGGATCACCCCCGATCCACACTCCAGCTCCACGTCGGTGTTCGACCACTTCTGCCCCCCGATACCGGCGAGGACGTAGAGGTCGTGTATCGAGGGGCCGTCGCCGGTCATGCAGGTGGCGGGCCCGAAGGGGACGGCACCGTTGTCGATCACCACGTGGTCGGCCTTGTTTACGTACCTGGCCAGCCCAGCGGCCCCGGACTCGAAGTCCCTCCAGCTCGTTCCGCCG
The DNA here is from genome assembly GCA_001602645.1 of Methanosarcinales archaeon Methan_01. Lineage (GTDB taxonomy): Archaea > Halobacteriota > Methanosarcinia > Methanotrichales > Methanotrichaceae > Methanocrinis. The sequence goes on from LUYE01000010.1 coordinate 51,444, forward strand.
AAGGCGTTGAACTGGGCGTGGGCGAGGTAGACGCTCTGGGCTCGATGGGGGTCCAGTTTCGTCTCGGCCCACTCTACCCCCATCTTCTGGGAGGGGACGACGTCTGAGGGGACCTCCAGAGACTCCTTTGTGATCTCCGCATTTCCTGGGTGGCCAAGGTTGTTTGCGTGCAAGTGGAGCGAGATCGGCATTCCCAGCCTCTCGTTCACCTCGGCGAGGCCGTGGATCACCTCCCTTGCCGTCACCTCGAAGTGGATGTTCGGCTCGTCGAGGGAGTGGACATTTCTTCCCCAGCCCCAGTTCTCGACCCCGGCGGGGTTGACGCACTTGATCCCGTAGGCTTTGTGGGCCTTCATCATCCAGGCGACGTAGGCGGCGGCCTTCTCGACCTCCCCTTCATGGAGGTAGCGCATCAAAAACCAGTTGTTTCCGAGGACGAGGTAGGCCCCCATGTCGAGCATCGGCGTCGACCTCATCTCCTCGTGGGTGTGCCGGGCCTCCAGGGGCGGCATCGCCGCCTCAAAGACGGTGGTGTAGCCCATCGCCGAGTAGTCATACCCCTGCTTGTAGACGGTGGGAACTGTATAGCCGGAGCCCGAGTGGGTGATCTCGGTCCTCTGCCTCACGGAGCCGATATGGTCTTCGGGGCGCATCAGCCTTCCGGCGTTCACCTTCGCTCCGGCGACATGGGCGTGAGAGTCGACGCCCCCCGGCATCACCGTCTTTCCCCTAGCGTCGATCGCCTTGGCCCTCGCGAGATCGGCTCTGGTGAGGTCTTCTACAACTTTTCCGTCCTTTATGAAGACGTCCATCACCTCGCCGTCGATCTCGTTCAGGGGGTCGAAGACGTGCCCGTTCTTTATGACCATCGTCGGCATCAGACCACCTCCCTTCTCTCGAGCCATATCGCCTCGGTCGGGCAGATCAGGCTGCAGGTGGCGCAGGAGCCGCAGGCATCCTGGTCGACCACCACGATCGCCCCATTCTCCACCTCCAGGAGGGGCTTCTTCTCCAGCTCGTTGAGGTGGCCCGCTGCGAGGTACGGATCGGAGAGGGCGTTGACGGGACAGACGATGACGCAGTTTCCGCAGCCGAGGCAGGCGTCCCGGTCGGTCATCAAGATGGAGGTGAGGTCCGGCCGGGGCGCGGCCTCGGAGAGCTTCCTCTCGAAGGCCTTCTTCCCCTTCATCTCTGGGAGGATGGCCGTCTTCTTCACAACTATCGCGGCCACCGGGCAGGCCTGGGCACAGGCTCCACAGTAGATGCAGGCATCTATTCGGTGGGTCACCTTCTCGACGATCTCACCCTGCTGCCAATCGCGGTTGAAGAGGGCGTTGGCTGGACAGACATCGACGCATGTCCGGCAGGCCTGGCAGATTTGATCGTTCCGGGAAAATTCTCCGGCAAAGGGTTTCTGAAACGTGATGGCATCTTTCGGACAGACGGCGGCACACCAGCCACAGTGAACGCATCGATCGAGATCTATCAGGGTCTTTCCCTCAAGTCTCAGGCTGCCATCTCCGGCGAGCCGCCTATCCTCGAGCTCGATGCAGCCCCATGGGCAGACCTCGGCGCATAGCCCACAGTGGACGCATCTTTCATCTACCAGGGTGGGATTCAGGGCGAAGCTGAGATAGGAATCGTCCTTTTCCGCCTTGCCCGCAACTCTCATCTCCAGCGCCCCTGTGGGGCAAACCCGAGCGCATAAGGCGCAAAAGACACATGCTCCAGTCATTCGCTTCTCGATGAACTCCTTATCGATCAGCCCCCGGGCGACGGCCCCCACCGAACCTATCACCAACTCGCCTTTGGGACATATCTGGACGCAGGTTCCGCAACCAATGCACTTCTCGGGAAGATAGACCTGCGTTCTCTCCTCCCTTTCGTCCAGAATCACCGCTCTCATTTAACCCCCCGTCAAATCGATCTGGATATTTTTGCTCGATCTTTCAGCGCAGCCTCTGCAGAGCCCCTCATCACCCCGAAGAACGAAGCTTTCGCCGCACTCCCTGCAGACTGCGATCCTCTTCACCGGCTTTTCCGGTACCTTGACGTCCACCATCTCCCAGGTGTAAACCCCGTCTTCGGCCCTGATCAGGTCTGAGATCGCCTCCTCGTGGGAGACCAGCCCAGCATTCATGTACCAGGAATGAAGCCTTGGATAAGAGGCGGTCTTAGCTGGGTCGAGGACAATCCTTACTCCTTTGGCTGTAGCCGCACCTTTCGGAGCCCTCCTGGAGATCGTCGCTGCCATCTTGCCATGATCCTCAATCTTGAGCCCTTTATTTCCGATGGTGCAACCCCCCAGAACCTGAAGGGCGTCAGGCATGCAGCTTAAAGTCTCGCAGGTGACGAAGAGCCTATCTCCTTCCGAAAATCCCAACGACCTTCTGGCGATGTTATAGATCTGGATGCCGACGAAGACTCCTGTGCTGAGGTAGCCGTGAAAGGGGACGACCCTCTCGATCTGCGAAAGCATCTCCGGGTCGGTTATCGATCTTATGACCTCCTCCAAGGAAGGAAACCTCCTCCCGCCCATCAAGTATCAGAAGGTTTAAGAAGGTTTGTATATTCGCTTGCTTGAAGGGAGATATGCCGGCGTCTGCATTTGCTGATGGCGAGGGGCAGGCCCTCTCCAAGATGGGATCTCCGAGGGGGTGATAACGCGAACCTGTTCGAGATCCTCATCGATGGCAGGTAGGTCGATTCGACGGACTGAAACGGCTGTACCGATCCACCTCCCTGCACAGGAGAGGCTGTGGCAGAAGTTTCCATGAGAGGAAGGGCGGATCCATTCCCTCGCCGTAGAGGCAGCGGCGAGGGACTTTCCAGGATCGTCGAAGGCCGACCCCAGGGAGCGGGGAGACCTCCTCCGCCGAGGGGCGGAAGCGGTCCGGGATAGGATCGAAGAGATCGCTCATCCATGGGATTAGCGAGGAGGGATCGTCCTCCAGGTCCCCCTCCGACGGCGGGAAGGATAGCGGAATCGATCGCCGGCGGTCCCCGACCGCCCTCCGCGAGTACATGGAGGAGAAGCAGATCCGGATAGGTCTGAGGGGAATAGATTTTAAGCCCCCTTTTGGGGCTGCTCACCTGCCAATTTTGCAAGAGGGGTCTTCTGCCGCCTGAATCTGAGCAGATAGGATCTCGGTCAGCTGAGGGGAACCTTCTTATAAGTTCACATATATGCTCACTTAATCGAAAAAAGTAAGCATATATGCTTACATATATGGTGAGCGGACATTCTGGAGGATGATGATTGATGATCAAGAGACTTGTATTGTTGGCCTCGATGGCTGTCCTGGTTTTTTCCTCGTCTGCGGTATCGGCTGATGAGCCAGAAGAGCTCGTAGTCTTCACAGCGGCGTCGTTGACGGGCGCTTTCAGCGAGATAGCGGAGATGTATGAGGATGAGACCGGCATCAAGGTCGTCTCCAACTTCGACGGCTCCCAGGCTCTCCGCACTCAGATAGAACATGGGGCCTACGCCGACGTCTTCGCCTCTGCCAATAATAAGCAGATGAATGCTCTAAAGGATCTTGGGCTCATGAACAACAGCAGCGTCTCCATCTTCACCAGGAATAAGCTGTCGTTGATAATTCCCAAGGATAATCCGGCGGAGATATCCAACCTTCGCGACATTGTGAAGCCAGGAGTGAAGATTGTTATAGGGACGAAGGATGTGCCCGTTGGCGATTATGCGCTACAAATCATAGACAAGCTGGGAAATGATTCTGCTTATGGTCCTGAATATAAAGAAAAGGTCCTGGCCAACATAATCTCCCAGGAGACGAACGTCAACTATGTTGTGACCAAGATCGCTCTGGGGGAGGCCGATGTGGGCTTTGCCTATGTATCCGATGTCACCCTGGAGCTGTCGAGCAGGGTCAGCCAGATCGAGATACCAGACGAGTACAACATCATCGCTGAGTATCCCATAGGAATAACGACCGAATCCAGATACGCCGCAGAAGCTCTAGACTTCATAAATTTGGTGAAGTCAGAAGAGGGCAGAGCCGTTTTGGAGAGATACGGATTCTCTCCGGTATTGGATTCTGTCGCTGCATCAGAGGTATCCGGCACCACAGAGGAGCCGATGGCAGCCGCTTGAGATAGGTGCTCCGTCCGGGCACAAGCAGGCAAAGATCGCCTGCCTGCCCTTTGATTTGAATTAGATGGATTTAAATCGGTTCAAGCCGCAAGTTGTCGAGGCATATTTTCACATGTATTTTCATCTATATTAAATACTATTTAAGTCAATATTGGATGTGGTGATTGAAATGGAGCGAAAATATAATGGACGGCTGGAAGGGAGGACGGCGATAGTTACCGGATCGACTTACGGGATAGGGGAAGCCATAGCAAAAGTGCTGTCAAGCGAAGGCGCAATCTCGATCATTACCGAGAGGACGGATGAGGAGGGCGAGAGGGTCGCTGAGGAGATAAAATCAGCTTCTGGAGCCGCAGAGTTCCATCATGTGGACGAGACGGATGAGAGGGAGGTCGGCGAGGTCGCCCGAGCCACCTACGAGAGATACGGCAAGATAGACATCCTGGTGAACAATGCAGGCATAGCGGGTCCAAACAAGCCAACCCACGAGTACACTAAGGACGAATGGGAGCACGTCTTTGACGTGAACGTCACGGGGGCATTCCTCTGCACCAAGCATGTTGTCCCTTACATGAAGAAGGGCGGAGGCGGAAATATCGTCTACATATCATCGATATATGGAATAGTAGGAGCCCAAGACATTCCCGCCTACCACGCAACGAAGGCCTCGAACAGGATAATGGCCAAGATAGATGCCCTCCTCTATGCGAAGGACAATATAAGGGTCAACTCAGTCCATCCGGGTCTCATCTGGACCCCGCTGGTCAAGGATTTCCTCAAAGATCAGTCTGAAAAGTCGGCGGTTCCCATCGAGGATCTGAGAAGAGAGCTGGACGCAGAGCATCCAATAGGCCACATCGGAGAGCCGAATGACATCGCCCGCGGTGTGTTGTACCTCGTCTCGGACGAGGCGAAGTTCGTCACCGGAGAGGAGCTGGTCATAGACGGGGGGTACACCAGCAGGTGACTTCATTGAGAAGTTATAATGCCGTCTCTTGGAGGCTCTGCCAGGAAGCCGACCCTCTTACGTCAACTACAGCGAGGAGAGGATCTCATGACGATGGCGTCTAGCTCTCTTGAAGTTCGAGGACGGATCTCTTGAGGGAGATAGCTCTGAAGGCGGCGATCGCCTTGGTCATCTGCCTGACCATGGCTTTCATAGCTTTGCCGATAGCATCTCTCTTCCTTAAAAACTCCCCGGATGCAGTGCTCCGGTCCATGAACGATCCAGCGGTGAAGGACGCCCTCCGGCTGAGCCTTACGACCTCAACCCTCACCACGTTGATAGTCATCCTCATGGGGACGCCCGTGGCTTACGTAAACGCCCGTTTCAGCTATTTTGGCAAAGAGATGGTGGATTCCTTAATCGATCTGCCGGTGATCATGCCCCCGGCAGTTGCTGGAATTGCGCTCCTGATGGCATTTGGGCGGATGGGAATAGTCGGGCAACACCTGAACGCCCTCGGCTTTTCCATCGCCTTCACCACCCTGGCGGTGATCTTCGCCCAGGTATTTGTATCCTCCCCATTTTACATCCGCCAAGCCAGGACGAGCTTCGAAGACGTCGATCTATCCTTCGAAAATGCTGCGCGGACCCTGGGGGCCTCCAGGATCTATGCCTTCTTCCACGTCACCCTGCCCATGGCCATGAACGGCCTGATCTCCGGGGCCATCATGGCCTTTGCCCGCTCTCTGGGCGAGTTCGGTGCCACAATAATGTTCGCCGGCAACTTCCAGGGAAGGACGCAGACCATGCCTCTGGCCATTTACACGACGATGCAGGGAGATCTGGATGTGGCTCTCTGTCTTGCTCTGATCCTGGTTGCCATCTCATTTCTGATCATCGCGCTGGTAAAAAACCTTACCCGCCGGATGTATAAAAATGTTAGAAATTGATGTCAAGAAAAAGCTGAGGGATTTCGATCTTGAATTGAGTATCAAGATTTCTAGGGGGGAGATCCTCATGCTGGTGGGAGATAACGGTTGCGGAAAGACCACCCTGCTGAACATGATAGCTGGCCTCATCGAACCCGATTCAGGGATGATAGGGTTAGATGGAAGACCGCTATTTGATTCAAGCATCAAAATAGATATCGCTCCGGAGAGGAGGAGGATCGGGTATGTCTTTCAAAGCTATGCGCTCTTCCCCCACATGAGCGTCTACGAGAACGTGGCCTTTGGCCTGCGGACCCGCAATCTATCGAATAGAGAGATCGAACTCCTGGTGAGGGACCACCTCGCCGATGCCGGCCTCTGGGAGATCAGGAATGCCCGAGCCATGAAGATCTCTGGTGGCCAAAAGCAGCGTGTAGCCCTGGCGAGGGCGCTAATAATTGAGCCAGATATCCTCCTGCTGGACGAACCGCTATCCTCCCTGGACATCAGAAAGCAGGCTGAAATGAGAAGAGAGCTTCGAGAAAAGCTCCGTTCTTACGCCGTTCCAAGCATCATGGTCACTCATGATCTCAGGGACGTGGCGTCCATAGGGGACAGGGCATGCCTCATGGAGAGGGGAAAGATCGCGCTGGAGGGGAGAGTGGAGGATGTTATGAGTTGGGCTTCGGTCCATTCTGAAATAGAAGGAGAGGATAGTGGCTCCCTCATGAGATGATCAAACCATAATCCTTCAAGGTGAGTGTTGTCGTTTTACGTTTTCATCGGAGGAACTGAATCGCAGGATCACGAATGAGGGGATTGATGACAGATATTACCTCCTACTCCTTGACGAGCCCCTCCCGACCCTGGACCTGAAGCAGCGATCCATGATGAAGAAGGAGCTGAGGAGGCGGGTCCGTGAGCAGCAACTCCCAAGCATCATCGTCACCCACGACCTCCGGGATGTCGCTGGGTTAGGGGATCGGGTCTGCCTCCTGGAGAAGGGTCGGCCGGCCCTGATCTGCGACGTCGAAGAGTTGAGGGCCGAGGTGGGTAGGGCGCCATCAGGAGAGGGCTATGAGCTGTGGGATACCTCCCCAAAGCTATCCGATGCAGGGCGTCCAGTTTCATCTGATGGGCTCCAGGTACATAGGGACGACACAATGACGGACCGCTATCGTGGGTCCAGGTCCCTGCCGTCGCCAGGTCGAGATGGACCTTCCCGTCGCTATCCCCCCCGACCTCGGCCTCCGCTAGAGAGAAACGAATTTCTCCACTATCCACCTGTTCCTCACTTCGGGGTGGAATATGATCCCGGATATCGGCCTATCAGGGTGCTGGAAGGCCTCGACCCCGTCGGGACTCCCTGCGACGAGGACGAAGCCCGGCGGCAGGGTGACCCCGAAGTTGTGGAGGTGATACCCCTCGATCCGCCGGGGGGGGCCGAGGAGAGGGGTCTCCTCGACGATATCGATGCCTTCGAGGCCGATCTTCGGCTGGGGGAAGATCTTGCCGCCGAAGACGGCAGCTATCACCTGCATCCCGGCGCAGATCCCGAGGATCGGGCGTTCCGAGTCCCGGATCCAGGTGAAGAGATCGATTCTTTTGGAGTACGAATCGTCCTTCAGGGCTGTGCCGCAGAGGATGATCCGGTCTGCCCCCTGGACGGCTTCTTCGGAGAGCTTGAAGAAGTGGACGACCTGGCAATCGGACCCCGAGCGGCTCAGGATCCCGGCGATCGGATCGACGAACTCGCGCCTCGAGAGGGACCGGGGCCTGAAGCATAGGTCGACGAGGAGGATCATCTCTCCACCAGCCGCGCTTCTTTGATTATAAGCCGCCCTCTATAATTATCGTACTCCTTCACCGCCTTCAGGACCTCGACCCTCCTTCTGAAGATGGGGCCGTCGAGGACTATCGTCTCGATCTCGCCGCCCTCCCCGGAGGGGTTGATGGCGTACTGGTCCCGAAGGCCTTCGAGCTTTTTGATCAGAGGGCCATCGATCCTGGCTCCGACGAAGGATTCGTCGAGGGGGTAGGCGAAGACCCCCGTGACGATCACCTCGAACCCCTCGGAGACGAGGAGTTTGAGATAATCGACCTGGTCGATCTGCCAGAGGGGGTTGAAGCACCAGAGGTCCAGCTCCCGGCAGATCCGTTGGACCCGAACCGCCTGGTAGACCGACTCTATCGCCCCCGTAACGATCCCATCGATCCCGTATCTCTCCTTCGCGCTGGCGATGGCCTCCCGGAGGTCGGCGAGCTCCGCCTCCTCCTCCCCCAAAGTCGGCCATGAAAGCTGAGGGACGCCGATCGCATCAGCTATGAGCCCCGCCCAGGCGACGTTGGGGGTGTGGAACATGTAGCTATCGGGGTCGGCGGATACCATCGTTATGAGGCAGGCAACCGAATCGGTCTCCATCGCCCGTCGAGCTGCGTATACCGAGTCTTTCCCGCCGGAGAAGAGGACGCCAAGGAGCACGGCCTGGTCTTGGCCCAGCCGTCTAAAAAAGGTGTTGGTGACCGGGCAACGCCACCACTCTCAGGATTAATCATTTATATCAAAGCTCCTTCTAATCGGGAGGCGATGCGGGGCTGCATCCTTGGATTATGCCGTCGGGATATGGAGGAGGTCGATGGCTCGATCTCGGCCCCCTGGGAAGGTCGGCGGCGGAGGTCGGCGAGAGGGAGACGTCCGTGGGCCAAAAATGAGCTGCAGGCCCAAGAGACGATTACGGTTCAAGGCGAACTCCGGAGGAGCTGAAGAGGCTCTTCTCCCCCGAAGCATGAACGCCACCCGAGGCCTCGTCAGAGGGCAGGCCACCAGGCCCCGCGCCAGGAAGGGTCGATATGTCGTCATTGGTTTCCAGGTTCGTATCAGGGACGGAATTCGAGGCTTACGAAGAATTTAAAAATAATATGAAGATAATGGTGCCAGCGAGGTTCAACTTCGCCTTCGACGTGGTGGACGTCTACGCCGAAACGGCACCGGATAAGAAAGCCCTCGTCTGGTGCAACGACCGAGGCGACGAGCTGATCCTCACCTTCGGGGAGCTGAAGCGGAAGAGCGATCAGGCGGCTAACTTATTCAAAAATTCTGGCATCAAAAAGGGAGACTGCGTCATGCTGACCCTCAAGGGGCGGTACGACTTCTGGATATGCATGGTGGGGCTCCACAAGCTCGGAGCGGTGGCGATACCAGCGACCCACATGCTGAGGGCGAAGGACATCGCCTACCGGATCAGCAAGGCGAACCTCAAGATGATCGTCTCGATCGCAGAGGACGGCGTCCCCAACGAGGTCGACGGAGCCTGCCGGGAGGTGGAGGGGGCAAAGCCCGTCAGGGCCCTCGTCGGCGACGGCGTCGAGAGGCCTGGCTGGCTCGACTTCCGCCGGGAGCTGGAGGCGGAATCGCCGGATTTTGAGAGGCCTCAGGGCCGAGAGGCAACTGTGAACGGGGACGTCCTCCTCGCCTACTTCACCTCCGGGACCACCGGCTACCCCAAGATGGTGAAGCACGATCAGACTTATCCCCTCGGCCACATCCTGACGGCCAAGTTCTGGCAGAACGTCCTCGAGGACGGCCTCCACTACACCGTCGCCGACACCGGCTGGGCGAAGTGCGTCTGGGGCCAGATCTACGGCCAGTGGATCGCGGGCTCCGCGGTCTTCGCCTACGACTACGACCGGTTCGACGCCGGCAGGATGATGGAGATGGCGACGAAGTTTGGGGTCACCACCTTCTGTGCCCCCCCCACCATCTACCGGTTCATGATCAAGGGGGATATGTCGAGGTACGACTTCTCCTCCCTCAAGTATGCCGTCACCGCCGGCGAGCCCCTCAATCCCACCGTCTACGACCGGTTCTTAGAGGCTACAGGGCTGCGGTTGATGGAGGGGTACGGCCAAACGGAGACGGTCGTCGCCATCGCCAACTTTCCGATGATGAACCCGAAGCCTGGATCGATGGGGAAGCCGTCGCCCGGCTACGACATAGTCCTCGTCGACAAGGACGACCGGATCTGCGAGGTCGGCGAGGAGGGGGAGATCGTCATCAGGACCGACGAGGGGAAGCCTCCGGGGCTCTTCATCGACTACCACCTCGACGCCGAGAGGATGAGGAACACCTGGCACGACGACTACTACCACACCGGGGACACCGCCTGGATCGACGAGGACGGCTACCTCTGGTTCATCGGGCGGACCGACGACATGATCAAGAGCTCCGGTTATAGGGTCGGCCCCTTCGAGGTGGAGAACGCCCTGATGAGCCACCCAGCGGTGATGGAGTGCGCCGTCACCGGCGTCGCTGACCCCCTCCGGGGTCAGGTGGTGAAGGCGACGGTCGTCCTGACGAAGGGTCACAAGCCGTCGGAAGAGCTGAAGGCCGAGCTCCAAAACCACGTCAAGAAGGTGACCGCCCCCTACAAATACCCGAGGGTCATTGAGTTCGTGGAGGCCCTCCCCAAGACGATCAGCGGCAAGATAAGAAGAATCGAGATCCGGGAGAAGGACGAGACGAGGAGCGGATGAATCCCCCGATGGTTGAATAGCCCTTTGGAGGGGATGGGGGCCAAAGCCCAGGAGGCGAAAGATACGGTATACCAGGTGAAGCTGATATCGATGGAGGAGAAGGGAGCCCTGGCGGAGCGGTGCGGTCTCCAGGTGAGGTACGAGGTGAAGTCGGAGATCTACGGCTGCTGCATCAAGCTCCTCACCGGATCGGCGGAGGTGAGAGATCGGTGGATGGAGAGCTTCTACTTCATATCCCAGAACATAAGGTCCCACGCCAGGCTCTACGTCGTCAGCGACCCCGTGATGGGGGACGACCTCGTCTTCTATGACCCCCAGTCCAAGACCGCCTTCCTCGTCAACGTCACCTATTACGGCTGGATCAAGTCCCTCGCCCTCAGCGCCGCGGGGGACGTCCTGGAGGACCAGCACGGGATCTACTCCGTCCACGGAGCCTGCCTCGACCTCCGGGGCCGCGGGATCTGCCTCCTGGGCGGGTCGGGGGCGGGGAAGACGACCCACACCTACGGCCTCCTGAGGAGGCCCGAGACCAGGGTCGTCTCCGACGACTGGTTCTTCGCCCGGATCTACGGCGACGACGTCCTGGCCTTCGGCTCGGAGAAGAACTTCTACATCAGGGCGGAGCTCTCGGAGATCTGGAGGGAGTTCTCGGGGCTCATCGAGAAGGCCGAGTTCGACGGGGAGGGGAGAGGGGTCGTCGACCTCCGTCTCGCCATCGGCAAGGGCCGGATCCTCCCCCTAACCACCCTGTCGGCGGTGATCGTCCTCAAGCGCGACCCCAATGACGAGGTGATAACGAGGAGGCTCTCCCCCGGAGAGGCCCTCTCGATCCTGGAGGAGGACGGCTACTTCAACCCTCACCTCCTGGTGAAGGGCGAGTTCAAGGGGTCCCTCCGGAGCGGATTCTTCCGGGAGCTCTTCTCCAGGGTCCCAGCCTTCATCGTCAACACCGTCAACGAACCCGAGGAGAGCCAGAGGGCGATAGGAGATCTCTTATCCGAAAGCCTCCGGCTGGACGGAGGGCTTCCGTAAGATGGACGGTGATCCGGTCCCGGAGGATCGGGGTTTGAGCTGGCCCGTCCTTCGCCTCCCCTCCGACCACCGGGCGGCTAGGGCCTGACGTAGGCCCATCCTTCCGTCTGCCTCTTCACGAGTTCCCCCGTCCCGGTGGGGACGACCTCGGCGACGGCGATCAGCTCCTCTTCTTTCAGCCCCATGGATCCGAGGGTCTTAGAACATACGGCGAAGCGGACGCCCCGGGCGGCCAGCCCCTCGACCCTATCGTCGAAGGGCCCGGCCTTGAGGAGGGCTGTCACCCCCTCGGAGTTGGCAAGAAGCTCCGCCTCCACCTGGTCGTCCCCCAGCTCTGCCAGGAGATTTCTTATGTTGTTCAGGGCCAGGCTGGCCCGGTCCTTCTCTGCAAGATGGAAGATGGCTCGATATCTCTTCAAGGGTCATTCCTCCCATTTTATTATCTCCATCCTGGACCTCCTCCTTATTTTAACCTCCCCTAACCTCCCCTCGCCACCTGCCTTTAGGAGGAGGGGATCAGATCCTCCTAGGATCTATTGAGACTGAAGGGTCTGATTATATTGGAATTTGGAAGTTGTTGATGCTTTTATCCAGAAGAAAAAAAAAGAATGGAGGGGGTATAGGAGGGAGGATTGGCAGCCGACAACTGCCGTATACCACTACGGCATCTGTCTTATATAAGGGTTTCGGTCTCCGGAGCTTCTGGTCCGGGGTCCAGGATAGTCTAATCCAGAGCTGGGGAAGGTTCTCGCTCCCGATTCGGATTTATGGGAGGTCTGATCCCGGATACAGGTCAGAAACGGGACAATGGCTCGATCCCTAAAATGGGATCTGATCCTGGATGTGGTTTTGATGCGGACGATTTGCCCCGATCCAGACCGATAGTTTGATCTCGCCTTCGATTTTACAGTCCCCTACAATGTCCGGCGATCTGGCGGTGGTATTTGACGTTGCTGGCACCATGCTGGAGATGTACCGGGTGGCGAAGGAGATCTCCAAGGACGGCCTCATGAAGGGGGTCGTCACGATGGAGCTGGTGATGGAGGGGGGAAGGAGGGCTCTTGTGATCCCCCAGCTCCATCCCGAGGAGATTCTGGGGGCTCCGCCCCAGATGCCCCTCGGGGCCTTCTTCCGGGGGAGGGAGGGGAACGTCATGGTGAGCTGCTCCCGCCTTCCCGTATCCGATGACGAGGCTTTATCGGTCCTCCTCCGCTCCGGGGCGGTGGTGGCCAACCTCCAGGAGGCCCTGGCGGAGGTATGCGCCCGATGCCCGGGGTTCTACTACACCTCGGGTCTGATAGTGGACGTGGAGGCGGGAGAGGTTACCCACGCCATCAGCACCGGAGGCAGGCCCTTCCCATCCCTGGAGGCGGTTTTGTCGGAGCTGGAGGCGATGGGGGCCGAGATCTACGTCGCCTCTGGAGACAGCATGCGGAGCCTCTCGGTCCTCACCAAGTGCCGGGGGATAAAGAGGGAGCGGATATACCCCGCCTCCAGGCCCCGGCAGAAAGGGGAGATCGTCGAGGAGCTGAAGAACGAGTACAGAATGGTGGTAATGGTGGGAGATGGGTTGAACGATCAGTACGCTCTCAAGGCCGCAGATCTGGGGGTCCTGACGGTCCAGCAGGACACCCGTCCTCCGATGGAGCTTTTCGAGGCAGCGGACGAGGTGATCGACGACATAGGAGGGCTTCCAGGGCTGGTGAGGGGACGGCTATTGGAGATGGTGGGATAGCACTTTGAGGATCTGCTCCTCTGAAGAGAGGGGTTGGGAAAAAAAATCATTTTATGTCAAAGATCGGCAATATTCTCATAGGTTGACAACAATGCGGTCTGAAATTAGCAGAGGTCTCTTTCATCTTCAATATTAAAGAAAGCTATTTATACTTGAATTGTGACCACGTTAGATTGAGGGCATTTTAAACACCACTGAAGAGGGGACTAGATTAAGAACGAGATCCAAAGGTCGAGATAAGGGGATCGGAAGTAATGTTCGAAGAACTTTTAGAAGTGTACAAAAACAAAGTGTCTGAAAGTGAGCGAGACCTGGAAGAGAATCAGGCGATGATGGGACTCATCATGGCCGTGGAGAACATCTCCAACATGCTGAGCACAAAGCAGCAGGATGTAGATCTTCTGGGGAGGCTGATCGACCAGGTGGACCACCTCTCAAAGGAGGTGGCAGATCTCAAAAGCCAGATGAAGACTAGACAGACCCGGTCCACCGTAGCTCGGCCTCCGAAGGTCTCCGAGGGGAACGCCCTCGACGGCCACACCGCGACCCTGATAGACCTGATGAGGGAGAGGCCCGGAAGATACACCACCAGCGAGCTGGTCGAGATGCTAGGCCTGAACAAGACGACGGTGATAACGGTGATGAAGCGGGCCGTCGAGATGGACCCGGTCCACGTCAAGCTCACCCAGGGAAAGAGGCGGAAGCTCTACCTCTCCTACATCCCAGAGGATCAGGAGCCGGGAGAGAGGAAGGAGGCGGAGTCCTCCTCCGAAGGGGCGGACAGGGTGCGCCTTGAGCTGATGTCCATGACCTGAAGCCCCCCGGCCGACCGTCTATCAGCGTGGAGTTGCTACCATTCGGTCAGGTCCCCGCACCGAGGGAGTCAGGCCGCCTCAGAACCTTCTATTCTAGGAGCCGTCTGAGGTACCGGCACCTTTCGATGCCTCTCTGGAAGTGCTGAAGCGGCAAAAGCATTGCTGGAGGTGCATGCCAGGCTCCCCTCTTCGCCGGATTTGTAGGGGTCGGCCATATTGAACGGATCGAAGAGATCTCAAACTCCGCGGAGGAATGGAAACGATCGATGCGAAGGCCTTTCTCATAGATCTGGACGGGGTCCTCTACGTGGACAAAAACCCCATCTTCGGAGCGAAGGAGACTCTCGCCCGGCTGGAGGAGATGGGGTATCGGTATAGGTTCATCTCCAACACCACCTCGAAGTCCAGGAGGACCCTGGCCACGTTCCTCGCAGGCCTGGGGTTTGAGATCCCTGAGGAGAAGATCCTCACTCCCGCCGTGGTCGCCGCCGAGCGGCTCCGGTCCGAGATGGGAAGGAGGTGCTTCTTCATCACGAGGCGGGACGTCCTGGACGACTTCGAGGATGCCGGCGTCGTTGTCAGCGATGAGAAAGTTGATTACGTGGTGGTGGGGGACGCGGAGGCGGACTTCACCTACGAACGGCTTAACCGGGCCTTCAGGCTGGTGATGGACGGGTCGAAGATGATCGCCCTGGAGAAGGACAGGCACTGGATGGGAGCTGAGGGCCTCAACCTCGCCGCCGGCCCCTTCGTCTCTGCCCTGGAGTACGCCTCCGGCGTAGAAGCCGAGGTGGTGGGAAAGCCCTCCCCCCAGTTCTTCGAGGTCGCCCTCAGGGATCTCGGCGCATCCGCCGAGGAGGCGGCGATGATCGGCGACGACATAACCTCCGACGTCGGGGGCGCAAAGGCCGCCGGGATGATGGGGATCCTCGTTCGGACGGGGAAGTACAGGGTGGAGGCGGTGGATCGGTCGGGGATCGTCCCCGACCTGATCCTCGGATCGATCGCAGAGCTCTTGGATCATATATGAACGCAGAGCCGTCTTCAAGGGAAGGGGCCTGGCCCCTTCCGGCGGGGAAAAGGCGGGTCGGAACGGTCCTGGACCCTGAGATGATCGGAGAGGACGCCCCAGCCTACATCCGCTCCCTCAGGGATGAGGGGGCGCTATCCATGCTCCATCTCGAGCTCTACTCCAGGCGGCCCGAGCCATCGGAGAGGTAATCCGACGGGAACTGGTTTGGTCCCGGAAGGCCCCGAGGTCTCCTCGACCCCACCGGCCTCCTCCTCGCCATATCGGAAGGATGAGACGGAAGGCTGCTGGACTGGAGAGGACAGTGGCGTGGGGGAAGCGAGGAGAAATTGAGAAGGATGGGGGAAGCAGAGAATCTCGAGCTTCCTCCGCCAGCCTCGGCCTCAATCGAGGAGGACGAGGCCGAAGAGGGCGGCCCCCTTCGAGTAGGAGTCGAGGACCGCGAGGTCGTATCCTGCCCTCTCCAGGGTGGCGAAGACGTCGATCCCACAGGCCTCCATCGAGGGCCTCACCCTATCCTTGTGCCTGCAGTTCCTGCCTTCGGTGGGATCGACCGCCCCCTCCCTCTCCTCGGGGATGCAGGTCTCGCAGAAGGTGCAAGGCAGGGCGTTGAACCCGAAGGCCTTGTAGTAGCCGGCGAGGAATGCAGACCTCTCCAGCTGGAATATCGTCTCGTGGACGGCTTTGATCGATCCCCAGAGATGGTGGTGGAGCCGCTGGGGCGGTACGGCGGGGTCCGGCACCGCCTCAAACCGGGCGACGACCCCCATGCAGTACTCCTCCAGCACCTTCCGGGTCTCCTCCGGCGTCGGCGAGTAGGGTGGGCAGCCCAGGTGCTTCCCGTAGGCTTTGCACCCGTACCTGCACTTCAGCCTCACCCAGTTCGCCACCACCACATCCCCGGCGGAGATGGGCCTGAGGTCGGGGTGGACCTCCCGGAGCCTATGGAGGAGATCCTCCAGATCGATCCTGTTGATGGTCATTTTGCTATTGTTTTATAGGTATCCCAACTCCTTCATCTCTTTGAGGCTAGTCCTCACGACCCTTCCGGAGAGCTGGGCCTGGATCCAGGGATCTTCAGAATAAGATGGGTACAGGAAGTCCACAGGCCTATCAGAAATACTGTAACTCACCGGCGTGCCGATGGGCGTTTCTCCGAGCCACGCTATGCCTGTGTAATTGGTGTTGGTGGCTCCGATGAGCCTCGGCTCCACGGTGCCGTTGACGACGTTCATCCACCGGGGCGTGCTCCCCCAGCTCCAGAGGCCGGTGTCGTTTCCGTCTGTGTCGGCTGCGGGCTGGTAGGGGAGGTTCTTAAGCCATGCCGTTCCGAAATCTCCGCCGACGGTCACCGGCTCGATGCCGAAGGCGGCGGTGCTGGCAGCGATGAGGGCCACGAAGGCCAATGGTAATACTGTTCTCATGAATTAACCCCACAATACCCTTTATGCCGGGTATTCCACCTCCCACCAATAAAAGCCTTTCGAGATCCTCCGGAGCCATTGCGTCCCCCTCGGGACCCCTCACCCCTCTCTTTTCATTCGATCTTCCTTGCCGCCACCTCGATCGCCCGGACGAGGCTGTCCCTCGGGATTATCGTCGCGACCGGGATCGATAGAAGCTTCTCGACCGTCGGGCTGACGATCGGCGCACAGACG
This sequence comes from Methanosarcinales archaeon Methan_01, assembly GCA_001602645.1. Taxonomy (GTDB): domain Archaea; phylum Halobacteriota; class Methanosarcinia; order Methanotrichales; family Methanotrichaceae; genus Methanocrinis. Next base: position 68,233 of record LUYE01000010.1, read on the forward strand.
AGGGCTGCGGCCCCGTCCCTCTCTGCCCGGACGGCGGCGACGATCGCCTCCTCGATGTTCGTCGCCGAGTACTCCCGGAGGACGAGGAGCCTCTCCCCGATCTTCATCCTCTTCTCCTTGATCTCGTCGAGGACGGGACGGGCGGCGATGACGGCGATGAAGCCGGTCTCGGAGCCCTCGATCTCCCGGATCGTCTTGACGATCTGCCGGAGGGTGGTGATGTTCGGCTCCCGGTGGCCGGACATGATCTTGTAGAGGGTGGACTGGGGGATCGAGGAGACGGCGCTGAACTCTCGGGCGGAGAGCCCCATCTCCGATAGGACCTCCTTCATCGCCTCCCGGAGCTTCTCGTCGGAGATGAAGGCCGCCTTCATCAGCTTCTCGGCGTATGTCATCTAATTGTAGAATAATTCCAAGTTATTAGTACTTTTGGGATTATATATCGGTCTCGTCGGAAAACGCTTTATATTGACCCCATGCTCTCTCTCGGTGGTGATCACATTTGAGGAGAGATCTTATCATCGCAGCCCTGGCAGCTGGCCTCGTCGCCCTCGTCGCCCTCGGCTGCATCGGGACCGATTCAGATAAGGCCAAGATGACCACTTTGCGGATCGGCTACCAGCCCAGCACCCATCAGGTCGCTGAGATGGTGTCGATGGAGGAGGGGTGGTGGCTCGCGGACCTGAAGCCCTTCGGGATCGAGGAGGTCCAGGACTTCGAGTTCCCCTCGGGACCCCCTGAGATGCAGGCGATGCTCGGCGGAAGCCTCGACATAGCCTACGTCGGCGCCGCCCCGCCGATCAGCGCCATAGCCCAGGGGCTTGACGCCAAGATCGTCGCCGCCGTCCAGAAGAACGGGTCAGATCTCGTCGTCAGACCCGAGATCGAGTACGCTGGCCCCGAGTCCCTCGTCGGCCTGACGGTCGCCACCTTCCCGCCAGGCTCGATCCAGGACACCGTCTTCAGAAAGTGGCTCCAGGAGAGCGGGGTCGACCCTGCGGACCTCGACATAAAGTCGATGGACCCCGGAGCTGCCGTCACCGCCATATCGGCGGACCGGGTCGACGCCGTATTCCTTCCCCACCCATCCCCTGCCATCATCGAGCTTGGGGGGAACGGCAAAGCCGTCGTCGCCTCCGGTGAGATGTGGCCCGACCACGCCTGCTGCTGCCTCGTCGTCAGCGGCGAATTGATGAGGGAGGAGCCGGAGCTGGTGGAGCAGATCGTCAAGACACACATCAGGGCCACCGAGTTCATCAACGAGAACCCCGATCGGGCGGCTGAGATATACGCCGCGAAGACGAATCAGAACCTGACGGTGATAGAGCAGTCGATCAAGAGCTGGGATGGCGCCTGGATCAGCGATCCCCACGTCATCATCCCGTCGGTGACGGAGTTTGCCCGGGTCAACTACGAGCTGGGATACACCGGCGGAAAGCTCCTCGAGGAGGACGACCTCTTCGACACCTCCTTCTACAACAGGGTGAAGGGCTGAGACGGCATAGCAGAAGGGATCGGGAAGAGAGAAAGAGGAGGAAGATGCGAGGGATGGAGAAGGTAGGGAGAGGAGGCTGACGATGAAAGATGGTGGAGGATCGGGATTGAGGCTCGGCGAGAGGTTGAGGGAGGGGGCGGCGGAGCACGGGGTCGAGGCCCTCTCGGTGATGGGGTTCGTCGTCGTCTGGCAGCTCTTGGCCGTCGCCATAGCAAACCCCCTCAAGCTCCCCAGCTTCCTCCAGGTCGTCGACGCCCTCCTACGCCAGTGGGAGACGATCCTCTGGGTCGACCTCCGGGTCAGCCTAGTCCACTTCGCCATCGGCATGGCGGCGGGCCTTCTGGTGGCGCTGCCCATAGGGATGGCCATGGGCTGGTCCCGGGTCGCCGATCGGATCTTCGACCCCATCGTGGAGCTGATCAGGCCCATCCCTCCCCTCGCCTGGATCCCCTTCGCCATCATCTGGTTCGGCTTGACGCCCCACGCGGCGGGGTTCATAGTCTTCGTGGGGGCGGTCTTTCCGATCCTGATCAACTCCTACGTCGGCTTCCGGTCCGTCCCTCGGGTCTACGTTGAGTCGGCGATGGTGTTGGGGGCGACCCGGAACCGGGACCTCATCAGGTACGTCGCCCTCCCCTCGGCCCTGCCGTCGATAGCAGCCGGCATCAGGATCGCCATGGGGATCGCCTGGATGTGCATCGTCGCCGCCGAGATGTTCGGGGCGTCGACGAGGAGTGGCCTCGGCTATAGGCTCTGGGACTACTATTCCCTCCACATGATGGACCTAGTCTTCCTCTACATGATCGTCCTCGGCTTCCTCGGCCTCCTCATCGATCGGACCTTCAGGTACGTCGTCCAGGAGAGGCTCCTCCGCTGGCAGGAGGGGCTCCGGCAGAACTAGGGGAGAGGCCGATCCCGGGCCCCTCTCATTAGCCTATCATTTTTTGATGCCATCTTTCGAACCCCTCGAAGGGCGATGATCCTGGCCTCCAGCGCCAGGATGATTAACAACGAGGTCGTCAGGAGAGGCGGGAAGGGATACCATGTTGATATCAACTACCCCCAACGTAGATGGCAAGCGAGTTGTAAAGTACTTCGGCATCGTCAGCGGCGAGGCGATCCTCGGCGCCAACATCTTCAAGGACCTCTTCGCCGGGATCAGGGACATCGTCGGAGGAAGGTCGGGGGCTTATGAGAAGGAGCTCCGGAAGGCGAAGGAGATCGCCCTCTCCGAGATGGCGGAGGAGGCGCAAGGGCTTGGAGCCAACGCCATCCTCTCCGTCGACCTCGACTACGAGACCCTGGGGCAGGGGAGCGGTATGCTGATGGTCTCTGCCTCCGGGACCGCCGTCTTGGTGGAGTGAGGAGCGAAAAAGGAGCTCGCAAGATCAGAACAAAATGCAAAAAAGACGAGATAAGGCTCAGGGAAGCTCCAGGGTCCCGGCGATCCGGAGCTTGCTCCCCTCCAGCTGGCATACGACGGCTCTGTCGCCAGAACGGTAGACGAGGGGCTTGTCGAGATCGAGGCCCAGGAGGGGGCTCCTCCAGTCGTCCTCCGCCTCGACGGACGAGACCCTCGCCGGGAGAAACTGCATCCAGTGGCCAACGTGGAGAACCATCCCCTCCTTCAGGGGCGCGGGCCAATAGCGGATCAGCTCCGCCCTTCCAGAGATCTTCGCCTCGGACTGGAGGGCGTCGTCGGTGGCGAGGACCGCCCCCCGGTCTAGCTCATCAGCCTCGATGTTCTTGAGGGCGATCCCCGCCCGGTCCCCGGCCTGGGCCCAGTCGAAGTCGTCGTCGTGCTTCTGGATCGACCGGACCTGGGCGACCTTATCGCCTGGAAGGACCTTCAGGGAATCGTGCTTTCTTATGACCCCCTCGGCCACCGTCCCGAGGATGACGGTCCCTATCCCCCGGACGTTGAAGAAGTGGTCGACGGGGATGGCGCCCCCCCGCTCCTCCGGGGATGGAGGAGCCTCTTTGAGCCGGTCCGCCTCGTCGAGGAGCCTCTCCCGGAGAGAGATGGGGTCGTCCTCGATCTGCTCGTACCCCTCCAGAACCGTCCCCTTGATCACGGGTTTTATCCTGCCGGCATCGAGGTAGTTTCGGAGGATGAGGTAGCCCTCCCTAATGCCGAGGGCCTGGAGCATGATCACCGACTCGCCGAAGGCGGCGTCGATCGCATCGACGACGAGGATCGCCTTTTTGGCTAGGGATGCCGCAAAGAAGAGAGGCGCCAGCCTCTCAGGGTACCTCGTCGGCTCGACGATGGTGACGGTGCTCTCGCCCCGCTTCAAGTTGTAGAAGGTGATGTCGGTGGAGGTCCCCTTCTTCCCGACCTCTTTGGCGTAGCCCTGGGGGCCGAGGATCGCCACGTTCAGATTTGCCATAGATCGTCCGGAGAGATTCTCGAGGATAATAGGCTTTGCGGTGGTTTTGCGGAGGGTCCCGCCCCCCCACCAAAGGGCGAGGGCCCGTCTTCCATCGGCGGAGGATGGAAGAGTTGATGCGGTTTCCTAATGGTTCTCAGGGTCCCTGGTGGCTGAATCTTGAGGGCAGGGGCCGACCCACCCCTCAGATGAACCGAGGCCTCTCCGAGAGCCTCATCGGCAGAGGCAGCCTCTTGGTCGGCTTTCCCGCCGTCTCGGCCGAGATCCTGGCCTTGAGGTCTTCGACGGTCATCTCGACCTTGGCGGGCCGCTTCGGCTCCGATTCGGCCCGGATGGTGACCGCAAGCTTCCCGGACTCGAGCTCCGAGTCTCCGATGACGACGACGTAGGGCACCCACTCCCGGCCCGCGTCCCGGATCTTTTTGCCGACGGTCTCGTCCCGGTCGTCGACGTCCGTCCTGAAGCCGAGGGCTTCTGCGACCTCCTCGGCCCGGGGCTGGTGGCGCTCTGCCACGGGGATCACCCTCACCTGGGTCGGCGATAGCCAGGTCGCCAGCATCGGGACCTTCCCCTCGGTGGAGACCCGATGGGCCTTCTCCAGGAGGGCGTACATCAGCCGCTCGATGGCGCCGCTCGGGGAGCAGTGGAGGATGATCGGCCTCTTGAGGGCACCCTCGACGTCCGTGTAGTCGATCTCGTAACGATCGGCGTTCTCGACGTCGATCTGGACCGTCGATAGGGCGGAGGCCTTGTCGAGGGCGTCGACGAAGTTGAACTCGAACTTGAGGACGAAGTAGAAGAACCGCTCCTCCCACATCTCGATGAGGACGGGCTTGTTGACGATCCTGACGAGCCCCTCGACGAACTCCCGGTTCTCGTCGTAGAACTCCTTTGTGAACCTGATCGCCACCTCGTAGTCGTCGAGGTCGAGGCCCGCCTCTTTGAGGACCGAGATCGAGGTCCTATACTGATTCTCAAACTCTCGGGTTGCTCCAACCATGTCGGCGCAGAGGGTGTGCATGTCGGGCATGGTGAAGGCCCGGAGCCGCCGGAGGCCCACGAGCTCGCCGCGCTGCTCCCGCCGGAAGGAGTAGCGGGTCATCTCGATCATCTTGAGGGGGAGGGACTTGTAGGAGAGGGTCATGTCGTGGCTCATCAGAAACTGGCCGAAGCATGCGGCAAATCGGAGGAAGAAGCTCCTCTTCTCCGCCTCGATCGAGTACTGCCTTGCCGGGAATCTGTCCAGGTATTTTTTGAGGGTTGGGTGGTTCATGTCGTACATGATGGGGGTCTCCACCTCCATCGCCCCCATCTCCGCCGCCCTCTCCAGGACGTAAGACTCCAGGAGGGACTTGACGAGCCTCCCCTTCGGGTAGTACCTCATGTTCCCCGAGTCGGAGCCGGGCTCGTAGTCGACGAGCTCCAGCCGCCGCATCAGCTCGACGTGGGGGGGGACGGCCTCGACTGCCCTGCTCTTGGAGATCTCGTAGTTGACGAACTTTCTCAGGTTCTCATAGCCATCGAAGTCGAACTTCTCCGGCTCTGCCATCGAGCCGTCAGGGGTCATGATCCTCCAGATGGAGACGGCCTTCTCCTCGGCCTTGAGGGCCTCCGAGACTACCTCCTCCCTCTCCTGGGGCCTCCCTCCAACGGCGGTCCCCGTGGGCGCCGCGCCGCCGGCGCCTTCGCCGACCCTGATCGATCGGGAGAGCTCTGAGAGGGGATGGCCTTTGCAGCTCAGCTTGAAGGCCTTGTACCAGCCGAAGGGTGCCCTCGTCACCTCGCGATCTTGTCGGAGGGCCTCCTCCAGTCCCCGGAGGACCTCGACGGCGGCTTTGGGGGTGGATAGGTGGGGGCTGAGGTGGGCGTAGGGGTAGAGCATGACCCTCTCCGCCTTGACCTGATCGGCAACGGCGGCGATCTCCTTTGCTCCCGCGACGATCGCCGCCGGGATATCGTCCTCGTCCATCTTCTCGACGGCGATGAAGGCGCAGAGCGCCTCCTCCAGCCGTCCCGACTTCTCGGCCTCCTCCACCTTCTCGGCGACGGGGGTCGGCCTCTTCGCCTCAAACTCTATGTAATCGGAGTGGATCAACAGCAACTGCAAATAAGACCACCTTCGTTCATCCAGCTACAAAAGGGGCCATCTAGTTCAACCTTTCGACAGGAGCTGGTGGGGCTAATGAGCCCGTATCCCGGAAGGATCGGCAGGAAAGGCATCGGTCTTTGTCAAATCCTCGTCATCATCTAACCCAATAAAATCGACAATTTTCCCAATGTAGAAGGACTAAGAAAGAGGTGGGAGCCGCCCCGATCCGTTTCGGGGCAGCCTAACGAGGGCCCGGACTTAAATGCAAGGCAGCCAGTCGACCTGGACGTCGCCGCAGGTTCCGTTGCCCCAGAGCTGGATGAACTTCTCGATGGAGAAGACGCCCGTCAGGTCCTCAACGGACCGGCCCCACTCGTAGTGGCGGCCTTTGCAGTTTGTTGCGACGTCCTTCGAGAGCCAGCCGATGTGGGCGACGCCGATGACGTTGGAGTTGAAGTTGGCCTCGAGAGCGCCGGTGCAGTCTCCGCAGCCATAGCAGCCGTCCTCACCGCAGTATGGTATTTGATCATTCGTGCCGACACCCATCCAAGGCCACCAGCTGCAGTCTCGCCTGGTCTTCACCTCGGTGTTCTTCTGGAGGTGCTCGGCGTGGGTGTACATCTCGACCACAACGGCTCCGATGTAGTAGTTCTGGACGCAGAGCTTCTCGATCCACTTCTGGTCGTAGGTGCCGGTCTGGTAGCTGACGGGCATGTACTCAAACTCCGCCTCCTTGGTGAAGTTGATGTAGTCGACACAGCACTCGTAGCATTCGATGGGCCCGTTGCTATTTCTGATCAATTCACAGCACTCTGGTCCAAAGGGGTCCCTCTCGGCCTCGATCTCGGTCCGCTCGGTGATGACGTTCCCGCTTCCAGACTCCTTCTCGACGAGCTTGTTTCCGGCTAGCCCCGCCTGGGTCTGGATGATCGTCTCTACGTTCTTGTAGCCAACGCCTTTGATGTTGGCCTTCTCGTACATGTAGTTGGCAGCGCTTGCCATGCCGACAACCGCCATGCAGAGGAGGAGCAGTACTGCTAATTCTCGCTTCAAATAATCCCTCCAATCGGTCTTCTGATCGTGACCTCATAATAGGTTGATTTATATACTTGTGACTTGCTATTTATATCGAGGGA
>LUYE01000011.1 GCA_001602645.1 Methanosarcinales archaeon Methan_01
TGGTCTGTCTCAAGGCCCGTCATCCTCTTGGCTACGTACCATGTGGATCCGCAAGGAGCGCCCTTGATTACGTTGGCGGCTAGGATCGTCTCTTTTCCGGATCGGCTCCTCTGGGTTACGATCTCGATGTTGGGCTCTCCGAAGTGGGCCCTCTCCATGAAGGCGTTTATGGCTGGTGTATCCGGGTCTGGCCTGAGGGCGCAGAAGGGCTTGGCGAAGGCCGCCTCGATGCCGAGTCCGCGGGCCTCTGCCGCTAGCTGGGTCCGGAGGCCCAGGGGCAGGTCCTTCGGCATCTCGGACCCGCCTATGATCCCTTTGTACCCTTTTTCTTTTAGGACGGGGAGTAGGCCGAATATGATGTCGGGGTGGACGTGGACGACGATGGCGATATCCGCCTCGGGGATCTCGGCGGGGATGTAGGGGGAGACGTCGTCGATGAAGTCGTCGAGGCCGTCAGGATCAGGCATCTCGATGACGGATACGAGATCCTCGGCGAGGCTGTACTTGCCGGCCTTGCAGAGGGTGCAGCCGTCGCCGCAGGATATGCAGAAGCCCGAGAAGTTGATCAGGTTCCCGATGAGGTTTCTCCCGAACTCGCCGTTGTAGAGGACTGCGACCTTCATGGTATTGCTCCTGGCCGGGCGTCTCCGCCCGTCCATGATATACTTAGGATACCAACGTATATAGGCTAGAGGGTTTCTACAAGGATACCATGCAGGAAGGTTGTACCGTCAACAGGACCGTCAAGTACATAGCCCGGAAGTGGACCCTCCTCGTTCTCCTGGAGCTCTATAAGGGCGAGGGGCACGTGAGGAGGTTCAGCGAGCTGAAGGGCTGCCTCGCCGGGATCACCCCGAAGGTCCTATCGGCGCGGCTGAAGGAGCTGGAGCGGGAGGGGCTCGTCGAGAGGAGGTTCGACGGCCGGTCCTTCCCCGCCAAAGCCGAGTACTCCCTGACGGAGAGCGGCCTTGAGATCGTCGAGATCGTCAAGGAGATGAAGCGGTGGGCCCTCAAGTGGAAGATCACCAACATCGAGTGCAGCTGCCAGGACTGCTCCGAGTGCGTGCTGTGAGGCGATGCCCGTCGCATCGATGGCTTTGTCCCTGCAGAAGGGCTGGCGATGGTATGATAAAAAGAAGGGCGGGGCTTCCCATGGGTTTGGATCAGAATCCGCGGTTGATCCTCAAAAGCTTGAGCCCCTCCCAGTCCTCGCCGCCAAACCCGCCGGTCTGGTCCACCAGCTGAAGCTCATCCTCTGATATGACCTTAAGGACTGCCGTTCCCATTATGGTGGCGTTCCCCTTCGGCACGTCGGCCCAGTTCACGCTCACCGTGTCGCCCTCGACGGTCCCGCAGGCGACGCTCGTCCAGGTCGGCTCCTCGGCCGAGTTCTCACCGTACCACCAGATGGTATCGTTCACCTGTCGGATGTAGAAATCCGCGCCTTCCGCCTCCCAGTCTCCTGTCAGATCGAACGCCTCCGCGGTGGTGCCGAGAAGGGCCGTCATCGCCACGATCCAAAATATCCTGTTCATAGTCCGCCTCCTGAGATTTTAGCTCACCTTTCTCGTTCCCACCTTTAATAGTTAACCTTTTTTTTGCCGTTTCAACCACCCAGAAATGCCGAAGGAGATCTAAGGCTAATGGTGGTCGGAGCATATCTGGATCTCAAATATGCTACAGTCCAATATGCCCCCCTCGGTCGGACTCGGAGCGAAGAGGGCCCAAGGGCTCGTCGAGAGGGGAAAAGCTTAGCGACTTTGCCGCAGAAACCACGGATCAATTTTGAGGTAATAATTATGGGGGGGCTGGATCCCCCCAAAAGAGAAGACTTCACTTCACCTCGACCTTCGTCAACATCTCCTCGGTCTCCGGCTCCCTCCTCGGCATCTTCAGCTCCAGGATCCCCCCGCCTGCCTGAGGCCGGAGGGACAGATCTCTATCGAGCTTGGAGCGCGCTCGTCTCCTCCGGCTATCCGAGCCCCTCACAGGTCATATCGTACGTCAGGGGGCTGTACGTGAACTCCCAGTCCGGGGGCACCCACCCCGCCGGGACCTCCTCAGCCTCCTCGAAGTCTCCGACATCGACGACTGCTGAGACGGATACGACCCCAAGCTCCCTTCCTCCGATGGCGTACGGCTCGACCTCGGCTACGTTCAGGAACCTTCCCCGGGTCCGGGCCTCGACTATGTACTCGATCGTCCTGACCTCCCGGGGTTCCAGGTCGGTGATGACCCAATTTATCGTCCCCCGGGACTGGTCGTACTCCGCCGGCGTGACGGACGCTCCGAGGAGATACAGCCCTGCTGGGAGGGTGTCGACGATGTTGGCTACCACCGTCTCGTTCTGGAGGTTCTGGACCGTCAGCCGGTAGAGGATGACGTTCTCGAGGATCGGGTCGACCTCGCCGGTCTTGCTGGCGAAGATCTCGTCGGGGCAGCAGGATAGCCATCCTGCTTCCAGGACTGAGAAGTTGCTGGCCGAGACGACGGTATCGTTCCCAGCGTTGGCGGTCGCCTTGACGACGTTGACGATGGAGCCTCCGTATTCGTTGACGGCGAGGTCGAGGTCGATCTCGATGGTCCCACCAGCTGCCAGGGGCGGGATGCTCCATACCACCCTCTCGGCGGCGGTCTCCGGCCTGAGAGACGAGCTGAGGTAGGAGGTCCCCTTCGGCAAGATATCCTCGACCGATATCTCGCTCAAGGCGGCGTTCCCGTCGTTGGTGAGGGTGATGACGTACCGGACCTGGCTCGCGTTGGGGTCTGCCTCGCCGACCTTCGAGACGGAGATGTGGGGGTGGTCGTACTTGGGGACGCCGGAGAGGAGGACCTTCCTCGCCACGGAGTAGTCCCCGGAGTAGACCTCGTCGTAGTCGATCCTGGTCTCCGGTCTTCTTCGGTCGGAGATGTTCCTGGTCCCGTCTTCAGGTTCCACCGGCCACCAGCCGGCCTCTTCCCTTGCCGTCCCGACTCTGCTGGGTCCTCCCCCTTCGGACCTCTCGGCCACGACGACCCTGTAGCGGGCAGATCCGACAAAATCCGCCTCCGTCGATAGGTCGTTCAGCCCCCGGAAGGTCGCCTCCCGTTCGAGCCGGTCGATGGAGTAGTACTCCTCGCCGATGTAGCTGACCCCCTCGGTCCTGGAGTAGATCCCCTCCCTCCACCTTCCGGAGGCGTTGATGTGCGCACCGTCGGTGAGGCTCAGGGACGCAGGGGCGGTGGTGACGTTGATGTCCTTGGCGATGTAGTTGGTGGCCGTCTCTACGATCTCCTCAGCCTCGTAGGATCCGGCCCCCGCCTCGTAAGACCTCTGGGAGGAGCCGATCCTTCGATCGCCGACGACGAGGCCCGAGCCCGCCGCCGACTTCTCGTAGGATACGCCCCGGCCGTACTCGTCGACCCGCTCAGATACCCGGAAGCTCCCCGCGTAATCCTCCCTGAGCTCGAAGGCGGGGCTCGATCTCGGGCCCGAGGTGTTCGATGGCATCTTGAAGAAGCCGAACTGGCCCACCCCATCGAACTCGGCGTCGATCTCCATCACCGACTCGTTTTTGTCCAGGAAGAACCTCGACTCCCGGTCGATGGAGGTGGCGTACCGGTAGGATTCGGCCATCGAGGCGCCGGTGACGCGGTTTTTGGCCCTCGCCTCCTGGCTCCATCGGGAAGAGTACTCGAGGACCCTCCCGTTGTAGAGGCCGAGGGCGGTAGGGGCGTAGGCGGCGGAGACGTCCTTCTCCATCGAGATCGAGCTGTTCTCGGTCCTCATCCTCAGGGTCTCCTCGCCATCATAGCTGCCGGAGCCGTGCTCCCGGGTCGATAGCTCGGTCCCGGCATCGGAGACGAAGACGGTCTCGGTGTCGCTGCCGATATTCCCACCTGTCGAATTCGTGACCGTGACGACGTTGGTGAGGACGTACGATGGCGGAGCCGTATCGTAATCGTTCGCGACCCTGACGAACCCCTCTCCTGAGATCCCCTGCTCCATCTCGAAGGTGAAGTCCTTCCTCAGGGTCTTGACGTACAGGGTGATGGTGGTGCATTTATTTTTCAAGGTGAAATTCCACACCTGCCGCCGGTCTCCTACCGCCGAGGGCCATGGCTCGGCACATACGAACTCCACCGGCCGGTCGAATACGTCTTCAACCGTCACCGGCGTCCCTGGCGGGCCGCAGACGGTGATGTTGTACGTCACCTCGTCCCCCGGCCTCACCGACTTCTGGAGGGCGGTTTTTGTCACGTTGATGGCTCCTGTCTCGTTACGGCCCGTTACGTTGACCTCGGCGGAGTCTTCGGCCGAGACGGGCTGCTCGCCATCGTCCATCTCGCTTGTCGCCACCCCCGTCACCGTCGCGTTGTTGACGAGGGGTCCGGGCAGGTCTTCGGGGAGGACGGTGTACTCCGCCGTCCCGACCGCCACCTCCCCCGGATCGAGGGTGGTTCTGTCGAGGTCGACGGTCTCGTTGAGGAGGTCGTCGAAGAGGCTCAGGTCCTTGACGGCGGTCGTCCCGACGTTCTCGACGACGAACGAGTATGTCACGACATCTCCGACCGCCACCTCGTTCGGGACCGGGGTCTTGGAGAGGGTGATCTCAGGGGCGAGGAGGTAGAGCGGCACGGTGGCCGCATCCTCGTCCTCGATCTCGTCCCCCTGGGGGTCCGTCCCAGTTGCGGTCGCCGTGTTTATTATCGGTCCGGGGAGGTCTTCGGCGAGGACCGTGTAGTTGGCCGTCCCTCTGGCGATCTCGCCGGGCTTCAAGGTAGTCCTGTTGAGGTCTACGTCCTGGCCGAGCCGGTCGTCGGATAGGGTGATATTGGAGATGGTGACGCCTCCGACGTTCTCGACGGCGTAGGAATAGACGATGACGTCGCCGACCGAAGCCGGGATCGGCGATGCGGCCTTCGCGAGCTTCAGCTCCGAGAGGTATATGACGGCCACGTCGGCGTGGGCAGAGCCCGAGACGTTCCCCACCTCAGATCTGCCGATGACGATGGCGGAGTTTCGGAGCATAAACTCCTTCTCCTTCGGGATCCCCGGGGTCCTCCGGTAGTCCCTCCGGATGACCTCTCCAGCCGGGTCCACCGTCTCTATCAGGGTGTCGCCGGTCTTGTAGTCCGTCACCGTCCTGGTCCTGTAACCTGGTGACGGGAGGTCGTATTCTATCCTCAGCCTCTCCAACATCGATACCGATAGGAGGCTCTCGGCGATGAGAGCGCCGTCGGGCCCGTACTCCGAGGTGAGGACCGAGTCCATCTTGAAGTTGTAGTACTCCGAGCTGGTGAGGTTCCCCCCGGCGTCGATGAATAGGACGAGCCGCTCATCGGTGGTGGGGCGGGTGTAGTTTCTGACGAGGTATCCCGGAAGCTCCCCCTCCCGCTCCTCGAAGATGACCCCCGCCGACCCCGGATCGAACCTCCTCGATAGCTCGATCATCTTCGCCATCTCCACCTCCAGCCTCACCCTCAGCCAGATCAGACCTTCGATGGCGTCAGCGAGGCCGCTTCCCCCCGCCTGCTGGACCCAGAGGACCTCTTCGCCGACCGAATTTCCTTCTTTTCCAAGATCGGGAGATCCGAGGACGGTGAGGGTATCGGTCGTCGAGAAGGTTTTTGGTATATCTTCGCCGATCTCGCCGATTATGACGATTGCGGTCTCGTTGCCCGGATCGAGGGGGCCGAGCTCGTCCCAGAAGATCGTCGTCGTCCCGTCGGCGTTCTCGATGACCCTCCTGGGGACGGGGTCTGAGGATACGTAGCCGATCCCCGCGGGGAGGGTGTCGTTCAGCTCCAGGACCAGGGGGACCTCTCCGGTGTTCTCGATGACGATGGTGAAGGTGACGTAGTCGTACGGCTTTCCTCGGGACGGCGACGCGGTCTTATAAACCTCCAGCGCCGGCTCCTGCCTCGGATGGACGATGACCAAACCCTCCTCCCTCCCGGCGCAGCCGTGATCGGAGACGATCGTCAGGTTGACGACGACCTCCGTCGGGGACCCGACCTGGTGGGCGGTCCAGTTGAAGGTCATCGACTCCGAGGTCCTGGGGGTTCCGGCGGTGGCTGTCCAGCGATAGGTGCAGTCTTCGCAAGGAAACTCGGGGACGAAGGTGGCCGTCTCTCCGGAGAAGATGGAGATCTCCTTCGCCTCCTCCGTCTCCGCGGCGGCGGGGATCAGGACGAGGAGGATGACGAAGAGCGGATATTTAACCGCATTCCAAAGGCAGGATGATGCCGATTCCTGGGAGGGATGCCGTCCGAAGCTCATGAGTTTCGCTCCATTTGTAGCACCGTCGTTCACCAGATCGCCCCTCAGTCCACCATCTCGATGGACGCGGCCGGGGACTCGACATAAAGGACATCGCGGTGGCAGCTTTCGATCCTGGTCAAGACGCCTCCCCGGACCTTATAAACGTCGAGGGTCAGGAGGTATCTTCCGAAGGGGTATCTGCTCCAGTCGATCTCGATGCTGCTTTCGGTCCAAAGCCCCATCTCGCCGTTGGAGCTGGAGAGAGTCCAGGCGAACTCCAGGTCTGTGGGGTCGTCTGCATACGAGAAGGTCGCCACCGGACCGTCCTCACAGACGCTACCAGGGCCGATGATCATGCAGGGTGGTCTCGGGTCTCCGAGGTCTTTTGTCATGATGGGTACGTCCCTCGACCCACCGTTCTTGGCGTTGACGTGCATCGACGCCCCCGGCCACCGGCCGGCCTCTTCGCTCGTCCGGGCGCACCAGAGGAGGACGTAATCCGTCCTGGCGGGGACGGTCACATTCCAGAGGTAGTACCCCTCGCTCCCTTCGAAGTACGGGCCAGCTACATCCCCCGCCGGGATATTGAACGACTCGAAGGCCACGATACCGATGACGCCGTCCCGCCGATGGTCGAAGGCGAGCCTGAAGCTGGCGGTCTCAGAGCTAGATCCACCGTTCTCGACGGTGAACCTGAAGGGTATGCAGTCGCCGGCGGACCAGCCCTTCACCGCCCCGGTCGTCCACCTCTCATGAGGCTCGATCGTCAGCCCCTCCAGGACCTCCTTCGTCGAGGCTCCGCTGGCGGGCGCGGTCGCAGCCCAGAAAAATAGCGCTATGAGGGCCATCGAGAGGAGCTCTGAGCGACCTGGCATGGCTGTAACCCTGGACATGATCCTCTTGATAAACGGTTCCGGGGAGAAGCCCCGGATTGGTCTGGGCCCTCACACCACTCTCGTGAAGCTCGCGTCCGGAGACTGGATGTAAAGGACGTCCATCTCGCAGGTGCTCGTCGTCGTGGTGCCGTCATCGTAGGCCTTCGTCACCTCGAGGGTCACGACGTGGTCGCCGAACGATTTTCCAGTCCAGTCTACATCGATCGAATCGCCGGTCCCTGCATCGACGCCATCGATCTTCCAGGCGAAGGTGAGGCCCGAAGGATCTTCGGCGTATGAGTAGGTGGTCTCTGGGCTGTCCTCACAGGTGCTATTGTCGCCGGAAATTCCGCATGGCGGGCGCGCGTAGGCGGTGAGACAGTCGTAAGCCTCGTTGATGCAGCCCAATCCGTCAGTTACGAGCAAGGTGATGTCGATATGGAGTGTCCCAGGGTCTAGGGGGACCTCGGGAACGGTGAAAGTGAAATTTTTATTGGTCCCCGTGGCGATCGTCTCGCCGTTTGCGGTTGCCGACCATAGATAATAATAGACGACCTCCTCCACATAATCGAGCTGGACCGGATCGGGACCAACAAAGGTCACGTTCTCTCCAGGGGCCACGCCGTCGCATTCAGGGGCCACAACGGCTCCTGCTCCGGGAGCCAGGGCGATCACCGCAATAAGTGCGACAAAGGCTGCTATCGGTTGGTATTTCTGCATATCTTCACCTCATTCCATAACTTCGGTCTTAATCTGATCATGCGCCGCAAAGTTGACCACTGTTGCATATTGGTGGTCATCATCTCCAGAGATGCTCAATTTTGGAGGGGTTCATCCGGGTCTTCGGGCGGTATCATCAACGTAACATATCTGGTTTGCCTCCTAGGATTTATATCTTCTCCATTCCAAGTTGTCACTAGATTTCATTGCGGGGCCCGCGAGCTATGGGTAGATCGAGACCATCCCGCGCAGGATGGCATCTTCAAATTGGGTGAACAGCCGAAAGTTGTATTAATCTATATGAGCAGTAATATTAGAGTCGAGGACGAAGGACTTTATGGCGGTGGCTCCGCAAAACGGGCCGATGGCTAAAAATGCTGCAGATGACCTCAGATCTAAACGAAGCCAGAAAGAGATCAAATCCTTCGCCAGACCATGGCGGGGATTAGACGAGAGAAGGTCAAAAAATGATATCTATGAAGGTGGTAAACGCGATGATTGGAGCAAGATCAATATTATTTTGGATAATAATATGCTTTTCATCTATAGCCCTCACAGCCGCGGATGAGCAATCCGAAGGGCCTGTTGTAGTCAACATCATGATCGGAGCGGAGCTTCATCCAGGGTCTTCCGAGATGGACCCTGAGGCGAAGTGGGATCTGGAGGTGGGCTCGATCATCGAGATGCTGAACAAGATAGATCCCCTCGCCCTCAACGTCACAGTCTCTGTGACCGGAGACTACGTCAACGAGATCGCTGGAAACGCCATGTACAAGCTCTACGTCACCAGCGTAGGATCGAGGTACAACCACGAGCTCGCGGTCTATGGCATGACGGCGGGAGAGGAGCTGGGACCGATGGCCTACGGCGACCAGTACTCTCGGCTGATGGAGGCGAAGAGGCTCGTCGAGTCCGCCTACATCTGCGACGGCAGAACGATACTGGTGAAGGGGCTCGTCCCTCAGTCCTTCAGCACCAGCGAGACGACGCTCCGGATCCTCGAGCGGATCGGCGTCGAGTACGCCGCTGGATATCAGGTGGGGCTCATCTATCTGCCGGGGCACGAGAACGAATCCTGGCCCTACCCGATCGAGGGGTATGACCTCTACGCGGTACCGATCAGCAGCATTGAGCACGATGGCGAGCTGGTTCCCTTATCCGACCAATACTCAAAGGAGGTGCTGAACCTCAGCGGTGGCGAGTGGTACGATCTCCTCGTCGGCGAGTTTGAAGAGGCGAGGCGAAAGGGGGAGCCCATGGTCTTGATATTCGACAACGTCATAACAGGAGGGGACGAAGGATATATGGACGCCTTCAAGAGGTTCGTGGACTTCTCGACCTCCCAAGGTGCGAGTTTCGTCTCGACGGAGGAGCTGGTGGAGATGGCTAGGTCGAAGGCCGCCGAGGCCTGATGGATCGGAGTTCAAGGGCATGGGGACCGTTGTATACCGGCCCCATCCCTGAACGCGATCTGATCGGTGGGGGGCCTTCCGCCGAATCCCCCGTATGACGCTCTTTTGCGTCTATGCCGTCGGGATCGATCGCATCCATCAGACCTCTCTCAAAAACGGGCAAATTAATATAGAGCGAGCAATAACGTAGCAGGTGATTCTCATGCTCAGATGGCCAACTTCTATCTTGATGACCCTGATCCTGGCAAACGCCGCCGTTGGCGCCAGCGCCTACACCGTCGACGGCGTCGGAGCCAAAGGCTTCTCGACGATCCAGGAGGCGATAGACGCTTCCGAGGCAGGGGACGAGATAATAATCCTGAACGGGACGTACTCGGAGAACCTCGTAATTGACAAGTCCCTCGCATTGAAGGGCGAAGGCGGTGCCGTCGTCAATGGGAGCGGGAGCTCATCCCCCCTTGTCACCATAACGTCAGATAACGTCACTCTGGAGGGGCTCACCTTCGCAGGCTGCAAAAACGAGAGCTTCGATTCCGGAGCCGTTCTGGTGCTGGCCGACGGGTGCAGGCTTCTGAACAGCACCATATCGGCCTCTACCGGGAACGGCCTCTGCCTCCGCGATTCGAGGGATCACCTGGCGGCCGGAAACCTGATCTGCGACAACCGGCACGACGGCGTCTCTGTCATCAGCGCCAGTTCCAGCCACGTGATGGGAAACCGAATCATCCAAAACGGAGGGTCGGGCATATCTTTGGTGAGCGCTGAAAACGACGAGCTGGTACGAAACGAAGTTGGTGAGAACGGCGAGGTTGGGATCCGCCTTGCTAGATCGGAGGCCAACGATGTGGTCCTCAACGAGATCCGCCTCAACGCGGAAGATGGCATTTATCTTTTGGACTCAAGCAACAACATGTTGGTAGAAAACGAGATCTGCAACTCCCGTCTCAATGGCGTAAACCTCTACCGATCAGGCAACAACTTCGTCTTGAATAATGTAATAAGCGACTCTGGCGAGGATGGGTTGCTGGTCGTCGGACTGAGCAATGACAACACGATCTCCGGAAATGTTGTCCACGCCAGCGCCATCAACGGAATAAGCGTCTACGGATCTCATTTCAGCTCCTTTTCAAATAATGAGATATTTCAGAACAGATACCACGGGATCTCCCTGCGTGAGAACAGCAGCAGCATTGTGGTTTCCGGTAACGAGATTTATGGGAACACGATGTACGGTATCAGCCTCGATGGCAGCAAGGCCAACGTCATCAGGAACAACGATCTGCACGACAACCAAAACGGCATCATCCTGGCTTACTCCAGCGATACTGTCCTGGAGCTGAACGAAGTCCACAATAACAGTTTCGGATTGAGCATGGAGTTCGTCGAGAATGTCATCGTCTCTGGAAGCGATGTTCACAACAACGTCGATCACGGCATCCAGCTGAAGGACAGCCGTCGGAGCAAAGTATGGAGTAACGAAATACACGACAACGGCGCTGATGGTGTTCACGTATCGGGATCGGAGAATGTGGTATTGTATTCGAATATGATCACTAACAATAGCGAGTACGGAGTTCAATTGCTTGATTTGAGCAGCCGGAATCTACTCATGTACAACACAGTTCGCCACAACGTCTATGGGGCGTATATCTACGAGGGCAATATGAACCTCATATTCTCCAACATTTTCATCGATAACCAGAATTTCAACGTCAGAGACAACGACGAAAACAGATGGAAGAGCAACTTCTACGGCGACTATACAGGCAGAGATCTCGACGGAGACTTGATCGGCGACGAGCCTTACGTCATCTTAGGTCGGAGAGGCGCAGTCTCCTATGATCCCATCCCGATGACGGTGCAGATCTGGTCAGAGGAGAAAAAAGGCCCATTGATGCCTGAGACGATAACCGCCTCTATATAACGTGACGTTCGTCCTCAGCGGGGCGTGATCAGATCAGATCAGATGGTATCAGGAATAATAGGTGGTAGAACACCCTTGATATCGTTGAAGGCTGGAGGAGAGGGGGGCCGACTAGGTCGGGACCCCTTCGCCTCTCCACCTCAATTCCCACGGATTTTGGAATATGCATCTCCATCGCGGGTTCCTCAAAGCGGAGATCGTTTCAGGCATATAGTCTCTTTTCAGGTTGGGGAGACATGGATCTTGCCTCGATCTCCTTCTCTCTGGAATAACCTATTTAAATTAATCAGGACCAAGTATACTCGAGAAAGGTGATTCCCATGTTCAGATCTCCCGCTTCGATGATGGTGATTCTTATTCTGTCCGGCGCCGCCTCCGGCGTGATGGTCGTCGACGACGACGGCGTCGGCGACTTCATGAAAATTCAGGACGCCATAGACGCCTCCGAGATCGGCGACGAGATAGTCGTCAAAAACGGCACTTACGCGGAGAACCTGGTCGTCGACCGGCCCAT
Organism: Methanosarcinales archaeon Methan_01; assembly: GCA_001602645.1. Taxonomy (GTDB): domain Archaea; phylum Halobacteriota; class Methanosarcinia; order Methanotrichales; family Methanotrichaceae; genus Methanocrinis. Next base: position 11,690 of record LUYE01000011.1, read on the forward strand.
CGCCCTCCGAGGAGAGGGGATGCCGGTCGTTTCGGGGGAGGTCTCTTCCTTCCCCCTCATAATCATAAATGCGAGCGGCGTCGTCCTGGATGGTTTCGTCTTCGCCGGATGCACCAACGACTCCTGCGATTCGGCCTCGGTCCGCGTCCTCTCGGACGGCTCCAAAATCTTGAACAACACCATATACGGATCGTCGAGCCACGGCATCTCTCTCCTCAACTCCTCGGGTCACCTGATCTCGAAGAACCGGATCCACGACAGCTTCGAGGCGGGGATCCAGCTCGCCGAGGCGAACGGGTGCCAGATCTCTGATAACGAGATCAGCCGGAATGGGTACGGAATCTATATCGAGGCCTCCGACCACGACGTGATCGCATATAACAATATCAGTGCCAACAGTGGCGATGGGATCGCCATCATCGCCTCTTTTGGCCAGCAGATAACCGGAAACGTGATTCATAACAACTCCGAGAACGGGGTATACCACCTCGATTCGAACAACAACCTCTTGGTAGCAAACACCATCCAGGACTGCAAAAATAGCGGGATCTACGTCGTGAGGTCCTTCAGCACTTTGATCGTGGCGAACACCATCGAGAGGTGCGGCGAGATGGGGATAAACCTCGATGGGACAGAAAACAGCGTCGTCAACCGGAACGTCCTATCAGCCAACGACATCAACGGGGTAGCCATCCTCGGATCCGGCAACAGCAGCATCATCAACAACGTCATCCAGAACAATCGGGATAACGGCATCTCCCTCCGCCAGGATAGCAGAAACAGCATGATCGCCAACAACACCATCTCGGAGAACAAGAGGTACGGCCTGATCTTCGACGAGAGCAGCCTGAACTCCGTCCAGGAGAACCAGATCCACCACAACACCAACGGCATCGTCATGCGATACTCCGCCGACAACTCCGTCGTCGAGAACGTCGTCCGAGATAACGGCTTCGGCCTGAGTCTGGAGATGGTCGATAACGTCGTCGTCTCGAAGAACGAGATCGCCAACAGCTCAAGAGACGGCATCAGCCTCATCAGATGCGACAACAGCAAGATATGGGCGAACAGGGTTCTGGATAGCGCCGCCGACGGGATCCACATCATCCGATCGACGGGGACGATCGTATCGGATAACGACATCTTGAGGAGCGGCGGGTACGGCGTCCAGGTCCTGGATCAGAGCATCCAGAACATCTTCTTGTCAAACCTGATCCAGAACTCGGACTATGGCGGAATTTATCTCTTCGAGGGGGAGTTCAACCTCGCCTCCTTCAACGCCCTGATCGATAACAAGAAGTTCAACGGCTGGGATAACGGCGGCAACATGTGGGACGGGAACTACTACAGCGATTTGAAGTGCAACGAAACCTTTTGGCAGGTTCTCTGCACCGAGCCCTACGAGATCCGTGGCCAGAGGGGCGCGGTCACCCTCGATCGGAGGGCTTTCAGCGACCCCAACGTCGCCCTGGGGAGATGAGCCGGGGGGGCAGAAGCCCCCCATTCCCCCATCGTCGGAACATTCTATAAATATAATCTCAAACTGCATCCGCGGGGATAGGTCGACGGGATTCTTCGACCCCTTCGGCCTCCGAACTGATACGAGTAAATTAATAAAGAGCGAATGATCATATATGGTGGTTATCATGCACAGATGGCAAACTTCGATATTGATGATTCTGATCCTGGTCGATTTCGGAGCCGGCGCCCTCCTCGTCGACGGCTCTGGCACCAAAGACTTCTCGAAGATCCAGGAGGCCATAGACGCCTCCGAGATCGGCGACGAGATAGTCGTCCTGAACGGCACTTATGGGGAGAACCTGGTCGTCGATCGGCCCATCGCCCTCCGGGGCGATGGGATGCCGGTCGTAGAAGGCTGCAACGTATCCGCTCCCATCATAACGATAAATGCCAGCGGCGTCGTCCTGGACGGGTTCATCATCGGCGGATGCACCAACGACTCCTGCGATTCGGGCTCGGTCCTCGTCCTCTCGGATGGTTCCAGGATCCTGAACAACACCATATACGGCTCCTCGAGCCACGGCATCTGCGTCCTCAACTCCACGGATCACCTGATCTCGAAGAACCGGATCCACGACAACTCCAAGGCCGGGATCCGCCTTGCCGGGGTGAACGACAGCAGCATCGTGAAGAACGATATCAGCAAAAATGCGTATGGAGTCTTCATCGAGAGTTCCCACGACAACTGGGTCTTAAACAGCGATGTCTGGGGGAATGGCGCTGACGGCATCACCATAGCCTCCTCCTCCGGCAACGAGTTGACCTCCAACTCGATCCACAGCAACGCCGACAACGGGATCTACCTGACCGATTCTTACAACAACATCCTGGTCGGCAATCGGATCCGGGACTGCATAAATAGCGGGATCGACGTCTTCCGGTCCTTCGGCACCATGATCGCCTCGAACGCCATCGAGGGGTGCGACGGGATGGGGATCAACGTCGATTCAGGCGACAACAACGTCATGGCCTGGAACTCCTTATTGAATAACGACCTCGACGGCATCTCAATCCTTGGTGCTAGCTACAACACCATCTCCCACAACACCGTCCTGAACAACCGGGAGAGCGGCATAGCCCTCCGTCGGGATAGCAAACGGAACATGGTGATATACAACAATTTATCGGCAAACAAGAGATATGGCATCGTATTCGACGATAGCGACTCAAACTTCGTCCAGGCGAACGAGATATATAATCACTCGACCGCCCTCGTCATGCGATACTCCTCCAACGACTCCATCGTAGAGAACGGGATAAAGGATAACGGCTTCGGCTTGAGTCTGGAGATGGTCAATAACGTCGTCGTCTCGAAGAACGATATCGTCAACAGCACGAGGGACGGGATCCGCCTCTTCAGATGCGACAACAGCAATATCTGGGCCAACAGGATCCTAAATAGCGTCGCCGACGGGGTCCACATCATCAGATCGACGGGGACGACCGTCTCAGACAACGACATCCTGGGGAGCAGCGAGTACGGCGTCCAGGTTCTGGATCAGAGCGCCCAGAACCTCTTCCTCTCGAACCTGATCCAGAACTCGGGGCTTGGTGGGATATATCTATTCGATGGAGAGCTCAACCTCGTCATGTCCAACGCCCTGATCGACAACAACAAGTTCAACGGGCGAGACAACGGCGGCAACCGGTGGGCCGCCAACTATTACAGCGATCTCGAGTGCGGTGAGATGATCGGGACGATGGTCTGCGCGGAGCCCTACGAGATCCGCGGCCAGAGGGGGGTGATCACCCTGGATCAGAGGCCGTTCACCAACTACCACGTCATCCTCGGACGGTAGGGTCGGATGGGGGGGCGAAAGGCCGTTCGGCGGCGCTCTCCCCTCACTTTATAGCCTCTATATCCCTCTTCAGCTCTTCGTCTAACAGGGCACCTTCCAGATTCGCCTTTGTGAGGGAGAGGAGGGTGAAGGTCGGCCCCCGTCAGGTTGGCGTCGGTGAGGTAGGTTCTGTCGATGGTGGCGTCCCTCAGATATGCTCCGGAGAGGTCCACCCCCCGGAGGTCGAGCCCCTGGAGGTAGGTTCGGCCCATCTTGGTGTTGCTGAGGTTCGACTTTATCAGCCGGATGGCGGTGAGGTCGGCGTCGGTCAGGTCGGCTTCCGAGAGGTCCGCCCCCGTCAAATCCGCGTAGGAGAGCTTCGTTCCCCGGAGCGTAGATCGAGCCAGCTTCGCCTCCGTCAGGTCCGCGTAGGCGAAGAGGGCCCAGTTCAGGTTGGCATCGCTGAGGTTGGCCCTCATCAGGTATGCCCTCGAGAAGTCGGAGTCGGAGAGGTCAGCGCCCGATAGGTCGGTCCCGTAGAACTCGGCCCTGGAGAACTGGCCGCGGTTGAGGTAGCTTCCGGTCATCTCGGCCCAGTTCATGTGGGCTCCAACGAAGTTTCCGCCGATCAGATAAACTCCGGTCATCGTCGCTCCGGTGAGGTCGGCCCGGAAGAGCCGGGCGTTCGTCATCTCCGCCCCTGTGAGGTCGGCGTCGGTGATGTCCGTCCTCGTCAGATCGGCCTTGGTGAGGGTGGCGTCGACGAGCTTCGCCCCTGAAATCCTCGCCCCCCAGAGATTCGCCTCGGAGAGTTCTGCTTCGGTGAGGTCTGCGTATGAGAAGTCCGCTCCTGAGAGGTCTGCCCCCGCGAGGTTGGCTTTGGTGAGGTTTGCGCCGACGAGCCATGCGGATCTGAGGTAAGCCTCCCTCAGATCAGCTCCGGAGAGGTCTGCGCCTGATAGATCCGACTGGTTCAGATGGGCCCCGCTGAGATTGTGGCTGGAGAGGTCGGCAGATCTCAGGTCCGCCTGATCGAATATATCATCGTCCTTTGAGCCTTCGCCGCAGAGGGATAGGATGAGCAATACACCTGCGATAAGTTCGAGCGACCTGAAGATCCCGCATCGGTTTTTTTATCATGTCGAACATCTCACTTGATCCGTGGCCTTATGTGACATTAGAGCCGTATTTCTGATAGAGCCGATCAAACCAGTCTCCATTCCGGGTTTATTGCATCGAGGTGCTCAAACCCATCGAAGCTGTATGGCGCCTTATAATATTCGTCTTCTGTTATGACTCCGTAATAGCTATCTACCGCAATCCAAAGATCTGGCTTGTCATCGTCTTCGACTATTACCCAGAGATGCCCTTGCCAATCCCATTCGCTCGGATCGTACATATATCTTACTCTATAATTGAAACTTTCGTAGGTATCTGCCAACTTCTTCGAACCGTCGTAACACATCCCCAGGGGGGTTACAGGAAAAATCACCCTCCTCGTAACCTCTCGGATGAACTTGCTGTTCTCGGTCCTATCGTATGTGACGTTCCGCTGGATGGCGTCGGGGAGGATCACCCTCACTGGCCCCGTCTGGGTCGGAGGCTCCGACCAGAGGTCGGCTAGCCTGGGAGCTGCGCCGTTGGGGGTGAGGTAGGCCTCGTCGCCGTCGGAGAAGGTCACCATCACGTAGCCCTTCTCGGGGGAGGCGTTGTAGCCGTGGGTGGCCAGGAAGAAGGCGAGGTCGGGGACGGTGATCCCGATGTCCTCGTAGCTGGATATGAGGAGCCAGAGGTCGTTCACCTCGGTACAGCTAGAAGTGCCCGAGATGAGCGCCAGATACAGGATTAAGAGCGCCACCTTCAGATTCCGTCTAGTGAAGCTCACTTTTCTTCAGCCACCGCTATTTGGATCACGGGATACATGAATCTGCAGATATAAAATACATCCCAAATTCGATCCGGTCTGGGACGCCGCCGAGATCGGGCTATAGCCCTCTCTCTGGTGGGGCGGGGGAGGGCTGCGAACTCCCGTCTCATCGTCCCTGGGCCCCGAACCCAACTCCCGGATCGATTACAATATCCTCATCGGGGCCGCCGTCGGGGTCATCGTCTCTCGGCCCCTGGCGATCGACCCCATGGTCGGTGGCTGGAGCACCCGGAAGGACGGCATGGGCTCTGCCCTCTCAGGGATAAGGGCCGTCGAAGGGTCTGGGGACGGAGCCACCAGGATATCCATCGAACTATTCCCCGGCGGATGGGCCGGGATCGCCAAGGAATTCTCGCCGACGGCAGGAGGGGGCGGCCTGAACCTCGCCGGGACCGACGGCGCATGGGCGATCCGACGGCCATCGAGGTCTGGATGGTGGACGGAAATGGGACCGAATATCGCCGCTCCTGGGAGGATGGAGCTAGGATCGACGGGATGGTGCCGCCAAGAGGCTCGATGCCAGGATATTGGTGGGGTTGGGAAGGAGGGGTCGGGAGATCTGCCCTTCGAGGTGGGGAATGTCACGAGGCTCCGCGTCGTCGCCTCCGGCGGCGGCAAGAATGGGGCTTCATCGGGCTGGATCGTCATCGAAGACCTGGAGGCCTTCCGCCGTCGCGACGGCTGATCCGGGGGCTTCGAAGAAGGGTGGGCTCCAAAAGGAGGGGAGGGCGAGGATCGGGATGCTCATGGGCGGGGCCCGGGGGGAATCTCCTCTGCCAGGATCTCCTCATATCGTTTTCTCATGCTCCTCCCGGACCGACCTCTCCGAGAGGGCCTCCGCGAACCTGAAGTAGCCGCAGACCGGCCTTCCCAGGGGGACGATCCTCCCCAGGACCCTTCGCCCCTCCACCTCCAGCACCGCCACCGACGGCGGCGATAGGCGGGGCTCCGTGGGGCTTCCGGGGCAGATGAGGAGGCGGTCTCTCGCCTCCAGAACGGGCCTGTGGAGGTGGCCGAAGACGAGGGCGTCCACCTCCATCTCCCTCGCCAGGAGGTCGGCGCCCAGGAGGTCGGCGGAGAAGGCGGCCCGGTGGACTAGGCCGATCCTCACATCCTCCACCTCCACGACCCTCCTCTGAGGAAGGAGGGCTGCCACCGCCGGATCGTCGGAGTTGCCCGAGACCGCCTCGAAGGGGGCGAGGTCTCGGAAGGCCTCGTACGCCCCGAGGCTGACGAAGTCGCCGGCGTGGAGGAGGAGGTCGGCCCCCTTCGCGAGGTCGATGAGGGGTCCGGGAACCGCCGAATCCTCCTGGAGATGGGTGTCGGAGATGGCCAGGATCTTCTTCATGCGTGGAGCCTTTTCATCCCCGCCTCTTCGATCCCCAGAAACTCGGCGCCGACGGCGACGACGCTGTTGGTGAATATCAATGCGTTGATCTCGAATATCGGATACCTGTGCATGCTGTACTCCGAGACGAGCCAGCTAGTGGTCCTCCGGCTCCCGCAGATCTGGTCGAGGTACTCCTCGGAGACGGGTATGAAAGCGATATCCTCCTCCCTCCCCTTCTCGGCCATCAGCTCCACCAGCTCCGAGGAGGGGTTCGTCGTGATCGGTAGGACGTCCGCCCCCCTCTTGAAGGCGCTCCTCACCCCTTCGAGGCACTCATAGGTGTTCCCGCTCCCGGTGATGGGGACGTAGACGTCCCCGATCTGAAAGCTGGGGGTGTTGAAGTCCCTCTCCCAGTAGCTGGTCTTGTTGAGGTGGGTGAACCTCATCTCGAAGGCCCGGGCCACCAGCCCCGACCTCCCCACGCCGCCGATGATGTACCTGCCGCTCCGGGGGAAGAGCCTCTCAAACCACCGGGTGAGCCTCTCCTCGTCCACCCTGGAGATGAGCCTGCACTGGCCTGCAAAGTCTTCTATGGTGGATAGATAACTCTCGCAGTCGTCCCTCTCCTCGCCCTCGATCCTGCTTTTGACCTCCTTGAAGACGGCGTTGAGGAAGGCGAGGACCTCCAGCTCGAACTCCGTCCCCATGGGGGAGAGCTTGCTGGTCCTGGTCACGTCCAGATCGTACTTCGTCTTCCCCTTGATCACCAGGACCGATCCATTCTCGTACCTCTCCACCAGCCGGTGGGCCGTCCCCTCCTCGTTGGCGGTGATCAGGGTGATCTCGCCCCCCTGGTTTATTATGTCCTCGATGTACTTGTTCACCGCCGGGGTCTCGCCGGAGCCCGAGACTGCGATCCCCAGGTTCCTCCTTGTTTTCCTGAAGTGCTTCTGGACCGGGTCCTCCATGGTGCAGGGGAAGGCGTTGAAGTGGTTGTAAAGGAGCTGGAGGAAGCTGTAGAGGGCGAGGGCGCTCCTCCCGGCCGCGAGGCCGTAGATGAAGTTATTCTCGTCCTTTGACCTCAAAAACGACGCCAGGGAATCGGCAAAGCCGTTTACACTCTCCAGGTCGAGCTTTCCCAGCTTCTCGACGAAGGAGCACTGGAGGGCGGTGGCATCCTTGTAAGTGTCGAAGAGACTTGCCATACAAGAGGAAAAGTCAGGCTGGGGTAAGATAATAACCTTTGCCCTTTGACTTTTGCCCTTGCCCACTAGCTTATGATCTCCGAGAGCCTCCCCTGGTCCCTGGCGAGGCTGATCTCCTGGGCGATCCTCCTCCCGTTGGAGAGGTCCCTCTCGATCAGGTCGGAGTAGGGGGACCCGCTGATGAAGACGTTGGTCCCGGCGACTATCCGGGCCGAGATCTCGAAGACCTTGAACTTCAGGTCGTCGGTGACGATCGTCTCCAGGCAGAAGGGGCCTATCATACCACCGAAGAGATCGAGGGACGCCTCTACTACCCTCTCCCCCAGGTCGAAGGCCTTGGGGAGGAGCGACTCCCTCAGGACGAGGGGGATGTTCCCCGTGACGACGAAGCTCGGGAATATCCCCGCCGCCTCCAGCTCGTCCATGGAGCCTATCCTGAAGATCTCGTCGGCGTTGCTCTCGACCCTGCGATCTATCCCCAGCATCTCCAGGGTCCCCTGGCTGAGGGTGTAGCCGTGGGATCTGATGGGGGAGTAGAAGTAGTGGATGTAGTACCGGGTTCCCAGGATGAACTCCTGGATGGTGTGCCGCTGGGCGGGGTCGACCTTGCTCAGGTATTCTCTCTTGCTCTTGGATATGAAGAAGCCCTTGCCGCCCTTGGCGCCGTGATACTTGACGATGACGGGGCGATCGATCTCCTCAGGGGTCGCAAACCTCCGAGGGAGGTCTATCCCCGCCTTGAGGAGCCACTCCCTCTCCATCTCCCGGTCGCTCTCCCAGGCGAGGGACCTGCGGTTGCCGAAGGTCGGGACCGGCATCTCCTCGAACCTATCCGTCCCCAGGTACTCCACCAGGGAGCCGTGGGGGACGACGATGGCGTTCTCCTCGACGAGCCGGTCGCTCTCGTCCAGGAGGGCCCCGTAGCTGTCGAGGCTGAGGAAGGTGTCCGGCTTGGCCAGGGGGAAGGCGTCGTAGAACTTCGGAGGCCGGCCGAGGCATATTCCCAGGGTCTTGAACCCCTCCTGGCGAGCCCCATGAAATATCTGGAGGCTGCTATGAGAGCACACCGTGGCTATAGTTAGCTCTTTTGAGTCATACTCATCCAAAATTTCTTGTATTTTGCTCTTATCTATCATATCTACAACCTTTGGAACAGAACGACATGATCCAGGGGTACATAAGGGCTTCGATCGGTCCGATCTCGGTGAGCCAGGAGCTTTTGGCTCCTATCTTCTCCTTTGACACGCCGGGGCGTTTCGTCCCTCCGCAGAATAAGTTAAAATATCTTCGGATAGACCCATCATCATGCGCGCATCATTCAGGCGGGATACCGCGGAGACGGAGGTCGAGGTCTCCCTCGACCTGGCTGGGCCGGGATCTCCGGAGGTGGAGACGGGGGTCCCCCTCCTCGACGAGATCCTGAAGGTCCTGGCCAGAGGATCGGGGTTTGACCTCCAGGTAAGGGCCGCGGGAGACCTGCCGACGGGAGACCATCATACCGTCGAGGACGTCGCCATCGCCCTCGGGCAGGCCCTGGCTGGGATGGAGGTGGCGGGGATAGGGAGTTCCTTCGCCCCCTCCGGCGAGGCTCTCGCCTTCGCCGCCGTCAGGTTCGGGGCGCCGGGTTACCAGGAGGAGGTGGAGTTTTCTGGTCGGTTCCTGGAGGGGATGGACCTGGCGAACTTCGGCCACTTCATGAGAACCCTCGCCTACAACGGGTGGCTCACCCTCCATCTGAGGGCCACGGGAGGCGACGACTGGCAGAAGGTGGAGGCCCTCGCCACCGCCCTCGGTCGGGCCCTCAGGAGGGCGGTAGAGGACGGGTGCGGCGATCCGGGAAATAAATGAGATCGCATCTCATCACCGCTCCCTCCGAGGCGGACGGCAGACGCCTCCGGTCGAAATAAGACGAGGCGAAAGGCCCCTCATCAGGAGGCAGAGGCTCTCCGAGCAGAAGGGATGCTGATGCTATAAGAGGAAGACTAGAAGATCCTGCGGCGGCGTCGGGTCTACCGGAAGCCCGACTGCTGGGTCGGCTTGATGACGATCTCGGAGGTCGCGATGGCGTTTCCGCCCCTGGCGGTGTTAATGGATATGACGATGATGTTTCTGACGTCGATGTCCATGTAGTTGACGTCCGTCGGGACCGATCCGAACTCTCCCCGGCCGGTGACGGTCCTTCCCCTCTCGGTGTTGATGGCCACTACGCCCTGGAAGGTCTCATCATCATCGGCATCGTCGAAGATGGAGAAGCCGGTCAGATCCTGGATGGTGGAGGTGCCGATGGTGCTGCCCTTGGTCAAATCGCTCAGGGTCGTGGTTCCGAGCTTGGCGGAGGTGCCACCCCTGGCGAAGTCATCGTGATAATTCCTAACCCGGTTTAAGGAGTCTGGATATTCCCGCTCCGCTATCGAAGCGTCCCAATCTACAGCGGCAGCAGAACCAAAAATGAAAAGCATGCTCATCAGCGCCAGGCTGATGAGCTGCCAGTTTTTTTCCATCGTTGATCTTATCGTGCAGAACCAACACGTTTAGTCTACAGGCCCGCATGGACAGCCTGCGGCAGTGCTCTGGGTCGCGCAAACGGATATGCTGTTCCTGGCATACGCTCCACCGGTGGCGGTAGCGAACTGGTTTCCAGAGGAGACTCTCTCGATGTTGACGACTCTGGTATCCCATCCCGCCTGATTCGGCCCAAGATCGCTAGCTGTCGGTATTAATACTGCTTCCTGCCACAGCATTCCTGCATTCTGGTCGTTCTCAACCTTCAGATCGTTGAAGGCCTGTCCATTCCAA
>LUYE01000012.1 GCA_001602645.1 Methanosarcinales archaeon Methan_01
GAGGGAGTTGTTGACTTATCCGTATCACAGAATATCAACCGGTTAGGGGCGCACTACCTATCTATTAGCTCCTGGATTATTGCCTCTGCTGAGGCTTTTTCATCGGCTTTGACTGGAGTAAGCCAATATATAACGTCGAGTTCCTTTGAGACATCTAATTCCCTTGATTTTTCCTCTTCGCACGCAACTTCGACCACTGGAGGCTCGGGTGGGGGTGAATGGGCAATCAATCTGGACATTAGATCGACAATCGGATCAATTTTAGGGCCGGATGGGCGGAAAATAGAGATAATATCTTCATGATTCACATCATACTCATTCATTAACTCAGCTAAGGATAACAAATTTTCTGCAGAAATTACACGTAGGCGATGTGTATTATTTTCTGCAAGAATGGAGTTTTCGAGTTGTTTGACTTCGGGATCAAATCGACCAACAACATAAATTCCCAGGGCATGATTCCAGTTTTGAATTTTCTTTTCCGATATCAATGTGTCAATGTAACTGATTAATGTTGCAGTTTTAATTGGATACGTCTCACTTGTTTTAACTTCAACTACAACATTTAGTCCCGTTGGAGAGGTCCAAATTCCATCGAAGCCGATCTGACCAGAGACCCCCGAATATCTACCAAATATAACATCAAAACCCATAAAATATCCGATATAATTTATTAGGTCTTGTAAAGCTCGGTTGTGCTGGGAATCATTAATTCTAATAGCCTCGTCCACATAATCTCTAATTTGCCCTACTTCATTGACTTTAACTTTAAGATAATTGCGAAATCGCTCACGAGCGTTGTCATCCCCTGGAGTATCATCCAATTTACCTACAAGTGACAATATCTCACCTAATGATATAGCCATGATTTCCACCTTTGACGAATGACACTCATAAGCCGATTAAAATCTTTTGGTGTCATCGCCCCAAAATGAACCCCACCAGCCCCGGCGATACCTCCGCCTCCTCAGCCACTTTCGCCACGATCTCCCCGGAGTCCAGCCCCTCGGCGCGAAGTTCCCCCGCCCTCTGGAGGATCAAGCCTTCATCGACGGTGTAATATTCGTCTATGTCGGTCCTATGGCCCCATACCCGCCCCGGAAAGACCTTCACCCCCTGGACCTCCAGGAGGCACATAGTAGGCTTGGAAAGCATTGTGAACCGCGATGGAGGGACCTCGATAGCCTTCAGTCGGGGGCATCTTTTCATCAGCTCGAAGAGGATGACGGCGGGGAGGGGGAAGGCCAGATGGACGACCCTCTCCCTTGGATCAAGTTTCGCTATCTCTTCTCTGGAGTTGACGATCCGAATCTTCATGGTGGGTTGCATTTTTTGCATGGACGATACCCATGGGCCCTAGCATCCGCAGACGACGAGAACTGTACCAGGTTCGACGACTTTATCTGCTTAGCACTTGAGCACCACGGATAATGATAAACGTCGCTTTTTTTCGACCCAACAAAAGGCCCATCCGATACCGAAGATGCCGGGGTTGCTGATGGACCAATCCCGCTCGATGAACCGAATCCGGTCGTGATGGCTGAAGATGTTATCTGGAAGCTTATAACCTTCTCATCATCAAAATTAGTCTCGTCAGCATGTCCCGGTTGGCCATCCCTCGCCCAAACTCGAAATTGATTAGTCCCGATGTCGGATGACGAGGTTGACTTCATCCAAATGCTGGTGGCGCCCCATGGCCTAACAATACGCCATACTCCACCTGTGGCGGGGCCGTTCTGCCAGAACTGATAATAAATGGGATCCCCTTCGGCATCATTGGCCCTCGCATTAAAGATTATTGATTCCCCCGCCCTCTGGGGGCTGGCCTTGTTGGTATCAAAGCTGATGATCGAGGGACGTTGATTTCCCGAAATTTCAGCAGGAATGCCAACAGTTTCTCCAACCATCCACCATACATCAGGATTAAACTCGTTATCTGTGAAATTCTTAATAACGGCATAGCCGGCATCCACCAGAAGCCGGTTGAAGGGGTGAGTAATGTTGATCGTTCCGTTGGTGGTCTCATTTAGGTCCTCCAGGTAGACCACAGCAAGGAGCCTCTCGTAGGGGTCCCTTCCATCCTTGGATCGATCGTCGATGTCCAGCCAGACCCTTTGACCCAACAGGATCTCGGTAGCGTAGGCCTTCGCCAGGGGGCCTTCTGGCGTGCTCATCTCGGGGCTATCCACGTCAGCCAGCCGAACCCGCTCGATCTCGTAGAGAATCCGGGGATCGGTCTTCTCGATTCTGAGGTCGAAGGTGTCGCCATCTACGACATTAGTTACGGTCCCGCTCGCCTCGTCGGGGGCCGCAAATGCCAGCATTGGCAATAGAAACGCCAGGACTAGCAGGGGAAAAATCAGTTCCCGCCTCATCTTAATCTCCTCCTTCTGCGAGGGAGACTATCGTAATAGGCTAAAAATGTTTCTATTATGCCATCCTTATAGGAACCCGCCCCGTATATCCTCCCCCTGGCAAAGACCCCCAGCAGTGTTGGTGGAGACGATCCGAAGATTACACTCAGAAAAGAAAGAGGGGCGCGGGAAAGGCCTGAGATCGCTTATATCCCCAGCTGCGGTATGTGGGCGAGGTAGCTCTCTCGAAGCTCCTTTCGGTCGATGTGGTCGTAGATATCTATCGCCTCTTTCCGCACGTCGCCCCTCAGCTCCTGGATGAATTCGCGAGGCATCCCCGCCCGTCGGAGGTGGGTGGTGAACCAGTGGCGGCAACAGTGAGGCGAGAAATGGTCTTCCATCCGGTCCGAGTGGGGATCATGCAAGCCAACAAACTCCGCTGCCTTTATGACGGCGGTGTAGACTCCGTTGCGGTTAAGCCGCCCGCCAGTGCTGTTAATAAAAAGGGCCTTCGATTTGCCACCATTTCGAGATTCCCTAGACCGAAGCCACCTCTTGAGGATGAAAGCGGTCTCGTCATCGAAGAAAACTATCCTGTTCGTCCTCTTGGGGGTTGGCTTGAGCCTGATGCTCTGCTCCAACCAGTCGATGTCGTCAACATCAAGGGTGATCAGCTCTCGTCTCCTGATGCCAGTTTTCGCAAGAAGGGTGATGACCGCCCTATCTCTTACGTCCATGGTCGAGTTAATGAGATGGGTCATCTCCTCCACCGAGATGAGCTTGCGCATCTGGCCTTCATCGTTGTCCTTGAAGCGCCTTATGTACCGCTTTCTTATTGATTGAACCGGATTCTTGCCGATGTATCGCTCATATTCCAGAAACTCGTAAAAGCTTGATAGAGCGGCAAAGTAATTCTCGACGGTCCTCTGCTTTATTTTGCGGTCCCTTCGGAGGTAATCCAAAAATCCCCTGAGAATATCCCTGTCGGATGATAATAGGTCAAGCTCATTCGTTTCAAGATACTGGACGAAAATTCCGATTGATGAGAGGTATCTTCGGATGGTTTCTCTGGTCAGACCTCTTCTCTCGCAGTCGTCTTTGTACTCTTCGATCAGGTAGTTGATATCTGGGAGGCTCTCTCTTGAAGATCGAAGACTAGTCTCAAATTCCATATCTGAAGCTCTCATCATTCACTCCACCTCCAGCCCCGTGGAGTGGACGTGATTAGGCCGTATGCCTCAAGATTATCAAGCTCCACCGATACAGCCTTTACCTGATCAGCATCACGAGGATCAATGCCAAGCTCTTCAAGAATCTTGTAGCTATCGATAACGTTGCCTCGCTTCAGGATATTTATGAGACCCTTGCTGTATTCTCTGGTGCCTTTGAAGTCGTCGTCTAAAAAGGTAGCACTACGATATCTCTTGAGCTCATTCTCGTACTTGTCGAGAACAACGTTTTTGAGTCTCAGCTCATCCTGGAGCTTTCGGATCTCGTCCTTCAGAGATCCCAGCTCTTTGACAATCTCCGCACGAGGCTTGATATCCGACTCTTCGGCCAGAGCATTCTCCACGATCTCGATCACGAACCTCGAAAGAGGAACGCCGGCCTCTGATGCGAGCTTATCCCATCGCGCTTTATCTTCGGCAGAAGGAAGATAGACGTAGACATAACGAGACTTGTCAGGCTTAACCAAGGCATCCACCAAATAAATAAGTGGACCTCTTGCTATTTAAACATTACCAGTAAAATGATGCGGGGAACGGGATTCGAACCCGCGAACTCCTGCGAGACGGGATCTTAAGTCCCGCGCCTTTGGCCACTTGGCAACCCCCGCCCGGGAATCGATGGCGATGCCCCCCGATAGAAGCGACCTCGGAGACGGACCCCACCGATGGGGCGGGGTTTAAGCGCGGAAGATAAATAGTTTCCCGCAAGTGAAAAACCCTCGATAACGGCCGAGGTGAGGCGATGCCCCGACGCGAATCCCCAGATCACCCGTCGTCCGCCCGCCAGTCCGGGAAAAGGGACGAAGATCAAGAGGTAGACGAGGACGGAGATATAGGATATAAGGACGATAAAGGCGAAGCTGAAAATTTTGAAGCCGAAGAGTACGACTTTTTGACCTTCATCAAGGCTGCAGGCTTCGAGGAGGACGAACTCCTGGCGGTGATCACAGAGCTTGAAGCCTATAGGTCCATCCCCAGCACCACCCTCAATAGGTACGTCCACCGGGTCGAGAACTCCGTCGAGACCGACTGCAGGGCCGCCTTCCTCAAGGGTGTGATCGTCGGGACGGCGATCAGCCAGCACCTGGTGGTCGATCGCGGCGACGCGGAGAGGAGGATCGAGGCCGAGGTGAGGAGGAGGGTCTCGGAGATCCTCTCGGAGCTGGAGAGGGTCTGAGAGGCCGTCCCTGCCAGCCGCACCCCCAACGGCCAAACCTGTTATAGGAAAAGGGCGATCCTCCTCCCATGGAGAAAGGGATCTACACCCTCGTCCTCCGCCTCCCGGCCGAAAGGCTGGTGGATGTCGGCTCCCTCGGCCCCGTCCGCTTCGAGGCCGGCTACTACGCCTACACCGGCTCCGCCAGGGGCCCCGGCGGCCTCGCCCGGGTGGAGCGGCACATGCGGGTGATGGTGGGGACGAACCCCGCCCGGAGGTGGCACATCGATCACCTCCTCCCCCATACTGCTTTGGTGACGGTGGTGGCGACGAGGACCGAGATGGATCTGGAGTGCGCCATCGCCCGAGCCATCGGCGAGGTCCTCCCTTCCGTCGAGGGCTTCGGCTGCACCGACTGTCGGTGCTCCAGCCACCTCCACTGCTCCCCGGATCGGGAGGAGATCCTGTCGGCGGTGAAGTCCGCCCACGCCCGCGACTCCATCCCCGATTCATACGAAAAATAGCCAGCGGAGGACGGTGGCCAAAAAGACGATGAGGCCGAAGAGGGTCAGGGGGAGGGTGTAGCCGAGGATGTTCTGCCTCAAATCCGAACCCGTCGTCTCCTTCACCAGCCAGAAGTAGGGGTCGCTTAGGCTGGAGAGGACGAAGGCCCCCGCCGAGATCGAGAAGAGGAGGGTCGTGGGGTCCATCGGGTAGCCCCCCATGATCTCTGCGGCTATCACCACCGTCACCACCCTCGAGCCCTGGGCCAGCTGGATCAGGGACGCCACCAAGAAGGGAAGGGCCACCGCCGGGATTATGGGCCCCAGCACCAGAGAAAGCTCGGGCCCTAGGCCGCCCTGGGCGATGACGTACCCGAAGGCTCCGGCCCCGCAGAGGTCGAAGATTATCACCCCCGCCCTCCTGGTCGCCCTCTTGATCGTCTCCTCCGCATCTCCCTTTGCCAGGGCAGCCGAGAGGAGGGCGCCGGCGAGGAGGGCGACGTCAGGAGAGCCCAAGAGACCCATCGGGGGATAGATGAGCCCCGCCAAGATCATGAGGATGGGTAGGGCCAGGGGCGCCCAAGAGACGAGCCTCGGGGGGAGGGGGAGCGGCTCGACAGCGGCGCCCTCCTCGGCGATCGGGATCCGACCCAGGTAGACGAAGGCGGGGATGAAGAGGAGGAGGGAGAGGGGAAGGCCGAACTTCAGCGCCTCCGCCGGCGAGACCCCCAGGGATCTGGTGAGGGTGATGATCACCGGCGATGGATAGACCAGGTTGAAGGAGATCACCGAGAAGGCTGCGGCTGAGAATAGAAACCTCCTCCTCGACCCCCCCGCCCTCCGGCCCATCCCTCCGACGACCGGCTCCAGGATCAGATAGGAGGTCATGGTGCACATCACCGGCAGGGCGACCAGGTATCCGGATAGCCCCGCCGCCAGGTGCCCCCGCCCCCCGCCGACGGCCGCGAGGATGTCGGCGACGATCCGCTCCACCCCCCCGGACCTGCGGAGATGCTCGGCGATCACCGACCCCGATAGGACTATGATGGCAAGGGCGGAGAAGACCCGGGCCAGCCCCTCCGATATGGCTCCCATCAGCTCGGGGCCCATCCCCGTCATGACCCCGTAGGCGAGGGCCGATACGACGAGGCTGAGGAAGGGAGATAGCCGACCTTTCGTCGTCAGGAAGGCCACCAGGAATATCGCCACCAGGAAGGCCATAATGGGATCCATAGCAGGCTAATATCGCAGCAAGAATATAAAAAGATCCCCCGGAGATCGTTTCTCTGAGTCAAATAATATGAAAAAAGACTTATACCGGGGTGAAGGTTCTTATATATGGCCGTACCGCCTAATTGTTCCGAAATTCCTTTATAGAAGGAAAACAATAAAACGTTTGCTCAGGGGGAGCTTATGAAGGGTGGCTCTTGGATGGAATCCCCCAAACGGGATGGGATAGCGCATTTGTTCTGGTTAGCTGGTCTCATCCTAATCACAATATCGCTCTCCACCGCCTCGGCCTGGTCCTTTCCCTTCACCATCCCCTTCCTCGCAAGCCCTGAAGGTGGCTGCCAAATCTCCCTGGACCTGGACGCCGCCTCGATAGGTTATGGAACTTCCGCCAACTACACCATCCACATAAAAAATTCGGGCCGAGAGGCTTTGACCGATATATCGGTATCCGACAACTTCGGCCAAGCGGGTTTCATCGCCCGCCTTCCTGGAGGCGGATCCCTCGACCTCGCCAGAACCACCCCGTCCCTGATGGCCAGCACCCAGCTCAGGGTCGTGGCCACATCGAACGGAGAGGAGGTGGGGGCCGCCGAGACCGCCGTCCAGATCGGCCACCCCCCCGAGGAGCCCGCTGCCGAAGGGGCAATCCGGACGCTCTCCGGTCGAGGGGATGACCAGATCCTCAGGACCTTGGCGGCCTCGCCGCAGATGGAGCTCGCCGTCGCGGCCGACCCCGCCACCGTCCGGCCGGGGGATGGGGCGACGGTGAGGATGACCGTCACCAACCGAGGACCCAAACCCCTGAGAGCCGTCGAGATATCGGGGCCGGGCTGGACCGTTGAGGCAGGGGATCTCAACCCCGGCGAGTCGAAGACCTTCTCCAGAACCGTCACTGTCGCCGAAGACCTATCCATCGAGATAGTCGCCGCCGGGACGACCGACGACGGCGAGACCACCACAGCCCAGGAGGGTTTGACGATCGCCGCCACCAGCCCAGACCTCTCCGTCACCATCGTCGCCGTCCCTGGCCCCTCCGGTGAGGCCGCTGCCATCGTCTACAGGCTGAAGAACGAAGGGGAGGAGGTCCTCAGCCGGGTGACCCTGAAAGGCGGCGGAGGTGCCACCCTGGGGATCCTCCCCCAGCTCGCCCCGGGGGAGACGAAGAACCTCAGCCAGACCGGGGACCATGGCGGAGAGGAGAGGGGCCCCTTCGAGGTGACGGCCCTCTCCCCGGAGGGGAGGACGGTCACCGGCGAGGTGACGGTCCAGTCCTCGGGGATCCAGAGGCCAGGGACGGGATCGGGAACCTCGAAGACCGCCTCGAAACCGATCGTCTCGATGGAGCTTGGGGCGCTCCCCAGCTTCGATATGGGGCTGGATCTGAAGCTCCAGGATCCAGCCTCCAGCTTCGGGACGCCCTCGGATGCCAGCGGCGAGAGGGGGAGCGGCAGTTCCGCCCCGGCCTCGATCGCCCCATCCATCGGCCCTGGATTTGGAGACTTCAGCTTCAACTTCGAAGACTTCGGTCTCCTCGACCCTCCTCGCCCATCGGCCGCCGATGGAGCCTCCGGCTCCGAGGCCGCGGAGACGAGGGTGGAGACAGAGGGGGATAAAACGGGCGATGCCGGCTCCCCCAACCTGGCGGTGACCCTCCAGGCCAACAGGACCCTCGTCCATCGGGGCGACGCCATCGCCTACAGGTGTGCCGCCGTCAACCGGGGGACGGGGCTCCTCACCGACGTAAAGCTCCGATGCGGTGGCGAGGAGGCTTTGGCCGAGAAGCTCGCCCCCGGCGATGGCCTGCCCCTGAATGGGGTGATGAGGGTGGAGGGGCCCCTCGCCCTTACCGCCTCCGCCAACGCCGCAGGCCCCGACGGCTCGATCATCTCCGAGGAGGCAGCCCTGGAGATAGGGGCGGTCTCTCCGGATCTCCGGGTCGAGGTCCGCCTGGAGCCCGATAGGATATCCCGGGGACAGAGGGGATCCATCACCGTCCGGCTCGAGAACGGCGGAGACGACGCCCTGACGGACCTGGTGGTCGATGACGACCTGGGAGAGATCGGAAGGGTCCCGGTCCTCGGCCCCGGGAAGGTCGTGACCCTATCGAGGAACTCGACGATCTATTCAGGCCTTGAGGACGAGGTGAGGGTAGCAGCCATCGACTCCACCGGGAGCCCGGTCTTGAGGTCCGAGATCCTGGAGATCGTCCTCTCCGAACCGGGCCTCAGCCTCGAGGTCGAGCCGGAGGAAGCCGCCGCCTACCCCGGCGAGACGGTGGAGGTGGTCTGGACGATCAGGAACACCGGCGAAGTCGACCTGGTGGACGTGACGATGGTGGTCGACGGCGATAGCAGGTTCAGGCTTCCCGCCATCGCCTCCGGCGGATCGACCCAGATATCCTCGTCCCATCAACCCGACGGAAGCCGGAGGTTCCTGGCCCAGGCCGAGGGGAAGACCGCTGGAGGCGAGACGGTATCCTCCGAGGCGGCCTTCGACGTCAAGGTGGTATCTCCAGGGATAAGCCTCAACGTCAAACCCACCGAGGTGGAGGCGTGTCAGAAGAAGCCCTTCAACCTGACGTTCCTCGTGACCAACACCGGGGACGACGTCCTCCGGGACGTGACGGTCTCCGAGAGGAGCCTGGGAACCCTGGTGAAGATCGGGAGGCTGGAGCCAGGCGACTTCAAGGTGGCCTCTCACGACTTCTTCACCGAGACCAACACCACCTTCAGGCTCCAGGCGACGGGCATAGACTCGCGGGGGAACGGCGTCAACGACACCCAGGAGGTGGCGGTGAAGCTCGCCTCCGCCAACATCGAGCTATCCATCAGGGCTGATCCGGCGGAGACCGCCCCCGACGGCTCCGTCGCCATCGTCTTCGCCGTAGAGAACAGAGGAGAGGTTCCCATCTTCAGCACCTTCATCATGGGCGGGTCCCTCGGCCACCTGGGGACCATTGACTACATCTCCCCCGGGTCCAGCCGCAGCCTGGAGACGGTGTTGGAGATCTCCGAGGAGCTGGAGGAGGAGATCGTCGCCGAGGGGTTCACCAAGGACGGCTCCCCAGTGAGGGACACCGAGATCCTCTCGGTGGGGCTCGCGTTGCCGACGCCCCAGGCCGAGGAGGTTCGCCCTCCCGAGACCTCCGGGGCCGTCCCGGCGGCGACGGTGGAGGCTACTGAGGTCTACGCTCCCGAGGCCGGAGACCAGGAAGGGCTCGGTCCCGGAGAGGGGAACGATACAGGAGCCGCCATCTCCGCCTTCGTCGGGGAGGAAGATGGCTCCGGGGTAAACGGCCTTCTAAACCGGCTGATGGGGATACTGGAGAAGATCAGGCTGACGAAGGAGAGCCCGGAAGGAGCATCGGCTGAAGGTTACGCCCCGGGGACGGCCCCCGCCGGATCGGAGGCCCCGAAATCCTCGGGAGCCCCCCCATCGTCGAGCCTGCCGGGGTCCTCGACGGCCTGGTCAGGATACGGCACCCATGAAGAGAAGGCCACCGGACCGGCGGCTCCCGGAGGCGCCCTCCCGGAGGGGGCGGGATACGCCCCTTCGGATCTGGGGAGGGCGTCCGGAAACCTCTCGCCCCTGGGGCCTAGGCCTGAACCCGTCGGATACACTTACTCGGCAGATGGTCCGGCCTCCTCATATCTATCAAGCCCTGAGATGGTCCCGGGGGCCGCAGGGGGGGCCTATTCCGCCAGCGGACCCGCCTCGGAGTACCTCTCGACCCCCTGGACAGCCGCCGGGACTGCAGAGTACGCCACTTCTAAGAGCGGCCCCTTCTCGGCCCTCACCTCCGCCGGGGGATCGCCGACTATCGCAGGATCCAGCGCCCCCGCTGGATACGAAAACGTCGACCTCAGGTCCGCCTCCGAGGCGTCCCCGGCGGTCGCCGAGGCGAGGTCCTCTGCAGGCTATTCGAGCCGCCACATCCGCTCCGAGGTCTCACCGGGCTACGCCGAGGCATCGGCTCCGGCCGAACGGCTCAGCCTCGACATCCAGTCCACCTCAAAGACCCCATCCGAGGGGGGCAAGCTGATGATAGGGGATACCACCAACCTCCAGGTAGACCGGCCTCCGAGGATAATCGACGTCGGGGCGTTCCCTCCGGAGCCCCCCGCCTGGACCCCGGTGGTATTGACGGTCCACGCCTCCGACGACATAGGAATAAAGTCCGCGAACCTCCTGTGGGCCACCCCCACCACCTCCATCAGCCGACTCGATCTCGTCGACGCCACCAAGATCAACACCCAGAAGATGGCCCTTGAGGAGGGGGACCTCCATGAGGGGTACTGGAGCTACGAGATCCCAGGCCAGCCCGCCGGAACCTATATGGCGGTCTTCGTCAAGGTGAACGATGGGGAGCGGTGGGCCGAAGACGGCCCATACATCATATTCTGGTCGGCAGAGGCCTCCCCCGAGGCCGAGGCGCCGCCGGCCACCGCCAGCCCTCCAGAGGTAGAGGTGGCGGAAAGAGGGGCCGTCGGCGAGACCAGGAAGGAAGGGATGCTCTTCGTCGAGTCTACGACCGTCGTCGGGAGGGGGGACGTCTCGATCAAAAACGAGATCCGGGAGGATAACGCCAGGTACAAAGAGGAGCTGGACGGGAAGGGATCGATAGAGATGCAGTCCGAGAAGACGATAAACAAAGGAAACCCCGTCGTCAACATCACCGATTCCAGGCTCCTCGTCTTCGACCAGGGATACCTCAAGGGCTTCAAGATCATGCAGTCCCCCAGCTTCCACGGCGGAATGGGAGCGAGCGTAACCGAGAGGTTCAACGCCACCACCCTCGAGAAGAGCGAAACGGGGACTATATCCTCGTACAACAGGTCTGAGCACGCCCTCCTCTTCAACAGCCAGCAGGCCTTTGAGGGGATATGGGGTACCAGGACCGAGTACTCAAACTTCAACAAGAAGATTAAAGCGGACCAGACCCTCACCGGGACCTTCGAGACCCAGAAGAGGATCACCTTCAAGGACTAAAGGGGCGGAGACGCTCGGGGGACGCCAGAGGGGTCTAGGGCCTTCCAGCCCTGACCGCCCTCTTCCAGATCTCGTCCGCCCTGTCCACCACGGCCGCGATCTGATCGTGGATCTCGAGCCGGTGCTTGATGTCTCCAGCCTTGAGGGCGGAGTCCACCGAAAGCCTCACCATCTCTCGGCTCTCGGCCCGGAGCTCCTCCGACTCCTGCCACATCTCTTCGGCGGCCTCCGGGTCCGCCGACCGGAGGTCCACCGATCGGCTCCGGAGCTCGTCGGACCGTCTCAGAAGCTCTGTCGCCTCCTTCTTCTGCCTTTCCGACTCCCTCTGGAGCTTCAGCATATCCTCCTCCATCTCCTCGAAGCTCCTCTCTACGAAGACCTCATCAACGCCGAACACGGATCTGAACCTCCTAGATCATCTCCAAAAAGACCTCATGAAAACGCAGGTCGGCCGTCAGCTCGGGGTGGAAGGCGAGCCCCAGGAGATTCTCCTGCCTCGCCGCCACCGCCACCTCCTCGATCATGGCGAGGGGCTCGACCCCCGCCCCCCAGCCGACGATCGCCGGGGCCCTGATGAAGACCCCGCGGTAGGGAGAGTCGAAGCCCGCCACCTCGAGGTCCGCCTCGAAGGACTCCCTCTGGGACCCGAAGGCGTTCCTCGTCACCCTGACGTCGAGGAGGCCCAGGGGAAGAAACCTCGTCTCCTCGACGATCTCCTTTGATATGACGATCAGCCCCGCACAGGTGGCCATGATGGGGACTCCCGCCATCGCGGCGGCTGCGACCTCATCTCCGACCCCGGTCCGCGCCAGGTGTCTCGCGATGGTGGTGCTCTCCCCGCCGGGGAGGACGATCCCGTCGCAGCCGGGGACGATCCCCCCCCTCCTGACCTCCACCACCGAACCTTCCGACCCCAGGCCCACCTCCATGGCGCGGACGTGCTCGGAGACGTCGCCCTGGAAGGCCACGACGCCGATCCTCGATCTACCAACCCCTGGTCTGGAGGGTTTCCCCCTCGCCGAGGGTCCCGGCATCGATCCCCTTCATCGGCTCGCCGAGGCCTATGGATGCCTCGAGAAGCTTCTCGGGGTCGTCGTAGTTGTTCACCGCCTCGACGATCGCCGAGGCCATAATCTCAGGCCTCTGGGATTTGAATATGCCGGAGCCGACGAAGACGCCGTCCGCCCCCATCTGCATCATCAGCGAGGCGTCGGCAGGGGTGGCGATACCCCCGGCGGCGAAGTTCACCACAGGAAGCCTCTGCATATCTCTGCACTCGAGGACCAGCTCAAAATCCGCCTCGATATCCCTCGCGACCTTCGAGAGCTCCTCGTCAGCCATCCCCTTTAGGCTCCTGATCGAGCCCCCGATCAGCCTCATGTGCCGGACCGCCTCCCGGACGTCGCCGGTCCCAGCCTCCCCCTTGGTCCTGACCATGGCCGCCCCCTCCTTGATCCTCCTCAGGGCCTCCCCCAGGTTCCTCGCACCGCAGACGAAGGGGACGGTGAACTTGGACTTGTCGACGTGGAACTCATCGGCGGGTGTCAACACCTCCGACTCGTCGATCATGTCGACCCCGATCGCCTCCAGGATCTGAGCCTCGGCAAAGTGGCCGATCCTGACCTTGGCCATCACCGGTATCGTCACCGCATCGATGATCTCCATGATGATCTTGGGGTCGGCCATCCTGGCCACCCCGCCCATCTTCCTTATGTCAGCCGGCACCGCCTGGAGGGCCATCACGGCCACGGCCCCCGCATCCTCTGCGATCACGGCCTGCTCGGGGGTGGTGACGTCCATGATGACACCCCCCTTCTGCATCTTGGCAAAGCCGCGCTTGAGCAGCTCCGTGCCGAAACGTAGTTCTTCCAGTTGCATGATAGTCAGATGCCCCGATCTTTTTTAAGCCGCTTACAAGTGAGGGCCTATTAAATAAACTTTGCTCCCAGTCCCCTTGTCGCCATCGATAAAAACGGTATTGGAAGGGGTGGTGGAGGCCCTAACCCTCGGCAGGAAGCCGGCCCCCCACCTCGAGCTATCCGAACCTATTCCCTGTAGATCTCGTACATGTAGATGTCTTTGTCCCCCTTCCGATCGTCGACCCAGACGATCTTGTCGCTCCCCGTCCGGGGATCGGTCTGGTTGCCGGGACCGGTGAAGATCTCCATCTCCCTTCCGGTAGCCAGGTCCAACGCCCGGATGTCCCAGTCCCCGTCCCGATCGTCCTGCCAGACCAGCACCCCATCCTGAAGGTGGGGCCTCGTCTGGTTCGAGGGGTCGAAGGTGAGCTGCTCGACCTTGCCTGTGGCGAGATCGTAGGAGTAGAGATCCCAGTTCCCGTTTCGATCATCCTGCCAGACGACGAGGGACCCGTCGGTGGTGGGATAGATCTGGTCCCCGGGACCGGCGTAGACCGGCGTTCGGGTCGTGCCGGACCACATATAGACGTCCCAGTCGCCCTTCTGGTTGTCCTGGTAGACGACCAGGCTTCCGCCTGCATCGGGCTCTCCTCCCCTGGGGGGTATCGCCTCCATCGTCTCGGTGGTGTAGAGGGGCTTCTTCTGGACCCGCCATCCGAAGGACGCTATCGGTAGGTCTCCCCAGGCCAGCATCTCCTCGCTGATGGAGGGCCTGGTGGGGACGGAGATCCCCCTCTGCAGCTGGGTCCTGTTGACGGTGGGTATATCCAACGCCCTGATCGCCCAGGAGCCGAACTCCTCTTCGAGGTACATCCAGACGACGACGTCGTTTCTGATGTCGGGGTACATGTCGAAGTCCCTCCCAGCCGCGAGGGGCCACTCGACGTTCTCGACGAGGTTGTATAGGTATATGTCGGGGTTCTGGGTTCGGTTGTCCATCCAGACGACCCATTCCCCGCTGACGGCGGGGCTCGTCTGGTCGCCGGAGGCCTGACAGATGACGCTCGTCTGGTCAGACCCCAGGTTCCTGTACCCGAACTTTCCGGTCGGAGAGATCAGCCAGGCGAGCCTCGAATCGAAGTCGAACTCCACCTCGCCGGAGCTTCTCGCTACCTCCTTATCCTTCCAGGTGTTGGGATCGAAGGTGTGGATCGACCAGCCCTCGTCGGTCGCCTCCTGATAGACGATCCGCTTCCCGTAGACCTTCGGCTTGACCTGCTCTCCAGCCCGGGCGTAGGCTCTCCCCCACTCCGTATCCCAGAAGTAGTAGCTGACGTCGCCGGTGGTCGAATCCTCCCAGACGATGATGTTTCCGCTTACGTGCGGATTTATCTGGTCCCCCTCGCCGGTCAGCTTCCTCTCCTCACCGGTGACGAGGTCCCAGGCGTAGACGTCCCAGTCGCCGTTCCTGTCGTCCTGCCAGACCAGAAGGTCCCCGCTGATCCCGGGGTTGATCTGATCCCCGGACCTCGGGGCCGGCGGCTTGATCGGGGCCCCGTCCAAGTCCCTCGCCGAGATGTCCCAGCTTCCCGAGGAGTTGTCCATCCAGGCGACGCGCCTTCCGCTGACAGCGGGGTTCATCTGAGATCCCCGCCCTTCGGCGACGACGACCTCGTCCCCCGAGGAGAGGTCGAGGGCCAGGAGATCCCAGTCGCCCTTCCGATCGTCCTGCCAGACCAGAAGGTCCCCGCCGACGGCGGAGTTCCTCTGGTTGCCCGGAGCCCGGACCAGGGGCCTCTCGAACCGGTTGTAGAAGTCGAAGCCGAAGATGTCCCAGTCGCCGCCCCGGTTGTCGGACCAGAGGATGAGGCTTCCGTTGGTGGCTATGTCCACCTTCTTCAGAAGCAATAAAGGATCGTCCTCGATCGACCTCGTCATGATCCGCGAATTGACCTGGCTGTAGTCGATCCAGACCAACCGGTCGCCGCTCAAAATCTGAGATCCTCCTACGACCCTGACGTAGAAGGGAAAGCCAACACCGTCGTTGGGCTTCTGATGAAGAGGTCCTGTGACGGCAGGGATCTCCTGGACCTGCTTCAGGTCGTAGACGTATACGTCGTAGTCGCCGTTCCGATCGTCGAGCCAGGCGACCCGGCTTCCAGAGATGACGGGCTGGACCTGGTTATCTATGCTGGTGGTGATCACCGTCTCCGCGCCGGTGGTGAGGTTTTTGGCCCTGATGTCCCAGTTCTCGTTCCGATCGTCCATCCAGACTATCACGTCCCCATAAACCCAGGGTGCCTCCTGCTTTCCTGGATCGGTCGTCACCTGGGCCTCCGTCCGGCTGGCCAGGTCGTAGACGAATATGTCCCAGTTCCCCGCCCGGTTGTCCATCCAGGCTACGGTATCGCCCCAGATCATCGCCGTGGCCTTCTTGGAGGTGGCTGTGGTGATCTGCTCCTCGGATTTGGCCGCTACGTCGTAGACGTATATCTGGTCGCCGCCGCTCCGGTCATCGATCCAGACGACCCGGCCGTCCGCCACCATCCCGTACCGCTGATCTGAGGGGTCGTCGGTCACCCTCGTCTCCTCCTCCGTCCTGAGGTCGTAGAGGAACAGGTCGAGGTTTCCCGATCGGTTGTCGGTGTATAGTATCAGGTCGCCGCTGATGCTGGGGCTGCTCTTCTCGTCCTCAGCGTCGGTGATCTGAGCCTCCTGGGATGTGGAGAGGTCGACCATGTAGACGTTGAACTTCCCGGTCCGGTCGTCGGTCCAGACCACCCGATCCCCGTCGATCCAGGGGTTTGTGCAGTTGTAAGAGCCGGAGGTGATCTGGTCGTCGGCCTGGAGGCTGAAGTCGTATATGTAAACGTCAGAGTCGGGGGCCCGATAGTCGGTCCAGACGACGCCCCGATCCCCCAGAGCCGGCTCCATCTTGAGGGAGCCCGGACTTATGGCCGTCTCCTCCTCGGTATCTAGGTTGTAGAGGTAAACCTCCGCTACGCCGCTCCGGTGGTCCTGCCAGGCGACGAGGTCTCCCCTCACCGCTGGAGCGGTCTGGAGCCCAGGCCTCACGATCACCTTCTCCGTCTTCGTCGATAAATCGTAAACGATAATATCGTAGTCTCCGGTCCTGTTGTCAGACCAGACCAGGAGGTCTCCGTCGATGGCCGGGAAGATCTGCTCCCCCGGAGCCACGGATACGGGGCTCTCCCGGCCGGCCTTCAGATCGTAGAGGTAGATGTCGGAGTTGCCGTTCCGGTCGTCGACCCAGACGATCAGGTCGCCGCTGATCTTCGGCTGGATCTGGTCTTTGGGATCGGTGGTGATCCTCCGCTCCTCGCCGGTCGCGAGATCGTACATGTATATGTTCCAGTCGCCGTCCCGGTCGTCCATCCACACCACCCGATCGCCGTCTATGTCAGGAAGAAACTGGCTTCCGTTGGCATCTGTGACCAGGATCTCCTCTCTTGTGACGTAGTCGTAGAGGTAGATGTCGGACTCCCCGGACCTCATATCCTGCCATACGATCCGGTTCCCCGATACCGCAGGATGGTCCTGATGGCCAGCATAGAAGGAGACGCCCCTCTCGGTCCCCGTCTCCAAGTCGTACATGAATATGTCAAAGTTGCCGCTTCTGTTGTCCGCCCAGGCCACGATGTGGCCGTCTATGGCAGGCTGCCCCTGCAGCCCGCCCGATGTGCAGATGGGACGCTCCTTTCCCCCACTCAATCCGGAGGCGACGCCCGCCAGAAGCAGCGCCGCCGCAAATAAAATTATGGTCCGCCTCGACATCTTAGCACTCATCCTGTCGAAGTTGAGCTGACGATCTCAACGCCAGGAAGGAGGGGGACGAATATATAAGGACTTACCTCCCGCCCGGAAGCATTCTCCCTTTTAGGTATACTCGCATTATAGATGTGGACAACAAGATCAAATCATGTCGGAGGGGAGATGAAGGGCATTTCCCTGAGCTGGGGAGGGATGCCAAGAAGGCAAGAGCCCTACTTTCCCCGAACCACGATGGTGAGGACGTCCTCGTCGGCGAGGACGTGGTCGAGGCCCACCGATTGGCCCGGGAACTTGGCGCTCTTCCCCCAGACCTTGGCGTACCGGAAGAGCCGGACGAAGTCCCGGTGGAGGTGCTCGCAGACGGTCCTCACCGTAGACCCATCCAGGATCACCAGCGGGTCCTTCATGTCCACCTTGTCCCGCTGGGGCTTCAGGTATACCCTGATGAAGCCGAGGGTATCGTATATCAGACATTTCAGCTCCTCAACGCCGATCTCCTTCTCGACGGATAGGGGTACGAAGTCGTGAGCGATGGTGTTCTTGATATCCTCCCGGACGTCGTCGTACTCGAGGTCGATCTTGTTTATGACGGCGATCTTGGGGACGTAGATCCTGTTTCCGGCGAGGAAGTCGACGAGGGTCTCGGTGTCCACGTCCTCCCGGATGGTGATGATCCCGTTGACGACCCCGTAGGCCCGGAGGATCTCAGCGATCTCCACCTCGGTCATCTTGGTGAGGGGGACGGTGTTTCTTACGATGATTCCCCCCTTATCCGAGGGGCTGAGGTGGATGTCGGGAGGGACCTGATCGAGCCTGATCCCAGCCTCGTAGAGCTCCCGCTTCAAGACGTCGAGGCGATAGTTGTATACGTCCCCCATCAGGAGGATGATGTCTGCGGCCCTCGCCGCGGTGATCACCTCTCGGCCCCTCCCCTTCCCCTTGGAGGCGCCCTTTATGATGCCGGGCATGTCCAGGATCTGGATCTTGGCGCCCTTGTACTCCATCACCCCAGGGATCACCTCCAGGGTAGTGAAATGGTAGGCCCCCACCTCGGCGTCCGAACCCGTCAGCCGGTTGAGGAGGCTCGACTTTCCGACGGAGGGGTAGCCGACGAGGGCCACCGTCGCGTCCCCCGACTTCTTTACGTAATACCCCTTCCCGCCTCCTGCGCCCTTGATCCTCTGGAGGTCCTGTTGAGCCTTCAGCTTCGCTATCTTGGCCTTCAGCTTTCCTATGTGGTGCTCTGTGGCCTTGTTCTTCTGGGTGTTGAAGATCTCCTCTTCTATCGCCTGGATCTGCTCGTCGATCGTCGCCATCGATAACCTGCCTTCAAAGGTCCCCGTCTCGCCTTTTCCGCCGGGGATACGCATCTCTCAGCCCCCTGGGGGCCGCCTAGATATTAATGGTTTGGTTTCTGGGTATGGGATCCCATGGTCGACTTGATCGGAGATCGCTCGGTCCTTCGGGGGGGCTCCCTCCGGGGTATGGAGGGATCGAACTAAGCCGATCGTCGGCTATGGAAGGGTCAGCCCTCACCCGAAGCCCCAAGCCAAAAGTATAAATATCGCCCCTCCATGACTATCCCCGATCCGGGGTATAGTATGAAGTGGCAAGGCAATTCAAAGAGGAAGTTCACCGGCGGAAGGCTGATCTCAAACCGGGGAAAGCAGAAGCATGAGCTCGGGAGAGAGGCGGGCGAGCCGAACGTCGACACCACCAGAAAGAAGCAGATCAGGACCAGAGGCGGCAACATCAAGGTAAGGCTCCTCCGATGCGACGCCGCCACCGTAGCCGATCCAGTCACCGGCAAGGCCAAGATCGCGAAGATCGAGAGCGTCAAGGACAACGGCGCGAACCTCAACTACATCAGGAGAAACATCATCTCCAAAGGCGCCATCATAAAGACCGACCTGGGCGATGCGAAGGTCACCAGCAGGCCGGGGCAGGATGGGGTCATCAACGCCGTCCTGATCGCCGAGGGATCCGCAAAGATCTGATCATTTTGATGTACCTGATATTCAGGTGTTCCAGGTGCGGGCGCCACCTATATGCGGAGGATGGCGCCGCCACCAGAGCCTGCCCCTGTGGGAGGCGGATCAGGCTCGATGGGGTGAGGGTCCTCTCCCGAGCAAAGGACGAGCGAGAGGCCGGAGACCAGGTGAGAGCCCTCCAGATGGCGGGGCGGCAGACGACAGGATTTTCCCCGGCAGGCTGATCCTCTCTGAAGGCCCCAATCTGGAGGCCGATGGACCGGTCTCCCGCCGGGCGAGCCCCTCGCCTGGCCGAAGTCCTCAAGCCTCCGGCCGAGGGGAGGCCCGGCCGCCGCCTCAGCCAGCGATGGGGTTCAATAACTATATAAGCCTCCAGGAAGAGCCCCCGACCGGGGTGATAAATTGTCGGAAGGGCACTTTAAAGCGTCTATGGTGATGGCCACGGCCTTGTTCCTGGCCCTATCGGGACCTCTTGCCTCCTCCACCCTCTGGAGCTCGGGGATTTACGGCCTCGGATACGGCTCCGTCTCTTGGCCTTCGATGAAGGCCGGGACGGGTGAGGAGATCGTCCAGCTCGGGAGCTACGGCATACCGACGGCCCGGGCATCAACGGTGCCGGTCGTCCAGATAGGAAACTACACCGTCGAGAACGTCACCACTGCGGAAACCTCAGGGTCCGTCCAGCTGAGCGGCTACTACCAGAACATGGGAAGCTTTACGAACATATACTTCCGGCCGATCCTCGGCGGCAGCTTCGGCAGCGGCGGTAGCAGCGGATGCTGCGGCGGCTGATCCCTCCATAGTGAGGGGGCGGCCTCCCATTTTTTTATCTTTCCGGATGGCGGCATCGGAGCTCGGCGCCATAATTCGCATATCCAGCTTGGCCCCGATCCTCCAGGCCGGATCTCAGATCCACCTATAGTGCAGCAGGACCTCAGGGACGAAGTCGTGGAGGAGGCTGTTCTCGACGTAGCCGAAGAAGAGGCAGCCTTCGCACTCCCGGACGATCTCCTCCCGCCTCCTCTTCGACGCCTCCCAGACGGAGGCGAGGCCCTGAGATACGTTCCCCAGGGCCTCCTTGTGGACCCTGCAGGCCTGGACCGTCCCGTCGGAGGCGACGGAGAGGACGATCTCGGGGGCGTGACACCTGAAATCCGGCCTCTGGTCTCGGACCATCTTGAGGTAGGTGACCGAGTTTATGATCGGCTCGCCTCTCCTCTTCATATCGATCAGATCTTCGATCGACCGCCGGTACCCGGGGAGGTCAGCTTCCCTGATCCTAAAGTCGTCCAAGGCCCCCCCCTCCCCCAGACGGATCGGCTCAAAGGAGACGAGGGCGCCGAGCTCCTTCGCGAGGCGGACGATCTCCGAGAGCTCCCCGAGGTTCTTTCTGCTGATGACGCAGTTGATCATCACCCTGTGGCCGGCCCTCCGGGCGGCCCTGATCCCCTCGAGGACCGGATCCAGGGGAGCCCCCCGGATCTCCTTATAGGAGCCGATCCCGTCGACGGAGACGGATAAAAGGTCGAGGTCGGATAAGTCGCCTACCCTCTCGGCGAGAAGGGCGCCGTTGGTGATGAGGGAGGTGACCATCCCCAGGGCCTTGGCGTGGCGGAGTATGGCAGGAAGGTCGGGCCGGAGGAGGGGCTCGGCGGTCCAGGCGTTGTAGACCCCGATCCCAAAGGATCCCGCATCGTCGAGCATCGCGAACACCTC
This sequence comes from Methanosarcinales archaeon Methan_01, assembly GCA_001602645.1. Classification (GTDB taxonomy): domain Archaea; phylum Halobacteriota; class Methanosarcinia; order Methanotrichales; family Methanotrichaceae; genus Methanocrinis. Next base: position 20,823 of record LUYE01000012.1, read on the forward strand.
GTCGGCGGTCATCTCCCGGCCGGGGGTCCGCCAGTACTCGCAGAAGGGGCAGCGGAGGTTACACCGGGCGTTGATCCCGTGGGATAGGACAAACGGCCTCCTCCTCACCCTCATCTGGACGAGGGCCTTGATGGCGATCTCTGGGTTGAAGGAGGTCATAGTCGCCGCCTCGCGCTCACTTCAGAAGCCTCGCCGGGACGATCTGCCCCAAGAGGAGGACGCTTTGGTCCTCGCCCCGGCGGATAAGCTCGGTGCGGCCGCCGTTCACCAGGACCTCGGGGCAGCGGGGCTGGCCGTTGTAGACCGAGGCCATGGAGAAGCCGTAGGCTCCGGCGTCGAGCATCGCGATGAGGTCGCCACGCTCGACCTTGGGAAGCTCCCGATCCTTTGCCAGGACGTCCCCGCTCTCGCAGATCGGGCCGACGACGGTGTACCTCTCCTCCGCCTCCCCATCCGCCCGGTTTGCGACGACGACGTGATGGTAGGCGTCGTAGAGCATCGGCCTCGCCAGGAGGTTGAAGCCGGCGTCGACGCCGACGAAGTTGACATGGGCCCTCTTGACGACGTTGACCCTGGTGAGGAAGAGGGTGGAGTCGGCGACGATGCTTCGCCCCGGCTCCAGGATCATCCTCGGGCTTATCCCGAGCCTCTGGCACCCCTCCTCGAAGATCGGCGTGATGCCGGATGCCAGCTCCGACGGCGTCGGGGCCTTCGTCCCGGGGGTGTAAGGTATGCCGAGACCGCCGCCGAAGTCGATCATATCTATGGTGCCCCCGACCTCGACGATCCGGCCGACAAGCTCCATCATCCTCGCCGCCGCCTCGACGAAGGGGGAGGTTTCGAGGATCTGGGAGCCGATGTGGCAGTGGAGGCCGACGGGGGTGACCCCCTCGAGGCCCATGGCAGTTCTATAGACCTCCACGACCTCCTGCCAGGGGATCCCGAACTTGGAGGTCTTCAGGCCGGTGGCGATCTTGGGATGGGTCTTGGCGGAGACGTCGGGGTTCACCCGGAAGGCCACCTGGGCCTCCTCCCCGATCTCTCGAGCCACCTCATCGATGGTCAGAAGCTCGTCCAGGGAGTCGGCGGAGATCCGGACGCCAGCCTCCAGGGCCATCTCCAGCTCCACCCTCCTCTTCGAGTTGCCGTTGAAGAGGACCTTCTCTCTGGGGATCCCCGCCATCCGCACCAGAGAGAGCTCCCCGGCGGAGAAGACGTCCGCCCCCAGCCCCTCCTCCGCCAGAATCCGGAGGAGGGCCAGGTTACCGTTCGCCTTGACGGCGAAGTAGATATCCGCCTTGGGGAAGGCCTCCCGGTAGGCCCGTCCGTTCGCCCTCAGCCGAGCCTCGCTCGTCACGTAAAGGGGGGTTCCGAAATCCTCGGCGATATCGACGACGTCGACCCCGTCGATCAGAAGGTGGCCCCCTTCCGCCCTCAGGTGATCCTTCGTCCCGAACATACCTATGGATGAAGGGGCCAGGGGCGTAAAATCTTTTTCATGGCTTTCCGCTGGCGAGATCTCGGCCCGGCCCTTCGGAGGTCGCGGGAGAGGGGATCATCGCCACCTCCACCCCCGCCTGCTCCAAGAACCGGAGCGCCTCGTCGTCGGGGTAGGGATTGCCGTAGACGACCCTTTTGATCTGGGAGTTGATGATGATCTTGGCGCAGAGGATGCAGGGCTGGTGGGTGCAGTAGAGGGTGGCGCCGCTGGTGCTGACGCCGTGGATCGCCGCCTGGATGATGGCGTTCTGCTCGGCGTGGACGGCCCGGCAGAGCTCATGACGAAAGCCGCTCTCGACGTTCTCGCGGCGGCACCCGGCCTCGAGGCAGTGGGGGAGGCCCGTAGGGGCGCCGTTGTACCCGGTGGAGAGGATCCTCTTCTCCCTCACCAGGACGGCGCCGACCTGGTGTCTGAGACAGGTGGAACGGGATGCGACCACCCTCGCTATCTCCATGAAGTACTCGTCGAGGGAGGGCCTTTCCATGGCCTCGGCTTTGAGCCGATCCGATATCACTCTTTCCATTCCAGCCTCAAAACTTCTTTCACCAACGCCAACCCGGCCCAGCTCCGCCCTGCTGCCCGCTCCGCCATCCTGCAACATCCTGCCGTCCCTCCCGCGGGGCAGCCTGGCGGGGACGGCCGAGGGCGGAAAGTTAATATCACCATCTCGATCGATGGAGAGGCCATGACGATTCATTGGGCCGACGTGGCGGCCGAGAAGCTAGCGGATGGTGGCCCCCATACGGTGGCTACGGGGATCACCCCTTCCGGCCAGATCCACCTCGGCAATATGCGGGAGGTCATGACCGCCGACGCCGTCTTTCGGGCGCTCCTCGATCGGGGGTGCGACGCCCGACTGATATACATCGCCGATACCTACGACCCCCTCCGGAGGCTCTACCCGTTCCTGCCGAAGAGCTTCGAGGAGCATGTGGGTAAGCCTTTATCGGAGATCCCCTGCCCCGAGGGCTGCTGCGAGAGCTACGCAGACCACTTCCTCCTCCCCTTCTTCGAATCCCTGGAGAGGCTGGGGATCAGGCCCGAGGTTTACCGGGCGGACAGGATGTACAAGGACGGCCACTACGTCGACGCCATCAAGGCAGCCCTCCTCAGGAGGGACGAGATCGCCAAGATCCTGAAGGAGGTCTCCGGTCGGGACCTCCCCGCCGGCTGGTCTCCCCTGGACGCCATCTGCGAGAGCTGTGGGAGGCTGAACAGCACGAAGGTGACGGGATTCGACCTCGACGGCGAGACGGCCGACTACGTCTGCCGATGCGGCCATGCGGGGACGACGAGCTTCCGGGGCGGAGGAAAGCTCGCCTGGAGGATCGACTGGCCCGCCCGGTGGTCGATCCTGAAGGTGACGGTGGAGCCCTTCGGAAAAGACCACGCCACCTCCGGGGGGTCTTACGACACCGGCAAGAGGATCTCCGAGGAGGTCTACGGGTACCCCGCCCCCTACCCCGTCGTCTACGAGTGGATCCACCTGAAGGGGAAGGGGGCGATGCACTCCTCCACCGGGATCGTCGTGACGATCAGGGACATGCTGGACGTCGTCCCGCCGGAGGTCCTCCGCTACCTGATCATCAGGACGAAGCCCGAGAAGCATATCGAGTTCGACCCCGGCCTCCCCCTCCTCTCCCTCATCGAGGAGTACGACCGCCGGGCGGGGGAGGAGAGGGCTATCGAGCTATCGAAGGTCGGGGAGGAGCCGCCGTCCGCCATACCCTACCGGCACATGGTGACGGCGGTCCAGATCGCCGGAGGCGACCAAAAGATGCTGATGGAGGTCCTGAAGAGGAGCGGCTACGACACCTCAGAGCGGGACCGGATCCTATCCCGGGCCGCCAACGTCAGGGCCTGGCTCGACAGGTACGCCCCGCCTTTCGTCAAGTTCCAGCTCCAGGACGCCCTGCCGGCGAAGATCAAGAACGTCGAACCCGGGCTCCGGGAGGCCCTGGGCGCCCTGGCGGAGAGGATCGAGGGTAAGACCGCCGAGGAGATCCACAACGAGGTCTACGCCGTCGCCGAGGAGAGGGGGATCGAAGCAAAGATGCTCTTCAGCGCGATATACGTCGCCTTCCTGGGGCAGAAGCAGGGGCCGAAGGCCGGATGGTTTTTGGCGAGCCTCGACAAAAAATTCGTCAGGGAGAGGCTCCTCGCAGCCTCCGCCGATTAGATCGGATCCGGATGGTAAGGGGTCGCAGAAGATGGCGACGGATCGCAGCAGATCGAGGGGAGAGACGATGGCCCAGGGCGACAGAGAAGGAGGCGGCATCATGAGGGAGGGAACGGAGGATAAGATCGCCGTCTACCTCGCCGGCCCCCTCTTCAGCCGCGCCGAGATGGAGGGGGCAAGATCTCTGAAGAGGGAGATGGAGGCGGCCTTCGGCGACAGGATCGAGGTGGTCTGGCCCTTCGAGGTCGCCTCCGGATCGAAGGGGGAGATCTTCCGGGCGAACCTGGCGGCCCTGAGCCGGTCTCCCCTGATGGTGGCGATCCTGGACGGCGCCGCCGTCGACGACGGGACCGCCTGGGAGGTGGGCTGCCACTTCGCCCTCTTCGGCCGGCGGGCGATCGGGATCAGGACCGACATCCGTCGGGCCGGGGAGGCCCCCGACTCGAGGGTGAACCTGATGATAGAGGAGGCCTGCAGGGCGGTGGTCGGGGACCTGGGGGGGCTCCTCCGGGAGCTGGCAGCCGCCCTGGAGGAGATCAAGCCACGATAGTTGAACGCCATGGGACCAAGCTCCAAAACCGGTTGAATGACGACGGCAAGGCCGATCCCCAACGAGCCCCTCCTCCTGGTGGAGGGGAGACGCCGAGGGCTGGTGGCCGCAGACCTCCACATAGGGATAGAGCACCAGCTCTGGCTCGGCGGCGCCAGCGTCCCGAGCCAGACCGGAAAGATGCTGGCGGGGCTCAGGCTCCGGGCGGAGGAGGTCGAGCCCGACCGAGTCATCCTCCTTGGGGACGTCAAGCACAACCTCCCCTGGACCTCCTTTCAGGAGAAGGGCGAGGTCCCCTCCTTCCTCAAGGCGCTATCAGAGGTTGCGAAAGTGGAGGTCATCGCCGGAAACCACGACATCGGGATCAATGAACTCGCCCCGCCGGGGGTAGTCGTCCACCCCCCCACGGGGGCGGTCATCGACTCCGTCGGCTACTTTCACGGCCACACCTGGCCCGACCCGGAGGTCTTCGAGGCGGAGATCCTGGTGGCCTCCCACCTCCACCCAGCGGTGAGGCTCGCCGACCGGATCGGCTCCGGCCCCCCCGAGAGGGCGTGGGTGAGGACGCCCCTATCCAAGGAGGGGCTGAGGGAGGAGTACGGCCGGGATATCGAGGGGCCCGAGATGACGATCGTCCCCGCCTACAACCCCCTCTGCGGGGGCTACCCCCTCGACGCCGTCACCCGGGAGGACCGGGGGCCGATCCCGAGGATGGCCCGCCTCGACCTCGCCAGGGTCTACCTCCTGGACGGGACAGACCTCGGAAGGCTCGACCGGATAAGGCTCGTCCAGGCGAAGAGGACCGGAAGGCTCCGCTAAAGTTATATCCCCGGGGGTTCTGGACGAAGCCATGGAAGAGAGAGCGAGGCTTTTGGAGCTCCTAAGGACGAGGGCGCTCCGGGTGAGGAGGATCACCCTCTCATCGGGGAAGACGAGCGACTACTACGTCGACGCCCGGGAGGTCGTCCTCCACCCCGAAGGGGCGTACCTGACGGGAAGGCTCCTCCTCGAGTTGATCGACCCCGAGGCGGTGGCCGTCGCCGGGATGACCCTGGGGGCGGACCCGATCGTGACGGCGATATCCATCGTCGGCCACCTCCAAGGGCGAGACCTCTCGGCTTTGATCATAAGAAAGGAGCCGAAGGGGCACGGGACGGGGAAGTTTGTGGAAGGACCGACCCTCCCTGAGGGGTCGAAGGTGGCGGTAGTCGACGACGTCGTCACCACCGGCTCGTCTCTGATAAAGTCGATTGAGCGGCTTCGGGGCGAGGGGTACCGGCCGGTCCAGGTTCTCGCCATCCTCGACCGGGAGGAGGGAGGAAGGGAGAGGCTGGAGGCCTCTGGTTACAGCCTGAAGTCCCTCTTCACCAGGGAGGACCTCCTCGTAAGATCGGGGCCTTAGCTGACGTTCAGCTGCCTTCCGCTCCGATCGCCGCAGACGATCTGGCGGGACCGGCCCTCAAAGTCGGTGTAGGTCACCTGGGAGGTGACGGGGTAGAGGCCCGGAGCCTCCCCCCTCACCAGATAGGCGACTTGCGTCGAGCCTCCCGGCGAGAGGTTCACCGACGGAAGACCCGAACTCTGAACCGAGAGCCCCGGGGGGATCGCCGGGAAGACGGAGACGTCCAAGGCGGACTCGCCGGTGTTGCCGAGCCAGAGCATAACAGAGATCTCTTCCCCTACACCCGCATGGTAGCGGTCGAGCTGCTGCTCTACGTGGATCCCCACCACCATGAGGGCCAGCAGGACCGGAACCATAAGACAAGTCTTCATCAAACCCCCGTTTTTGATACGTCGAGATTTAAAGGTAGCTTTCATATAAGAGCTACGTGACCCCTCCGCGCCCCCTTTCCATCCCCATCAAGGGGCTCAAAGGGACAAAAAAATACTTATCATGGTGGAGCCAGGTGTACCTGCGATGGACGTTTCGTACTCGGTCTGGCGCGATACGGCAGCGGAGAGGCTGGAGCTGGAGGGCGATAGTTTCTCCTTCCTCTTCGACCGGCGGTATTCCAACCGCCTCAACAGGATGAGCCGCGTATTCTTCGAGGCTTACGCGAAGGCCACCCTGGAGGTCTCGGTCGAGGAGGACCGGTTCCCGAGCCTCAGCGAGATCGAGTCGAGGATGGAGAGCGGCGCCATCTACGCTTACAAGGATCGGCTGATGAGGTCCACCGGCTTCTTCGAGGAGGTGAAGATCTCAGGGATATCCTATCTGATCCCCAGGGCGAGGCGTTTCGTCGACAAGAGCGGGACCTATACAGACCTGATCCTCAACCTGGAGAGGGGGGAGGTGATCCTCCCCCGGAGGGAGAAGCCCTCCGCTGCCGTCCCACGGCCGGGAGAGGAGACCACCGAGGCGTTGGCAGAGGATGCCGATCCCTTCGGGGAGGAGACCTCCCCAGATGAGGAGCCGATCGCCCCGGTGGGAGCGGAGGAGGTCCGGGCCGAGGAGGCGGACGCAGGGGGAAAGGAGGAGCCCCGTCCTTTGGAGGAGCCCGCCCCGAATGAGAAACTTCCGGAGGATGTGCCGAGGGGGTTTGAGGCCCCGACGAGGGAAGAGACTCCGGCGGGGGCTCCCGCAGAGATCGAGGCCGGCGAGGCTCCGCCCGATAAGTCGGGGGAGATCGTCGAATCCCAAAGGGGGGGCGAGGCGAAAGAGCCGTCGGTGAAGGAGGGTTCCTTCGAAGAGACGGCCTTTGTTGATGCGACCGTCCCGATAGAGGCCGCGGCCCCCAAGGTGGCTGCGAGGCCCCCCGCCGCGAAGAGGCCGTCGCCCCCGCATGCTCCTGAGCCGAAGGGGGGGAAGGGCCTTCCGGGCTGGGGGAGGGGCCATAAGGGCCCGATCCTGGCCCTGGCTGGAGGAGCCCTGGTCATCTTGATGGCGGCGTTATTGCTCTTCTGGCCCTCCGGCCCGGATATCCCAGCCCAGCCGTCGGAGTTCGTCAGCTATTCCGCTTACCTAACCAACTCCTCCGGGAGCACGTACCTCAACTTGGACGTAACAAACCCCAAGGGGCTGGAGAGCAGGGTCGAGCTGGTCCTCCCGCCGGACGTGGACAGGAGCATCAGCGCCACAGGCGGGATCGTCACCATATCCTACACCAACACCACCGTCATCCAGCTCGCCTCTCGGAACAACGCCAGCGTCTCGGTCGCCCTCAACGACGAGTACATCCTCGTCCCCGTCACCTTCAACGTGGCGGTCCCGATGGATTACGATTCCAGCGTCATCGTATACGACAAGGACTACCAGGTCAGCCGGACCAACAGCACCATCAGCCTCCTCTGCAACTGCACCGAGGAACGTCTGGAGTTCGATCAGATCTACAATGCGAAGAAAGTTATTGGCGGTCCCGGTCCCCAGGCGGGAGGCCCAGCGAACGCTACAGATGGCCCTCCAACTGGGACTCCTGGACCGCAGCCGTAAGACCATCTCAAAGGAAGGCTACGTCGAGGTGCCGGTGACGGGGCCCCTCCCGGGGCTGGAGGCGCGCCTCCAGGAGGCCCCCGACTTCTATGACAAAAACCCGGAGCTCGCCGACCTTCTCGCCGATTCTATATCCCGGGTGGAGAGGGTGCTCCTCCCCAAAGGCTGGTCGATCCTGGGGAAGGTGATCATCGTCAAGGTCGACCCAGAGATCGAGGACCTGGTGGGAAGGATCGGCGAGGCGCTCCTCGATATGTACCCAAGATGCAGCACCGTCCTCCTGGACCGGGGGATCGAGGGGAAGCTCCGGGAGCCGGACCGAAAGGTGATCGCAGGCTCCGCCGAGACGGAGACGGTCCACCGGGAGGACGGCGTCGTCTTCAAGCTCGACCCCAGGAGGGTGATGTTCTCGCCCGGAAACCTCCGGGAGAGGATGAGGATGGGCAGCCTCGGCGGAGGGGAGACCGTCGTCGACATGTTCGCCGGGATCGGTTACTTCACCCTCCCCATGGCCGTCCACTCCCGGCCCAATAGGATCGTCGCCATCGAGATCAACCCCATCGCCTACGGGTACCTGGTGGAGAACGTGAGGCTGAACCATGTAGAAGATATTGTCCAGCCTATTCTCGGCGACTGCGCCGTTGCGACCCCAAAAGGCATAGCTGACCGGGCCTTGATGGGGTACGTGGGAACCACAGACCAGTACCTGGACGCCGGCATCGCCGCTCTCCGGCCCGGAGGGGTCCTCCACTACCACCAGACCGTCCCCGAGAAGCTCTACCCACGAAGGCTCGAAGAGGACCTGGCCGAGGCGGGGGAGAGGGCGGGTCGATCGGTGAAGATCGAGAGGTGCGCTCGGGTGAAGAAGTACTCGCCGGGGATCCTCCACGCCGTCGTCGACGCGCGGGTCGAATGATTATTATCCTTTGAGGCCGATAATTGATATCGGTGATATGATTGAAGATATCCTGGCTAGGCCACTCCTGCTTCAGGATCGAGGACGGCTCGGGGAGGGTCGTCGTCACCGACCCCTTCGACGAGGCCGTCGGCTACCCCCTCCCAAAGACGAAGGCGGACGTCGTCACCATCAGCCACGACCACCACGACCACAACAACGTGAGGACACTGAAGGGCAACCCCGCCGTCGTCAGAGGTCCCGGAAAAAAGGCCGCCGCGGGGATCGAGTTTCGCGGAATCGCATCCTACCACGACGACCAGGGCGGAAAGCGAAGGGGCAAGAACACCATCTTCTCCTTCGAGATGGACGGGATCCGGGTCTGCCACTTAGGCGACCTGGGCCACCTCCTCAGCGAAGAAGACGCCGCCGCCCTCGGCGAGGTGGACGTTCTGATGATACCCGTCGGCGGGGTCTACACCCTCGACGCCGGGGGCGCCAAGAAGGTCGTCGGCCAGATAAGGCCGAAGGTCGTCATCCCGATGCACTTCATGACCCCAGCCCTCACCTTCAAGGTCGAATCCGCCGACCGGTTCCTCTCGGGCCAGAGGGTCGAGAGGCCGGGACATACCTTGGAGGTATCGAAGGAGACCCTGCCGAAAGGTGGCGAGGGGCCCCTGATCGTCCTTCTCGACTACAAATGACAGAAGGGAGAGGACTGTGGGAAGAAGGCAGCGACCTCTTTCGCTCTGCAGGCTCAGGGGAACGAGGATTGATGACTGGAGGGATTTGTATGGCGAGGATAGGCGTCATAGGTACTGGGAGCATGGGTGGCATGCTGATACGCAAATTTGTTGAGACAGGAGCGTTTCCGGCGGGCGATATCGTCGCTAGTAACCGGTCTCCCGAAAAGGTCAGGGCGGTAGCTGTGGCTACAGGGATTGGGATTGCAGCGAGTAACCTAGCTCTGGTGGCCGCTTCGGACGTGATTTTCATCTGCGTTAAGCCGCTCGAAGTCAAGCCCTTGTTGAAAGAGCTCAGGGGCGCATTGGCGGCCGATAAGCTGCTGGTCTCTATAGCGGCCGATGTCGCGATCCACGAAATATCCGCCCTGTGCGACGCGAGGGTGGCCAGGGTAATCCCGAGCGTCACATCCGAATGCTCGAAAGGGGTGTCGCTCGTCACCTTTGGCGATAACTCAACAGAGATGGATAGACGCCTGCTCCTGTCAGCATTGGGCCGCATATGTCGGCCGGTCGAGACTGAGGAGGAAAATTTAGAGATGCTGGCCGATCTTACGAGCTGTGCGCCAGCGTTCATCTCATCTATAATGCATGAGTTCGCACTTTCTGCCACAAGACGAGAGAACATATCGCCCGAGTTCGCAGAGCTTCTCGTAATGGAGACGCTTGTGGGGACCGCTGAGTTGTTGAAAACCGTCAACAGCTTTGAGGAGGTCGTCACGAGGGTCGCCACAAAGGGCGGCATTACCGAGGAAGGCGTGAAGGTGATCAGGAAAGTGGTGCCGTCCATGTATGATGAGCTTCTGGAGGTCACGCTGGCAAAACATAGTTTGGTTAAAGAGAGGATCAGGAACCAGGCGTCGTGACTATCATGGTCAACGGCCTCAGCTATGACTGGTCGGCTAGGGGGAGGGGCCGGTGATCGTCCTTCTCGACTACGAATGAGCCCCGGCCGGGGGCGTCGGATCGACAGATTAATACATGAAAAGCGAAACTTGCGGTCTGAAGCCCGGTGATGTAGCGGTCAATCATACGAGGCTCTGGACCTCGTCACCAAGGTTCGAATCCTTGCCGGGCTATGATATACATTTATTGGATTATATTTTAAAGAAATTTTCGCTTACTTAAATCCAAGTTCCGATGGACATTGTTTGGATTACCTGCTAATAAAGGAGTTTCCCTAAGTTTAATGCTCGCCTGAATCCATAGTGTATTACATAGCGTCTATGTGTCTTTACCTTGGGCGAAATATTTGAGAAATTTCTCTCTCGAAAACACCATCTCATGAAATTGTCCTCGTCAAAGGTCTTTTCAGTGTAGCATAAGATGTTGAGATCATAGAGAAATTGTAAAAACTCATCTGCTGTCTCGCAAAAAACCGGTTTTGTTTTCTTATTTTCTATAATAAATTGTATGAACTTATAATAGGCATCGCAATACTTCTCGTATGTGAAGGTGTATGAACCATCGAGATATTCAAAGAATTTGAGAAATAATTCATAATCTGCGTTACTATAATAAAATAATATCTGCTCCTTAACCTCACCCAATAAATATATAGATAGTTTTCGTATAAAATCGTGGCCGTTAAAATCACCCTCTATGAATGCATGCCTTGTATAATTTTGCTCTTTAAAATTCTCTTGCAGAATTGTGAGCATTGTTATGATGTCTCTGGGACGATATAATGAGAATCTTAGAAATTGAATAAATGAAGTTGGGGTGGTTAGATTAGGCAACTTCTCCTTTTTTACGCTGGCTGGATCGTACGGAAAATAATAGTCCCAAGCTTCGCCTAATTTTAGCTCAGTCTGCTGCTGGCAACTAAGAAGCCGGTCAGCCATCATAAATATTGGTGACTGCCTGTGTGAGCGATATGTAGTCCGCCAATCAAGTAATATTGAGTTATCTCTAACTTTATTATTTATATTTTGTAATCCTATTGAGTTAAAAATATCTGGCCTTATTAATAATACAATTCGAAGCCTTCCTTTCGAGTCCTTTATCGAGGAGAAGAAGTCATTGTTTATACTCCATATAGCATTTGATAGCCCCTTTACACATTCTAAGAATTCTACGTACGACATGCTTGAAGGTCTGATATCGATACCATCTATAAACAAAATGTGATTATGAGATAGTTTTAACGACCGTAAAGCTTCCTCAAATTTTTTTTGTATATATAATAAGTTTATCTGAAAACGCTGTCCATTAAAGGCCATCTGATGCGATTGTTCGGATCCTACTTTAAGAGTGTGTTTATATATTAGTTCTGCTGCAAGCTTAGAATCCTCTACAAAATTAAGGGCACAAATAATTTCTGGAGAAAATGCATTAGAGTAATATTCATCAATAGCATCATTAATATCTCTAAATTTAGAGAAGTTAGAGAGAAATCCTTTGTTCTCTGTTTCCTTAATCTGTTCAGAAATCAATAAATATAAAATGACTTTCCATATATCGTTGTAGTCAGAAATTCCTAGGTGTTTTTCACGTTTTAACGCAAAAAATCTTTGATAATCCGTTTCTTGTACGTATCTGACGCTTGATATGTTATTTTTATATAAAACATTGTTCGATAAATAAACCGCATAAGCTGTTTTTCCGGTCCCTTTTTCACCTAAAAGGAAGAATATATTACTTTCAAGCAGTTTATCTAATGTGTCATCACGGAGAAATATATTATTGAAGAACTCTTTACGATCTTTCCTCCTATAATTTATTGCATCGCTGAAACCAAAGTTGAGTTGAAGAATCTCTAGCACTTTAATCAGCCTCACGTTGTAGTGTCATTGTAACTCCCTAATTTAAAGATTATGATCATAACCGTAGTCCCAACTGTCAGGAAGTAGAAGCTGAACCGCCATGAAGACAGCTTTAAGGATGAAGGCCAACAGCCTTAAAGACAAGATCTTATATTTTTCCGTCCTGACGCGGCGGGATTACAACTGCCTGAATCCTGATATGATGGAGCTATGCCGACCAAAAAAGAACAGCACTAAAATAGGGCGATGATGGGATCGAGGGAATGTATAGGATCGAATAATGCCGTCGGCTCGCTTTTCCCATCACCCCTTGCCATCGATCTTGATCTCCGATCTCGAACGTCTCCTTCCCCGACTTATCCCGCCGACTTATATGCCCAGACCCAGTCCTGCGGCAACGGATCTCGCCAGCACCTCATCTAGAATTCGATCGCCTCCGCCCCCCCCCTCGCCACCTGGACGCCCGCCGCATGCACCGCTCGACTCGATCCCCATAACAGAAAGAGAGATATCGACGCAGTCGCTCACTTTGAGTAAGCGATGATACCCTTCGAGTACCTTCTCCTGGGAGTGGCGGTGCTGCTCCTTCTGAGCGTCGTCTCCAGCAAGGCGTCCACCCAGCTGGGGGTGCCGGCCCTCCTCCTCTTCCTGGTGATAGGGATGCTCGCCGGAGCCGACGGCCCCGGAGGCGTCGACTTCAACAACTCCTGGCTCGCCCAGTCCCTGGGGACGGTGGCCCTGATCTTCATCCTCTTCTCGGGAGGGCTGGACACCCGGTGGAGCGAGGTGAGGCCGGTCCTCTGGAAGGGCGTCCTCCTCTCCACGGTGGGGGTCCTCCTCACCACCATCATCGTGGGATATGCGGCTTACTGTGCCTTGGACTTCTCCCTCCTGGAGGGCCTCCTCCTCGCCGCCATCGTCTCCTCGACGGACGCGGCAGCGGTCTTCTCCATTCTCCGGTCGAAACAGATCCACCTCAAAGGGGAGCTGAGGCCGCTTCTGGAGCTGGAGTCCGGGAGCAACGACCCCATGGCCATCTTCCTCACCATCAGCCTCATGGGCCTCATCACCGCTCCGACCGCCTCCCCTGCGGCGCTCCTCCCCATCTTCGCCCAGCAGATGGCGCTGGGGGCCGTCTGCGGCCACATGATGGGTAGAGCCATGGCCATCGCCGTCAACCGGATCCGGCTGGACTATCGGGGGCTCTACCCCATCCTGACCATATCCCTCGTCCTCTTCGCCTACGGACTGGCGGCAATCCTCGGAGGCAACGGCTTTCTCGCGGTTTACCTGGCCGGCCTGACCCTGGGAAACCGCTCCTTCATCCACAAGAGAAGCCTGATGCACGATCACGACAGCCTCGCCTGGATGATGCAGATCGTCATGTTCCTTACCCTGGGGCTCCTGGTTTATCCATCCCAGCTCATCCCCGTGGCAGGGGCCGGCCTCTTCGTCTGCATCATATTGATATTCGTGGCCAGGCCCATCAGCGTTCTATTATGTCTTCTCCCCTTCCGGAAGATGCGCCTTCCGGAGAGGATCATGATATCCTGGGTGGGCCTCAAGGGATCGGTGCCGATCATCCTGGCCACCTTCCCCCTCACATACGGGATAGAGAAGGCAGATCTGATCTTCAACATCGTCTTCTTCGTCGTCCTCACCTCCGTCCTGGTTCAGGGGTCCTCCATCCCCTTTCTGGCTCGCCGACTGGAGGTGGATGAGCCCCCGAAACCATCCTCGGCGCTCTCGGAGATGGCGGCGGGAGGAATGATGCGGGAACCTATGGTGGAGCTGGAGGTGATGCCCGGCAGCGCCGCTGTAGGAAAGCAGATCGCCGACCTCAACCTCCCCGACGATACGTGGATAGCGATCTTGAGGAGGGACGGCCGCCCCCTCCGGCCAGGGGGGAGCACCGTCCTCCAGGCGGGAGACGGTCTATCTGTCCAGTCGAGCGGGCCATCCCTGGAACTGCTGCGGTTCCAGGTGGAGAAGAGGGCCGAAGAGGATCAGCCGTGAAGAGGATGCTCCAGCCCGTCGAGCAGAAACGCCGTCTGACTGGCGAGGCGGCGGCGCATCCTCGGGCGATGCTCCCCCTCGAAGGCGGTGCTTTTTCTTTCCGCCTCCCCCCTTCGCCAGAGGGTGGCCCGCCGCCAATTCCAGACGCGCCAACTCCGGGTCAGACCAGCTTATAAATCTTCATCCTGCCGTTGTCGAACTCCTTCGAGAACCCCTCTATATCATCGCCGCTCACCATGCTGGTCAGGATGGTCTGCCTCTTCGGGTACGGCCTCTCATCGGAATTGCCGGAGCTGAAGTTGGAGGGGATCGCCATGTAATCGTGATAGTTTACTCCGGCGGCCATCAGCACCGCAAAATACTTGCCCAAATCGTCGGACGTCGCCAGCGCATAATCTGCTCCATACTTTTGGGCGATCTCCCTGGCCGCTGTTACATCCTCAGACCCGGATACGAAGAAATCCGCCACGTCCTTGACCTTCTCGCCAGGCTCGAATGGATACCAGAGAGCATATTCTATCTTATGCCAGGGCTTTCTGGGATGAGCGTAGCCGGCGATCGTATTCTTTATCTCCCAGGACGCCTCGTTTATCACAACTCCGCGGTGCCCAATCTTCTCGATCCCGTCGGCATAATCCCACCAGGCCAGGACCGTCTCATCCTCCTCGGTGTTGTTCGCTAGCCACTGGTAGCCTTCCAAGCCTTCTGAGTCATTGGCGAAGTAGAGCCAATCCTGGGACTGAAGGTCAGCGAACTCGAGCCTCATCCCCACCAATGCTACGGCGAGGACCAACGCCAGAATAATTGCTATCCCTGTCATCCTGCTTCTCGTCCTCGACTGCGTTCTCATCGACGTCTCCTCCTGCAGAAAATCGGTTCCAGATGCGTTATTCACCCTCTGCTTCTTGGGGCACCACCCGGTCCAGTCTTCGACGATCTCACCCAACCGCACCATCAGACCATCTCCTTCACCTTGGAGAATAGCTCCTCTGCCATCTTCGTCGGATCAGCCGTCCGCTTCAGGGCGATGCCGAGCTCATCAGCGTAATCCCAGAGGAGCCTGATGCATGCCGCGTACTCCTCGCACGCACCACAATCGCCGTCGTGCTCGTACCAGACCTGCAGGCCATGCCTCCCTGAGACGAAGATTATCGCATCCGTGCCCAGGGGAACCGAGCGGCCAAAGAGGACCCCCAGCTGGGGATTAATTATCTCGATCGAGATCTTGTTGGCTCTTGCCATCTCCCGGAGGGAGGTCTCGATCTTCCCATCTATCGCAAGAAGGGCCTTCGAGACCGCCTGTCGGGAGATCCCGAAGCTCGTGGCGATCGCCGAGTTGGATATCCGGGCGCGTCTAAGCTTCCAGAACTCGAACTGTTTTTCGTTGATGAATAAGCTCACGTGTCAACGTCTGAGGGTTGACATACTTATAGTTTCCCCTGCCACGCAGCTTAAGCGCTGCCCCGATTTAATCTGCGGTGCGTTATATCCGGGACCCTCGCCGTCCTCGCTTCCCACCAGGCTCGGGACTTCGGCCGCACCGATGGCCTCCGCCGCGAAGGCGAGGAGTATCAATAAAAACTGTAAAGAGTTCGTATTACGTCGAAAACCGCCCCCATATCCGGGATGAACGTTTTGATAAAACATCCGTGTTCAAATAGTGAAGAAAAAGAGACGGTCGAATGGCCGAGCGGGCGGAGATCGACCCGCCCGTAGACTCCCCATCGACCGGAGATCGACGGTTACTCCACGACCCTGAGGAGGGAGTCTATGTACACCCCGCCCCCTTCGCCGTCCTGGAGGTAGAGGAGCTCGACCTCATCCTCGGAGACGATCGTCCCCACATCGTACCCGGAGCCGAACTCGGCGATGTAGAAGCCAGTATTATCCAGGGCGATGACCCCGGCAAACTCCTCTGTCATCTCGAACCCCTCCTCCGTGTAGGTCACCACCCCGTTGAAGATCCTCCCCCTCTGCTCAGTGACGTTCATGGTGAGGATCCCGAAATCCTCATCGCTGACGTACCCTCCTTCGTCCCCATACCCAGGCCCGACGCCGGACCAGAGCCCCACCAGGTTCGGGATCTCTGAAGCCGTCGCCGAGACCGAATCCGTCGCCATCGACGCCAGGGCGATGGCCAATAGTCCCAAAATCCACCTCTTCATGCTCTGCTATTAGAGCCCATCTCCCAGATGAACTTATCCACCTCGATCCCGATGAACCGGAGCTCAAGATGGCCTCTCATGGACAGAAGACGCCGTTTTGGCGGCCATCCCACCAGGATATATAGAGCAATATTATTATCCGGAAGCGCCGGGAGGCAGCCTTCAGAAAGAAGGCCTGCAAGAAGGAGGGGCTATGGAGGGAAGGTCGACCAGGGGGTCCGAAAGGTAGGATCTAAAAAGCCTCGGAGCGGGGCGGGCGGAGGGCCGTACGCCCCCCCCCCCCAGGGTTCACTCCGGAACGCGGCGGAGAATGTCCAGGGATACCCCGCCCATCTCGCCGTCGCGGAGGTAAAGGAGCTCGATCTCGTCCTCGGAGATGATCGTCCCCAAGTCGTACCCGGCGATGAACTCGGCGATGTAGAAGGTCGTATTATCCGGGGCTATCACCCCGGCGAGACCCTCCACAACCTCGCTATCGTTCACGTCCAGGTAGGTGATGGTGCCGTTGAACAATCGGCCCCTCTGCTCGGCGATGGTGAGGGTGACGGTGTAGTTCTCTCCTTCTCCGTAGTACCCCTCCAGAGGGTCGTAGCCCATGTCAGGGCCCTCCCAGGTCCCGACCAGGTCGGGGAGGTCCGCCCCGGAGACGGCCGGGGCCGCGAGGAAGAAGGCCAATATTCCAAAGATCCAGATCGTCTTCATGATAGGTTATGGGGTCGGATCTCTCTTGAATTTTTCCCTCACGCCTTGGAGGGGCCATGAAGGACGGAATCCTCTTGGTGAAAAGCCAGCTAAAAACAGCTTCGAAGTCGGAAAGGAGATGAGGGGGACGTCTTTACATCGCCCCTCCGCCGGATCGCCTCTGACCAAGAAGACGTTCCCCGATCATGCAACGTCGAATCGGTCGAGGTTCATCACCTTGTTCCACGCCGCCGCAAAGTCGCGGAGGAACTTCTCCGAGGAGTCCTCAGATGCGTAGACCTCCGCGATCGCCCGGAGCTGAGAGTTCGAACCGAAGATCAGGTCGACCCGGGTGGCGGTCCATTCGAGCTCGTCGCTATCCCGATCCCGACCCTCGAAGACCCCATCGTCTTCCTCAGCCTTCCTCCACACCGTTCTCATGTCGAGGAGGTTTACGAAGAAGTCGTTGGTGAGGGACTCTGGCCGCTTGGTGAAGACGCCGTGCTGGGACCCTCCGAAGTTGGCGCCCAAGACGCGCATTCCGCCGACGAGGACCGTCATCTCGGGAGCGGTCAGCGTCAAGAGCTGCGCCCGATCCACCAGCAGCTCCTCTGCCGATACGGCATATCTGGCTTTGAGGTAGTTTCTGAAACCGTCTGCAGCCGGCTCGAGGACGGCGAAGGACGCCGCATCGGTCTTCTCCTGGGACGCGTCCGTCCGTCCCGGAGTGAAGGGAACGGTTACATTGTGACCGGCATTCTTCGCCGCCTCCTCGACGGCGGCGCACCCGCCCAGGACGATCAGGTCGGCGAGGGAGACCCTCTTCCCCCCTGGCTCTTTGCCGTTGAACTCCTTCTGGATCTCCTCAAGGGCCTGGAGCACCATCTTCAGCTGGGCCGGCTCGTTCGCCTCCCAGTCCTCCTGCGGCGCAAGACGGATCCTCGCACCGTTCGCTCCGCCGCGCTTGTCGGAGCCCCGGAAGGTGGAGGCCGAGGCCCATGCAGTCGAGACCAGCTCCGAGATCGAAAGCCCCGAGGCGAGGATCTTGGCCTTGAGGGCCGATATATCGGCCGCGTCGATCAGCTCGTGATCGACTTCGGGAACCGGGTCCTGCCAGATCAGCTCCTCCGCCGGGACCTCCGGACCGAGATACCGCGATCGGGGGCCCATGTCGCGGTGGGTCAGCTTGAACCAAGCCCGGGCGAAGGCGTCCGCGAACTCCTCGGGGTTTTCGAGGTAGCGGCGCGCTATCGGCTCGTAGATCGGATCGAAGCGGAGCGATAGGTCCGCCGTGGTCATCATCGGCCGATGCCTCTTCGACGGGTCGTGGGCGTCGACGACCATATCCTCCTCGGCTACGTCCTTCGCCAGCCACTGATGGGCGCCGGCCGGGCTCTTGACCCGCTCCCACTCGTACTTGAAGAGGACCTTCAGATAGCCCATGTCCCATTTGGTCGGGTTCGGCTTCCAGGCACCTTCCAGGCCGCTGCCGATCGCGTCGCCGCCTTTGCCGCTGCGGAAGCTGCTCTTCCAGCCGAGGCCCTGCTCTTCGATGGGAGCGGCCTCGGGCTCAGGCCCCACATGGGTCGCAGGCCCCGCTCCATGGCACTTGCCGAAGGTGTGCCCGCCGGCGACGAGGGCTACGGTCTCTTCGTCGTTCATCGCCATCCGCGCGAAGGTTTCCCGAACGTCACGGCCAGAGGCGACGGGATCCGGGTTGCCGTCCGGGCCTTCAGGGTTCACATAGATCAGGCCCATCTGCACGGCCGCCAGGGGATTTTCCAGATCCCGGTCGCCGGAATAACGGCTCTTGGGCTTGTCGCTGGTGGCAAGCCATTCCTCTTCGGAACCCCAGTAGATCTCCTCTTCCGGCTCCCAGACGTCCTCGCGCCCGCCGCCGAAACCGAAGGTCTTGAATCCCATCGACTCCAGGGCGCAGTTGCCGGCGAGGATCATCAGGTCGGCCCAGGAGATCTTCTTGCCGTATTTCTGCTTGATCGGCCAGAGGAGGCGGCGAGCCTTGTCGAGGTTCACGTTGTCGGGCCAACTGTTGAGGGGCGCCAGGCGTTGAGAGCCGGAACCCGCCCCACCGCGGCCGTCGCCCATGCGGTAGGTGCCTGCGCTGTGCCACGCCATCCGGATGAAGAGGGGCCCGTAGTGACCCCAGTCGGCCGGCCACCAGTCCTGCGAGTCGGTCATAAGCGCATAGAGGTCCCGCTTCAGGGCCGCCAGGTCGAGCTTCTTGAATTCCTCGGCATAGTTGAACGCCTCGCCCATCGGGTTGCTCTTGGCAGAGTGCTGATGGAGAATCCTGAGGTTCAACTGGTTCGGCCACCAGTCTCGGTTCGACGTGCCTCTGCCGGCCATCCGCTGGTGAGCCCCGCCAGCTATAGGGTGCTTGCTATCCTCATTCATAACATATGCTCCTTTCATGATTTGAATCGTTGATCATCGCCGCCATGAATCATCGCCCTTTTCCCTCGCCACATCGTCCGGCCCCCTCAGAGTGGACGACCCGCTCGAGGGTCAGATTCAGGTCTAAGTGGGCTATCGGACAGCCCCGGTCTGTGGTCATCTTCTCTTCGGCCACCAAATAACTCACTCATGCGAATGTCGCGGTTTTTGTTAATCAAAGTACATTAGGGTTGCGGGCCCCGGCATGACGAGGGGGATCTCCGACGGCCAGAGGGCGAGGCAGGGGCTAGATAGAATAGATTTTATACCCAATAACGCCAACAGACCATCCACTGAAGGAGGATAGTCGATATGCCCGACAGATCGACTCAGGGATCAGGGAAGGGGAAGGAAAATAAGCGGAATCGGGACCAGAACTCCAGCGCCTGCGTCTGCCCCCGGTGCGGCTTCGAGATCGAGAGGGCCCCCGGCGTGAACTGCCGTTCGATCAAATGTCCAGAGTGCAGAGTCCCCCTTATGGGCAAGTGATCCCCCATCCTTCCAGCTGCGGTTGACCTCATCCGGGCCGCAGCATCGTCATTGAGGTTCGCCGGGGGTTTCTGATCCCTCGGGCCAGAGGCGTCCACTTTTCTGACGTTCCATCCGGGGCCGTGGAGCTCTGCGGCTGAGCCCCCAGATCAGAACCTGAGGGCCCCCTTCGGACAGGCCTCGACGGACCGGGAGCCCTTGATTCAGGCGAGATTTCCGCCGATCTCGGCCATCTCAAGCTCCATCGGACAGACCTTCCAGCAGGGGCCGCCTATCGAGACGAGGACGACGATGAGTCCTGAGGAGGGGGTCATCTTGAGCAATATATCTCCGGAGATGGGGTCAGCGCCGACGGCCCGGCCACGATCGGGGGTCGGAACGAGCCGATCACTTCAAGAAGTCGGATCCCAGGTCGAGGAGGAGGTGGAGGCAATAGCCGAGGAAGGAGGCGAGGGCTATGAAAAGAGCTTCGCCGGGGGCCGCCTCGAAGCCGAACCGGACGATGGCGAAGGCGAGGAGGGCGTAGACGGCGGCGAAGACCGTAGAGTGGACGACGCCCCGGTGGTCTGGCATCAGGAGCCGGAAGAGGTTCCAGCCGACGACGGCGACGAGAGCCGCAAAAAACCAGGCAAGGGCGAGGTTTAGGATCGGGTACGGGGTGAACGCGAGGGCAAAGCCCAGGTTCTTGAAGGCCGATATCCCGACGGCGACGGCGACGAAGGGCTTGATCACCCTGTGGATGAGGGCCTCGGGATGGTCCATGTCCGGGAGGTCCGAGCCGATGACGTAGAAGACGTAGCCTAGGGCCATCGCCATGAAGGTCGTCTCGATGGGAAACCCCAGGTGGACGTCCAGGACTGCCAGGATGAAGACCGCCGCCGGGTAAGTCAATATCCCCGCCAGGACGTGCTCATCGTAGTTCAGGGCAGCCGCCCCCGACCCAAAAACCGCCCCTCCTCCGATATCTCCGGCCCGAAGATCTCCATCCAACTCGCCCCTTCAGGTCGGAAGCGACGACCGGCGGGGATTTTACCCTTTCCCTTCGCGGGAAAACCGCGAACTCACTTCAGGGGCCACTCGCCTACGGCCGAGTCGACCTCCTCCATCAGCCGGATCGTCTCCTTTAGGGCCGCGATCATCTTCTGGTAGTGGGTCAGGTCGTCGTAGGAGAGCTGCCTTCCCCGCCGGTCCTTCAGCCACTTGTCGCAGACCTGGTAGCCGCCGACCTGGAACTCCCAGACCTCGGGAGGAACGCCCTCGAAGTGCTGGCTCTTGTTGATGTAGACCCGCCCGACCTCCAGGACTGCGCCGTCGCCGTCGCCGTCGCCGCCCTTTGAACCCGACCCAGGCCCGACCTCCCCCGGCGCGAAATATTTGGGGTGGCCCTTCTCCACCCGGTTGTCCCCGACGACGGGATAGCGGGTGGCAGGCCGGGCCAGGATGGAAGACTCCAGGAGGTGGAGGGCCACCAGCTCGCCGCCGAGCTTCACGAGGCTTCGGAACTTCTCGCGGTCAGAGGTCAGGGGCACCCTTGGGAAGTCGATCTTCAGAAACTCGGCGTACCTCTCCCGGTATCTCGGCGAGTGAAAGACGGCGTAGATGTAGTCGAAGACGTCCTCCGGCCCGAAGGTCGCCTCGCGGTCACCCCTCCCGTCGATCCTGCGCCAAATGACCACATTTCCGGATAATTATATACCTCTGCAGAGCCAAAGTTGAGACTGATGGAGAGCATAGAAGAGCTGATGACGAAGCTCCCTCCAAACCTCCAACAGGAGGTCAAGGATTATGCCCGGCACCTGGTGGAGAAAGAGGCAAAGCCGAGACGAAAGAAGCTCAGGCTGACCTGGGCAGGGGGCCTCCGGGAGTTTCGCGACAGGTACACGTCGCTGGAGCTCCAAGAGAAGTCCCTTGGATGGTGGGGCGACTGACCCCACCAGCAGAAACCCGCTTTTGATTGATTGATGCTCTTCAGATCCCAAGGCCCCTAGAGAGCCCCGCCGCTTGTGCGACGGCGACCGCCTCGGCGTACTCTCTCAGGTTTATGGGCCGGGAGAGCTCCGGGAACTGATGGGCCCAATAGCAGGGATGGTACTGGGCCATGACGTTCAGGTACGTCTCCGGCGAGACCTCCTCGGCGAGGAACCGCACCACCTCGGCGGTCCCTGCCAGCCCCTCGGGGAGGACCAGGTGGCGGACGAGAAGACCCCGGACGGCGACCCCGTCCTTGTCGATCTCCAGAGGCCCCACCTGCCGGTGCATCTCTAGGATCGCCGCCTTCATGATCCGGGTGTAGTCGGGGGCGTCGGAGTACTTTTTGGCGGCCGAGTCGGTCCCGTACTTGGCGTCAGGCATGTAGATGTCGAATATCCCGTCAAGGAGCCGGAGGGTCTCGACGGAGTCGTAGCCCCCGGAGTTGTAGACGAGAGGTACGGTGAGGCCCATCTTCACCGCCTCGACGACCGCCTCCAGGATCTGGGGGACGAAGTGGGTGGGGGTGACGAAGTTGACGTTGTGGCATCCGCCGTCCGCAAGGCAGACCATCATCTCGGCGAGCTTCTCGGGCGAGACCTCCCTTCCCTCGCCGAGCTGGCTGATATCGTAGTTCTGGCAATAGACGCAACCAAGGTTGCAGCCGGTCATGAATATCGTCCCCGAGCCGTGTGAGCCGACGAGGGGCGCCTCCTCGCCGAAGTGGGGGGTGAAGCTCGAAACCCGAGCGAAGCGGCCGCTCCGGCAGTACCCCTGCTCGTCCTCCAATCGATTTACTCCACAGGCTCGGGGGCATAGGTCGCAGCTCTCAAGCCTGCCGAGGGCGATCTCGGCCCGCTCCCGCAAGATCTCCGGGGGCATACGGTTGTAGCTCGCCAAGGGCATTCACCTCAAAAGCGGTCTCTTGATGTTAGTTCGTATCTGATCGACATTGCCAGCTGGCTGTTACGAGGAGGATAAATCGGGGAGAGGGCATCACCGGGATGCCCCCTCGGCGGCGCCGATCCTCTCCAGGCCCCCCTTCAGTCGAACTTTATAGCCCTATCATACACGATCTCTGAGTAGGACGGCCCCGTCTTTGTAGACTCTTCCAGATAGCTCCTCCAGGCGATGAAGAGGGGCTGATCCAGCTCTATGCCGTAGGCCCCAACGCCGTAGGGAACCTCGTAGCAGAACGGATCGCCGTTGCAGCTCCTGGCAAACTTGTAGACGTAGAGGTACTTCGCATCGGGGTTGTCGGGGAGGTATTCCTCAGCAGTTCCATTGAAATCCTCGTCGGTAATCGCTTTGACCCCATTGAACAAATCCGCACCGTAGAGGGCGAAGTTCGAGTAAGTAGCCTTTCCCGTAGCTACGTGGTTGACCCCATAGACGATTATGAACTCGTCGATATCGTCGCCCAAAGTGATGGCAGGGTCCCGCAAGAAATCATAGTACTGCGCGAGGTCGGGGAAAGGAGGTGTCGGCGAAGATACCGTTTGGTCGGATGACCAGAGATAGCAGGCATCGTTATCAGGACCCAGGGCATCGACCCCCCTCTGGATGGCATCGCTCCCGAATGGGACGGCTATGCTGGTGGGAAGCTCTGTGGCATTCAGCCCGCTGTATTTGTCGAGGATCGCCATCCTCAGCTCTTCAAGATCGGCCAGGAGGTCGAACTCGGTCGTACCCGTTCCGCGGACTCTCAGCTCCGGATAATCATACGGATCGAGCTCGGCGGTCTCTTTTGGGGTTACGCGGAAGACCTTCGCGGGAGGATCGTTGAGATAGTCCTCGCCGGCTTGAGGATCCTTGTATAGAGCCGGACGAATTACGATGAGGAACAGATCTGAGCTCTCATCCGAACCCATCCTCAGCATGGAAGAGGGAAATACCAGGGTGTTGAATATCTCGCCCGAATACCCTGCCGAGAGGGCAGCGGCCCGGATTCGCTGATCAATGCCTCTGTCGGCCGTAGCGACTATCAGGGTAGTTTGATCGAAAGGATCTCCAGCCGCCCCGTCGGGCGTTCCTTCAGTATTGATGACCAGGTTGTTCACTGTATCGGCCAGATTCGCAAAGATCCATCTGGTCTCATCTCCGTATGTCCTGGACAACAGATAATGATCGTAACTGAAGTATCTGCACTCCGGAGGCGTTCTTCCTACAAAGACGATGGCTTCATCTGGACTGAGAGTCCAAAAGGCGGAAGCGTCCTGAGACATTCCCAGGGCTGCGCTAACTCTAGAAAATAATTCAGGCATCTCAAGGCCAGGCGCGGGTGGAACAAAACATGTCAAATATTTTGTGCTGGGGTTGTTTCCATATGCGGCGGGCAGCACTCCCAGATCGCATAATCTGATCAGATCTAAATACCCTATCCTTCCTTCTTGAACGGTGAACCCATCTTCTTCCAAGGCTTCTTGAAACGCTTTTGCGTCGCCTGTAGTCGCATTCTCTGCAAGACAGGTTCCCATCAGCAAGGCGAATACAAATAAGAGCAGCGTATAACCTCGCATCTACTTAGTCCCTCCACCCTATATATTTCGACCCGATCTATAAAAACTTTCGCAGTGTTGGAGGACGGGATGCGCGCGATCCTGGAGACGATGGCGCCCGAGCTCTCGGAGATGGACGAGGGGACCCGCGATGAGGTGATGAGAGAGATCCGGGCGATTTACGGAAAAGGACGATTCGGTCCTCAAGAGCTTCATCTACGGGCCGGTGGAGGTGGATCTGTAACGGAGCCGATCGAGCCAGAATAGAAAAGATAGGAGGATCAGAGGAACCTGATCCCCTTCGGCATCTCGCCGACGCGCTTCCGGAACGCCTCGGGCCAGTTCTCGGGGTCCAGCCCCTTCTGGCCGAGGAAAGCGCTCGCCCACCGCTCCAGGCCGACGCCGGAGCAGCCGCTCCATAGCGGGTCGTTGGACTGGGCCTTGACGTTGAAGCCCCGGGGGTACTTGTCGCCATTTATGCTCAAATTCTGAAACTCTATCCAGTCGCCGCTGTAGGGGAGGACCGCCTCGTAGTCGACGGTCCCGGCCCCGGTCATCTCCGCTAGGCCCGTCTTCCCCTCCTGGGCCATGAACCAGGGGGTCACCCAGGCCATCCTCCACCGGAGCTCTAAGATCTCCTCGAAGATCCTCTTGTAGCAGTCTTTGAGCTTCTCCGCCTCTTCCTTCACCTGATCCTGGGACCCCATCCAGACGAGCTCGATCCGATGGAACTCGTCGACCCTCTCGATCCCGTGGATCCCGCCGCTCTCGTACCGGTGGCTCGTCCCCGACCGGTCGAAGATCCTTATCGGCAGGTCCCCGTTAGGAAGCGTCCTCCCCTGGAAGAAGACCCAGGAGGGGGGACACTGGGCGTAGCACATCCCGCCGATGGGGTTATCGATCTTCTCCTTGACTAGCTCGACGGGAACCTCGCGGGTCACCTTGTAGTGGTCGATCACCTCGGCCCAGAACTCGGGGTCCCTCGTCTTGGGGGGGCAGACGTAGTAGATCTCCGGGTAGACCCCCAGGGCGTGGCCGCTCTTCTTCCAGACGTCCCAGGTGACGAGCTTCGGAAAGATCATCTCTCGGTAGCCTAAAGGCTCAATGATCTCCTCGAGGACGATCCTCTCGAAGGTCCTGAAGAGGTGGGTCCCCTCGGGGCCGTAGATCCACTGGCCCCGGCTTGCGCCGTGCTTGATCCAGCCTCGGCCGACCATCTCCTCGGTGGGGTTTCCGTCGAACTTCGGCGGCCGTTCGGGGCTCTCCCAGAGGAGCTCCCAGTGCTCGGCCTTTCCGCCGTACCCCTCGGCTGCGAGCTTCTCGTCGAGGAGGCTGACGATCCTGTCGGGGACCTGGTTTTTAATGTCCGACTCGTCGACGTCCAAAGAGAGAATCAACCACCCGCCATCGTGCTTCATCTCTTTGACGTGGGGGATCTTGTGGTCGATGGACCGATTGGATGCGACCTCGATCTCGTACTTCGAGATCTCGATGCCTCTGACCCCGACCCTGTACTTCTTGCCGAGAAGATCAGCCAGAGGCCTTCGGAGCCTCAGGACGGCGTCGTGAGCCCTCACGTAACGGTCGCTCTCGATGACCACGGATATGTCTGTATTGCCAAGCTTCCAGCTTTTGACCTCAGCCCCCTTCCCGTCGGCTGCCCCCTTCTTCAGAAGGTCGGCAGCCCCGGCGAAGAAATCCCCGAGCTCCGTCTCGGCGGCGCCGGCGTCGGCGCTCAGCCTGAAGCTCGCCTCCAGATGAAACTTCACTTCCCCACCTCTTTCTCCAGCAGATCTAAAGCGATCTTCATGTTCATCATCAGGTCATCGGCGGTCCCGAGGATCGTCCCCGCCCTCTCGGCGGAGAACTCCACCTCGAACGTTTCTTCCCCCACCAGGACCCTCATCCCCGGCAGGTTGTCGGGATGGAGGGACGAAGCCGCCGCCGCCGCCCCCTCCCCCTCAAACTTCAGCCTCGCCCGGATCATCTCTTCCGCCCTTCCGAGAGCTGCCGGCCTACCACCCCATCTACGGCAGCTATGAACTCCTCCTCCGACCCGAGGGGGATCGAGGCGCCGCTGGCGACGCTGTGGCCGCCGCCGTTTCCGCCCACCTTCTCCGCCGCCCCCTTCAGGGCGACGGATAGGTCGAGGCCGCAGAATACCAGGAGCCGATTCCCCCGGGCCGAGACCTTTACGATCCCCTCGGACCTGTTAAGGACTATCATAGGCCTGTCGGCGTAGAGGTACCTGACCAAAAGGCCGCAGACGACCCCCGCAGCGTCCATCTCGTTGAGGACGACGTACCGGAGGTTCTCCGTCTCGCGCAGCCGCTCCTGGACTAGGCGTACCTCCTTTAAGATCCGGGCCCTGTAATCCCGGTCGATCTTTCTCCCCTCGCTGAGGAGGGCCCTATCCCTCATGCAGAGGGTGAGGGCGAGGCCCGTCTCCTTCATCTTGCCGCAGGAGTTGAGGATCCACATCATCTCGAAGGCGTTCTCGACGACCTCCCTCTTCAGCCTTATCGTCTCACCGACGACGGAGTCGGCGGCAGTGCTCCCCTGGAGGAGGAGCTTCAGGATGAGGGCCGTCGAGAGGCGGGAGAGGTCCTTTCTGCCGATGCTCGGAAGCTCGCCAGATACTCCGATCTCATCGAGGAAGGCCGCCGCCCTGGCGGGATCGCCGGTTATCTCGAGGAGGGGGTCGAGGGACCCGGCCAAGACCGTCCCCAGGGGGCCGTCGTCCATCTTGAGGCCGGGGGCCACCTCCACCACCCCCGAGGCCGCCGCCTCCTCCAGGATCGTCCTGTTAGCCCCGATCATCATCTGCCGGTCGCCTAGGGCCCCCACCAGGGCGAGGCCCGCGAGGTCGACGTTATCTCCCATCTCCCGGACGACGGTGTAGACCGTCCCCGAGCCGCTCATCTCGAAGGCGCCGTCCACCCCCCCCAGATGAGGGTTGACGTGGACGCAAGCTAGGTTTCCCACCGGAACGTGGTGGTCGAAGACGAAGACCTCCCCCTCGATCTTGGATATAAGGTGGGGCTTTCCGCTCCCCATGTCGCAGAAGACCACCGGCGGCTCGATGGAGTCGACTACCGAATGGTCGAGCCTGCTGACCAGGGTGGCATGAAAGGGTATATTCGCCCTCATGAGGGCGGTGCAGATCAGGCCCGCAGAGGTTATCCCGTCGGCATCGTTGTGGGATATGACCCTGACGTTCTCACACTTCAAGAGGGAGCTGGCGGCGGGCTTCGCCAGCTTCTCCAGCCTCTTCATGTGATGAGCATCTCAGCGGTCTCGGGCCTGTACTGCCAGTTCTCTGGCAGCCTTCCGGTGCTGCGATAGTACTTTGCAAGACGGCGGATCTTGTTCTCGGTGAGCTGGAGCCACCTTCTGTTGTGAAGATCTTTCTTGTTGCTGTCCAGGTGCTTTCTCATGCCGATCGCCTTCCGCATGAGGTTAGCGAGGTCCTCGGGGATCTCCTGCACCTCGGCGTTCTCCCTGAGATACCTGGTGAGCTTCGTCCCCAGGATCGGCTTTGAGCTGGGGACCCCATACTGGTCCCGGAGGGTGAGCCCGATCATGGTCGGGGCGACGCCGTTTCCGTGGAGCCTGAGGACGTGCTTTCCCAGCTCCTCCTTGTTCATGTCGCACCACTCGGGCGGAGTTGATCGAAAAGGCGGCCTCGACCTCGAGGAACCCTTTCTTCTGGTGTGCATTCTGGCCATATCGAATCCTCATTATAATCCTAAGTCAGATGAAGGCGAAGGTAACCACTCCAACCTACCATGCGATAAATAGCTTGCGGCCTTGGGCGGAGGCCGCCCTTTGGGAGCGGAACCGACCGCCCCTGAAGGATCAGGCCCTCGTCGCCGGAGTTTCTCGATCAGAGGGACCGGCTCTCCTTATATAGACATGCCGTCCATCTCCTTTCATGCTCCCACCCTTCATGGACCCGTTCTTCTACCTCCTGGGAAAGGCGGTATTCATCGTCGCCGCAGGCGTCCTCGCCGCCGCCCTCTTCGGCGCCGCCCTGATAGCCTACTCCTTCAAGACCGGCCACTTCTTCATGGCCAGGATCATGCTCATCTCCGTCTCCCTCCTCGAGAGCCTGATCAAGAGCATCTTCAGAACCTTCCGGGCCGACGACGCAATCGTCGACGATGTGGGGGTGAGGCTCCGAAACTACATCAACGCCGAGAAGTTCGAGGCGGTCCCCATGGATGAGAGGGCGATATTCATCCCCCAGTGCCTCCGATCCGTCGACTGCCCCGCCAAGCTCACCCCCGAGGGCTTGCGCTGCGTCAACTGCGGCAGGTGCGAGGTCGGCCCCGCCAAGGCCTTCGCCGAAGATCTCGGCTACAGGTTCTTCCTCGCCCCCGGATCCAGCGTCATAAAGAGGATGATCAAGAAGTACCGGCCCCGGGCCATCGTCGGCGTCGGATGCTCCATGGAGATCAAGGAGGGGCTCGAACTCTGTCAGGGCCACGACATCCCGGCGATCGGCGTCCCCCTTCTGACGAACGGCTGCGTCTCGACGACCCTCGACTGGGACCGGTTCTACGAGGTCATCTCCGGCCGGGGGACCGTCCCCGAGGACGGAGATGAGGAGCTGACGATCGGGATCTGCGGCCGGAGCAGAACCTGATCGGCGAGGCCAAATCCGCGGTATGGCGCCCCGGATTTCTGCCTGCCCCCTGCAGAGATACGGCTTTAGCTCCCGAGGAGACCACTTCCCAACTTCAGGAGCCTGATGCCGCAGGTTCCGCCGCCGCCGTCGGCTCCGCCCCCGCCCTCTCCTCCAGGGCGGCTATCACATCGCCGAGCCGTTCTATCCTTTGGCCGTACCCGGACCAGTTCCCGGCCCGGAGCTCCTCCTGGGCGGATCGGTATAGGGACCCAGCCTCGCCGATCAGCTCGGCGGTGCTGAGATCATCCCTCATCTCAGAGATCAAAACCACGGCTCCGCTCTGGGGAGCGACCTCGCCCACCAGCCCGAATATCGCCGCCAGGGCCTCCTCCAGGGTCTCCGCCATCACCACCCGGCTGCCGTAGGCGACGATCACCCGTTTCAGCTCCGGAAGCTCGCTGTTCTCGGCCTTGAGAAAGAGAGGCTCGACGTAAAGGAGGCTCTCCTCGAGGGGGATGACGAGGAGGTTTCCCCTCATGACGCTGGACCCCTTCTGGCTCCAGAGGGTGATCTGCTGGGAGATGGCGGTGTCCTGGTCGATCCTCGCCTCGATCTGGATTGGGCCGTATATCAGCTGGTCTTTGGGGAACTTGAAGACGACTATCTCGCCGTAATTCGGCTCGTCGGACTTCGCGCACATCCAGGAGATCATGTTGTTCTTGGAGCGAGGGGTGAAGGGCAAAATCAGCATGAACTCCTCCCCTCCCTCGGCGCCGGGGTCCTTCATGATGACGTAGTAGGGCTCGACGGGCTGGCGCGTCCCCTGGTAGACCTCCATCGGGATCTCCCAGGCGTCCTCCCGGTTGTAGAAGACCTGGGGGTCTTTCATGTGGTAGTCCCTGTAGATCCGGGCCTGGACCTCGAAGAGGTCGACGGGGTACCTGAGATGGGACCGCAGCTCCTCGGGCATCGAGCTGATGGGCTGGAAGAGCTCCGGGAAGATCTCCCGGTAGGCCCGGACCAGGGGCTCCTCCTCGACTACGTAGTACCGGACCGTCCCGTTGTAGGCGTCGATGACGACCTTCACCGAGTTTCGTATGTAGTTGAACTCCCCCGAGGGCTCCGAGTAGGGGTAGCCGTCGGTGAGGGTGTAGGCGTCGACGATCCAGAAGAGCCGTCCATCGGCGAAGACGGGGTAGGGGTCCTGGTCGAAGGCAAGGAAGGGGGCGACGGCACCGGACCGGTCGAGAACGCTTCTTCTGATCATCACTCTGCTCTCAGAGGTGATGTCGTCGCTGAGGAGGATCTTGAGGCTTGCGAGCCGATAGGCGAAGAGGAGCCTCATCATGGGATCGAGCTCGATGCCTCCAGCCCCCTGGTATTCGGCGTAGACGTTCTCGTCTCCCCGGGGATAATCGAACTCCCCGAGCTTCGTCTTCACGATTACGTACTCCTTCTCTCCCTCGCCGTAGTAGATCTCCGGCCTGCCCATCTCCCCCAGGACCGATTCGGGGGGGATGTTCTTGACGAAGAACTCTGGGAGACCCTCTGGCGTCACCAGGTTTGATGGGCTCATGCAGATCCCGTAGCCGTGGGTGTAGAAGAGGTGGAGGTTCTGCCAGGTCTTGGCCTGATCGGGGAGGTCCACCTGGGAGAGCTCCCTCGCCGAGAGCATCACCTGCCTCGTTCTGCCGTCGATCTCGTAGCGATCGACGTCGACGTCGAAGAACTCGTAGTACAGCCGAATCTCCTGGAGCTGCTTGTAGGTGCTGAGGAGGGGACGCCAGTCCCAGAGCCGTACATTCTCAACCGTCTCCCAGTTGGCCTTCAGTTCCTCGGCGGTCAGGTTGTAGGAGACGGGGAACGGCCTCTCCTCCACCCGATCCAGTCCATAGGCGCGGAGGGTGGCGTCGATGTTTGCGGCGATGAAGGGCGCCTCCATCACGATCTCGTTGGGGGCGACCCGGTACTGCTGGACCGCTGCCGGATAGATCAGCCCCAGGAGGGCGATGCCGACGACGACCGCCCCGACGATCGGCAATATCCGCCTTGGCCTCCTCCCGGCGGCGACGGCGAAGAGGAGGAGGGCGACGAGAACCGCAGCAACTGCGTATAGGTGGAGGAAGGGAAGGCGAGCGTGGACGTCGGAGTACCCCGCGCCGTAGACGACCCCGCCGGCGGAGCAGAGGAGGTCGTACCGGTCGAGGAGGAATCGGGCGGCTAAGAGGAGGGCTGCAGCCCCGAGGAGGCCGCTGCAATGGGCGACGGCCCTGGCTGGGATCGAACGGGCGATCTCCGCGTAACCCCTCAGCTCCGAGCCGGATATGATCCGGTCGGCCTGGAGGAAGACGTAGATACCGGCGGTGATGGCGAGGTTGATGAGGACGACGAAGAGGGCGGCATCCCAGAGGGACCGGAGGAGAGGGAGGGTGAAGACGTAGAACCCGACCTCCTTTCCGAATAGAGGGTCCGTCGCCCCGAAGGGCTGGGCGTTCATGGCCAACAGAACCGTCTCCCAGCCAGCCTGAGCCGCAAGGCCGAAGAGGATCGATGCGGGGACCACAAACCATGACAGATATCGGGGCCGATCGCCGATCAGCCTCGTGTTCGCGAGGCTAACCGCCCCAAAGGCGAGGGCAGATGCCGCAAAGATGGAAATCTTCGCGGCCATGATCGTCCCGAAGACGGTGGAGTAGCCGAGGGACGCAAACCACCTCCATTCGGTGATCAGATAAGCCACGTGGCCTGAAAATATCAGAAGAAGGGCCAGGGCAGCCAGAGCCCACCGTGAACCCCTCATAAAGCCCCCCAAAAATCGAGCAGCATGGGGCAGGCCACCCAACCGACGGTCCTAAAACGATCCCGCAAAGCCGCCGTGATGGACATATTCGAAGACCGGCGGGTCTCGATATATATCTTTCGTAAACCTTCCGCCCCTGGGAGGGGCGTGGGAGGCAGGAGGGAGATGGTGCCCCGCTCGGGGGGTGTGGTGAAGGGCAGCAAGGGCTCCTGGAGCCAAGGTGCCAAAGGGTGTGCCGGAGAGCAGTCAACGAAAAATTTTAAAAGAGGGCCGATCACTCGATGGAGATGGCCTCAGAGGGGCAGGCCTCGACGCACGTGCCGCACTCTGTGCACTTGTCGGCGTTGACCACTGCTATTTCTTCGTCGTCCAGGGCAATGGCGTTTTCCGGACACTCCTCGACACAGGTTCCGCAACTTACACACTCTTCTCTGTTGACTACTGCCGGCATTACAAATTCCTCCAAAGTCGCCAAAGTAGGCAAATTTACAGTCCGGGATATACGATATATAACTTTCGTTAGGGGGGGCGGAGGCCGAAAAAGAAGATAGATGTGCTCCCCCGGAGGGGTCAGCTCAGGTCTGAGTACCTGTTCCTGTCCTTCAGCTCCTGCTTCTTCGCCTCGTTCCATCCGCTCACCGACTGGAGGTAGCCGGTGACCCGAGATAGGTACTCCAGATGGTCGGAGCCGCACCGCGGGCAACTATCCTTCAGGCCCGGAGATACGCAGAAGCAGCTGAGACAGACGGTCATGTCCCTGGTGAAGGCGAAGTATCCTATCTGGGTGCTCCTCGCCAGGTTCATGGCGAAGTCCATCAGCCCCTCGGGGTCGGGAGCCGACTCCCCCAGGAAGATGTGGAATATGTTCCCTCCGTCGACGATCGGGAAGAAGATGTGCTCGAGCTTCGCCCTCTCGAAGATGGAGACGTCCAGGGATGGCGGGACGTGGGTCCCGTTGGTATAGTAGACGGGGAGGTCGCGGGTCGTATGGACCCTCTTCATGGCGGCATCGATGTCGCCCTTGACGACCCTGGTGGCGCAGTCCCGGAACTCCTCGGAGAGGAGGTCTGAGACCGCAAACCTCTGGACGACCGTCTCCGCCGGGGTCCTCGCCAAGGCGATCGTCATCCCGTGGCGGCGGCTGAGCTCCTTCGCGTAGATCTCCATCTCCGTCATCGCCCTCACCGCCAGCTTCCAGGCCTCCTTCGACTCGTGCATCTGAGACCCGGTATGGAACTGGACCATCTCGTTCACC
Source organism: Methanosarcinales archaeon Methan_01 (assembly GCA_001602645.1). GTDB lineage: Archaea > Halobacteriota > Methanosarcinia > Methanotrichales > Methanotrichaceae > Methanocrinis. The sequence continues at coordinate 53,842 of LUYE01000012.1, forward strand.
CCCACAACCCCGATGGTGTAGACGAGGCTCTCCAGGTCGACGGCCACCGTCCCCTTCTTTCCCGTTCGGGGGTCTTTCGGCCTCTGGGTTGCGAAGGGCATCCTCCGGTTCTTGATCACCTGGTTCATCCAGTCCCGCTTCACCTTGAAGATCTCTACGGCGGTGTCCATCAGCCCGCGGAGGTACTCGAAGAGGAGGTCATCATCCCCCCGGGCGAGGTAGGCGGCCCGGGGACAGTTGAGGGAGACTACCTGCCAGGAGCCCATGGAGAAGTGCATCCCGTCCCTGAAGTAGAGCTTATCCTCGAAGGCGGCGTCGCTCTCGAAGGTGGCGGCGAACTGGTAGGCGCAGCACTGGTAGCAGCTTATCCCCTTCCCGGCCCCCCTGTATGCCGGAAGCTGGTTGTCATAGTAGGGGGTGCCGAACTTGGAGGCGAGATGGAAGGTCAAGAGGTAGAGGTCCCGGTACGTCGGAACGTCGGGGTGGGCGGCGTTGAACTCATCGTCCTCTTCCATGAAATCCGGCTCGATGGAGATCTCGGGCTTGGGGAAGTTGAAGGGCTTGCCCCAGTAGTCCCCCTCCAGCATCACCTCCATTAGGGCCTTGAAGCCGAGGCGGACCTCCTTCTCGAACTCGCCATAGGTCCTGAGGGGTGCGCCGTCGCCGTCCCAGACCTTCCCTTTGTAGACGACGGGCTTGTCCCGCCAGAGCTTCGGTACCCCGGGGCTGAGCTGGACGGAGGAGAAGACGACCTGGCCGCCCCGGGCGACCATCATCTGGGTCATCTCGTAGACGAACATCTGCATCAGCTGGCAGATCTCCTCGTAATCGAGCCCTTCGAGGTACGGGGCGAGGAAGGTGAGGAAGTTGTAGAAACCCTGCCCTCCGGCGAAGTTCGTCTGAGCTGAGGCGAGGGCCTTTACGGCGTGGAGCATGGCCACCTCCGGCTTCTTGGCCGGCCCCGCCACGGACGCCTTCGTCCCCGAGCCGTCGGGCATGAGGCCGTAATAGAAGAAGTAGCGAAGGTCCCAGTCCTGGCAGAAGGGGCGGGTCCCGAAGTACTCCAGGTCGTGGATGTGGAGGTCGCCGGCGAGGTGATGGTCCGATAGGTACGGCGGGATCAGGAGGAGGTACTGCTCCTTCGAGATCTTGTCCGCCTTCTTCTTGTGGCTCGTCTCGGCGTTCTCCTGGAGGTTTGCGTTCTCGTGGGCCTCGAAACCCGAGCCGACGTCGATCAGGTGGGCGTCGTAGACGGGGGTCCCGACCCTGGTGCAGATGTTTCTCCACTCCAGGTGGTGCCTTTCGAGGAGGATGACGTTGACGATCTCCCTCACCAGGGGGCCGGAGAGAAACTTGACGTCCATCCACCGGATCCGCCGCTCCACCTCCCGGGCTATCTCCGCCGCCTCCTCCTCGGAGATGCCGGGGATCCGATAGAACTGCTCCGAGAGCTTCGTCTCCCGCAGGAGCTGTTTCACCACCGCCTCCCTGTTCCACCTCATCAGGTGGCCGTCGGTGGTCCTGACCATCGGCATCTCCGATAGGGAGACGCCCTCCAGCGTTATCTGCTGCGTTTTATATCCGTTAACCCTCCGGCTCAAAGACTTATACCCCCGATGAGATGCGACAGAAGGCGCTAAGAATATGTACCCCCTGATGACGCGATCCTCAACCATTCCTGTAAGGGCCCTAAATTTATAATCCCTTCGGCCGATATCGCCTAAAATTATAATTTAAGTTGGCCCAAAACCAGATCCCCTCGCCGGGGGGGCATTCGTAACTCTTCATTGATATTTAAAGCCCCGGAAAAAGGCCGAATATTTGAGGTACCGACGAATAAAAACCGATTAATTCGGGCGGATGCCCCCCCGCGAATTATGATCAGCAGGCCGTTTTCGGTTATCCGACCTCTCCGCCGATCGCGAATGCTGGAATGCCCATCTTCCAATATTTTTGATTACAATGCCCCTCTGGACCCCATTATTGTCCATCTCCGCCGCCCCCGAGCTTCTCGGCGTACTCGGCGAGGACGGCGTAGAACTTCTCCGCCCTCCGGTGATAAGCCTCCTTCTTGATCGCCCCGGAGTCGTCGAAGAGCTCCTGGACCCGGGGGAAGTACAGCACCTCTCCCGTCGGGAGCATGTGGAAGCGGACGCAGGTCGCGACCAGATGCTCGATCATCCGGGCGCCGCCGAAGACCCCGGAGGATACGCCGCAGATCCCGACGGGCTTTCTGAAGTACTCCTCGTAGAGGAGGTCGAGCATCATCTTCAGCTCGCCGGGGCAGCCGTGGTTGTACTCCGGGGAGACGATGACGATCCCGTCGGCCCGGAGGATCCGCCCCTTCAGCCGAGCCGCCGCCTCCGAGGTTTTGGTGTCATCCGTCGCCGGGAGCCGATAGTCGCGGACGTCGACGATCTCGCTCTCAAGGCCGAACTCGGCGGCCTTCGCCAGCATGAACCGGGCGACCTTCTCGGACTCGCGCCCCTCCCGGGCGGTCCCGAGGATGATGGGGATGTACATGGGCATCTATTTCTTGGTCAAGATATGAATATCCTTGTCTCTCGTCTCGACCCGGAAGGCCTGCCCCAGCAGTCGGCCGCCCGGCAGACGCGGAAAGGAGGATCCCAAAATGACGGAAAGAACTCGCGGAAGGGTGGAGCACATAAACCCCGAGGGGCTCACAAAAAATCCGGCCTTCTCCCAGGCCGTCGTGGTGACCGGCCCGGCGAAGACGATTTATGTCGGAGGTCAGGACGCCGTCGACGGATCGGGGAATATAGTCGGAGAGGGCGACATCGGCCGCCAGACCGAACAGGTCCTGAAAAACATCCAGACGGCGCTCGCGGCCGCAGGCGGAGACCTCGGGGACGTCGTCAAGTGGAACGTTTACGTGGTCGAGGGCCAGCCCCTCCAGGCGGGCTTCGAGGCGTTCATGAGAGCGTGGGGCCGCCGGCCCAACCCGCCGGCGATCACCGCCGCCTTCGTCAGCGGGCTCGCCCGCCCGGAGTTTCTGGTGGAGATCGACGCGGTAGCCGTGCTGCCAAAATAGAGAGAACTAGAGCAGATCACACCGCTCTTGTGAAGTAGCTTTCTTGGTGGGTGGACGACCGAGTTTCCGATCACCCCTCCCGCCCCTTCCTCGCAAACTCCTTCGCGTAGTACGTCAGGATCATGTCAGCCCCGGCCCGCTTGATGGAGGTCAGCGCCTCCATCATCGCCCGCTCCCCATCGAGCCAGCCCCGCTCCGCCGCCGCCATGATCATCGAGTACTCGCCGGAGACCTGGTAGGCGGCCGTCGGCATCCCGAACTCGTCTTTGACCATCCGGAGGATGTCGAGATAGGGCATCGCCGGCTTCACCATCACCATATCCGCCCCCTCCTCGATGTCGAGGCGGACCTCCCATAGTGCCTCTAAAGCGTTGGCGGGGTCCATCTGGTAGCCGGACCGGTCGCCGAAGGCGTACCCCGACTCCGCCGCTTCCCGGAAGGGGCCGTAGAAGGAGGAGGCGTACTTGGCGGCGTAACTGAGGATGGGGGTGGCGCCGAAGCCCTCTTCGTCCAGGGCTCCGCGGATCGCGGCCACCATGTGGTCCATCATCCCGCTGGGGGCGACGACGTCCGCCCCCGCCCTCGCCTGGGAGACGGCCGTCTTGCCGAGCAGCGGGAGGGTCTCGTCGTTTGCCACCTCCTGGTTTTTGATGACGCCGCAGTGGCCGTGGCTGGTGTACTCGCAGAGGCAGAGGTCGGCGATGACGACGACCTTCGAGGTCGTCTCCTTGATCCGCTCGATGGCCTGCTGGACGACCCCCGCGAGGTCCCAGGCGCCGGAGCCGACCTCGTCTTTTTTATCTGGCAGGCCGAAGAGGATCACCGCAGGAACCCCCAGCTCCTCCAGACCCTCGACCTCTCTCGCCAGGCTCTCGATGCTATGCCTGAACTGCCCCGGCATCGACTCGATCCTCATCGGCGCATCCAGCCGCTCGTCCACGAAGAGGGGCATGATCAGATCGTCCGTCGAGACCCTCGTCTCGGCGACCATCCTCGAGAGCCCCGGTTTACGAAGCCTGCGCATCCTTCTCATCATCATCAGCCTCCAGCCCAAATAGCTCTTCGACGAACCTCAGACAGTCGTCGTCTCCCCGCTCCGCCGCCTTCCTCAGGACCTTCGTCGGCTCAGCGAAGATCTTGTTGACGATGGAGTGGCTCATGTCCATCAGGACCCGCTCCTCGATCTCCCCCAGGGTGTGGCGGGCGCCGAGCTTGTTCATCGCCCTCATGCACTCCTGGGCCTTGATCTCCTCGGCGACGAAGTAGATCCTGCCCAAAAGCTCCTCCGCCCTCCTCCTCTTGTACTTCGCCTTGAGGAATCCCAGCTCCTCGGCGATGATCGCCTCGGCCCGGGCCATCTCCGCCATCCGGAGCCTCATATTCTCGGCGCTGATCTCCCGGAGGGCGTCGATGTTGCGGAGCTCGACGCCGGGGATCTCGCCGACGTCCTCATCGATGTCCCGGGGGTTTGCGATGTCGATCATCAGGAGGGTCCCCTTCGTCCTCCGGGCCATCACCTCCTCCAGGTCGTCTCGCCTCAGGATGTAATGGGGGGCGGAGGTGGCGCTGATGACGAGGTCGGAGGTCCTGATCATCTCCTTCATCTCATCGAAGGGGACGGCCTCGACGCCGAGGCTCGCGGCCAGGGCGAGGGCCCGGCCGAAGGTCCTGTTGGTGACCCGAAGATCGCCGATATTCTTGGAGAGGAGGGCCTTCGAGATGAGGGCCCCGGTATCCCCCGCCCCGATCACCAGGACGCTCCTTCCCGCGAGGCTCCCCAGGATCTCCTCGGCGAGGTCGACGGCAGCCGAGCCGACGGAGATCGACCGCTCGTTGATCCTCGTCTCTCGACGGACCCTCTTTCCTACGGAGATCGCCTTCTTGAAGGCGACGTCCAGAGTCCATCCGGTGGTCCCCGCCGCCTTGGCCATATTGTAGAGCTCCTTCATCTGGCCGAGGATCTGGTCCTCGCCAATGATCATCGACTCAAGCCCCGAGGCGAGGCGGAGCAGGTGGCTGAGCGACTCATCGTGGTCGTGAAAATCGATGATCCGAGACGATATCCTCGCCTTCTTCGCGAGCTCGAAGAGGACCTTCTCCCCCCGGGGGGATACGACGTAGATCTCGACCCGGTTGCAGGTCTTGAGGACGGCGCACTCCTCCACTAGGCTGTGGGAGGAGATCCATTTGAGGAGGGCTTCCAGGTCGCCGTGCCAGGCCCGCTCAATCTCGTCGATATTGGCCTTCCGGTGGGTCACCAGCATCGAGGCTATCTCGCTCATCGAGGGGGAGATGTTCTCCGGCCCTCTTATAGCCCTTTTCGTAGGACTCCGAGAGGAGCCGCCAGACCTCGCGATCGGAGATGATCTCCCAGAGGATCCGGCGCCGCTCCGCCTGGTCGGCGACCCGCTCCTTCAGAACCCCTCTCATCTCCCCCAGGAGGAGGGCCATCTCGCCATACCCCTCGTCCATGACCTCCTCGATCGCCCATCGGAGCCGCCTTGCTAGGGCGGGGCTCTCCCCAAAGGTAGATATGGCGACGACGATGGGACCTCTCCTGACGACGGAAGGGACGATCACCTCCCCGACGCCGTCGACCCGGTTCACCAGGATTCCCGCAGCCCTCGCCATCTCTTCGAGCCGACGGTTCAGCTCTCGATCGCTGGTGGCGGGGACGGCGATGAAGGCGCCCCGGAGGAGGTCGGCCCCGCCCCTCCGGAGGTCCACCTCCACCAGCTCCACCTCCCCCGCCGCCGCCATCCTCCGGATCCCGGGGGTGAAGTCGAGGCTTCCGACCGTCACCCTGGCATGCTCTGAGAAGAGCCGCGCCTTCCTCTCGCCGACGGCACCCCCGCCGAAGATGACGACCTTTCGGCCGGACAGATCCAGGAGGAGGGGGAGGTGATCCATCAGATCCGAGCCCCCGTCTTCTTGAACTCCCTCTCGCTGAAGAGGACCTGGTATTCAGAGATCCCGACCTTCCGGGAGATCTCGGCGGCGACCTTCCGGCAGTCCTCCCTCGACTGAGAGTGGACGACGGTGTAGAGGTTGTAGGGCCACTCCGGCCTTTCGGGCCGCTCGTAGCAGTGGGTGACCTCATCGAAGGTGGCCATGATCCCGCCGACCCGCTCCATCTCTTCCATAGGGACCCGCCAGACGATCATGGCGTTGGCGACTATCCCCAGGGCCCTGTGGCCTATCGTCGCCGAGAACCTCCGGATCACCTCCAATCCGAGGAGGGCCGCTAGCCTCTCCAGGACCGCCTCCTCGCCGAGGGATAGCTTCTCTCCCAGGGCTTCGTAGGGCCGGGGTGAGATAGTTATCCCCTCCTGGGCCACCCTTATGAGGGCGAGGTCCAGATCGTCGATATCCTCCGACGTCCCATCATCTCCCATCAATTCTGTCGATCATCCCTGATCACCTCTGCCTCCAGCCGTCGGGATCCTGGAAGGGGTACCGGTCCATCCCCCTCGTCGAGACCTGCTTGGGGTCAGACCCCGGATTTCCGGAGACCGGATGGTCGCTCCAATAGTTTCCGCCCACCACGGGGCCCGCGTCCCAGGAGTTCTCGCCGTTATCGACGGCGTTCTGGGGGAGCATGGGATAGCCGTTATCGATGAAGTTGTTGTGGTAGACGAGACAGCCACCGCAGTCGATCAGCCCCACCCCCCCGAGGCCGTTCTGGACGAAGGTGTTTCCAACGACCTTCCCGTCCCGGGAGAAGCTCATCCTGAGGCCGTAGCGGCCGTTCCCGCTCAGGTTGTTCCCCTCGACCTTCGAGCCCGTCACCGCCTGGAGGAAGACCCCTTCCCCGTTCTCGGCTGCCAGGCAACCCGCCACCGTCGCCCCCGAGAGCTGCTGGAGGGAGAGGCCTGCCTCCTGGTTTTTCGATAGGTTATTTCGGATCGCCATCGTCCCGTCGGAGCCGGAGACGCTGATCCCCCTCAGGTTTGCCGAGGCGGAGTTTGTGTTCAGGACAGACTTCGGGGACCGTATCAGCCTGATCCCATCATCGGAGTTCCTCCTCGCCTCTGACTGGAGGACCGTAGAGGAAGTACAGTTGACGAGGGCTATCCCCACCGCCCCCTCGGAGGCGTCAAGCCCCCTCAACGCCACCCCCGTCGAGTCCTGAACCTTGAAGCCCGCATCCGAAGAGCTCCAGGCCGCCGATCCCAAGATGACGTCGCCTTCGCCACCCTGGACCAGAAACCCGATGGTGCATTCCTCGGCCCTGCAGCCCACCACCTCGCATCCGGCCGTCCATAGCATTCGGACCCCGGCCTCGTTCCTGGCGAGGGCGAGATCTCGGACGCCGCAGCCGGAGGAGTTGACGATGAGGGCTCCGACGGTGTTGTTGGATAAGGCCAGCCCCTCCGCGGTGACGTTTTTACACCCCACTAGGGCGAAGAAGCCCCAGTCTCCAGAGACGTAACGATCCCTCCCGTCAATTATGTAGCAGAAGGGCCGACCGTCGACGGTGTTGGTGGAGTCGGCGTCCTGGCGGAAGGGGCCGTCGTCGGTGACCGATGCGTCCTCTCGATCGACCCTTAGGGCTCGGAGGTTCTGATTCATCTGGTTTCCCCGGAGGAGGTTCAACCCCGATCCGAGGATGGAGAGGCCCAGCCCGTTCAAAAGGAACTGGTTATCCTCGAGGGTGTTGGCGGCAGAGCCGGACTGTAAAATCAGCCCCTCCCCATTCTCCTGGAGGAGGTTTCCGGCGAGGTTGTTGTACTTAGACCCCTCCAGGAGAACGGCGATCTCGTTCTCCAACAGGCGGTTATTCTCGATCTGGCCGGCCGTCGAGGCGTTCATCCTGATCCCCGTTCTGCATCCCCGGACCGAATTGTTGGCGATCAGGCTCTTGCCAGAGGTGTGGAGGAGGACCCCCACATTGCTGGCCTCCGATACGATGTTCTCTCGGATCTCGTTCGCCTCTGACCTCATGACGACGATCCCCCTCTCCGGAGATGAGATCTCGTTTCCCTCGACCCTGATATCCTCGGAGTCGGAGATCTCGATACCGGTTCTGGATAGGAGGAGGGATCCTGAGACGGTGCACCCGCTGGAGTTGGCGATCACTGCCCCGGCTCCGCCCGAGATGTTGCAGTTGGAGATGGAGGAACTCCGGGAACCCGCCATCTCGACCCCGACGTCGGAGCTTATGCGAGAGTCTCTGATGGCGTCGTCGAAACCTCCCTGGAGCCTGACGCCGACGGCGCACTCCTCGATCGAAGTTCCTGCGATCAGGTTGTTGGAAGAGGATGAAAGGATCCCCGTCGAGAAGTCTCGGATGGTACAGCCTTCTAGGGTGGTTTGGGGGGATTTCAGCTCCACCGCGACGCCGGAGCCGAAGCCCCGAATCTCGAAGCCTGAGACGGAGGAGCCGGAAGCCTCCACCACAAACCCCCCCTCCAGGGTCGCCTGGCCGGGGGACCCGGTGAGGGCCAGCGGCCGGAGGATCGGTATCACCCCCTCCTTGTAGTATCCGGGACTGACCAGAATTTCGTCGCCAGCATCAGCGGCGTTGACGGCCTTCCTGATGGTGGAAAAATCTCCGCCTCCGCTCTGGTCGACGACCAGCCTCTCGGCCTGGACCCCAGAGGGGTGGACGCTCAATAGAAATAGGAGAACCAAAAGCCAGAACTTATCCATGACGACGCCCCCAATCCTGTGCGATAGTCCCCGTTGTGGTGGGAAATAGATAACTCTATCCCCAGGGCCGTGGTGAAGGGAAGATCGATCAATTCGGCTCTCGTGGTCGGGGATCCGATCCTCCCAAGCCGAAGACGATCCCCGCCAATCCCCCGAACCCAACCGACCGGGCCGAGAACGGGAAGGTACTAATCTTATGAAAGTGAATGGTTGCGAGATGAGATCGAGAGGCGGAACGGCATGACCACCCCTTACAAGATCCTGATCATCGAGGACGAACCCGATGACGTCGAGCTGATCCTCCTCGGCTTCTCGAAGCACGACGAGTTCTTCGTGGACGTGGCCACCACCGGGGAGGAGGGGCTAGAGAGGGTCGCGACGAACCACTACGACCTGGTCTCCGTCGACTTCGCCCTGCCGGGCATAAGCGGCCTCGACGTCTTGGAGGAGATCCGAAAGTCCGACCAGGACGTCCCCGTCGTCATGGTCACGGGCCGGGGGACCGAGGAGCTCCAGGTGGTCGCCTTCGAGAAGTTCGCCACAAGCTACGTCATGAAGAGCGTCGACAGCTTCCGGAGCCTCCCCACCGTCTTCGAGGCGCTGATCAACGAGTCGCGGTACCGGTCCCAGGAGCGGCGGATGAAACGGGAGATCGAGCGTTCAGAGACGGTGAGCAGGTACATCCTGGAAAACTCTCCGATGGGGATATACGTCCTCCAGAACGGCTCCTTCAAGATGGCCAACTCCAAGTTCGCCGAGATCTTCGGCTGCGATAAGGAGAAGCTGATCGGAGAGCCCTTCTGGAGCCTGGCGGAGCCCGCGAGCTTCGAGTGTGAAGACGAAGAGGCCGAGGAGCCCCGCCACCCCCCGGGCGAGGGCGATCCCAAAAGGCCCATCGTCCACGAGTTCGGGGTGACCAGGAAGGACGGGTCGAAGCGCTGGGTCGAGGTGAGGATCGCCCTCCTGGACGACCTCGAGGAGCGGTATGTCCTGGGAAACGTGGTGGACGCCACCGATCGGAAGAAGGGGGAGAGGGACCTCATGATGCTGAACAGGAGGCTCGCCATCCTCCACAACCTCATCCTAAAGGCGATCGACTTTCGAGGTGAGGCCGACGACCTGGTGAGGGAGGCCCTCGTCGAGGCGATGGCCGGGCCGGACGGGTTCGAGGTGGGGGGCGTCTTCCATCTGGACGAGGGGCGGCTCGTCCTCCGGGGCATGGCCGGACCTCTGGAGGCCCTGATGGAGTTTGCGGAGAAGGTCGACGTCGAGGAGCTTCTGGAGGGAGGAGGGAAGGTGACGGTGGTGGGGAGGAGCCGACCCCTCTCCTGGGGCTCGACGCCCTACTCCGTTGGCGGTGGCCGAAAAGGCCTGCTGGTTTTGGGTCGAGAGGAGAAGATCGGGGACGACCTTCTGAAGTTCATGATGGAACTCGCCTGGCACTTTGGAAAGATGGAAGAGGCCTTCGAGCGGCTGAGGGCCTCTTAGGTGGCCAAACCCAGGGGGAAAAAGACTACAGCCGCCTCCAGATCAGGGCGATCCTCTGGAGGGCGGTGGCGTGGCTTGCGACGGTGATCAGGACGACTGCCCATCCCAGGATCGAGAGCCCCGCCAGATCTGACGGGAAGAGGGCGGTGGCGACGGTGGCTCCGAGGATGATGACGAGCCGGTCGGCCCGGCCCATCACCCCTCCGTAGAGCCGGCCTAGGCTCAGGGCTTGAGCTTGGGTCCCGAGGTAGCTCGTTAGGAGGACCCCCATCACGGCTAAGATTCCCACCCCTTCCGATACGTAGCCGGCAAAGACGATCCCCGAGAGGATCGCCATGTCGGCGTACCTGTCGATGACGTGATCGAGGAAGTCCCCTCTCGCCTCCGCCCGCCCCACCTTTCGGGCGACGGCACCGTCGACGGCGTCGAAGACGGCGTTCAGAAGGAGGAAGAGGGCCGCTGGATAAAGATAGGCGGCCCTGCTGAAAGATACGTAGTAGAAGCCCCCCGCCACCAGGGCGAAGATCATGGAAAGGATAGAGATCTGGTTGGGGGACGCTCCCGCCGCCGTCGCCAGGGCTGCCAGGGGCTCGGTCAGGGCGTGGGACCTCGACCTCAGGTCATCGAGGGTCAAACTCCGCCACCCCCATCCAGTCGATATCCCCCGGCGGAAGGGCGATCTCGCGGCAAAGGAGCCTCACCACCAGCTCTGCCACCTCCTTTGGGGATAATCGGGTCGCGTCGATCTCGCTGACCCGGTCGCACTCCTCCATCGCCTCCACCAGTATGACGTCTAGAGCCTCAGCCTCCAGGTTTTCCTGGATCTTCCTCTCGGGGTAACCCCTTTGGGCTAGCCGCTCCCTCAGGACCGCAGGGCTGGTCCGCAGGACTATCGCCTCGGGGGCGAAGTGGTGGGAGAAGTGCCCCTCCAGGACTACCATCTCATCGTCATCCTCCGGGGCCAGCTCATCGATCCTCTCGGCGAGGAGATCGACATCTGCTATCAGACACCCCCGATCCGGATCGGTCCCCAGGGACAATCCCTCCTCCCTCACCAGGGCGTTTATCTCGATCACCCTGAAGGGTAGGAGGGCGGCCACCGTGGTCTTCCCCGTCCCGGGGGTGCCGGTCAGGGCCGCCCGCATACCTCTCCAAAGGCTTCGAGGAACCGGTCGTTCTCCTCAGGGGTTCCGACCGTCACCCTCAGGGCATGGTCGCCCGCCCCCCGGAAGGAGAAGCAGTCCCGGATGATCACCCCCCTCCGGAGGAGCCTTTCGGCCACGATGCCTGAGGGCTCCGCCGTCTCCAGGTAGAGGAAGTTCGCCCCCGAAGGCCGAAACTCCGATATGGCCCTCCTGAGGCGGTCCCTCTCCCGCCTTATAGCTTCGACGGACCGTCTCATGTGCTCGACATCGGATAGGGCCGCCAACCCCGCCGCCACCGACGGCGTCGTCACACCGAAGAAGGGGGGGGCCGCCCGTCTGTACTCCTCAGCGATCCACTCTGGAGCTACGGCGTAGCCGAGCCTCATCCCAGCGAGGCCGAAGGCCTTGGAGGTGGTCCTCCCCACCACCAGGTTCTCGTACTCGCCGACCAGGGGGAGGAAGTTCTGGTCGCTGAACTCGGCGTAGGCCTCGTCGAGGAAGACTACCCCGTCGGTCGTCTCGACGATCGTCCTGAGGTCATTTTCTGAGATCAGGTCTCCCGTGGGGTTGTTCGGCGAGCAGATGAAGACGATCTTCATCCCGGCGGGCACCTCCGTCGGAACCTCAAGGTCAGGGCCTCGAAGGAGGAAGACCGGCTCGGCTCCGGCCGTCACCGTCAGGATCTCGTAGTAGCTGAAGGTGGGGGTGTAGATCAGAGCCCTGTCGCCGGGATCGAGGAATAGGCGCGTTATGGTGTCCATGACCCCGTCCATGCCGGCGCCGATGACGACGTTCTCTGGGGGAGCCCCGGCGTACCCGGCCAGGGCCTCTATCAGCCCCTCGGGCTCGGGGTACCTCTCGGGCCTCACGGAGGCTATCGCCTCGAAGACCTTCGCGCTTGGGCCGTAGGGGTTCTCGTTGGACCCTAGCTTGACGATCCCGGCCGGCGGCAGGCCGTACTTCGCCGCGATCTCCTGGGTGCCCCGACCGGCGACGTAGGGCTTCAGCCTCGCCAGGCACGGCCTAAGGTTCTCTGAGTATCTCACCAAGGACCGTCACCACGCGGTCGATCTCCTCTTTTCCGATGACCAGGGGCGGGACCATCCTGAGGACGCGATCGCTGGTGGCGTTGAGGAGGATGCCCCTCTCCCTCGCCCTAGCGACGATCTCGGGGCAGTTCGCCTCCATCTCGACCCCCACCATCAGCCCCAGGCCTCGAACGTCAAGGGCATCGATCTCCTCGGCGAGCCTCGATCGGAGGTATCTGCCCATCGCCTCGGACCTTTCCACCAGCTTCTCGTCCTTGATGGCCCCGATAGAGGCGAGGGCCGCCGCCGAGACGAGGGGGCCGCCGCCGAAGGTGGAGGCGTGGTCTCCCCTCTGGAAGACGTTGGAGACGGATTCGGCCGCCAGCATCGCCCCCATGGGGAGGCCTCCGGCGATCCCCTTGGCGAGGGTCATGGCGTCGGGCATCACCCCACTGTGCTCCTTTCCAAACCACTTGCCGGTCCTGCCGAAGCCGGTCTGGACCTCGTCGAGGATGAGCAAAGCGCCGCAGTCGTCGCAGATCTCTCGGGCTGCCCTGAGGTACTCCGGGCTTGGGACGTTGACGCCACCCTCCCCCTGGACCGGCTCCAGGATCACCGCCGAGGTATCCACTGAGACCGCCGAAGCCAGCGCCTCAGGGTCGTCATAGGGGACAAAGTCCGCCTCGTTGAGGGGGCGGAAAGGCTCCCTGTACATCGGCTTATAGGTCGCCCCCAGAGACCCCAACGTCCTGCCGTGGAAGGAGTGGATGGCGGCGACGATCTTCGACCTGCCGGTGGCCTTCCGGGCGAGCTTCAGGGCAGCCTCGACGCTCTCGGCCCCGGAGTTGCAGAAGAAGGCCCTGTCCATGCCGGTGAGGCCCTTCAGCTCCTCGGCCAAAAGGACCTGGTTCTCGGTGTAGTAGAGGTTCGAGGTGTGGATCAATTCTATAGCCTGCCGCCGGATCGCCTCGACGACGGCAGGGTGGCAGTGGCCGACGGTGTTGACGGCGACCCCGGCGACGAAGTCGATGTACTCGCGCCCTTCGGCATCCCATACCCGAGCCCCCGAACCCCGGACGAGGAGGATCGGCTGGCGGGTGTAGGTCTGGATCACCGACCCCCTCTCCAGCTCCACGATCCGGGCGGTTCTCTCGGCGCCCGAGAGATCAAGTTTTGGCGTCTCGGCCATCTCATCCCTCCCCATTTCAGCCTTCGTCTCAGTCTCAGTATCCGACTTAATCTTCATTATCATCGTTTCATCGCTCTCTTTATCGATCATAGAACGCTCCGCGCAAACCGGAGGCTCGCCTGGATCATGCGGCCCACGTCCCCGCTGACGACCTCCATGTGGCCGGGGTAGAGGACCTCGACGTCGAGTTTCGTCAACCTCTCGATGGAACGGATCAGGTCCGCGTCGCAGCCGGCGAAGAGGTCGGTCCTCCCGATGTTCCCCTGGGGGAAGACGGTGTCCCCCGAAAAGAGGACTTTGGCCTTTGGCTCGTAGAGGCAGATCCCCCCCGGCGAGTGGCCCGGGGTGTGCATCACCTCCAGCTTCCATTCCCCCAGGTCGAGAACGTCCCCCTCCTGGAGGGTACCGTCCACCGCCACCTCCGGTGCGGAGAGGCCGAAGAGGTACGCCACCGTCGCCATGTCGTCGCCGAGGGAGCCCGCCTCCTCCTCATGGATCAGGACCCTCGCTCCGGTCGCCTCCTTCAGCCTGACGACCCCGCCGGAGTGGTCGTGATGGCAGTGGGTGAGGACGATCATCTCGATCTTTTGCGGGTCGATGTACTTTTTGATCTTTCGGAGCGTCGACTCCGGCTCCATCCCCGCNNGGACTTCCACCATTCCAACACCTACTCCGGGGAGGGGCTCCACCGATATATCTGTTTGGCAGGGAGATTCCGGGCGGTTCGGGAATAGTTCGAGGAAGGCTCATCGATCGGCCAGATCAACAACCTTTTAAATAAATAGATCTTTACCCGATCAGCTTTAAAGGTGCCGATATGTCCCAGTATGAGATCAAGATAAAGAGCGTCCCCGCCCTGCGGGTGGCTAGCCTCTGGGGGAAGGGCCTCCCCTTTGCCGTCACCGTCCCCAAGGCCTACGAGGAGCTGGTGGCCTGGATGGCTGAAAAGAAGATCCCCTTCCCCACGGAATCGCCGTTGGGCCTCGCCCTCTACTACGATGACCCCGCTGCCGTCCCCCCTGAGGAGATGAGGTTCAAGATGGCGCTGCCGGTTCCGGCCGAGACTCCCGAGGTCGCCGAAGGCAAGGCGGCGGTGGAGGTGCTGCCAGAGGCGGAGGTGGCATACCTGACGGTGAGGGGACCCTACACCAACCTCGAAGACGCCTACAGCCAGCTCTACGGCTGGGTATTCGAGAAGGGTTACAGGCCCACGGACGCCGCCCGGGAGGTCTACGTCCGGTGGAGCGAATCGATGCCGCCGGAGGAGCAGGTGACGGAGATCCAGGTGCCGGTGGAGAGGTAGGGGAAGGGAGAGGGGTGACGAAGCCATAGATGGCGGCACAGCTCCATCATTTAAGCTTTGAAGGGCCGAAGCGGCCGATGGGCTCGGATAGAGGGGCCTTGTCGCCAGAGGGAGGTCGAAAGATTTATCTTTAATAACGTCAAACGTGGTAGTTGACATTTCAGTTCACCGCTAAATGTCGACATCAGGCAGGGGGCTTGGCAGTCTCCCTGTCTTGATCCTCTTCTACGATCCGGATAGTTATCTCTACAAGGTCACCGTCTTTAAGCCTCATGGCGTCGCGTATGGATTTTGGAATGGTCACCTTTCCACCACTAAAAACTCGTACTACGGTCGTGTATTCTCTCATGTGAGCCTTCTAGGTCATACAAGTTTTTATAGATTACTTTCAGTTCTTAGAAGTTATCAGCGATAATGTTATATAACCTGAACCTGATACATCATATCGGTGAACTGAAATGAGCATAGGAACCGCATTTAGTGATGGCCGCAAAAGTCTGTATTGCGGCGAGAACGCCGAGACTATTTTGGAGCCAGATGGGTTGAAGCGCCGTCCGGGCGGTGAGAGACGGTCTTATTTATGAGGATCCGTCGGGCGCTGACGACGTCGAACGATAGCTCGGATGGCGTCAGTCCCCCGACCACCATACGGCCGTCCGCGGGGAGCTGAGCGGACTTGCCCGCACCCGGGCCCGTCGCCGATAGCCTCTGAGGGGCTTGTATCGTGCCCAGAACGCCGCCCCGATCCGTGGGGGGGAGCGGTAAAGATGGGGTCAGAGATGTCCCGGTATGACCAATCCTTCCCGTTCAGTTCTCGGGCGGGTCCTCAGGGTGGATGGCGGATTTGATGTGATAGCTTCGAGTCCAGGCTGATGATTAGAGCTGAGGAGGTGTAGAGATGCGATCATCCGGGAGTGGAGGGGCTGAGAGGCCGACCTGTCCTCGCTGTGGCACCTCGCTCTGGACTGACCAGCCAGAGGTCGAAACCATGGAACTCCTCCAGCTGGAGGAACGGGCAGACGAGCTGTTTCTGGAGCTGAACCAAACCCTTGCCAGGATCAGGGATCTGAGGGGTGATATCATAGTCTGGGGGCTAGGGAAAAACCTCCACGAGCTCCGAGTGGTTCGGAGGCGGAGACGAGGATAAAAGCGGGATGAATATGAAGAAAATTAAAGGGTATTGGTGACCGACAAAATCGGACCCGATCAAGATTGCCGCCTTGGGTCTGATAGCTCCAGGGACCCGGAGAGAAGCGCTGCTAACCTTCCTTTGGCGGGCTGAGATAGCGGCATTCTCGGAGTCGACCCTGAAGAGATTCGTGCAGGAACACGGCTTGAAGATTTGGCATTCGTCATATTGAGTGGGGCGCGTATAATTGGCATCGGAGTTGAACCAAGAAGTCACAAAATCCGAATTGATGGAGAAGGTGGCCGCACAAATCGAGAACTTGCATTCGAAAAAGTTCGGAGAGGACCACAAGATCAACTGGTATTACTATGACGACGTCATGGGCGAGGGCGACGGCAAATGTGCAGCCTGTGGAGGCAAATTCACGATACGGTTGAAGCGGAGCTCCGCCCAAGGGGGCGATTAGAGATGAAAGTCCCGGGCACGGATCCGTCAGGGGAAGCTACAACAAAGCTATGCAGCGATAAAACCACTATCAGGAGGAGATGAGATGAAGGAAGGATTTAGGGAGGATCAGAGCGAGATGGTTGGAAATATGGAGGTCGTCGGTGGCATCTCGAAGAGCCAGGCAACGGTACTGTTAGCCGATGAGGAGAAGCGGCGCAAGAAGAGGGCGGTGAGATGAGCCGAAGGTATCTGATGGATTGCGAAGGCTACAGTTGCGGTATCTGCTACAAGCCGATCAAGATCGGTGACATTTACGTTACCGATCACGGGGCCCTATACCACGCGTCCTGTGCTGAAAAGGCCATGACAGTTGATCCTGTCGCCAATTGGTGGGGGATGGCATGATGATAGCCAGCCAATACTTCGCCACAGCATGGCCCGGGAGGATGCTGTGGTCTTGAAGGTCGAGGAGAGCCGATCCCTGCCGGAGGAGGCGGAGTCATGAACTCCGATGCAGAAGAGCTAGCGGTCCTGTATGCAGAATTCGACAGGATGTTTGCCGAACTGGAGCGGCTTATATGGCGCATTAAGATGCTGGAGGAGGAAGAGACGAACCCTCCTCCAAAATCGTCTGATAGATCGATAGAAGGCCCGCCAGACAGGCGATGCTGTGAGCAAAAAAACAATGGCCACGGATAGGCTCCTGTCGGCTATCCCCGTCGCCACCGCGGGCCCCCCGCCCCGTCCGCTCCGCGTACCGCCGGTACTCATCGCCAAATTGATCCAGCATCATCTCCTCCTCCCGCGGGATCCGGGCGGCATATAAAGGGAGGGACGCCACCAGGAAGGCGGGGCCTGCGATCGCGTTCTGTAGTAGGAGGAGCTGGGCAGCCGCCCACAACAAATGGGCGGAGTACATCGGGTGGCGGACCAGCTCGTAGACCCCGGCGGTCACAAGCCTGTGGTCCTTTCGGATCTGAAGCCCCGGCGAGGTCGGCGTGGGACCGCCAGAGGAGGAGGAGGGCCTGGAGGAAGAAGGCGGCGCCGAGGGACTCGGCCACGAGGCTTGCCGTCGCCGGCAGGCTATAGTCGGCGAAGTCGAGCCTCGTCGTGAAGAGGTAGAGGAAGGGGACAACTATCATCCCGGCGGCCGTGAGGAGCATGAGGGGTCTGTCCTGCTTCCTCTCCCGGTCGAATGCCACCATCTCCCGCCTCCGCCACCAGTGGTCGGTCCTCCGAAGCCAGACGAGCCGGATGGCGGAGGCCGGAGCAAAACCGATGAAGTAGACGAAGTCGAAGATGTCGTCGAGCATCGCCTATTTATCGACCCCGATGATAAAAATAGGAGGCGGTCCGGAGGAGTCAGTGGATCGACCGGGCGAACTCCAGGCTGGTTCTCAACTGCTCGCCGACGTTCTCGTCCGTCGGCTCCATGTGGCCGGGGTAGAGGACCAGAACGTCCAGTGCCGCCAGCCTCTCGACCGACCTGACGAGCTCTTTGACCATCTCCCCCGACCGGCGGGTCCTTCCGATGTTCCCGTGGGGCAGGAGGGTATCCCCGGAGAAGAGGACCCGCGCCCTCGGCTCGTATAAAGAGATGGAGCCCGGCGAGTGGCCAGGGGTCTTCATCACCGAAAGCGACCACTCCCCGAGGTTTATCACGTCCCCCTCCTCCAGGGTCCCGTCGATTCCAAACTCGGCCGGGTCCTCCCCGTACTGGTAGGAGCCGGTGGCGACGTCGTCGCCGAGGTCGCAGACCTCCCCCTCTCCGATCAGGACCTTGGCGCCGGTGGCCGCCTTGAGGACCGGGACCCCCGCGGTGTGGTCGTGGTGACAGTGGGTGAGGACGATGAACTTGATTTTTCCGGGATCAATGAGCTTCTCGACGTTCCTCTTCGTCGCCTCGGCGTTCCTCCCGGCGTCGATGAGGGCCGCCACCTCGTCGATGATCAGGTAGACGTTCCCCTCATGGGTCGGTCCGCCGCCGTTAACCTTATGCACTTCCACCATTCAAAACACCCCATAAGATGGATGGGTTTCCTTAAATATATCGGTTAGTTGGTATCATGACTCTCATCGAAGACGCTAAGAGGGGGAAGACTCCTCCCGAGGTAGAGGCCGTCGCCCGAAAAGAGGGGGTCGACCCCGCCGCCCTCTCCCGCCTCGTGGCCCGCGGAAGGGTGGTGATCCCGAGGAACGCGGGGCGCGAGATCAGACCGATCGGGATCGGCGAGACCCTCACCACCAAGGTAAACCTCAATATCGGCTCGTCCAGGGGGATCGCCGACCCCGACGCCGAGGTGGAGAAGGCCGTCGTGGCGATGGAGGCGGGTGCCGACACCGTGATGGACCTCTCGACCGGCGGCGACCTGGACTATATAAGGCGGAAGATCCTCAAAGCCGTCGAGATCCCCGTCGGGACCGTCCCGATATACCAGGCGGAGGTGGCTGGAAGGCTGACCAGCCAGGGGCTCTTCGACGCCCTGGAGCGGCAGGCGAAGGACGGCGTCGACTTCGTCACCGTCCACGTCGGCGTCAACTTGAACTCCTTTGAGCGGCTGAAGAGGAGCCACCGGATCATGGGCGTCGTCAGCCGCGGGGGCTCCCTCACCCTCAAGTACATGAGCGAGACGGGGGAGGAGAACCCCTACTACGCCGAGTTCGACCACCTCCTGGACGTGGCGAGGGAGCACGAGCTGACGTTGAGTTTAGGCGACGGCCTCCGCCCCGGCTGCATCGAGGACGCCAGCGACCGGGCGAAGTACATGGAGTTCATAATCCTCGGGGAGCTCGTCGACCGGGCGAGGAGGGCGGGGGTCCAGGCGATGGTGGAGGGGCCCGGCCACGTCCCCGCCGACGAGATCGAGACGAGCGTAAAGGCGATGAAGTACGTCGCCGACGGCGCGCCCCTCTACCTCTTGGGGCCGATCGTCACCGACGTCGCCCCCGGCTATGACCACATCACGGCGGCCATCGGGGGGACGATCGCCGGGATGAGCGGCGCCGACTTCCTATGTGCAACGACCCCGAGCGAGCATCTGGACCTTCCCACCAAAGAGGACATCTTCGAGGGGACGATCGTCACCAGGATCGCCGCCCACGCCAGCGATCTTGCTAAATTCGGGGTGAAAGATCGGGCCCGCCTCTGGGACCGGAAGATGGCCGTGGCGCGGAGGGACCTGGACTGGCCCGCCCAGTTCGACCTCGCCATAAACCCGAAGCTCGCAAGACAGATCCGCCACCGCAGAGGCGTTGAGGTCGACACCTGCACCATGTGCAACGAGCTCTGCGCCATCAGGCTCGCCCGGGAGGCGATGGAGCGGGAAGAGGAGAAGGAGAGGGCGAAGACGAATACGACGAAAGGGAGAGAGGGCTAGGGGCCGAGGAGCTCAGGAGCAGCTTTCGACCGCCCTCTCCACCACCTCGCCTTCGGGCGAGACCTCGGCGAAGACCTGCCCTTCAAAGTAAAGGACCTCCGTCTCCTCGTCGATCCAGGAGTCGGGGGGTAGGCCCGCCTTGATGCAGGTCTGGCATAGAAAGTCTGTGGGGTCGAACCCCCACTCCGTCGCCACCTGGGGGAGGAGGAGCCCCGACCAGATCCCCCGCCGGACGATGAGGCCGTGCTTTCCGATCTTGACCGCCTCCGGAAGGTCCCGGTTTCTGACGTCGTAGGGCCTCGGAGGGGTCAGGACCGTCACCTCGATCTCGATTTTGGGAAGCTCCTCGGATCTGACCCTCGGAAACCGGGGGTCGTTTGCCCCGGCGTTGATCGCCGAGTCGACTATCGCCCGTCCCAGCTCCATCACCGGCTCCGGGTAGCCGATGCACCCCCGGAGCTCCCCGTCCTCGTGGAGGGTGACGAAGACCCCCGCCCTCTCGCTGAAGGCGGGGGGCAGATCCTCCGGAGCTATCCTCTCCCTCCGATCAACGTAGGCCTTAAGGGCCTTCCTAGCCAGGGAGACGGCCCGCCTCCCCTCATCGATCGTCAGCATGAGAAGATAGTCAGGCCTCACGGATACTAAATCCCATCGTTCCACCCAAGCCCCGGGCGGAACCCACTGGTGATCCCCCATCCACCCAAGCCCTTTTTATCGATTCAGTTTCATAGACCTCCGAGATGTCCAACTCAGAAGATTCCCTCAAGGAGGCCTTCGCCGGGGAGGCCCAGGCGAACCGCAAGTACCTTGCCTTCGCCGAGAAGGCCGACCTGGAGGGCTACCCCCAGGCGGCCAGGCTCTTTCGCGCCGCCGCCGAGGCGGAGGCGGTCCATGCAATAAACCACCTCCGGGCGATGAACGCCGTCAAGACGACGAAGGAGAACCTGAGGGAGGCGGTCGCGGGAGAGACCCACGAGTTCAAGGAGATGTACCCCGGGATGATCGAAGCCGCCCAAGCCGAAGGAAACCGGGCCGCCGAGAGGGCCTTCCGATACGCCAACGACGTCGAGGAGATCCACGCGCAGCTCTACCACGATATGATGGAGGGTCTCGAGGCGAGGAAGGACGAGAGCTTCCCCTACTACGTCTGCCCCGTCTGCGGCATGACGGCGGAGCGGGAGCCGCCGGCGAAGTGTCCGGTCTGCGGGATCAAGGGGGAGAGGTTCATGAGGATCGACTGAGGCGGTCGGCGAACGTGGGATGACGCGGACGACGGGCTCTAGGCCTTGGCCAGATGAAACTGAAGCTTCTCCAGGAGACGCCAGGAGAGGAGGAGCTGAGCCATCCCGGTGGAGGTGACCCGGTCGCCTTCCGCCCGGTCGCAGATCGGCCCCGTCGAACCCGCGAGGGCCTGGAGCTTCGCCTCCAGCCCCTCGACCATCGACCGGTGGAGCTCGCCATCGACGGTCAGGACGCTCACCCTCTTGCCGTAGTAGTCGTCCCTCTGGAAGGCGATGGAGAACTCGCCCTCAGCGAGCCTGAAGAGGGCGGAGAGGTCGATGGTGAGGTCCACCGCCGACGGTCCGGCCTCCAAAACCTCCTGGATCAGCCTGACGGAGTACCTCTCGCCGGGGTTTTCCAAGATGGATGACGCCCTAAGCCGCGTATCATCGATCTTGACGACCGCCTCGGCGTAGACCTTCTGGACGTCGACGTAGAGCTTGTAGTCCGGCTCCCGGGCGAGGATCTCGGCCATCACCGCCTCCCGCTCGTAACCCCTATCGCCGCAGTCTCTCCGAATCTTCCACCGCCTCTTGACCGCCCGGCTCGGGTCGACGAAGATCCCAAGGTCGATCTCCCGCCGGAGCTTTTGGGTGTAAAGGGGATGGAGCCCCTCGATGATCAGGACCGGAGCCGACCGGAAGGGGACGGGTTCCCGGAATATCCCCACCGAGTGGTCGTAGACGGGCTTTGCGATCGTCTCGCCCCTCCGCAAGGACCGGAGGTGCTCGGCGAGGAGGTCGAGGCGGTTCGCCTCCGGGTTCAGGGGGGTCATCCCCCGGACCCGCCGCTCCTCCCGATCGAGGCTGTGGTAGTCATCCATGCTGAAGGTGGATACGACCTCCTCGCCGAGGAGCCTTCGGATCCCCCGGGAGAGGGTCGTCTTTCCGGAGCCGCTGTCCCCCGCCACCGCCACCACGAAGACCCGGCCAGAACCCTTCAGCCTCTCAGCCAGACTTAAAGCCACAAAAATCACCTGTCATTAGATCCCATCTTATGACCGCCTCTGATGCCGGGCCGGGGATTGATGGGAGGACGGCGAGTGAGGGAAAGGTCATCGATCCTGCTTCTCCGACATGAGGTCAGCAAACTCGCTCGTCTTGCCGATCCGCTCCAGCTCCCGGCTCTCGATCACCGCCGTCTCCTCTACCCGCCCCACCTTCGACTCGCCGTCGACGATCACCGCCGAGAAGGTCCTGGTGACGATGGAGAGGCTGCTCATCAGCCGGGCCTTCTTCAGCATCGTCGACGAGAACTTGCCGACGCCGGTGAGGACGACCAGATCCTCCTTCTGGGTGATGGCGTTGAAGGGGGACTGGGCGGTGGGGAAGACGTCGAAGCCGATCTCGGCGAGGTGGCTCAGGACTCTGTCGTCGATATGCTCTCCACCTCCGGAGACGGGGGCTGCCGGCTCCAGGATCTCGACGGGCTTTATCAGCTCCTGGCCGAAGAGCTCCTCGAGCCGGAGGGCGACCTCGATGGTGGTGTCCATCCTCTCGATCTCGTACTTGCTGACCGTCCTCCGGGAGACGGAGAGCTCCGAGGCGAGGGCCCCCAGGGAGATCCCGCTCTCCAGCCGGAGCTTCCTCAGGAGGCGGCCGTCGATCTTGACGTAGAGCCCCCCGTGGGCTGCATAGACGAGAGGGGGGACATCCTCGACGATCCAGTCGGCGAGGGTGGTGAAGCTGACGGTGGGAACCCCGTACCTGAAGTAGACGACGCCCCCCTCCAGGCCGTGGTCCCTCGTCTTCTCCCCTACGAGGAGGGGGTTTCCCGAAAGATATTTGGCCAGGCGGCGAATCTCCACCGCGGTCTTCTCGTTGAGGCCGTCGATGTTCGAGAGGATCTTGAGAATAAGGAGGAGACCTCCCCGCCTGGCAGCCAGATCGAAGCTCCTGGGCCTGACGTAACAACGGTCGGAGACGGAAAATCCCGACCCCGCCAGCAGATCCGAAACCCGATCGGTCAGAAACTCCTTATTCATCGTCATATATCTTTCCGCTTAGCCGTTATTTAAGGTTCACCATCATGATCACCATAGGCGTAGACGATACCGATTCGGAATACGGGCTCTGCACCACCTACCTCGCCGCCACGATGATGGCGAGGCTCGAGGAGATCGGCGTGGTCAGGGGCCTGCCGAAGCTCGTAAGGCTCAACCCCGCCGTCGCGTTCAAGACCAGGGGGAACGCCGCCGTCGCCTTCACCCTCGATACCGACCGGCCCGAGGAGGCAAAAGAGATCGCCCTCCGGACCGTCCTGGAGCTCTCCGACTTCTCGGGCCCCAATACCAACCCCGGCCTGGTGGTGGCGGAGGAGGTGCCAGCGGAGCTCACCATCTTCTACCGGAGGGCGCTACACGAGGTCCTGGACGTCGGCGAGGCCGAGGAGATCCTCGAGAGGCATGGCCTCTGGTCCCGGTCCTTCAAGAACCGGAGGGGGCTGATCGGGGCCCTTGCCGCCGTCGGGGCTGAGTTCTCGGACTGGACCTACGAGCTCCTCGCCTACCGGGTCCCGGAGAGGTGGGGCACCCCCCGGAAGATCGACGAGGAGTCGGTCTGGAGGGCGGACGCCCTGACCTACCCGAGGACCTGGGACACCGTCGACCATCGCAACCGGAAGGTGGTATTCGCCCCCCACTCCGGGGACCCCGTCCTCTTCGGGATCCGGGGGGAGGGGCCGGAGCCCCTGGAGGAGGCCCTGGAGACGATCAGATCGGAGGCCTACGAGAGGGCGGTGATCTACAGGACCAACCAGGGCACCGACGCCCACATCCTCCGGGCCGAGATCTCGGAGGCCGCCGAGGACGGGAGCTATCGGCTCCGGGGCGTCGTCGCTCAGGGGGCGAAGCCGATCGAGGGGGGCCACCTCTTCTTCCCTCTCCGGGCCGAGGAGGGCAATAGCGCCATCAACTGCGCCGCCTTCGAGCCGACGAAGAACTTCAGGAAGGTGGTGAGGTCGCTTTTGCCCGGAGACGTTATAGAGGTCTACGGCGCCGTCAGAAGGGGAACCCTAAACCTCGAGAAGATGGAGGTGGTGGCCCTCGCCGATGGGGTGGACCAGAAGGCGCCGATCTGCTCTGGATGCGGGAGGCGGATGGAGTCGGCGGGGAGGGGTCAGGGCTACCGGTGCAAAAGATGCGGCACGAAAGCCGAGGGGAAGGTGTTGGCCGCGATCCCGCGGGAGATCGAAGAGGGGTTCTACGAGGTTCCGCCTTCTGCCAGGAGGCACCTCTCCAAGCCCCTGGTCAGGATGAGGGGGGAGAAGGTCCATCCGAGCAGATAAAGATAAGCGGGCTGCCAAAACCCGCTTCATCGTATAGCAATATCGCATCTCTTTGCGATTTCGTACGCAAGTTGTTTGAAATTCTCTTTTGCCTCTATAACGGCTTTTCGATGCGATCCAATTGCGCCATCTGAGGGCAACAGATGAAACATCGGTTTGTGTGCTTCCTGGGCCATTGGCATCATGCTTTGGTAGTGTTTGACCAGCCCAAGACGATTGGAGTCGACCCTCAAAAGGTCACTATCCGCCGTTTTTTGACCCAAAACCTCTTCAGCATAAACGCTCGGTATACGGGCCATCCAGCGCTCATATGCTCTGACTGGTCGATTAAATCTCACAGCATGTTGCATAACAACGTACCCGATAGGTTCTATCCGTCCTGCAGGTAAATTTAGATCTTTCACAGGATTTCTGTCGAGGCGATCTTTCCACTCTTTGCGCCAGCGTAGTATGGTGGGACCAAGGTTTTTGAGCCCCTGAAGGGAGAAAAGATCCGGCGCCAAAGGAACCACCAGATAGTCCGTAGCCACGAGAGCCGCTCGATTTATAGAGCCTAAGTTCGGTCCGAGATCCACAAGGACTACCTCAGCTCCGACCTTTCCGGAGCTGCGCACTAACATGCGCCAAAAAGCTGATATGACGCGAAACGCCCGCTCCTTTCCATCAAGACAAAGGGGCCACTGCAGTGAAAGCTCGTCTTCAAAGCGTGAGAGACCGAGATCTCCGACCAGCAGGTGAAGACGCTCTTCGATCTCCTCGGTGTGAGGTTCATCCAGAATATCCCCTACACCCCTAAGTAATGGCTCAATTGAACCATAGACGGTCTTATCGTGCAGGCCATCTGGCCATAGCTCCTCAAGCCGATCCTCTTCAAGAAAGGCAGCTGTCAAATTCGCCTGCGGATCGAGATCAGCGACCAGAACGTTCATGCCCAAGTCGAAGTACATCCACGCCAGGTGATAAACCAGCGAAGTTTTGCCTACACCACCCTTGTTGTTGAAGAAGGAGATTATTGGGGCGTTCATGAATGCCTCCTGATCGTGACCAGCACATTCGTCGTTTCGATGGTAAATTCGGGATCGGGGTTACCATTTTTTGCAAGCTGCTCTCGTGCTATCTGGATACCCAACCCAAAACGCTGGACGTATCCCAGCACCTTCATGGATTCCGCAAGGTGAGGATTGCGATAGTCCGTTACGCCAGGCTTGCCAAAGTTCTCCTTTGTCACTTGACCATAGGGTCCGCCCGGACTGTATATCTCAACGCGATCTGAAAACCAGTAAATTCGAACTGGAGCGTTGGTTCCTTTATAAGTACGATGAAGTATAGCGTTACGGGTGAGTTGCTGAAGAGCGGGCAAAGGATATTCGGGATGAGGGATCTCAATTGGTCCAGAGGTAATCGAGGTGGAAACGGTATTGTGAGCCTCAAGTACATCATCTAATCTGCGAAGAAGTTCGAGCAGAGGTCCATCAATCTCTTTTCGATCCCTGATCGGGGCTGTCAGAGAATCGCCTTCAAATCGCAAAAATTGGATGTAGGCGCCAGGAATGTATTGCAAGGGATCTCTACCCAAGACTATAACACCCAACACCGTGGGGTACCCGTCAGGAGATAAAAATCGCAAGGCTCGGAGCTGATTTTCGACATTTAGATAACCTTGTTCGAGGACACCAGGATCAACAGCTAGAGGTAAATATTCACGTTCGAAGAGATCTAGGTCCAAATCCTCGATCATCGCTGACGGAAGCGGTTGAAGATCGAAAGGCAAATCCTTAGACCTCCGCCGTTCTGCGAGAATTAACTCCTCTTCAGGTGTGGCTCTAGCTCTCCTTGGACCAACCCGTATCCACGTAACTCCATTGAACCTGACAGGTGGCGCTCTAGAGGGCTTCACAATTAAGACGGCTATTTGGCATTCGTTAAGCTCACGTTTTTCCACAATCATCGAGGGGAATGGCTGGATGGCCCCGTCATCCCGCATATTGGATAGCCTAAGCAAAAGCTCATCGGTTACTTCAATCCCAGAACAAGAGCCGTCATTATTAGCACCGATGAAGATAACACCTGGCTTACGATGATTCGGAAGATCGTTTGCATAAGCACAGATCGCCTCGCGAATCCTGGCTGCATCAGATAATGACGCTTTCCGCTCCACCAAGTCGGATTCAAGGTCCTTTAACAAAACCTCCAGTTCATTGTCATCCATAGAACGCCTCGATATCTTTTTGTCAAACTGAACATAACATGAGTCGAGATTATTAAATATTTGACGCCACTCTAGATACAAAATCCTGCAACTCCGCCAGATATGCAGTGGGCGGGGGTACCCTAAATACACCATAATTTATAAAAATAATGAAAGGGCCTCACTTGAAGGCCGCTTCCAGGGGCGGTATGACCTGCTTCTTCCTCGACAAGACCCCCTTCTTGTAGATGGAGTTGTTCTCCATCTTCCCGGCGAAGGCCTTCTCGAACTTATCGACGGGGGATCCGACGAAGAGGAGGTCGCTCGCCTCCTTCATGACGTCGGTGAGCATGATCAGAACGAAGCTGAGACCCTCGTCCTTCCTCACCTTCTCCATCGTCTCCAGGATCTCCTTCTTCCTGGGGGCGAGGACCGATAGGTCCATCACCTCGATCTGGCCGACGCCCGCCTTCGTCCCTGCGAAGTCGAAGTGCTTGTAGTCGCCCTTCACGATGTCCATGGCGGTCTTGGAGGATATGTCGCTCTTCGCGGTGAGCATCGCGATCCCATACTCTTGGAAGTCCTCGCCGGTGATCTTCGCGAGCTTAGCCACCTCCTCCTTGTCCTTGGCGGTGCAGGTGGGGGACTTGAAGAGGACGGTGTCGCTGAGGATGGCGGAGATCATCACTCCCGCCATCTCCCTGGAGATGGGGACCTTGTACTGGTCGTACATAGCCGAGACGATCGTCGCGGTGCTCCCAACGGGCTCGTTGTGGAAGAAGATGGGGTTCGGGGTCGTTATGTCGCCGATCTTGTGGTGATCTATGACCTCCAGAATCGTCGCCTCCTTGATGTTCTCCACCGCCTGTCCGACCTCGTTGTGATCGACGAGGACGATCTTCTTCCCCTTGCCGTCGGTGATCGTCTCCGGCACCGGGACGCTGAAGTGGTCGAGGACGAACTTCGTTTCGGCGTTGATCGTTCCCGCCGCCGCCGGTACGTATATCTCCGGCATCCCGAGCTGGTTCTTCAGGTTCGCATAGGATATAGCCGCAGCTACAGAGTCAGTGTCTGGACTTTTGTGGCCAACCACGTAGACGTTATCAGCCAGATGAAACACCTCCGAAGATTATCAACGCGCGACTTCGACTTAAACCTTTGCTACGCGGCGTTCGTGCCGAAATTATGTTAGAATCGATCGGGATGGGGGCGGCGGATCGATGAGGGCAGGCATCCTTATATAGTACTTTGCTTATATATCGCAGGTTCCCCTCAGAGGACTGGCAGGAGCTCAGGCATCCGCCGTCGCCGTGACCGCCGGAGCAAAGGGGGAACGACACGAAAAGCCGCGTTGATAGGTCCTTGGGGGAGATACTGACTATCGTCTGACGATGACCTCAAGACAACCCAGATGCGGTACAGCAAGCCCGCTGCGAGGGTCACTGAGCCGACTTGCGGATCTTCCAAAGGATGAGGCCTCAGAGTTAGCAGAGCATCGGGCGACATACCAAATCCTCCGGATCGTCAGCATCTTCCTTCGTCAGCATCCTCCGGGATCGGCCGGCCTCCGACGATTCAAATTATATATAATTTTTCATTTGCTTAGCTGCCCCGGCGGCCCTCCCACCCCTTAAATATCAGCAGCTCCTGACCAGAGATCCTGATTATGAGGGGAACTCTGATCACCTTCGAGGGGATAGACGGGAGCGGCAAGTCGACGGCCCTTGCCGGCGTTGCCCGGATGGTTGCTGAAGGAAAGCTGGCCGTCGCGGGGAGGCGTTTTCTCTTCACCGCCGAGCCGACGAAAGGAGAGGAGGGGCGGATATTAAGAGAGAGGCTGAGGGCCCCGGCGGCGGTGGGCGGTCCGGGAGGGAGGAGGGCGGGGCAGATGGAGGAGCTCTTCCTCTTCATGGCAGACCACGCCCGCCACCTGGCGGAGACGGTGATCCCGGCCCTGGAGGTGGGGATGGTCGTCGTATCCGACCGGTACTCCGACTCCAGGGCAGCCTACCAGGGAGCCACCCTCCGTGGGGTCGTCCCCACGCCGATGGAGCGGGTGCGGGAGCTCCACCGCCCCTGGAGCGTCGTCCCCGATAGGACGATCCTCTTCTCGATCGACCCCACCATGGCGGTGGAGAGGTGCCTCTCCCGGGGGGAGGCCGGCCCCTCGGCGCCTCGGGGGCCCGAGAAGTTCGAGAGGGAGGAGTTCCTCCGAGAGGTGGCGGAGAACTTCGATACCCTGGCGAGGCTGGAGCCCCAGAGGTTCGTCGTCATCGATGCCGGCCGCCCGATGGCGGAGGTCCTCGCCGAGACGGCAGAGGCCCTGGTTGAGATCCTCGCCGAGGGCTGAAGGCGGAAAGGCCGCAAGATCGGGGAGAACGACGGCGCCCTCCCAGAGCCGGCGAGGGCCCTCAGATGCGGACGAAGGCCTGAGCTGCCGGAGGGAAGAGCGGCCCCCACCAACTAATCGGCAGGATCCGGCCGATCCACCAGGGCGATCGCCACCAGCCGTCTCGCCCAAGCCAGCTTCTTCTTCTTCTTCGCCGTGACGGTGGGATCGTCGTAGTCGAAGCCCACCATCCTGATCTCTTTCGCCCCGAAGCGCCGGGCGAGGAAGACCGCCCGATCTCCGTCGGTGAAGCCGCCGAAGTTGTAGACCCCCTCCAGGGGGGCAGCCTGGGTGGTGGCGAGGACCTTGGTGAGCTTAGGAACGTACTCTCTCAGGGCCGCCAGGTTGTCGCCGTGGGCGTGGACGACCGCCGCCGAGCCCAGGCCGTTCGCGGCGAGGATGTCGGGCATAAA
Source organism: Methanosarcinales archaeon Methan_01 (assembly GCA_001602645.1). Classification (GTDB taxonomy): domain Archaea; phylum Halobacteriota; class Methanosarcinia; order Methanotrichales; family Methanotrichaceae; genus Methanocrinis. The sequence continues at coordinate 83,208 of LUYE01000012.1, forward strand.
GCCGTCGAGGTCGGTGACGATGACGTCGGGGAGGGCCCCCACCGCGAGGATCGCCGTCGTCGCCCCGTCGGCGGCTATGATGACGGGATCGCCCCGCTTCGACGGCTCCGGCGACCCTTGTCCTCCTCCCAGGGCCTCCGCCAGGCCTTTCGGGAGGCTCGGCCCATTCCCGCAGACCAGAACCCTCCTTTCGCGGATCATCGAGGCGAGCTCCTTTATGGAGAGGTCTCCCTTCCGGCCCAATAGGAGGCTCTGGAGGAGCCGGGCTGCCACCTCGTCCTCCTCCCTGGAGAAGCCGAAATCCGCCAGGATCTCCGCGTAGATCGGCTCCCACTCCGAAAACTGCATGATCGTCCCATCCGCAGGAGATGGTTAAGCCTTTTCGCTGCGATCTGGCGGATCCCGGCCACGAAGGGAGAGATTCAGGATCATCATAAGCCGCGGAAGAACCAGACCGGATAAAAAGAAGAAAAGAGGGGCGGGGAAGATCTTCCCCATCAGCTGCAACATCCACCGCTGGTGGTGGGGGTGTAGGCCGCATCAAAGACGGACCCGGCCGCAGAATCGTAAGTGCAGGGGTTGTAGTAGGGCCCATAGTCGCACGGGTCGCCACATCCGACAATGCAGCAGGAGAGCCAGTCCTTCGGTATCCACTCGTGCTTGTAGGGGACATCGATGGACATGTTCTTCTCGATGTGGAAGGTCCCGACGTAGTGCTCATCGATCTCGATCATCGGGTTTCTCCAGGCGGAGTTCCTGGGCAGGAGATATCCGGTGCTGTTCATGTCGTCCGGCTCGCCCTGGAGGACTCCGATGTCCACCATACCGTCGGTGATGTCCTCGTTGATCTTCATGGAGGTGTAGCCGACGCCCTGGTATACAGGATCCTCATAGGCGTAGTCCTTGTCCTTGACTATGACGTCGATCTCCTTGTCGATCGCCTTCGCATACTCCACCTGGTGGTGCATCATGGTGGCGGGCCTGTAGTTCTTTATCAGCGTCTTCTCCTTCAGGAGGGAGTCGTAGCGGATCGGGTTTCTGGCGTAGTAGCCGTTCCCGTAGGACATGGTCATCGGGGAGTAGACCATGGAGTTGTCCTCCCTCGCCGATATGCAGGAGTAGGCCTCCCACTCTCTATAGCATCCGTCAGGCCTGGTGTATGCGATCTCCTCTGCACAGAGCGTCATCTCGTTGTCGATGGTGCCGCTCCCGTGGGCGTAGTCCTTGTACATCGGCCCCTTCTGGTCAGTCCATGGCGAATCGAGCTGGATGTACCTGTAGGTCATGAAGTAGCCGCTGCCCTGGACGCTCTGATCGAAGTCGAAGGTGATGTTTGCAGATCTAGTTCCTTTCTCACAGGGATAATCATCGTAGTATTCGTAGTCGGCTTCTGCCGCTGCCGATATCCCGATCAGGAACGACAGGGCGAGTATCGCGAGTGTAACTTTTTTCAGATCACTCCCTCCGTCTAAATTAAGCTCGGTAGAGACTTGCAAGAATCTAATGCCACCCACCTATTTTAATCTGTTGATTGCATTATACGATGGAGGGAGGGCTGCGGCAGGATTTCTCGGGGATTGGAACCGTCCCAGATCGAAGGGGGATCTCAGAGATCCGTGGTGAAAAGTGGGAAGTTTCAGATCTGGGGTTTACGAAAAAAGAGATAAATGGGAGATGGACGGCGGAAGGGATGGCCGGATCATCGCCCCGGATCGGCATCGTCGGCCTCGACCCGCCGCCGAAACTCCTCAAAGCCGATCGTATTTATGAACTCCAAAAGCCTCATGCCGGGCTTGGCGCCGGCCCGGTAGACCTCCAGGATCCGCCCTATGAGGGGGAGGATCTCCTCCCGGCCGACGAAGTCGCGGAAGATCCACCCCTCGTGGGGGGGCCAGCTCCCGCGCCCGCCGACGAAGAACATGTAGCCGTCCTCGGCGGTGTACCGCGCCCCGACGGGGCAGTTGACGACGCACCGGCCACACATGGCGCACTTACCGTAATCGATGACCGCCTTCCCCTCGACGACGGAGGCAGCCCCCACCTTGCAGACCTCGACACACTTTCCGCACCCAGTGCACTTCTCAAGGTCCAGCTCCGGTCTCACCCTCCCCATGATCCCTATCTCGTTGAACTGGGGCCTGGTGCAGGGGAAGGGGCACCCGCCGATCCCGACCTTCAGGGGGCCGGGGGTCTTCTCCCCCGTAAACCGCTCCGCGATCTCCTCCGCCAGGGAGGTCGTCTCGGCCGCGGCCTTGAAGCAGTAGTCGGACCCGAGACAGGAGACGACGTTCCTGAAGGTCATCCCCGCAGACCCTGGGAGAAGCCCCGCCTCGGCGAGATCCTGGAGCGCCGGGTCCAGCTTCTCCTCGGGGACCCCCAGGATCGAGAGCTCCTGCCGAACGGTTATGTGCACCTCGCCTCCGTACCTCTCGGCGACCTCGCCGATCCGCCTCACCTGCCGGGGGGTGAGCATCCCCCCGGTCACCAGGATCTTTATCTCGAACTTCCCGTCCCTCCTCTTGAATACGGCGGGCATCCCCTTGTAAATCTCCGGCTTCAACGCCATTCCTCCAGCCTTTGTAGAACCATCGCCCCCAGGGGACTTGTAAATTGTGGTCGGGAAAAGGAGAACTCAGGATGAAGTGGTCTATTCGCGCCGGATAGCTTATCAAATGCTCCGAACCCGAGGGTCGCCTCCTCGGATCGGCGGGAGAACCTTAACGGGAAATGGGGGACAGGGCGAAGGAAGGCCGCGGCAGGGAGGAAGCGTAATAAAGGCGTGAATGGAGAGGGACGGAGGGAGGGTTACAGAGGGAAGATATAGAGGGCCAGGAGAGGCGTGGACGGAGAAGGAGGAGAAGGGATCGGCCCGCGCCCCAAGGAGACGATTCCGACCAAAAGGTTAATACGTAAGGGATAAATTAGAAAATTGCCACATGCCCATCGACGTCGATCTTGGGAACAATCTATATTTTGGTTCCATGGAGCTCGAAGGGGGGCGACTTTCCAGAAGTCGTGCAGAGCCCGGCTGAGATGATGATAAGATAAAAACGAGAGTCGATATTTTACTCGGATCTCCTCCAGGAGAGGTCGATCGAACGAGCATGTAACGTTTATGGCGCCCCACGCAGGACAGTGCCGTAGGGAAAGGACGTAATACCAGCCCGGGAGGCTGGAAAAGGAGGACAAAAGGGGGATGCTGGCAGAACTGGAAGAAAAGAAGGCCCGGCTGAAGCAACAGGCCATCGATTATAAGGATAGTCGCAGCCAATTGAACGCTGAAGCCAGCAAATGGGCCGCGGAGCGGAACGAACTGAACAAGAAGACCAAAGAGCTCATAGACAAGGCCCAAGAGCTCAAGACGCTCCGTGACGAGTACAACAAGAACGTGGCTGAGGCAAAACTGAAGCGGGACGAGTACAACGAGAAGACCAACGACTTGTACGCCCAGATAGACGAGATCAGGAAGAAGCACAACCTCACCGGCGACCGATCGATCCGGGGTCTGCGAAGAGAGATAGACCACATGGAGTTCAAGCAGCAGACCGAGGTCCTCAGCCCCGACAAGGAGAAGCAGCTGGTCGAGAAGATCTCAGCCCTTCGAGCCGAGTTCAAGGCGAAGAAGGAGCAGATGGAGAAGAACGAGGTTCTCCGAGATCTCCTGGACGAGGCCCAGAAGCTGAGGGACCAGGCTTCCGAATACCACGATCTAGTAACCAAGTCCGCTGAACTCGCCCAGGAATATCACGACAAGATGATCGCCACCTTCAAAGAGGCCGACCAGGTGAGGGCCGCTGCCGACGCCGCCCACCGAGAGTTCGTCAAGGCCCAGGAGGCGGCCGACAAGCAGCACCGAGAGTTCATCAGGACTCAGAGAGAGATACGCGATTTCGACAAGATCATAACGGGCCTCCGAAAGAAGAACCGGGAGAAGAGAGAGGACAAGGTGAAGGCCGAGGTCAGGAAGGAGGCCGAGGAGATCCTCACCCAGTTCAGACAGGGAGAGAAGCTGGACACCACCGATCTCCTGAGACTTCAGCGTTCAGGACTGGTTTGAACCAGCAGACTGTATAAAAGAAGGGCGGCCCCCTGGCCGCCCCTCAATCCGTCGTCCTTCGGAGATCGAGGGGGCGACCTCCCCGGGCGGATGAAGATGGAGATAACCTGGCTTTCTCATTCTTGCTTTGAACTCGAGGGGACGATGAAGGTCCTCATCGACCCCTACCTCCGGGGAAACCCCGCCGCCCCCGCGTCCGCTGAGAAGCTCGAGCCGGACGCCATCGCCGTCACCCACGGCCACGCCGATCACCTCGGAGACGCCGAGGATATAGCTCGCAGGACCGGCTCCCCGGTCCTGGCCGTCTCCGAGGTGGCGAGGTTCCTCGACCGCCGGGGGGTTTTATCCGAGGGGATGAACATCGGCGGCACCTTCCGGGTCGCAGACGTCTCCTTCACCATGACGCAGGCGATCCACTCCTCCGACATAACCGTCACCGATCCGCCAACCTGCGGAGGCGACGCAGCGGGCTTTGTCATCGACGATGGGATCAGGGTCTATCACGCCGGGGATACCGCCCTCTTCGACGACATGAGGCTCATCGGCGACCTCTACAGGCCCGATGTGGCGCTCCTTCCGATCGGAGACAGGTACACCATGGGGATGAGGGAGGCGGCGATCGCCGCGAGCTGGATAAGGCCTCACCTGGTGATACCGATGCACTACAACACCTGGCCCCGGATAAGCCAGGACCCAGCGGAGTTTCGGGAGATGGTGGAGATGCTATGCGACTCCGAGGTCGTTATCCTGGAGCCCGGCGACTCCCTGGAGTGCTGAACCCTCCGACGGCGGCGGGTCCACCAATAATAGATTCTTAGTTTTATATTTCATCTGAATTGCTGGTCCATCCCACAGACCTGCCGATCCTCTCCCGTATTGCAACCGCAAACTTTTAAACTTCGTCGCCGAACCACCCGTCGATGAGCGATCTTCGCCTGCTCTTTGGAAGACCGAAGATAAAGGGGAAAGAGCAGTTTCTCGCGGCTTTGAGGAGGGCCCAGGAGGATCGGCAGTCCGTCATCCAGGCGATGGACGCCTCCCTGGTCGTCGGCGAAAGCCACGCCGCCTTCGCCGCCGAGAAGGCGGTGCGGGCCTTCTCCGAGAGGAGGAACGTGGCCAAAGATCTGGGGCTGGAGATCCTCCGCTACGCCTCGGGCCAGAGGCAGATCGAGCGGGCGCTCACCATGGGCGTATCGGAAGCGACGGAGCGCGTCGCCCTGATCGTCTTGGGCACCCTGCCGGACATCTCCGAGATCGTCGAGGTCGACGGCGAAGGGCCTCGCTGGAGCGAGGCGGCCGTCAGGGAGGCCTTCGATATAGGGGATGCGGAGATCGAGGCCGCTGGGGAGGAGAGGATCCCCGACCTCGTGCTGGAGCGGATAGCGCTGATTGATGCTTACCGATGAGAGGATCTTATGAAAGAAGAGTTCTACACCCGAGGCCGATGGCAGAACTGGATCAATAAGATAAAGGAGAGCGGGTTCACCCTCCAGGAGTCGGAGGAGGACCCTTCGGCCGCGGTCTTCGTCTACGCCATGGACGACGTGGTCCTAGCCTGCCTCAAGGTCATCGCGAGATGCGAACACGGCACCATAACAAAAGAGGATGCGGTCTCCGCCATCGACGAGATCAGGGATATCGTCTCTGAGAGGGACGACTCCCTGGGAGAGGACGCGAACCTGATGCTGGAGTCCCTCAACGCCTCCCTCTCGGCCGTCTTCCTGGCGAGCCAGCGGTACATCGAGGGCGGCTACGACCGAAAGACGCCCCTGGAGGATATGGTGAGAAAGGCGGCCACCGCCGAGGAAGCGGGCCGAATGGAGGAGGCCCTGGGGATCCTGAGCGATATAGGGGCGAGGGTGATCGGCGGGGAAGCGGTCCCCGAGGAGGCCTTCGCAGAGCTCCCCTACTGCATGACCGCAGAGCTCCTCGACGGCATCGACGCCATCTCCGCCGCCCAGGTCGGGGACGACAGCTACAAGGAGGACGACGGCTCCGAGGACGACGGCGAGGACGCCTGACCGGGCCGTCGCCCCGGCCTCGTCGTCACCTCGCGCCCGCTATCCAGGACGATCACCGTCTCCTCGGCCTGGGAGACGAGGGCGCCCTCCGCCTCCCAGAGGAGGGGGTACCGGTGGAGGACCCCCACTCGGAGGAGCTGAAGGATGGAGTAATCGATCCTCTCCCCCGAGAGCCACCGGCGGGCGAAGGGGAGGGAGGGGTACCTATCCTGGACCTCTTTTAAGAGAGCCCTCGCCGGCGGAGACCTGACGGGCCTCTTCCCGACGAGGGAGTATATCTCGACCTGGGGCGCCTCCGAGATCCTGCCGATCCCATCGGTGGCGAAGGGCTCGATGGCTATGACGTCCCCCGGCGATAGCTCCACTCCCTTATCGACGGCCCGGTTTGGGACCGACGGCTCGCCGTGGGCCCGGTATCGGTCTAGGCCGTGGCCCGTCAGGTTCGCGACGGAGTTGTAGCCGTACCCCCGGATCGCCTCCTCAATGGCCGCCCCCAGATCCGCCGTGGACGCGCCGGGCTCCACCAGCTCGATCGCCGCCGCAAGCCCGGCCTTCGAGGCCTCGACGAGGTCGGGGTGGCCGCCGAGGTCCACCGTCACGGCGGCGTCGGCGATGTAGCCGTCGACGTGGACCCCGATGTCCAGCTTCACCATCTCCTCGCCGAATGTCGACCCGTCCTGGGGGCGGGGGGTGTCATGGGCCGCGACCCTGTCCCGAGAGATGTTGCAGGGGAAGGCGGGCTCGCCGCCGAGGGCCCGGGTCTTCCCCTCTACGAACTCCGCCACCTCCAGGATGGAGACGCCGACGTCGATCATCGAGCTCGCCTCCGACCTGACCTGGGCTAGGATCTCTCCCGCCTTCCTGTACTTTTCAAGCACTTCAGCGTCCATCAAATCAGACTCCTATAGTCAACCTCGAAAGACTCGTCAGAGGATCAGCCGCTTCTCAAGGCTTGTGAGGTTTTCGCATCCACCCTCCATCACCACCAGCAGATCCTCAAGCCGGACCCCCCCAAGCTCCGGGTAGTAGAGGCCTGGCTCCACGGTGACGACGCTGTTCGCCTGGAGAGTCTTCCCCACCTCGGAAAGGGAAGGCCTCTCGTGGACCGCAAGCCCGACCCCGTGGCCGGTGGAGTGGACGAAGCCCCGGCCCTCCCGCTCAGGGTAGCCCCGCTCCTCGAAGATCTCGCAGACCCGCCCGTGGACGGCCTTCCCGCTCGCCCCCGCCCTCACCGCGGCGATCCCCGCCTCCTGAGCCGCCAGCACCACCTCGTAGATCTCGAGGATCTCTTCCTCGGCCTCGCCCCGGAGGACGGTCCGCGTCATGTCTGCGAAGTATCGGGTCCTCTTGGAGCGGGGGAAGATGTCGATGACGATGGGGGCGTCTCTCGGCAGGGGGCCAGAGCCGACGAAGTGAGGGTCGGCCGCCTCTCGGCCTCCGGCCACGATCGTGCCCTCCGCCTCGCATCCCCTCTCCAGGAGGGAGACGTCGATGGCGGACCTCACCCTCTCGGAGGTGAGGGGCTCACCCTCAAAAAGGAGGACCTCCCCGGCGGGCCGGGAGCGGCGGATCATATCGATGGCGACCTTCATCGCCTCCTCGCAGGCCCTCTGAGAATATCTGATCGCCTCGATCTCCTCGGCGGCCTTCACCTCTCGCATCTCCGAGACGGGGCTCTCCAGGACGTACATCTCGAACTCCTCGGCGAGGTCCAGATAGATCCTCACGGGAAAGTCTCCGAAGACCCCGAGCCTCTTGACGGACCGGTCCCGGAGAAACTCCTTCAGGACCGCGACGTAGGCCTCCTCGGGCCGTCCCATCCCGGCCATCTTCTCCAGAATCCCGTAATCGGAGGTGCTGACCACCTCATCGGCGACCGACTCCTTCCTGGCCCTCCCCGCCTCCATCCCCGAGACGAGGATGGATAGCGACGGCCGGGCCAGCAGGGCGAACCGGTCGGGGGCTGAAAAGCGGGATAGGTAGTAGATCTCCAGGTGGCAGCGGCCGTCTCCCAGGAGGAGAAAGCCGTCCAGCTCGTGATCGGAGAGAAACTTTCCCGTCTGAGGAGACGAAGGGGGCATGGGAGGGGATCAGGAGAGATAGTATAAAAGGATAGCCATAAAATGGAGGCCCTGCGGCCTAAAGCGAGCTGATCAGAGGCTCTTCATCGCCGAAGTGATCTCGCGGACGAAGGCCTCGACGTCCTCGGACCTCTCGATCCCGGTCCCGGTGACGATGATCTCGGCTCCCGCCTCCACCAGGCGCCGGGCCGCTTCCCCGGACCGGATCCCTCCGCCAACGATGAGAAGGGAGTCGCCGATGGCCCTCTTCGTCGCCGTCACCATCTTCGGGGGGACGGGCTCCTCGGCCCCGGACCCCGCCTCCAGGTAGACGAGCCTCATGCCGAAGTACTTCCCGGCGAGGGCGTAAGCCGCGGCCAGCTCGGGCTTATCTCTCGGTATCAGCTTCGCGTCCCCGACCCAGCCCACCGTCCCCCCCGGCTCGACTATGATGTAGGCCATGGGGATCGGCTCGATCCCGTATTTATAAACCAACGGTGCGCCGAGGGCCTGGTTTTCGATCAGGTAGCTCGCGCTCCTGGAGTTCAAAAGGCTCATGAAGAAGACGGCATCGGCGTTGGAGCAGAGCCCCGATACGCTGCTGGGAAAGAGGATCACCGGCAGGCAGGACTCGTCCTTGATCGTTCCCACCGTATCCTCCAGGGAGCGACCCGCCGCGCCGACGGACCCCCCCACCATGATGGCGTCGGTGCCCCCCTTTGCCGCCGCCTTCGCCATCTCGCCTGCAGCCTCCGGGCTCTGGGAGTCGGGGTCGATGAGGGTGAGATGGGCAGCTCCGGCCGCCTCCACGACCTTCGCCAGCATCTCCTCGACGGGACCGATCATGAGGACCTCAGCCCCCGGCCCGGCTACCCTCTGCTCTCCTTGGACTTGACGCGAAGCCCCTTGTAGCCGCACTTGCGGCATCGGGTCGAACGGGCGGCGTTTCGCGCGTTGCAGCGCATGCAGATCTTCATGTTGAGAAGGCGGTTTTCAGCCTCTGGAAATCTAGCCATGGAAGTATCCTCTCTGATCTCTATTGCGGCTTGTCGTCCCTGACGACGGATATCGCTAGATGGAACACGGCGATATGAACTTTTTGGAGGGTTTCAGGCGCCGGGGTTGGGATTTTCCTGAGAGGGCTTTCCCGCCCCCCCATTTTGAACCCAAGCGTCCCAGAAGGGACAACAGGTCTCGAGCCTGCCGCGTTTGGACTCTTCAGACCCCTTGGAGACAGAAGATTAGTCCGCTCTGCCACCCCGGCTCCGGAGCTTCTAGTTCAAACTTCTGGTTTATATCTGTTGGCCCGGCCCCCTCTCCGGCAGGATAGGCTTATGTGGGCGGGCGGCGAACCCCCGCCGGGAGATTTTGATGGCCCTTCGAGATGATGCGCTGGAGTTCCACCGGAAATCAAGGGGTAAGATCGCCATAAAGAGCAAGGTGCCCTGCAGCACCCGGGAGGACCTGAGCCTCGCCTACACCCCCGGCGTCGCCGAGCCCTGCCGCGAGATCGAAAACGATCCGGTGCGGATCTACGACTACACCGCCAAGGGGAACCTGGTGGCCGTCGTCACCGACGGCTCCGCGGTTTTAGGCCTCGGCGACATCGGTCCAGCGGCGGCGATGCCGGTGATGGAGGGGAAGGCGATCCTCTTCAAGGAGTTCGCCGACGTCGACGCCTTCCCCATCTGCATAGACTCTTCGGATCCGGCCGAGATCGTGGAGGTGACGAAGAGGATCGCCACCGTCTTCGGCGGGATCAACCTGGAGGATATCAGCGCCCCCCGCTGCTTCGAGATCGAGGAGAGGCTGAAGCGAGATCTCGACATACCCGTCTTCCACGACGACCAGCACGGGACCGCGGTGGTGACGGGGGCCGCCCTCATCAACGCCCTGAAGATCGCGAAGAAGGGTTTCGAAGACGTCTCGGTGGTCATGAGCGGAGCGGGGGCGGCCGGGGTCGCCGTCTCCAAGTTCCTGATGAGCCTCGGCGTCCGCGACATCGTCCTCTGCGACAGCAAAGGCGTCATTCATTCCGGCCGCTCCGACCTCAACTCCTCCAAGGCGGAGATGGCGAGGATCACTAATCCGAAAGGAAAGGCCGGCACCCTCGCCGATGCCATGGCTGGCGCCGATGTCTTCGTCGGGGTCTCGGCCCCGGGGATCGTATCCGAGGAGATGGCCAGGTCGATGGCCAAAGATCCCATAGTCTTCGCCATGGCAAACCCCGTCCCCGAGATCATGCCAGACCTCGCGAGGAAGGCGGGGGCGAGGGTCGTGGCCACCGGCAGGTCCGACTTCCCCAACCAGGTGAACAACGTCCTGGGCTTTCCCGGGATCTTCCGGGGGGCCCTGGACGTCCGGGCGCGGGAGATCAACGAGGAGATGAAGATGGCGGCGGCGAGGGCGATCGCAACGCTCGCGGAGCCGATCTCCGAGGATAGGATAATCCCCTCCCCCTTCGACCGGCGGGTAGTGCCGAAGGTGGCGGAGGCGGTGGCGAGGGCGGCCCTCGAGTCGGGGGTCGCAAGGCTCAAGGTCGATCCTGCAGAGGTCGGGCGGAGGGCGGCCGAGAGGATAGGGCTTTCTGGCTAGCTGGAGGCGAGGGGAGCGGACAGGAAGCTGAAGGCGGAGGCGCTTGAGGCGCAGAATATCCGGTGGGATGGAAAGAGGGCGAGGCGATACACCTTCGAGCGGTGAAACGGAGTCGGGAGCTGATGCCCGGCGCACAAAATTTAAATTATATTGTGACGTGTTGATTCCACATGGCACGATTTTACCATATTGATCGGGCAGGGCAACTAAAACGAGGAAACGTGATTAAATTAACTCGCTGTGACAACCTAAACCCAAAAGACTTACAGTACCACGTCGAGTTGTTATTTCCAGAAGGTGTTTCAAAGCATGGTGATACGTACTCGAAAAAGCAAGTAATAACACAAAAAAATGATGGTAGTCTTAACGCAGATATTAATTCTATTATTGAACTTCTCTTTGAATATGTAAGAAGAAGCAATTATTCTCATCGCCCATCAAGATTCCAGTCTTTCTTTGCGTTTGAATCTCAAGATGAAGCCACTGACTTCAGAAAGAATTTTTGTGATTCAAAAGGAGACCTTTGGGAAGTAGAATGCAATGACGTTCAAGCCTTTAAAGCTGATATGAGCAATCTAAATTTTGATGATTCATTATCAACGATTTCCTATAGGGCTTCTTGCTATTGGGAGGGGCGCCGAAATCCAGATACTAGTAAAACTCCCATATGGGAGGTCTTATTGACGCCGCCAGTCAGTGCAGTCAAAAAAATAAATAGCACCACTATTAAACGCCCGACATATTTTGAGTAAAGAGAGTATTTATGAACTACTCGATGACTTCTTCGAGGGCTTGTTGAGAATTCCTGGCAGTATCTTCTAGACAATGCCTCCGGTCAGAGACAATCTGGAAAGATAAAAACCGATTATAAAAACAGAAAAATAGAGGTCAGAGGACCTCCTTCTGGACCTCGCCCCTTATATCCTCGAAGTCGACGAAGTGCATCCCTGACACCTCCCGGAGCTCCCGGGCGATGAACCTTTTTGTGGACATGACCATGAACCTCTTCCCCCGGGCCCGCAGGAGCCGGAGGGGCCGCTCGAAGTCGCCGTCGCCGCTGACCAGGATCGCCATGTCGTAGTTCTCGATGGTGTTGAACATGTCCAGGACGATCTCGATGTCCAGGTTCGCCTTCCTGATCTCCCGGCCGTCGTCGAGGACGATGATCTTCAGCTCCTTGGTGATGATGGAGTAGCCGATGTCGGCGAGGGCGGTCAAGAATCCCTGCTGCCTCGTGTCTGGCGGGTTCTCCTCCCCGACGTAGTAGTAGGCGTCGATGATCTCCCCGCCGGTCCTGTTCTCGATCCACCGGAGGAGCTTCTCGAAGTTGATCCACCACTTAAGCTCATCTTTCTGCATGTAAAAGATGTTTGCACCATCTACAAATACCGATATTTTCAATTATAGTTCTCCTTTATTTTAAATGTGATGAACGTGTCTGGAGAGGCTGTAAATTACCATTCCAGAGGAGAGAAGATCTGACGATACATATAGTTTCCTGAAAGTTTCCTGAAAACTGCCTCCGTTCTGGGCATGATATGCCGAAAGAGGAGGAGGAGGAGGAGATCCTATGGGGGAAGGAGCGGGGGAAAGGGAGAAGGAGGGACGTGGGAGGCTGCCAAAAAAAAAGCCCACATCTCTTCATCCGCCCCGCGGACCGGGGTCAGTCGTTGGCCGCGGCCCTGGGGGGCGTGCTATCCCCCTTCCTCCGGCAGCCGTCGCAGATCCCCTTCAGGTCGAGGCTGGACCCGATGACAGTGAAGTTCGCCGCCGCAGAGACCTTGGAGATCAGCTCTCCCATGATGGGGTCGGACCAATCGATGAGGCTTCCACACTGAATACATAGCAGGTGAGCGTGAGCCTCGATATTCGGATCGTATCTCGTCTCGCCCTGGGAGATGTTCAGCTCCATGACCAGCCCAATATCATTCAATATTTTGAGCGTGCTGTAGACCGTGGCGAGGCTCACCGTCGGGTGGGTCTTCTTGACCTCGAGGTATGCCTTCTGCGCCGTTGGATGTTCGTGATTGCTTAAGATATACCTGCTGATGGCGATCCTCTGGGACGTAGCCCTATACCCCCTGTTGCGGAACGCCTTAATTATCGATCCCTCAGGATCTCCGGAATTGGTCATGGTGATTATTAAGTAATAATCAATCTTAAATAAACCTATGCTCAATAAAGATTTTGGGAGCCATCGACTCAAATTTTGGGCGTCCAAGTTGATCGAGCCCTCGAGATTGATGGAGATGGCGTAAAGGAGACGCTAAAATGACAGATCATATAGAACAGGAAGCAATATCAGGGATCCCTCTTCTGGGAGACAAGGTCCCTGAGATGGAGGTCCAGACCACCCACGGCAGGATGAAGATCCCCACCGACTTGAAGGGAAAGTGGTTCGTCCTCTTCAGCCATCCCGGAGATTTCACGCCGGTCTGCACCACCGAGTTCATAGCCTTCGAGAAGATGAAAAAAGAGTTCGATAAGCTCAACTGTGCCCTCGTTGGATTGTCCATCGATCAGGTCCACTCCCACATGAAGTGGACTGAGTGGATCAAAGAAAAAATGAAGGTGGAGATCACGTTTCCGATCATTGCGGACAACGGTGTCGTCGCCTCAAAGCTCGGAATGATCCATCCGGGGAAGGGGACCAACACCGTGAGAGCGGTATTCGTGGTTGATCCAAACGGCGCCATGAGGCTGATGCTATACTACCCCCAGGAGATAGGCCGGAACATGGACGAGATCCTCAGAGCCGTCAAGGCCCTCCAGATATCCGACAAAAACAAGGTGGCACTCCCAGCCAACTGGCCGAATAACGACCTCTTCGGCGATGAGGTGATAATACCCCCACCCTCTGACGAGAAGACCGCAGCCACCAGAAAGACCGGCGGCGGCGTCGTCTGCGAAGACTGGTGGTTCTGTCACAAGAAGCTCTGAGCCGCCGGAAAAGTAGTTAAGAATGCAGATCGTTTATAACGATTGATGGTGAGGAATATGGCGAAGATCGGAGTTGTGAGACATCGAGTGGAGGACTTCCCAGCCTGGAGACGGAAGTTCGACGATCGGATGGAGATCCGGAAGAGCAACGGATGGTCGGGGCACGAGCTCTACTACGACGAGGGGAAGAAAGAGGCATATGTGGTCCACGCCGTCCACGACGATAAGCTGGAGGTGGCCAGGGAGCATATGGAGAAGTTCAAGGCCATGGGGAAGCGAACGGAGATGAAGCCCTCCGGGAACCCCGACCACTCGATAATGCCAAGAGGCGAGAAGATCGAAGCCGTAAATTACTGATCCGACTACGGGATGGACGGCTCCTCCTCCGGGGCTCTGGGCCCCCCCTCGCCGCCCTGAAGGAAGCTCCTCGGGGGCCGGGCCGCTTCTTCATCCTCCCCTCATCATCCTATAGCCCATCCTCCGGAGTCCGACAGCCCCGCCCTGCGGTCCCGGGCAGATCCCACAGATAGGGGTCATGGGCCCGGTCGGCAGCCCCCCGGCCTCCAGGGTCTCGCCGCTCCGCAAAAAGTTTAAGGAAATCCGACGAAGGTTTTAGAAAGACTATGGAGATATTCGCATGGCTGAAAAGAGATTCTACTCCCTCCCCGAGCTGCCCTACGCCTACAACGCCCTGGAGCCTCAGATCTCCGAGGCCCAGCTCCGGCTCCACCACGACAAGCATCACGCCGCCTACGTCAACGGCGCCAACGCCATCCTGGAGAGGCTGGAGAAGGCCCGGGAGGCGGGAACGGACCTGGACATGAAGGCGACCCTCAAGGAGCTCTCCTTCCAGGCGGGAGGCCACCTCCTCCACAGCCTCTTCTGGACGAACCTCGCCCCGGAGGCGAAGGCGGCCGAGGAGCCCAAAGGCGCGCTAGCCGACGCCCTCAAGGACGAGTTCGGCTCCTTCGCGAGGTTCAAGAAGGAGTTCTCCGCCGCCGCCGCGACCGTCGAGGGCTCCGGCTGGGCGGCCCTCGCCTGGTGCGGCATGACGAAGAGGCCCGTCATCATGCAGATCGAGAAGCACAACGTCAACGTCTACCCGATGTTCCGGATCCTCATGGTCCTGGACGTCTGGGAGCACGCCTACTACCTCGACTACAAGAACGAGCGGCCGAAGTTCGTCGAGGCCTTCTGGAAGATCGTCGACTGGGACGAGGTGGGCCGGAGGCTAGAGGCGGCGATAAAATAGGCCGCCCGAAGCCGCAAGGCCCCGGAAGGCCCGTCTCAGGAGGAAGGCCTCCCTTCTTTTCTCCTCCTTATTCAGAGATCCTCCTGCCGGCCCGTCACCATCTCGCTGACCCAGTCCCAGTCGTGGTCGTAGACGTGGGCCGAGCAGCTGACGGTCGTGATGGAGCCGGGATCCGCTCCCACCCTCTCCGCCACGTATTCGAGGAGCCTGGTTAGGCCGTAGAGGTTTGCCGGATAGGCGCCCGCGAAGTCGTGGCTCCGGAATAGGGCCGTGAGGTGGAGCCTCCCCTGCCTAATTTTAAAGTCGTCGACCATCATGCAGGGGACCTCCTCCTTCTCCGTATCGACGGGCGGGATCCACGTCACCGCCGAGGCCCTCCGCGAGTTCGGATTGGCCCGGAGGCGGCGGACGACGTGCTCGATCTGGTCGACGGGGCCGTCGAGGCCTCCGGCCACCCCAAGGTCGTCCCGGACCTTGCCTGCCCCTCCCCCACCCCCGCCGGGGGCGGGGAGCGCCCAGGCCCGGAGCCGCTCGCCGTAGGTGTACTCAAAGCCGGGGTTGTTGCCGCTTATAAGCTGCTCTGCGTATTCCTCCAAGCGAGACTCATTCCAAGAGTACCACTCTACAGGGATCATATCCCTCCTAGGATCTTCCACCACCACCTCCAGGGCCAGGATCTCCCGGGTCCTGGTGCCCCGCTCGTCGGTGATCTCCTCGCCGCCGCGCCAGATTAGCCCCAGCCCCCGCCGCCACGCCTCGGGGATCGTATCCGCCCGTATGAACCTTCCGACCCTCACAAGAACACCCTCTGTCGTTTGGGACCAAGGGCTGAAATAGTTGGCTCTTGAAGGTGGAAGGGCGGAACTTATTCAGCAGAGCCCTGGAGACCTACAAAATGCCCGACTTCGAGTGGGAGCTGGTGGCGGCCATAAACCGCTTCTTCGAGGCGGCAGGAATCAGGGGCGTCGCCTACCGGCTGAAGCAGAGCAGGTACACCCCCCAGGTCGTCGACCTCTTAGTCGACTCGCCCCACCCCCCCTACTACCTGGCCATCGAGTGCAAGAGCATCGACGCCCGGAAGGCGAAGACCCTCTACTTCACCCAGCACTTCTCCGCCGCTGGCGGCGTCCACCAGATCGAGAGGATCGACCAGTTCATCGATAGGACCGGACGGCGGGGGTTTTTGGCGGTGGAGCTCCGGAGGGGGCCCGGGAAGCCGAAGACCGCCCACCTCCTCCCCTGGAATGCTGCGATCGAGGCCTTCAGGTCCGATAGCCCCGGAATCCCGGTGGAGAGGATCGAGGCGGTCCCCCCCCTCGGAAGGAGGGACGGATCCTACCTCATCGAGGCGGGAGATCTTGATCGGGAAATTTAGGGCCAATCAATTTTACTTCGCGCAAGAGGATTTGGATTAAGCTTATATCCCCTTCCGCCACTCCCAAACCCCATGAAGCTTCCCGGTACCGCGACCCAGCCGGAGAACGTCCAGATCGCCATAGGAAAGCTCGACATCAGGCCAGGGATGGCCTTCCTCGACGTCGGATGCGGCTCAGGAGCCGTATCCCTCGCCGCCAGCAGGTTCACCGATCGGATATTTGGCATCGACCGGAGGCCCGAGGCTGTAGAGATCTCCAGAGCGAGGGTCCCGGCTGGTACCTTCCTCTGCGGCGAGGCGGCAGGGATCATCCCCGGCCTTCCCAAGATCGACCGGTGCTTCATCGGCGGGACGGCGGGGATCGAGGCCTTCTTTCCAGCGCTGATGGAGAGGCTATCTCCGGGAGCCGCCGTCGTCGCCGACCTCGCCAGGATCGGGATCGCCTCGAGGGTTGCAGAGCTTATGAGGGGCGCGGGGATCTTCGAGGAGCTCCTCCAGATCGGGATAGCCCGGGGCTACGACCTCGCCGGAGACATCGCCCTCCGGCCGGAGAACCCCATCTTCATGGTGGTGGGGAGGCTTCCGGGAGGGCGGAGCCCATGACAACAGGAGGACCGAGGATGGGGGGCCATCGGGGGAGACGACAGATCTCAGGAGAAGAGATGGAGGTTGCGACGTGCTGATAGGGGTGAGCCTCGGCCCCGGGGACCCGGAGCTGATCACCCGGAAGGCGGAGAGGGCCCTTGCGGCCGCGGATAAGGTCTTCGTCCCCGGGAAGATGGCCGCAGATCTGGTCCGGCGGTACGCCGAGCCGGAGCTCCTCGACTTTCCCATGATCTCGGATAAAAGGAGGCTCCTTGAGATCTGGGCTGAGAACGCGGACCGGGTCGCCTCCTGGGCCGCCCGCGGCGACGCCGCCTTCGCCTGCATCGGGGACGTCAACACCTTCTCCACCTTCTCCCACCTCAAGAGGCTGGTAATCGAGCGCCACCCGGAGGTGGAGATCGAGACGATCCCCGGGGTCGGGACGGCCCCCGCCCTGGCGGCGAGGCTCGGGGTCGACCTCTCGGAGTCGTTTCTGGTCTCCGACGGCTCCCCGGTGAATACGGTGATCAGGATGAAGGCGGTCCGTCCCGCCGAGATGGCAAAGGAGCTCGCGGCGGAGGGTTTCGACGAGTTTCTCCTGGGGGTCCGGCTCTACACCCCCGATGAGGTGGTCGTCAGAGGCGAGATGCCGGAGAAAAGCGACTACTTCAGCGTCCTCTGCGCCAGGAGGAGGAGATGAGGGTCCACTTCGTCGGCGCAGGGCCGGGGGACCCCGACCTGATAACCGTCAGGGGCGCCCGGCTCCTGGCGGAGGCGGACCTCGTCGTCTACGCCGGATCCCTGGTGAACCCCGCCCTCCTGGAGGGGCTCTCGGCAGAGCTCGTCGACAGCAACAAGATCAACCTCGAGGAGATCAACGACCTTCTCCTCTCCGCCCTCCGGAGGGGCGAGAGGGTGGTGAGGCTCCACAGCGGCGACCCCTCCCTCTA
>LUYE01000078.1 GCA_001602645.1 Methanosarcinales archaeon Methan_01
GATTGTTGGGGCAGGATTGTGAAAAATACTACGGATTGGAGGGTTGATGCGGAAAGCCGGTTCAACAGAAATTCATCTTATGATGTAATCGTTCTTCGAGTATCCTCATTATTGTTTATTTTTCAATCCTTTTTAACTCAAATAGATATATTTCTTCGACCTTCTTGGTATAATTCTAGAGAATAAACCTCATCATCCCATCTTGATAATGGATAATCGATCAGAAGAGAAAGAAGGATGGGGGATGAGGAAGATCAGTCACCTACCACATCCTCGAACTCCTTCTCGCTGATATACTGAGGGGCATACATGATCCCCATCTCCTCCAGGTCCCTTACATAGGATCGGAGGTGCTTTCTTGATCCTGCCAAAAGCCCTTGGAAGACCACCCTCACATCCTCATTCTCGGCAACCTCCAGTTCCCTCTCCAGGTCCATGATGCTTATCTCCTCGAAGGCAGCCGCCACTTTTAGGGCCTCCTCCTGAGATCTCATCCCCTGAACGAGAAGTTCATCGTAGAGGTCGATGAGGGGCTGGTTGCTGAAGGATCCCGGCTCGTCTCCGACGGGGAGGACCAGGTGGTACTTATCGACTAGGGCCTTCGCTTGGTCCATGTGGCTCTGCTCGGATCTTGCGAGATCCAGGAAGACCGCCATCTCAGTTTCCCTGTAAAGCTCAGCGTAAAGGTCTCGGGCCACCTTCTCTTCCTCCCATATGAAGAGGACCCCCTCCTCCTCCCTCGGGCTGAGGGTCGCAGCTATCGTCCCGGATACCTGATCTTGGATCAGGGGCAAGATGGCCTCCCCGTAGGCTACGTCGTGCTTCAGATCCCTGCCATCCTGATCCGCCATCGCCCAGATGACCGAGACGCTCTGGCCCGGCTCCAGGGCTTCATCGAATACGTCGCCCGTATCTAGCCTTCTCTTCAGCTCTATGGTGGTGTAGCCGTCCCTCTCGGAACCAGCGAACTCCAGGATATCGTAGGTCCCGCCCAGGAAGGCGTCGTCTTCATGGGGGCCGTATCGTCCAGTTGAATAAAGGTCCAGGACGGTCGCCCTCTCGCCCTCCACCGTCCCCATGATCATATCGGCATCCTTCATCCATTCTAACGGTTCAAAGCCAATCGAGATCCACCCCTCAGTTCTCCCCTTCATGGCCATGTAGAGATGCTCCTGATCGTTTCTCCAGGATATCTCCATCTCGCCTCCCGAATAGCCCGATCTTGAGGGCCCGATCAGAACCATCGTCCGGGAGTACTCGTTCTCTCCTACGATCCCGTCGGCAGCCCAGGCTTCTGATGCTACCCTCTCTGAAATCCTCTCCTCTTCAGGAGGCTCGACGCATCCTGAGAGGAGGACCAAAAGTCCTATCAACAATGCCGCGGGGGATTCCCTCATTGAAAACACCACAACCTCAATTTAGCGGAGATAGGATATCAATATGTCGAATAGAAATAAATTATCAATACGGCC
This sequence comes from Methanosarcinales archaeon Methan_01, assembly GCA_001602645.1. Classification (GTDB taxonomy): domain Archaea; phylum Halobacteriota; class Methanosarcinia; order Methanotrichales; family Methanotrichaceae; genus Methanocrinis. The sequence goes on from LUYE01000078.1 coordinate 1,473, forward strand.
TTCCCAAAATCCGGGCGTAGAATAACCTTGATGATGCGAAGGTTTTGGTTCAGAGGAGGGAGGATGATGGATATTCTTCTTAATCCTTTTTGGATGGCAAATCTGCCATTTTAGCGATAAAAGCTCAAACAGAACTCTAGAACTCTTTTTGATCCCATGGGCAAAATGGTTCCCATCAGGCCTCGAACCTTGGCTTACGGAGTTCTCACTTTCACGCCTTCAAATATGAGCTCAAGGGATTTTTCATTTAAATATGAATGCATAAATAATGATACAAAAATATGCAATAAAAATTAAGCCGCACTAGTTTAAT
>LUYE01000079.1 GCA_001602645.1 Methanosarcinales archaeon Methan_01
GGGCAGGATGATCAAGCTGACCCACTACTGCGACATCAGCATGAAGTACTTTGGCTGCCTGCCTCCAGACTGGCCGATCTACGTCCGGCACGCCTCCGACCTCCCCCTCAAGTGGAAGGAGGATATGCTTAAGGAGCTGGAGTCGAAGTACGGCTGGGAGATCGACTGGAAGAGGAAGGCGATTGTCAGCGGTCCGATCCGGAAGTCTGACGTCAGCTTCGACCCGACGAACATCGAGAGGAAGATCAGGACGAAGAAGTGAGGAGGCGGTTACAATGGCAGTCGACACAACCAAGAATGCAGTACCCTTTGAGATGGCCCAGATCCCGGGGCCTGAGATGGCTAAGGCCTACAACACCGCGGTGATTGGGGCCATAATCAAGAAGGCGAAGAGGCCCCTCCTCGTCGTGGGTGCCGAGCTCTTCGAGGACCCGGTGATGTTCGACAAGGCGATCGCCATCGGCAAGACGGGCGTTCCGATAGCGGCCACCGCTCACTCGATCAAGGGCTTTGTCGAGAGAGGCTACACCGATAACGTCACCATGATCGGCCTCCATCCCCTGACCAACTACCTCCGGTTCAAGGACTGGCAGGGTTTGGACGGGAAGGGTCAGTACGACGTGGTGATCTTCATGGGTATCTTCTACAAGTTCGCCAGCGCCATGTTCTCTGCGCTCAAGAACTTCAACCGGGATATCAAGAGGGTCTCCATCGACCGGTACTACCACGTCAACGCCGACATGACCTTCGGGAACCTGGCCTTCGACCCCGACAAGTACCACGAGGCGATCGACGAGGTTATAGC
>LUYE01000050.1 GCA_001602645.1 Methanosarcinales archaeon Methan_01
GCAACCTCGCTTTTCCGCCGATCAAGTAAGATTTACTTGTCTTAACTCCTCTGGCGTTGAGTTTTTATACCTCGCGAGACACCATATTGATCATGCGAGATTGGATCCACCCTCACTTTGATTACCGGCCAGAGAGGCCCCTCTTCCTCTGCGTCCTCTCCAACACCGACACCGGCAAAATCCCCGGAGTGAGCGCCGCGGGGGCATCGCCGGAGCTGACCGACTACACCCCCAGCGCCGACGCGGAGCTCGTCGAGCTCCACAAGATCGTGACGATCCCCGAGATCCCGGAGTCCCCGGAGGGAGCGACGACCCCCGCGGTGGTGACGAAGGCAGCCCTCAGCCTCTCGGGGATACCCTCCCTCTTTGTGACCAGCGGCCTGCGGAGAAAGCCCGCCGTCCCCTACGTCGACATGAACGGCTCTCCCGGAAGCGACATCCGGTTCGCTCCGGCGGTCCCCGACGCCGCCGAGATCATGGAACGGTCTGCCCTCCTGGGTAAGAAGCTCGCCAGCCTCTCCGACTGCATCTTCATCGGCGAGTCGATCGCCGGCGGAACGACGACCGCCATGGCGGTGATGCAGGCCTTGGGGTATCCGGGCAGGGTCTCCAGCAGCCTTCTGGATCACCCCCTGGCCAAGAAGCAGGAGATCGTCGACGCCGCCCTGGACCGGTGCGGCGCCTCCTTCGGATCGATGAGGTCCGACCCCTTGAGGGCGCTGAAAGAGGTCGGCGACCCCATGATCCCCGCCGTCCTGGGGCTCTTGAGGGGGATGGGAGGGACGAAGGTGGTCCTGGCGGGAGGAACCCAGATGGCCGCCGTCCTCTGCGCCGCCGATGCTTTGGGCCTCGAAGGCGACGTCTCCATCGCCACCACCAGGTACATCGTGGAGGATCGGAACGCGAGCTTCGTCGAGACGGTGGAGACCCTCGGGAGAAGCTGGTACATGGCGGACCCGGGGCTCGATCGGTCCAAGATGCCGCCCCTCAGCTGCTACGCCCGGGGGAGCGCCAAGGAGGGGGTCGGGGCCGGCGGAGCCGTCCTGGCGGCCAGCCTCCGGGGCGTCACCCAACAGGAGATCGTGGAGGAGGCGGACAGGGTCCTTCTGACGGTGGAGCTGCCCAAGCCCGGCCGGGCCTGAAGGCCGTTCTGGAGGCAAGCCGGGGGGATAACCCGGTCCTCCCCTCCGCAAAGCTATTTATCGATTGCCGGTCGAAGGAGGCCTGGGGCAGTTCGCTTGGATAAAGATCTCCGATGCCAGCTCGTCGAGAACGCCTGGGTCCTCCTGCCCTTGCTCTTTATTCTGATCCTGATATCCTACTTTCTCTTCCCCCTCATGGACGGGATCATCCTTGGGGTCGTCCTCGCCTATGTGGCGAGGCCGATAAGAGACAAGTTCGGACGCCGTAGACGCCTCGGCTCGATCGTCGCGACCACCGCCATAATCCTCCCCATCGTCCTCATCCTCGGGATCGGCGGGGTGGAGGTAGTCTCCCAGCTCAACTGGGTGGTGGAGAACCAGGGGGAGATAATCCGGAGGACGGGAACTTTCATCAGGAGCTTCGAGGTTCCCCTCGAGAACTACGAGATACTCCCCGAGTTCAGAGATATCACCCCCGTCATCTACGAAGACCTGACGGGAAGCCTGAAGACTCTGATCGAGATACTGGCCCGGGTCCTATCGAGCCTTCCGGTCTTCTCCTACGGCATGTCCCTGGTCCTCACAGCCCTCAACCTCATAGCCTCGATGTACGTCTGCTACTTCCTCCTGATGGACGGAGGCAGGCTGGCGAGGGGGATCATGACCATCATCCCCTCCGAGAACATATCGATCTACAAGAAGTACAGCGCCAGGATTGACAGCATTTTGAGCGGGATATTCATCGGCGCCATCTACACCGCCATCGTCAGCGGCCTGATCTCCGCCATGGTCTTCTATGCCTTCGGGATACCTAGACCCTTTGCCCTGGCCAGCATCGTCTTCATTTCGGGGATGATCCCCGTCCTCTCGTCATGGCTTGTGATAGTTCCTATAACCCTCTACAGGTACTTCGATCTGGGGCTCTTCGACGCCCTCTTCTTCTTCGCCGTCGCCACCGCCTTCATTTATCTCCCATCGGACCTCGTGATAAGGCCCTACATCGTCTCCACAAAATCGACGATCCATCCCCTCCTCGTTATTCTATCCTTCGTCGGCGGGGTGCTCGTGGCGGGGATCGGCGGGTTCTTCCTCGCTCCTGCCCTGATGGGCATCGTCGTGGGGGTCTACCAGGTCCATAAAGAGGAGAAGACCCTGTCCGCTGGGGCCTCCGGAGACGAAGAGTTCTTCGACAAGGAGGCCGGCAACAGGGATCGGGAATAGAGGGCATAGGCCTTGAGGGCGGAGGGGGAGGGTAAAACCGAGAACGAACCCCAACGTCCTCGATCGTAGTCAATCCTGGAGGGGACTGGCGATATGAGATTTTACCTTGAGACCTACGGCTGCGCCGCGAACCGGGGGAACTCGGAGGCCTTCGCCTCCGCCCTGGTGGACGCGGGGCACCGACGGTCGTCCCAGGAGGAGGCACAGCTCGTGATCGTCAACACCTGCGCCGTCACCGAAAGGACGGAGAGGAAGATCCTGAGGAGGCTATCAGAACTCCAGGGGGAGAGGCTCGTCGTCGCCGGCTGTCTCCCATCGGCGATCCCCGAGGCGGTCCGGGACCTGAGATGCCGCGAGGTGCTGGGGATCCTCTCCGCCCCCTCGGGTCGGAGGATCGGCGAGGCCCTCCCTCCGGAGCCGGGGCTGCCGGGATCCGGACGGCAGGCGAGGGACCGCTGCGCCGTCGTCAACATCTCGGAGGGGTGCGCTGGAAGGTGCAGCTACTGCATCGTCCGGAGGGCTAGGGGCCTTCTCCGGAGCAAGACCGTCCAGGAGGTGGCCAAAGAGGTCCGACGTCGGTTGAAAGAGGGGGCGGTGGAGGTCCAGCTCGCCTCTCAGGATGCCGCAGCCTACGGCCTGGACCTGGGGTCCTCCCTCCCAGAGCTGATCGATGCCGTCGCCGAGATCGACGGCGACTTCCGGATCAGGGTCGGAATGATGAACCCGGACCAGCTGAAGCCGATCCTGGAGGACCTGATCAGCTCCTTCGACGACCCGAAGGTCTACAAGTTTCTCCACCTTCCGGTCCAGTCCGGATCGGCCGAGGTCCTCCAATCGATGAGGAGGGGCTACGCCCCCCAAGATTTTCTATCCATGGCTGCGCGGCTCAGGGCGGCCTTCTCCGACCTCACCCTCTATACCGACGTCATCGCCGGCTACCCCGGCGAGACGGAGGAGGATTTTGCGGCAACCGAGGAGCTGATCAAAAGGGCAGAGCCCGACAAGGTCAACGTCACCATGTACTCTCCCCGACCCGGGACGGAGGCGAGCAGATTGAAAGATATGCCGTCCCGCTTCAAGAAGGACCGATCAAGGAGGATGACCCGCCTCTGGAAGGAGATAGCAGGGCTGAGAAACGGCCGCTACCTCGGGGATGAGATCGTCGCGCAGGTGACGGAGATGGGAAGGGAGGGGACGGTGATGGCGAGGTCAGCCAACTACAGGAAAATCGTGATTTTTAAGCCACTTCATCTTGGAAGCGTCCGTCGATTCAAGATCGTGAAAACGACCCCCTTCTATCTAGAAGGAGAGGAGGTCGAAAGTCGCGAATAGTCGATATTGGTTTGAGCCCATCAATTCAGCAGTTTTTGGTTTTTATGAAATAAATCCGCCCACTGATAGACATTTTTGAATCTATAATGATTAATCGCCACTAACCTTATTAATCATGAAGATTATTGATCGACATTGCCCAGGTGAGCGTTCTTCATACTGAAAGAGAGAGAACGCTGGGCAGATTCTAGCTGGATATTAATGGATGAAAGTCGGATCTGCCCGAGGATCTGGGGAGAAAAGTGCGCGAGATATTCGGCATTTGATTAGGAGGGTACGAAATTGGCTGGAGAAGAAAAGAAGTTGAAGACGGCGGTATTTCAGGAAGAGACCCGAATTTTTAATCCGCCGAAGGACCTGGTGGAGAACTCCAACGTGATGAAGTGGATGAAGAAGAAGGGGTTCAAGACAGAGAAGGAGATGCGTGCTTGGTGCTCTTCTGACGAGCATTACCTCGAGTTCTGGGACGAGATGGCAAAGACATACGTCGACTGGCACAAGCCCTACACCAAGGTGATGGACGACTCGGAGATGCCCTACTTCCACTGGTTCACCGGCGGCGAGATCAACATCACTTACAACGCCGTCGACAGACACGCCAAGGGCAAAAAGAAGGACAAGGTCGCATATATATGGATCCCAGAGCCGACCGACCAGCCCACCCAGAAGATCACCTACGGCGACCTCTATAAAGAGGTGAACAAGTTCGCAAACGGCCTCAAGAGCCTCGGCTTGAAGAAGGGGGACAGGGTCAGCATCTACATGCCGATGATACCCCAGCTTCCCATCGCCATGCTCGCCTGTGCCAAGCTCGGCATCATCCACAGCGTGGTCTTCTCAGGTTTCAGCTCCAAGGGTCTCATGGACAGGGCCGCTGACTGCGGTTCCAGAGCTATCATCACCGTGGACGGGTTCTACAGGCGCGGAAAGCCGGTGCCCCTGAAGCAGAACGCAGACGAGGCCGCTGCCGGAGCCCCCGCAGTCGAAAAAATAATCGTCTACAAGCGCGCTGGCGTTGACGTCGCCATGAAAGAGGGCAGGGACGTCTGGTGGCACGATCTCGTCAAGGGCCGGTCCGAAGAGTGCGAGCCGGTATGGGTCGACCCAGAGCACAGGCTGTACATCCTATACACCTCAGGGACGACAGGAAAGCCGAAGGGCATCGAGCACGCCACGGGCGGAAACGCCGTCGGACCAGCTCAGACGCTTCACTGGGTCTTCGACCTGAAGGAGAACGACGTCTGGTGGTGCACCGCCGATATCGGATGGGTCACAGGCCACTCCTACATCGTCTATGCACCGCTCATCCTGGGGATGACCGGCCTCATGTACGAGGGCGCTGCCGACTATCCAGACTTCGGAAGGTGGTGGAAGAACATCCAGGACCACAAGGTCACCGTCCTCTACACCGCCCCCACGGCTATCAGGATGTTCATGAAGCAGGGACCACAGTGGCCAGCCAAGTACGACCTCTCGAGCCTGCGGCTCCTGGGATCCGTCGGCGAGCCGATCAACCCAGAGGCCTGGATGTGGTACCGGGAGCACATCGGCCGAAACGAGCTACAGATCATGGACACCTGGTGGCAGACCGAGACGGGAACCTTCCTCAACTCTCCGCTGCCCATCACGCCCCTGAAGCCCGGATCGTGCACGTTCCCGCTCCCCGGATACGACATTTCCATCCTGGACGAGGATGGAAAAGAGGTCCCCCTGGGACAAGGCGGCAACATAGTATCCTTGAAGCCCTATCCGTCGATGCTCAGAGCTTTCTGGGGCGACAAAGAGAGGTTCATGAAGGAGTACTGGCAGTTCTACTGGGACGTTCCCGGCCGCCGCGGCGTCTATCTCGCCGGAGATAAGGCGCAGAGGGACAAGGACGGCTACTTCTTCATCCAAGGCAGGATCGACGACGTCCTCAGCGTCGCTGGCCACAGGATAGCCAACGCTGAGGTCGAGTCTGCGCTGGTGGCTCACCCCAAGATCGCCGAGGCTGCGGTAATAGGAAAGCCCGACGAGGTCAAGGGCGAGTCGATCGTCGCCTTCGTCATCCTCAGGATCGGTAACGACCCGTCCCCGGAGCTAGCAAAGGATGCGATCGCCTTCGTCAGGAAGACCCTCGGCCCAGTGGCCGCGCCCTCAGAGGTTCACTTCGTCAACGACCTGCCGAAGACGAGGTCTGGCAAGATCATGCGCCGTGTCGTCAAGGCGAAGTCTCTCGGAAACCCCGTTGGGGACATATCGACCCTTATGAATCCAGAGGCCGTCGATCACATACCGCTCATCGTTTAGGTGGGCGATATCTTTTATTTTTTTTATTTATAGGACCTGTAGTTTGTGCTGATGAGATTCATTCATGTGCTCAATGAGTTTAATATATAAATAGTGACAGATTCAAGGTTTTCGAAATCCTCGTTAGTTAGAACACGAATACTGAGATTCGATGGGATTCTGCCAGACGGCGGCCCTCCTATAATAAATATAGATTAGTATTTATATTTATTATCTTAAGATTCTATCGGATGCTTTTTATACCAACACGTCTACGATTTGAACGCGGCTTAGACGGTCTGAGTCTCAAATATCATAGAACTAAATGCCGTCCTACCAGTTCCATATGCTCGAAATACGCAATTCTACAGTTAGAAAAAGTTTTTAGATATATTCTTAATAATTGTGCTGTATATATCATGATAAATCATTATAATATTCGATCACGATAGATTTATAAACAAAGGAAGTACAGAGTACCCAGATGTCTCCAGAGCGACTCCACAATGAGGTGGGCTCTGCGGGCTCAACTCAACGGCATTTTAGGGGTGGAGAGGATGCTGGGCATCTTTGTAGGCTGACTATCCCACGGGCCGGCGGAATACTTGCCCGGCATCTTGGAGAGATGGTGCGCAAATATCCATGTCTGTAGGATAGGATAAGGAGGGTTGAAATTGGCTGGAGAAGGAAAAACTGGAAAGACGAAGGTATTGCAGGAAGAGACCCGAATCTTTGAGCCACCAAAGGAGCTGGTGGAGAAATCCAATGTCATGCAGTGGATGAAGAAGAAGGGCTTCAAGACCGAAAAGGAGCTGAGGGAGTGGTGTTCCAAGAACTACCTTGAGTTCTGGGACGAGATGGCCAAGACTTATGTCGACTGGTTCAAGCCCTATTCCAAGGTGATGGACGACTCGGATAAGCCCTACTTCAAATGGTTCACCGGCGGCCTCATCAACATGACCCACAACGCCGTGGACCGCCACGCCAACGGGGCCAAAAAGGACAAGGTGGCCTACATTTGGGTTCCAGAGCCGACCGATCAAAAGACCCAGAAGATCACCTACGGAGAGCTCTCTAAAGAGGTGAACAAGTTCGCCAATGGCCTCAAGAGCCTCGGCGTCAAGAAGGGAGACAGGGTCAGCCTCTACATGCCCATGATACCCCAGCTCCCCATCGCCATGCTGGCCATAGCCAAGATTGGTGCGATCCATAGCATAGTCTTCTCCGGCTTCAGCGCCAAGGGTTTCGGCGACAGGGTTAAGGACTGCGAGGCGAAGGTGGCCATCACCACCGACGGCTTCTACAGGCGTGGAAAGCCGATGCCCCTGAAGGCGAACGCCGACGAGGCGATCGCCGATGCTCCCAGCGTCGAGCACCTTATCGTCTACAAGCGGACGGGCATAGACGTAAACTGGAAAGAGGGCAGAGACATCTGGTGGCACGACCTCGTCGCTGGCAAGTCCGATCAGTGCGAGGCGGAGAAGGTGGACCCCGAGCACAGGCTCTTCATCCTCTATACGTCGGGAACCACCGGCAAGCCCAAGGGGATAGAGCACGCCCAGGGAGGATACTGCGTCGGCCCTGCCCAGACGCTCCATTGGGTCTTTGACCTGAAGGAGAACGACGTCTGGTGGTGTACCGCTGACATCGGATGGATCACCGGCCACTCCTACATCGTCTATGGACCTCTATGTCTCGGCGTCACCGGCATCATGTACGAGGGGTCTCCGGACTTCCCGGACTTCGGCAGATGGTGGAAGCTGATCCAGGATCACAAGGTCACTGTCCTCTACACCGCCCCCACGGCGATAAGGATGTTCATGAAGCAGGGTCCAGAATGGCCTGCTAAGTACAACCTCTCGAGCCTGCGGCTCCTCGGGTCCGTCGGCGAGCCGATCAACCCCGAAGCCTGGATGTGGTACCGCGAGCACATCGGCGGAGGCAAGCTCCAGATCATGGACACCTGGTGGCAGACCGAGACCGGCACATTCCTCTGCTCACCGCTGCCCATAACACCGCTGAAGCCCGGATCCTGCACCTTCCCGCTGCCGGGATTCAACGTCACCATCTACGACGAGCTCGGAAACGAGGTCCCCCTGGGAGAGGGCGGCAACATAGTGAGCGAGACGCCGTGGCCTTCGATGCTCAGGGCCTTCTACGGCGACAAAGAGCGTTACCATAAAGAGTACTGGCAGATGTACTGGGACACCCCCAAGCGCGGCACCTACCTCGCCGGCGACAAGGCGACGAGGGACAAGGACGGCTACTTCTGGATCCAGGGGAGGATCGACGACGTATTGAGCGTCGCCGGCCACAGGATAGCCAACGCTGAGGTGGAGTCGGCCATCGTGGCCCATCCCAAGGCCGCTGAGGCTGCTGTGATCGGAAAGCCCGATGAGATCAAGGGCGAATCGATCGTCGCCTTCGTCATCCTGAAGGTGGGCGTCCAACCGAGCCCGGAACTGAGCAAGGACGTGATCAACCACGTCAGAAAGACCCTTGGCCCTGTGGCTGCGCCACAGGAGGTCCACTTCGTCAACGACCTGCCCAAGACCAGATCCGGCAAGATCATGCGTCGGGTGGTCAAGGCCAAGGCCCTCGGAAACCCCACCGGAGATACCTCGGCCCTCGCCAACCCCGAGGCTGTGGAGGGAATCCCGCTCATCGTATAAGATGAGCGGGCCCTTCGTATTTTTTATATTTATATTGACCTCGATTTTAGTCTGGGCGCTTTATTCTTCGATTGATAATCCCCTTGTACTACCTGCCCACGAACATCGCCCATAAGGATATATCAACGGAAACAGGGGGAAATCTGTAATTATCATTTCAACATTTAGCGTCTTTATGGGATTTAACATCATTATTGCCAGAATATATTTTGTATAAATTTATAACAATGGAAAATAATTAGAGGCTCATCTGATCTCGAACGAGAGATTCGGGGGAGTTTTTGAGCATCGGAGTTGGGAGGTCAAAATTAAATATATACTATTTATATTTATTATTTCGTGATTTGATCAGATCCTATTTATACCAATACGACGACGATTCAAACGGTTCAGAGAAGGCCTGATTCCCAATTATCGTCAATTTTAAGCCTGCCAGATGGAGTCTATGCATTCGAAACTCGCAAATCAACATTTAGAATTAGATTTTTTAGATATTCTTAATAATTGTGCAGAATACATCATGATAAATCATTATAATATTCGTTCTCGATAGATTTATAAACAAAGGAAGTACAGTGTACCCAGGTGTTTCAGAGCGACTCCACAGTGCAGAGGGGATATGCCGACGATGATGCGCCATGTGTGCTCAATTATCCAGAAAGATGAAGTCCAAATGGAAAATCCATCGTCAGATGGATCCCCAAAAGGGTTCGGAGGAGCAGGAACATCTTGATCTGAGGGCTAAAAGGAGGATTTTAATTGGCTGAAGGAAAAACTGGAACGACCAAGGTTCTGATGGAAGAGACTAGAATTTTCGAGCCGCCAAAGAACCTAGCCGAGAACTGCAACGCATGGCAGTGGGCGAAGAAGAAGGGGTTCAAGACCGAGAAGGAGATGCGGGCCTGGTGCGGCGAGCACTACATCGAGTTCTGGGACGAGATGGCCAAGACCTACGCCGACTGGTACAAGCCCTACACCAAGGTGATGGACGACTCCGGGATGCCGTACTTCAAGTGGTTCACCGGCGGCAAGATCAACGTATTCTACAACGCCATCGAGAGGCACATCAAGGCAGGGAAGGGCAAGAAGGTCGCATACCACTTCATCCCCGAGCCGACCGACCAGGCCGAGAAGGACTACACCTACCAGGAGATGTATGAGACCGTCGGTTCAGCTCCAAGGGATTCGGCGACAGGGTCCAGGACTGCGAGGCCAAGGTCGTCTTCACCTCCGACGGCTTCTACAGGCGCGGAAAGCCGATGCCCCTCAAGCCCCAGGCCGACGAGGCGATCAAGGACGCAGCAAGCGTCAAGAACGTCATCGTCCTCAAGAGGACGGGGATCGAGGTCCCATGGACCAATGGCAAGGACATCTGGTTCCACGAGCTGATAAACAAGCAGTCTGCCGACTGCAAGACCGAGGAGCTGGATGCCGAGGACAGGCTCTTCATCCTCTACACCTCCGGGACCACCGGCAAGCCCAAGGGGATCGAGCACGCCCACGGCGGATACTGTGTCACCCCAGCCCAGACCCTCCACTGGGTCTTCGACCTGAAAGAAAACGACGTCTGGTGGTGTACCGCCGATGTAGGCTGGATCACCGGCCACTCCTATGTCGCCTACGGACCCCTCTGTCTCGGCGCAACCACCATCATGTACGAGGGCTCTCCCGACTTCCCCGACTTCGGCCGCTGGTACAAGATCATCCAGGAGCAGAAGGTCACCGTCTTCTACACCGCCCCCACCGCGGTGCGGATGCTGATGAAGCAGGGCGAGGAGTGGCCCTCCAAGTACGACCTCTCCAGCATAAGGCTGCTGGGGTCCGTCGGCGAGCCCCTCAACCCCGAGGCGTACATCTGGTACCGGAAGAACTTCGCCTACGACAAGGCCCCCATCATGGACACCTGGTGGCAGACCGAGACGGGATGCTTCGTCATATCCCCGCTGCCCATGACCCCCTGCAAGCCCGGCTCCGTGGCGTACCCCCTGCCAGGCTTCAACACCACCATCTACGACGAGGACGGAAACGAGGTCCCCCTGGGAGAGGGCGGGAACATCGTCAACCCGACCCCCTGGCCGTCGATGCTCAGGGCCTTCTACAAGGACGAGGTCCGGTACAAGAAGGAGTACTGGGACATGTACTGGAAGGTCAAGCCCGGCACATACCTCGCCGGCGACAAGGCCACCAGGGACAAGGACGGATACTGGTTCGTCCAGGGAAGGATCGACGACGTCCTCAGCATCGCTGGCCACAGGATCGCCAACGCCGAGGTCGAGTCATCCCTAGTAGCCCACAAGGCGGTATCCGAAGCGGCGGTCATAGGCAAGCCTGATGAGATCAAGGGCGAGGCGATCGTCGCCTTCGTCATCCTGAAGAAGGACGTCAACCCCTCCGACGATCTGGCGAAGGCCCTCAAGACCCACGTCAGGACCACCATGGGACCCCTGGCCATACCCGCCGGCGTCTACTTCGTCGACGACCTGCCCAAGACCAGGTCTGGCAAGATCATGAGGCGTGTGGTCAAGGCCAAGGCCCTCGGAAACCCCACCGGAGATACCTCCGCCCTCGCCAACCCCGAAGCAGTGGACGGCATCCCGCTCATCTGAGGGCGGGCGGCCACCTTCTACCTTTTTTATTTTTTTATTGATTGGCAACTCCTCTGAGGGGTCAGGTCCCATGAGCGAGATATGGGCGTTAAGGTCCTGGAGGAGGCATCTCTAGCAGGCCCATGGCCACGGTGGCATCAAAGTCGGGCTCGTCCTCATGTTTTTCGATTCTTAGACGAGAGAAAAGCCGATATTTTATACCCTCATTTTCCAGCAGTCCTCAATATAAGGTCCAGCCTTTCTTTAAGGGACCACAGGATCAGGACTGCATCGATTCCAGATCGAGGATGACTTTGGAGCCTCTCGGTTCGCACCTCATGGCGAAAGGGGAGGTGTCCCGCCCAATTAGAGGGAAAGGATGGAGTTTTTCTATCAATTAGATCGATTACATCCTCGTTTTTTATCCTCAAACCCGACTGAAAATCGTGATCCACTTTAGGAATTAAAAAATGCCATAGTCTTTAACAATTTACCATCATATATCGTTATAATTCCTTATAAAAGCACATTTTTCGACACATTTATAAACGATAAGGGGGAGATCCCATCAGTGTTTCCGAAAACGCCCCGGATAAAATGGAGTTTGCTGGCGGTCGATCGCGAAAAGAGAGACGCCAACCTGTGCTGCATGCCAGCCGGGAGACGCGGCTTCATCCAACCCATATCCTTCTCCAGATCGATCTCGTCTTTTGGATGGGCCTTTTCCGGAGACGCTTCAAGCTAAAAGGTGAAAGGAGGTAGAAAAGTGGCTGATGGAAAAACCGGAACGACCAAAGTTCTGATGGAAGAGACCAGAATTTTCGAGCCGCCAAAGGACCTAGCCGAGAACTGCAACGCATGGCAGTGGGCGAAGAAGAAGGGCTTTTCGACCGAGAAGGAGATGCGGGCCTGGTGCGGCGAGCACTACCTCGAGTTCTGGGACGAGATGGCCAAGACCTACGCCGACTGGTATGAGCCCTACACCAAGGTGATGGACGACTCCAACAAGCCCTACTTCAAGTGGTTCATCGGCGGCAAGATCAACATGTTCTACAACGCCGTCGAGAGGCACATCAAGGCAGGGAAGGGCAAGAAGGTCGCATACCACTTCATCCCCGAGGCCACCGACCAGCCCGAGAGAGCCTATACATACCAGGAGATCTACGAGACCGTCAACAAGCTGGCCAACGGCCTCAAGAGCCTCGGCGTGAAGAAGGGCGACAGGATATCCATCTACATGCCCATGCTCCCCGAGACCGTCATGGCGATGCTCGCCTGCGCCAAGATCGGCGCCATCCACAGCCTCGTCTTCTCCGGGTTCAGCTCCAAGGGATTCGGCGACAGGGTCCAGGACTGCGAGGCCAAGGTCGTCTTCACCGCCGACGGCTTCTACAGGCGCGGAAAGCCGATGCCCCTCAAGCCCCAGGCTGACGAGGGCGTCAAGGACGCAGCAAGCGTCAAGAACGTCATCGTCCTCAAGAGGACCGGTCTTGAGGTTCCATGGACCAAGGGTAGAGACGTCTGGTTCCACGAGCTGGTGGAGAGCCAGTCCGCGGACTGCAAGACAGAGGTCATGGACGCCGAGGAGAGGCTCTTCATCCTCTACACGTCAGGGACGACGGGCAAACCCAAGGGGATCGAGCACGCCCACGGCGGATACTGCGTCGGCCCCGCTTACACCTGCAAGTGGGTCTTCGACCTGAACGAGGATGACATCTACTGGTGCACCGCCGATGTAGGCTGGATCACCGGCCACTCCTACGTCGCCTACGGACCTCTATGCCTGGGCATCACCAGCGTCATGTACGAGGGCTCCCCCGACTATCCCGACTTCGGCCGCTGGTACAAGATCATCCAGGACTACAAGGTCACCGTCTTCTACACCGCCCCGACCGCCGTCCGGATGCTGATGAAGCAGGGCAACGAGTGGCCCGAGAAGTTCGACCGATCCAGCGTCAGGCTCCTCGGATCCGTCGGCGAGCCCCTCAATCCTGAGGCGTACATCTGGTACCGGAAGTACTTCGGAAACGAGGTATCCCCCATCATGGACACCTGGTGGCAGACCGAGTCCGGATGCCACGTCGTATCCCCGCTGCCCATGACCCCCTGCAAGCCCGGCTCCGTGGCATACCCCCTGCCAGGCTTCAACACCACCATCTACGATGAGGACGGAAACGAGGTCCCCCTGGGAGAGGGCGGGAACATCGTCAACCCGACCCCCTGGCCGTCGATGCTCAGGGCCTTCTACAAGGACGAGGTCCGGTACAAGAAGGAGTACTGGGACATGTACTGGAAGGTCAAGCCCGGCACATACCTCGCCGGCGACAAGGCCACCAGGGACAAGGATGGGTACTGGTTCGTCCAGGGAAGGATCGACGACGTCCTCAGCGTCGCTGGCCACAGGATCGCCAACGCCGAGGTCGAGTCATCCCTAGTAGCCCATAAAGACGTCGCCGAGGCGGCGGTCATAGGCAAGCCCGACGAGATCAAGGGCGAGGCGATCGTCGCCTTCGTCATCCTGAACGAGGGTGTAAAGCCCTCCGACGACCTGGCGAAGGCCCTCAAGACCCACGTCAGGACCACCATGGGACCCCTGGCCATACCCGCCGGCGTATACTTCGTCGACGACCTGCCCAAGACCAGGTCCGGCAAGATCATGCGTCGGGTCATCAAGGCCAAGGCCCTCGGAAACCCCACCGGAGACACCTCAGCCCTCGCCAACCCCGAGGCTGTTGAGTACATCCCCCTCATCTGAGGGAGATATTGTCAGGACGGCTTTGAGGGGGAAGAGGCCCCCCCTCAAACCCCCATATTTTTAGAGTTAGTTGATAAAATTGAGCCGCCGAGATCCTCGACGGCTGAGCTGCCGATGGTCAGCAGAATCTAGGTCGACGGTCAGCATCCACAGCTTTCGTCTTCGTGGCCATGCTCGTGATCGTGGCCGCACCCGCAGCCCTCGTCCTCCGGCCCCTGGATGATGAAGCCTCTCCCCAGATCTTCGGTATCCACGTAATCTATGATCGTCGGGCTGTCTCCAAGGATCTCGGCGTCCTCGGGGGTCATGTGTACCCGGATCCCGTTGCTCTCGAAGACGACGTCGTCGTCGACCGGATCCCCCCAGGCAAGGACGTAGTTTGCGCCGGTGGCATCGGTGGCGGCCAAGATCATCCTTACCACACTTCCCTTGACCATATTCCCCATCAATACCTCCGCGGCACCATCGGTTATCTCGATCATCGTCATCACCAACCTACTGTCTTTATCTATTCCTCGTTCAACTAATATTTAACTTTGGGACCAAAAGGCGCCATCGAAGACTAACCTTGAAGAGAGGGGCGATAGAAAGGCGGGATGAAGGGCGGTGTTCTCATGGGAGTAGACTTGGGAGATCTCCTGGAAAGGGAGAATATCGAGATCAAGGAGCTTTCAGGGCGGTTGATCGCGGTGGACGCCTTCAACACCCTATACCAGTTTCTGAGCATAATCAGGCAGCAGGATGGGACCCCCCTTAAAGACGGGTCAGGCAGGACCACATCTCACCTCTCGGGGATCCTCTATCGGATGACGAACATCGTGGAGGCGGGGGCGAAGGTCGTCTTCGTCTTCGACGGGGAGCCGCCCAGCCTCAAGAGAGATACGCTGAACCAGAGGGCAGAGACGAGGTCCAGGGCGGAGGAGATGTGGGAACGGGCGAAGGAGGAGGGGCTTCCCGGCTTCAAGTACGCCCAGGCCGCATCCCGCCTCAGCGACGAAATGATCACCGATTCGAAGCGCCTCCTGGAGGCGATGGGAATGCCGGTGGTCCAGGCCCCTTCGGAGGGGGAAGCCCAGGCCGCCTTCATGGCGATGCGGGGCGACGTCGACCTCGTGGCAAGCCAGGACTATGACGCCCTCCTCTTCGGGGCGCCCCGGGTGGTGAGGAACATGGCCATCACCGGAAAGAGGAAGCTTCCGGGAAAGAACGTCTACGTCGAGGTCCAGCCGGAGGTGATCAGCCTGGATAAGGAGCTTCTGCGCCTCGGGATCGAGAGGAGGCAGCTCGTGGATATCGCGATAATGTGCGGCACCGACTACAACGAGGGGCTTAAAAGGGTCGGCCCCAAGACAGCTATGAAGCTGATAAAAGAGCACGGCGACCTGGAGGGGGTCCTGGAGGCGAGGGGCGAGACGATAGAGGGCGCCGCGGGGATCAGGGACCTTTTCCTCAATCCTACTGTGACGGTGGATTACAGGATCGAGACGAAGAGGCCCGACCCCGAGAAGATCCTGGCCTTCCTCTGCGACGAGCGGGACTTCTCCCAGGAACGAGTGGAGAAGGCGGTAAAAAGGCTCATGGAGGCGATTGTGGTTGGTCAGAGCACCCTCGACAAATGGTTCTAGGTTCGAGCTGTTCAACCTGGACCTCGATCCTGCCTTTGTTCTTATCAAGAGATCTGGCGCGAAGGTCGTCGGAGTTCAGGTTCCTGATGGGCTGAAGAGGATGGCCACCAAGTTGGCAAGAGCGATCGAGGAGGAGACCGGCGCGGAGGTGATAGTCTCGGGAGACCCGTGCTACGGCGCCTGCGACGTCGACCTCGACCTCTGCAGGGCGTCGGATTTGGTCATACACATCGGCCACTCGGAGATGCTGGAGGGTGGCCCTCTCACCGATAAGGTCGTCTACGTCGAGGCGAGGATGAGGGCCGACGTCAGGGAGGCCGTCGAGAGGGCTGCCGAGCTTCTAACCACCCGGAAGGTCGGGGTCGTCACCACGGTGCAGCACGTCCACCGGATGGAAGATATTGTGGGGGTCCTGGAGAAGAAGGGGGTAGAGGCAGTAGTCCGATCAGGAGGAGAGAGAGCTCGCTATCCCGGGCAGGTTCTGGGATGCAACTTTGAGGCCGCCCGAAATATGTATGTCGAGGAGTACCTCTTCGTGGGGACCGGCCAGTTTCATCCCCTCGGCGTGGCTCTCGCCACGAAAAAGAGGGTGGTGGCTGCCGACCCGGTGACCGGCGACGTCTCGGTCGTGGACGCTCTGCCGATGCTGAAGCGTCGCTACGGAGCGATAGCGAGAGCTGGTGATGCCAGCCAGATCGCGGTTCTCGTCTCCAAGAAGCCGGGGCAGCAGAGGATGGATCTCGCAAGAGAGATGGTGAATTTGGGAAGAGAGCACGGGAAAAAGATGCTTCTCGTCTATCTGGATAGAGCGGAGCCCGATGCTCTCGTCAACCTGGGGGTGGACGCCGCTGTATGCACCGCCTGTCCGAGGATCGCCCTCGACGATCAGGCCAAGTATCAGATCCCGGTTCTGACGCCGCCGGAGTTCGAGGTGCTGCTGGGGGAGCGGAAAGGGGACTACCTTCTCGACGAGATCGAGTAAGTATCCGGAATTGGATCTGACCTGCGCTAGAGCCTTGCTATCAGCCGTTTTCCGTATCTTATGCCAGGAGTTTCGATTAAATGATACGTCAAAAAGGCGATGGGGGTTACTACGGCGAGGGTCAAGAGAAGGCATAAGCAGAAATTTAGAGCGTCGGGGATGTTGGCGTGGTCATATACGAAACGATAAGCTGGACCCAGCGAGTATACGAGGACAGGATGTACCAGGTAAACGCTGTAGCTGATATTCCCATAGAAGCGGGTCACTCTATTCACAAGCAGCTTATTTTGATAGAGCGATAGCGATAGTAGAAGAAGACCGAAGGCCAAGGCATACCAGCAGTTCCACGGGATTGGACGACTTGGAATCAGGAACGGAAGCCGGTTGGTTGCCATTAAGCAAAACAAAATGGCAGAAGGAAGGAAAAGCAACATTGAGACTGCGGACCTGTAGGAACCGTTCACCCGTGGGATATAATATTTATATACAAGATAGCAGCTGATGCCTATGGCGAACACCGGAAAATTGGTTATAAAGCTCTCATGAGAATACTTATCAACAAGGACCTCAGGGAAAATCATCTTAAATAAATCCCGGAATCCAATGGTGAACGCTATGAAGATCACCGACCTTCGGATCGTGTTGACGACTAAAAAAATCAGCGGCATCAGGAGGTAAAATATCATCTCCACCCCGATGCTCCACCCCGTCCAGACGATGCTCTCAAAATATGAAGCGGAAAAATTGAATAAGAAGAAAATATTCGAGAACAATTCCATTACGGATGGAAGGTGATCATAGATTAAATAGTTGGCAAATATATAAAATATAATCATCGAATAAAATAAAGGAGCTATCCTGAAAAATCTCCGGAGATAAAACATGAGGAAACGTCCCTCCTCGTCCTGCCTGTTATCCATGGACAAATAGAGGGTGAAGGAGCTGATGATAAAGAAAAGAATGACACTATGCTGTGTAAACATAATTGGATCTAACAGCAGATCGGGAATCTTCAATAAGGAGAGGTGATAGACGACGATGAAGAGAGCTGCAGTTCCCCTGAGGGCATCAATGTAATCCAATTTTCCAGAAGATATCCTGCCATGCGATCCGAGCATAGACCCCTTCTACATCCCTAGCTGTCAAAGCCTTATCCGATGAGGTTGACTGCACCATGCCTTTCTTCGAAGTGAAGTCTGGAAGTTCTGCGAATTGACAGTTGACCTCCTCATATAAAAACGTATCATGTACCTAGCCTACCAGATAATAGTTCATAGCATCCGCTAATAACTCCGCCGCCAATCCAGAGAAAAGATTAAGAAATCAGGTGAATGTGGCAGCGATCCATAGTTCCCGAGGGCTCGCGCACCTAAGTACAGTATGGAACGCACGCGGGCTTATCTTCTGAGTTCGGAATGGGTTCAGGAGTTGCCCCGCCGCTATGGCCGCCACACTCGAAGCCAAGGTCCGGATTCGAACCGGAGTAGAATTGCTGACTGCATGGAGTCTCCTCCAATACTGCAGGCAATTGCGTAACCACTCCGCCACCTTGGCAATGAGCTCATTTCGCTTTGCAAATCCAGATTTCGCCCGAGCCCAGCGGGACTGCTGAGCGGACTTTTAGTAGTCGCGGGCTGAACACCTCGTTGCCTCGGTGCGTACACCCCGACTCTATCAAACTCGTCTTTTACGAGGGTCCTCAGAGTGGTCTCTTTTCAGGCACAGCTTCGGGCTTAGATGCTTTCAGCCCTTATCCGTTAGCGCGTAGCTGCTCGGCAGTGCCTTGCCAGACAACCGATCGACCAGTGGCGCCGCTGGCTTGTTCCTCTCGTACTAAAACCAGCTTACCCTCAGACCACAAAACACCCCTAATAGATAGTAACCGACCTGTCTCACGACGGTCTAAACCCAGCTCACGATCTCCTTTAATAGGCGAACAACCTCACCCTTGGCCGCTGCTGCACGGCCAGGATGGAAAGAACCGACATCGAGGTAGCAAGCCACCGGGTCGATGTGTGCTCTTGCCGGTGACGACTCTGTTATCCCCGGGGTAGCTTTTCTGTCATCTAAAACCCCCACCAAGGAGGTATAGAGGTTCGCTAAACCCGACTTTCGTCTCGTCGTCTCTTGCTTTGCGAGATGACGTCAGGCTGACTTATGCTTTTGCACTCTTCATTGGGTTTCCGACCCAATTGAGTCAACCTTAGGGCGCCCTAGATATCTTTTCTAGGGCGTGGCGCCCCACCCAAACTGCCCACCTATTGGTGTCCTCCTCTCGGAGTTAGGGTCGTAGCCACAGAAGGGTAGTATTCCAAGGTCGGCTCCACCCGAGCTGGCGCCCGGGCTTCTACGCCTCCTACCTATCCTCTACATCCGAAACCACAACCCAACAACAGGCTGCAGTAAAGCTCCACGGGGTCTTCACTTCCCATTAGGGGTCCCTAGTCTCTGCACTAGGAGGAAAGTTTCACCAGGTTCTAGCTAGGGACAGTAGAGCTCTCATTGTTCCATTCATGCAAGCCGCCAATTAAGCGGCAAGGTACTACGCTACCTTAAGAGGGTCATAGTTACCCCCGCCGTTGACAGGCCCTTCTTCCCGTTGAACCGGGTCTTCAGGTACCTGCACTGGGCAGGACTCAGAGATTGTACTAGCCCTTTCGGGTTTGCAATCTCCTATGTTGTTATTAGACAGTTAGAGCTCCCTAGTCACTGCGACCTGCTTTCTTCAAAGCAGGCACCTCTTCTCCCGAAGTTACGAGGCTAATTTGCCGAATTCCCTTAGCTAGATTAACCTGACACGCCTTAGCCTTCTCAGCTTGGGACACCTGTGTTGGTTCTCGGTACGGCCATTCAACTCCCTTTTCACGGGCCCCTGGGATAAGCCGACTTGCGTCATCACGCATTCACCCGCTTCTCGCCATTACGGCTCTCCGCAGGTTTCGGCGCTTGAGCACCCTGGCAAAAGGTGCCCGGCCCGCCCAGAAGCGTCAGTTTTGTTGTTGAATGGTACAGGAATATTAACCTGTTTCCCTTTTGACATGCTCGAGTTGCGGCATATCTTAGGACCGACTAACCCTCGGCTGACGAACATTGCCGAGGAAACCTAGCCCATTCGGCGATCGGGATTTTCACCCGACTTTGCTGCTACTACTGCCAGGATTTTCGTTTCCACGTGGTCCACACCTCCTCACGAAGGTGCTTCTGCCCACGCACAACGCCTCCCTACGAGATCACCTTTCGGTGCTCCGTGGTATCGGCAGTCGGCTTAGCCCCGTCCATTTTCGGGGCCCTAAACCTCGACTGGTGAGCTGTTACGCACTCTTTAAAGGATAGCTGCTTCTAAGCTAACCTTCCAGTTGTCTGGGGCCTAGGACTCCCTTTAGTGTTAACACTTAGCCGACATTTGGGGGCCTTAACCACGGTCTGGGTTGTTTCCCTTACGGACTGGAAGCTTACCCCCCAGTCCGGACTCTGACCTTCTACAGTGACGACGGTTTTGGAGTTTGACAAGAGATCGAGTGGTTTCCCGCCCGGATTCTCCAATCAGTGCTCTACTCCGCCGACGACCTCCAGTCAGGTCATGCTGCGACATGTTTCGGAAGGAACCAGCTATTCCCGGGCTCGATTGGACTTTCACCCCTAGACACAGGTCACGCGAGTGATTTGCATATCAACACCGCTAACGGTCCTCCACGCAGCTTTCGCCACGCTTCAACCTGCCCACGCCTAGATCGCCCGGCTTCGGGTAGCATCCTAGTGACTCCACGCACTTGTATACGTCGCGCCTTTCCGAAGATGCGCGCTTGTCGCTTTCGCTCCGGCTTCTCCGTTGAACGGATTAGCCTCGCCACTTGAATGCACTCCCTGGCCCGTTCTTCAAAACGTAAGATGTGACGCTGGCATTCAGCACTCGTACCGACGCCTCACGACGTTTTCCTTCGTGCTGAGTATCCTTTGACGCCACATCGCTCCATCACCAACCAATTTCAGGCACTTTGCACCGCCCTCTTTGGGGTACTTTTCAGCTTTCGGTCACCCTACTACTGCGCTATCGGTCTCAAGACGTATTTAGCCTTGGAAGTTGGTGTCTCCCAAATTTCCGCGAGATATCCGACCCACGGTACTCAAGACGAGGCTCCAGCCCTGTCCGCTTATATCTACGTGGCTATCACACTCTTCGGCGTGCCGTTCCAGGCAACTTCAACTTCACAAACAGAACTGTAATGAGCCAGGCTTATAACACCACATCTCCCCGAAGGGATTCGGTTTGGGCTCTGCCGCGTTCACTCGCCGTTACTGACGGCATCTCGATTTGATTTCTCTTCCTGCCCCTACTAAGATGTTTCAATCCGGGGCGTTCCCGATCCTCAAGGATCAGCCCTAAGGCTGGGAGTTCCCATTAGGATATCCTCGGTTCGACGGTTCCATGCACCTCGCCGAGGCTTATCGCAGCTTGGCACGTCCTTCATCAGCGCTTGAGCCAAGCCATCCACTGGTTGGCATACACAGCGTATGTCCCACTGAACTCAGTAAGCGTCTGGATTGCAAAGCTTATACGTGGCATCACCCGCCGCCGTATACATCGGCGCCGTCTGCCCTTCCCAAGCGACATATCATCACTTGGTGCATCTAGTACATGGACTCGCTGGGATTCGAACCCAGGGCCTCCGCCTCGCAAAGGCGGCGCTCTTCCAGCTGAGCTACGAGCCCAGAAACGCCCTTGGAGGCCCACCCATTACCGGGTTTGTCTCACCCAGCAATTGAACGTTATAGTTTTTCCGCTCTGGCGACTATTCGGCTCCGACCGACACTGAAGCACACTTATGCACGTTTGTGCATCGTCGTTAGGAGGTGATCCAGCCGCAGATTCCCCTACGGCTACCTTGTTACGACTTAACCCCCCTTGCAAAGCCCAGATTCGAATGTATCAATATAATACACCCTCATCCGGACCCTACTCGGGTGGTTTGACGGGCGGTGTGTGCAAGGAGCAGGGACGTATTCACCGCGTTCTGTTGAAACGCGATTACTACGGATTCCAGCTTCATGAGGGCGAGTTGCAGCCCTCAATCCGAACTACGATTGGCTTTAAGAGATTTCCTTCCCCTTTCGGGGTAGATGCCCATTGTACCAACCATTGTAGCCCGCGTGTAGCCCGGGAGATTCGGGGCATACTGACCTACCGTTGCCCATTCCTTCCTCCGCTTTAGCAGCGGCGGTCTCCACAGTGTACCCATCACCCCGGAGGGTATGCTGGCAACTGTGGACGTGGGTCTCGCTCGTTGCCTGACTTAACAGGATGCTTCACAGTACGAACTGACGACGGCCATGCACCACCTCTCAGCTAATCGGGTAAGGTCTTCAGCCTGACCTTCATATCGCTGTCGCCCCCGGTGAGATTTCCGGCGTTGAATCCAATTAAACCGCAGGCTCCACCCGTTGTAGTGCTCCCCCGCCAATTCCTTTAAGTTTCAGCCTTGCGGCCATACTTCCCAGGTGGCTCGCTTCACGGCTTCCCTACGGCACCAATCACGGTCGCACCGTGACTGACACCTAGCGAGCATCGTTTACGGCTAGGACTACCCGGGTATCTAATCCGGTTCGTGCCCCTAGCTTTCGTCCCTTACCGTCGGACCCGTTCTGGTGAGACGCCTTCGCCACTGGTGGTCCCCCGAGGATCACAAGATTTCACCCCTACCCCCAAGGTACCTCTCACCTCTCCCGGTCCCAAGCCTAGCAGTATCCCCTAGCAGCCTGACAGTTAAGCTGCCAGATTTCCCAAGGGACTTACTTGGCCGGCTACAGACCCTTTAGACCCAATAAAAGCGGTTACCACTCGGGCCGCCGGTGTTACCGCGGCGGCTGGCACCGGTCTTGCCCGGCCCTTGCTAACAGATGCTTTTTAGGCATCTGGACAGCCAACATTATATGCTGGCACTCGAGATTCCCTTATCACGGTTTCCCGCATTGTAAAGTTTTCGCGCCTGCTGCACCCCGTAGGGCCTGGATTCGTGTCTCAGAATCCATCTCCGGGCTCTTGCTCTCACAACCCGTACCCGTCGTAGGCTAGTAGGT
>LUYE01000051.1 GCA_001602645.1 Methanosarcinales archaeon Methan_01
AATGGTGAAATGAACCTAATGATAGCGAACCTTAATGATAATCTTGTTAGGATTATTCGATCCCACATTCCGCGCCTTAACTTCCTAAATCAAGTATTTTGCTAGATAGCGATTCCACTAATATGATTATAAACCTGGTTATTCATATTGTCAACGCCGGTCTAAAATTGTCCAGTTATGGCGGAATAAAACTGTCCATCTACAGATAAGGCTTCTGCTCGAACCAATCACTTTTCACACTTCTCTAGAAAAGTTCTTGGGGATCAGTCCCTGTCGTTTTCGTTCCTTCAGCCTGTAGCTATCCCCCTTGATGTTGACTGTAGTACAGTGGTGGAGAATCCTATCGAGGATAGCCGCCGCGATTACATGATCCCTGAATATGTCACCCCATTCGCCGTACGACTTGTTTGAGGTGAATATCGTCGAAGCTCTCTCATATCTTCTGGATATAAGCTGGAAGAAGCAGTGAGCACCATGATCGTCGAAGGGTAGGTATCCCATTTCATCGACTATCAGAAGTTGAAATTTGGCCAAACCACGGATCTTCTCTTCGAGCTTCCTCTCCCCGTCCGCCTTGGAAAGATCCTCAACCAGGGTCGAAGCGTTGGCAAAATGTACTCTGAACCCAGCCTCTGCTGCTGCAATTCCGAGTCCGACGGATAGATGAGTCTTGCCCACGCCGGGAGGTCCGAGGAATACTACGTTCTCGGCGTTGTGGACGAACTTGAGGGAAGCTATCTCGTTGATGACAGCCCTGTCAATGGAAGGCTGAAACTCGAAATCGAACTTGTCGAGCCTCTTCTCTACAGGAAAACCAGCTATCCTCATTCTGTATGCCAGCGACCGTGACTCCTTGCTCTTGACTTCTTGAGCTACGAGGTGATCCAGAATATCTATCATGGATTTACCGTCATTCGCCGCAGCTTCGAGATAATTGTCGAGGATCGACTCAAAGGTCATCAGCTTCAGCCGTCTGAGGTTATGATGCAGCCTTTCATACTCGATATGGCTCATCGCTGATCACCCTCAACGAAAGCATCGTAAACCGCGAGGGATCTATGCTCCACATTGGGATCTTCGAACTTGAGAATGTTAGATCCCTTGATCGGATGCGCTGAGTTCTGCTTCAAGATCTCGGATAGAAGTCCTTTGAAGTGGTCTTTGTTTCGCGACACTCGACCTCGACCTGGGAGGATCTCGTGGGTGCAGACCTCCTCTGAACCGAAGAAGACGGTGACGGAAGTGTCGGATATCCGGAGAATGGAAGTCCTTCCCGCAAACCGATACGGCACTGAGTAGCGGTTGCCGAGATATGAGATGTATGCGTCTCTCGATATCTTTCTCGTCTCCTCCCTGACGTTGTAGTAAGGAGGAGCTTGATCGATATTCTGGAGGTGAAGCGACTCCTCTTTGAAACGATCTTGTGGTATCTCATAGGTTGTTCCATGGACCGTCGAGTTCACCCTGGATAGCCAAGCTTGGAGCTGGGAATTGATATCAGAGAATGATCTGAACTTGCCTCCCATGAAGAAATCCCTCTTCACGAATCCCACCGTGTTCTCGATCTTTCCTTTCGTCTGAGGTCGGTAAGGACGGCAAAGGCGGGGTACAAATCCGTAATGTGTGAAGAAGTCTTCGAACTTCGAATTCCAGTCCGAATCCGAGGATTTGAGTCCTCGTTTCAGGACGATCTGCTTCATGTTGTCGTAGAGGATTTCCTGGGGATAACCTCCGAAATACTGGAACGCATTGAGATGGCACCGGATAAGGGTGTGAACGTCGACTCGGAGGGTGAACTCGGCATATCTCATGCGGGAATAGCCGAGGACCATGGTGAAACAGTATAGCTTTCTCTGAGTACCGTCGATCTCGACATAACCGCATTCTGCCCAGTCAACCTGGGCCTGGACTCCGGGCTTCGTCTCGTAGCGATATACTGCAGGAACACCAACCTTTGGTCTCGTCTCTCTCACATAGTCCTTTACGATCGTATATTTGCCCTCGAATCCTTGTTCTTGGATCTCACGGTAAATTCGAGCTGCTGTAAGGGAGTATTCTTGGAGACGTTGGTCTATGTACTCCTTGTAGTCGTCCAGTTTGCTCGGCCTTCTTGATCTCTTCTCGGGTGTAGGAGGAACTTGAGAATGTATGTACTTGCGAACCGTCACCCGGCTATGGCCTGTTTCTCTTGCGATCCCGCTTATGGTCCAACCCTGGTTGAATAAATCTCGCAACACGAAGAACTCCTCCATGTCCAGCATCAGCACAACCCCTGAGTTTCAGCTCAGGGATTAGCAGGTGGACAGTTTTATTCCGCCATAATTGGACAGATTTACACCGCCGTTGACAATATACATTAATAATTTATCTGCTTACTGCCAACTACCTCGTGAACGAGTATCTCATCACGTCACGTCAAATGTGATGCTCAACATAATGTCAACTGAAACAAATTAAAATGTCATATTACATTAAAATAATTGAATTCGATGTTACAAATCGATAGCAGCAAAAATGCCAATTTCAGAGCTCAAGGTGCGGAATGTGGGTTCGATTGTTGGGGCAGGATTGTGAAAAATACTACGGATTGGAGGGTTGATGCGGAAAGCTGGCTCTATAATCGTGAGAAGTTGGAAAATCAAAAATGTTGGCGTGGAGCTTTGTAGGATCGCTGATCCACGGTTAATAGAAATCCTCGATAATTGCTTTCCGTTTATTGATTTTAATATCCTGAACTGCTATGCTTAGACATCTCGAATCTCCATAATTAAGTTCAGAGATATCGCACGGTCTCTCACATCCATCAGTTATATAAAACCGTGCGCGGTTAAAGCCTTTATTCAAGCTTATTGCCGGCACACTTACCATAGTAAAACCCCCGTTGTCAATATCAGTTTGTGTTTGCATAATATCGTTTACGTATATGATTAGTGTCCGGGGGTGATGGAAGGCTAGCGCTTGAAAGCTCATATCTGCTAAACCGCTTTCATTTGATTCGATTAGTATTGTGCCGTTGTTTTCCAACCAGTATGTGGTAATTCCGTCCCATTTCTCTAAAGTATACCAGTGATCACCAAGATAAATTAATAGTGATTCTTGGTCTAATGTCAAAATATTATTCGATATATTACTATCCTGGATGACACAGCTTAGACATCTGTAGTCCGGATTTCTGAGTTTGGTTACATCGCTGGGTCTTTGGCAACCTTCAGGTATATTGAATTTGATTCTATTGAATCCTTTATTAATAGGAATTGATTTGTTAATGTTCACAAATGAATCGGATATGGTTGTTTCATATAATAATATTTCTTGTGAATCGTATATCTGCAAGGTTCTTGGACCATTGAAGCTGGCAATCCTAAAGTTCAATACAGCTTCATTATCTACTTCAGAATAAAAAGCTAGAATTGCCCTATTAGATATCCAAAGGGTTGGTGTGCCATCCCAATATTCAATTTTATTTCCATGGGCATCTATAATCGACACAATAGATAGATTTAGTGTTCTAGCATTAAAATATAATAATGATTTATTTGTGTAAATTTCTATTTTTGATTCATCTATAATTGTTGGTATCATGTTCCTATAATTTACATAACTCATTCCATCAATCGCCATATCATCAGATAATTTTAGTTCATCGGAGAGATTGGAAAACTGTCTCATATAATCAAAACTATTATTATCAACTAATATTTTTCTTGTAACCCCATTATATCTATAGATTATGGGGAGATATCCATGAAAATCTTTTTCTTCATTGGTTGTAGGATTATAATAATATTCGAGAAACTGTGCTGGCATTGGAGATTCTAAAAGCATCTCCTGTCCAGTGGCCCTTGTTGCAAATATATCTGGCGGAGGATTATAAAGTGATGGCGTATTAACTATTACATACGTAGATATGTCATTAAATTTTTTGTCATTATATAAGTCATACTCATATAATTGTGGTAAGATGATAAGCATAGATATGATACTCAATAAAATAAAAATTTTTTTTGAATTTAGCAATTTATATTTTGGAATATTGTATCCGATTACTAATACTAAAATTGGGCACAATAATGTTGAATATCTGTTTATGTACATCATCCCTGAATTCCAATTATATTGTGTACTATAAAGAGTAGCCATTACGAATAAGATAATTAATAGCGACGCAGTAAATAAATCTCGTTTCGCAATACTAATTAGTATCATTATTAGAGATATTACAAATAATATACTTGAATATATTAGTATTCCAAAATTCAAGTCTATAAATAAGCTAAAAATTTTACTAAGTGTGATAAAATCGACGTCAGCAAACCCCGTATTAGTAAATAAGCTCAAAGATTTAAAATATACATAATAAAAAATTAATGGTATTGTGGATATTGTGGAGACGATAGTAAGATTATATAGCATATTATAACTCTTTTTATATGAATAGAATCCATAGAATATAATCCATGTTATAAATATTAAAATAGGTGAACTTTGCATCGATGCAATCGAAGAAGCTAATATAGCGATACGAAAATTATTATTTAAAATAGATGCTACGGATAATATTAATAATGAATAACAAAATACTTCCGGATGTTGCCACCTTACATAAAACACAATCGGATTAATTGCTGAAAGTGATAAAAGCCACATTTTTTGCATATCTGTTATGTTTTTATAATGTAATATCGAACTTAGGCATATTATTAGAATTAAAGAGTTAAATATTTGATAGCATTTAACTTCATTTAACTTAAAACAATGTAAAATACT
>LUYE01000013.1 GCA_001602645.1 Methanosarcinales archaeon Methan_01
AACCAGGAGCTGGAGGATAGCAGCCCCTGATCTCGATTTAATAGGGTTTTACATGGGAAATACGATGAGAATCCTTTAAATTAAGAATAACCGCTAAATCGGAATTTTATTCCAACACTGTTTTTTCACAGATGGAAAAATTTGGCGCTGAGGGTGAGATTTGAACTCACGAGGCGCGTGAGCGCCACCGGTTCCCCCGTCGGAGTTTCGCTTTCGCCGATGGTCCGAGTTCAAGACCGGCGCCGTGGGCCGCTTGGCTACCTCAGCCCGCGCCTTCTTCTTGGAGCCGGGACTTTTTAAGGCTGGCGATCTGGCCCCTCGCAAAGGTTTTAACGCCGATGGCGGTAGATGGGGAAACCATGCTGATCAAAGACGCCTCGATCGTGGAGGGGGGAAGGCTTTGCCGGGACGTGAACATCGCCATCGACGGCGGCCGGATCGCCGGGATCGGCCCGGGGATCAAAGACGAGTCGGGCGACGGCGAGGTGATCGATGGCAGAGGAAAGCTCGCCATACCGGGCCTGGTAAACGCCCATACCCACCTCGCCATGACCCTCTTTCGGGGGTACGCCGACGACATGGAGCTGATGCCCTGGCTCTCGGAGAAGATCTGGCCCCTGGAGGCGAAGCTGACCGCCGAGGACGTCCGCTGGGGGACAAAGCTCGGCTGCCTCGAGATGATTAGATCGGGGATCACCTGCTACAACGACATGTACTACTTCATGGACGAGACGGCGGAGGCGACGAAGGAGATGGGGCTTCGGGCCTTCCTCGCGGAGGTCGTCTTCGACATGAGGCCGGACCAGATCGAGGGGGTCGAGCCCTTCGTAAGACGCTGGAAGAACGACGACCTGATCGTTCCTGCCGTCGGCCCCCACGCCGTATACACCTGCTCGGAGGAGACCCTCCTAAAAACAAAAGAGATCGCCGAAGAGCACGACCTCCTCCTCCACATCCACCTCTCGGAGACGAGGTCGGAGGTGGAGAGCTTCGAAAAGAGCAGCGGCAAAAGCCCCGTCGAGTACCTCGACTCCATCGGCTTTCTCAGCGACCGGGTGGTGGCGGCCCACTGCACCTGGCTCTCGCCAAAGGACGTCTCGATCATCGCAGAGCGGGGAGTCTCCGTCGCCCACTGCTCCATCAGCAACCACAAGCTCGCCTCCGGGATCGCCCCCCTCGACCGGCTCCAGGAGGCGGGGGCGAGGATATGCCTTGGGACCGACGGCGCCTCCTCGAACAACAGCCTCAACTTATTCCAAGAGATGAAGACGACGGCGATAGCCCAGAAGTGCGCCCATTCCCGCCCCGACCTCTTCGCCGCTGGCGAGGTCTGGAGGATGGCGACGGAGAACGCCTACATCGCCTTCCGCCTCGATATGGGCCTCCGGGCTGGCGCCATCGCCGACCTATCCCTCATCGACCTCAAAAAGCCCTGGTTCTGTCCCCTCGCCGACGACAACATCGTCTCCCACCTCGTCTACAGCGCCCAGGGCGGCGTGGATACGACGATCGTCGGCGGCCGGGTCCTGATGAGGGATGGGGTCATACCGGGGGAGGTGGTGATCCTGGATCGGGCCCAGGAGCAGTTCAACGACCTCCTGGCGAGGTAGACGGCCAGATGGCCAGTGATCATTTCGTGGACCTATCTCGAAATACGTGGCCCAACGGCCTAGGGGCGTTCGGCTGGATCTGAGGGTGGCGGTAGAAGGGAGCGGTAGCCGAGGGGATCGGCGGCGGCCCCGAGAGGGTCACCACCGCTTCTTCCTCCGGAGCCGGGGGAGGCGGAGCCCCCTCCTCACCCCGCCGAGGTAGATCAGGGTTATGAGGATGGCGACGATTGGGACGACGAGGAGGGCCCTAAGTCCAGTCGGGGCCTTCACGTCCACCAGGGCCGCCAGCTCCTCCGACCTCTCCTCTCCCTCTCCGGCCCGGTATCGGACCTGCCAGACGAGGGCCCGTTCCCCCGGATCGGCCAGTCTATCCACCTCCAGGGGATACTCGGCCCCTGACCTCTTACCCGGCTCGACATCACCCAGCTCTATCTCCTCGCCGGTGGAGTTGAAGGGCGGATGGACGAGGAGCCTCGCCCGGAGATCCCGAGCAGGAAGGTCACCTCGATTGGCCACCACCAGCTCCAGGGCGGTGGAGCGGCCTGGGGATATGGAGCCCTTCACCACCTCCAACTCGAGGATCGGCCCCGCCATCACTGGGACCTCGATGGATATCGTCTCCGTCGTATTGCTCCTCTGAAAATGAATCTCAGGATAAAGGGGGTTTCCCCGGACCAGGACGTCCTCCAGCCTCTCGTAAGATATCTCCAGTACCATAGGGTAGACCCCGGCGCTGGCGGTGCTGTCGGCCCGGACCGAGAACTCCATCGGCCTATCTAGGACCTCGCCCCCGGCGAGGGAGCCCGCCAGCTGGGGGCGCGATAGGACCTCCACCCGATCGTCCCTCGAAGAGAGCCTCCCCCGGATACCGATGGCCTCCGACCCTTCCATCTCCATCTCCCCCTCCAGAAGGGCGAGCATCTTATCGTCCTCGGTTTGGGGGGCTTTCTTCTCCACGAGGCCCGTGACCTCCCCCTGGTTCTCTATCTTCACGAAGATCGACCCCGTCTTTCCCGTTTCGAGGGTCGAGTTGACGGAGGTGACAAAGATCCGGGGTCCCCCCTCGGACCCGTAGAAGTCCTCCTCTGCCAGGGCGAGAGGCAAGAGGAGGAGAACAAGAACCGCCGCCCCCATCATAAGAGTGAATTCGGTCATCTCATATCTCCGAAGACCGTCCTTTCGGCCGTCTAATTTCATCCGCATCACCCACGTTATGACCTATCGCCAGGATCTCCACCCTGGGTCCTTCAACCTTCTTCTTCATAGCTTCCGTGATATAAGGAAGTCCCCGCCAAGATTCGGCCCTGGAGACGGTGGGAGTCCGGCGTCTTAGGGGAGATGGATGATCGTGGGCGACGGAATTGGATGAGGCAGAAGGATGATGACGGCGGATATTGAAGGTCGGGAGAGGTATGGTCATCTGGGAGGTGGAGGATGATTATGAGGACGGATGAGGGCAGGGGGGACCCCTCAAACCCCCTCGCCCTCCATCTCCAGGGCTTCCTCCGCTGTCATTCCCCCGTGGACTATGGAGCAGATCTGCCTGGTGATAAGGGTCGGGTCCCTGTGCTGGAAGACGTTCCTCCCGATGGCGACGCCCCGGGCGCCGGCGCCGATCGCCTCGGCGACCATCTCCAGAAACTTCACCTCCGTCTCCGTCCGGGGCCCTCCGGCGACGACCACGGGGACGGGACAGCCCTCCACCACCTCCCGGAAGGAGTCGGGGTCGCCGGAGTAGCTCGTCTTGACGACGTCCGCCCCCAGCTCCGCCCCCACCCTGGCGGCGTGGGCGATGTACTCGGCCCGGTGCTCGTCCTCGATCTTCTTTCCCCGGGGGTACATCATGGCGAGGAGCGGCATACCCCACTCCTGGCACCGCCTGGAGGTCTCGCCCAGGGTGGCGAGCATCCTCGCCTCGTCCTCGGCCCCCACGTTCACCTGAATGCTGACGCCGTCGGCTCCGATCTTCAGCGCCTCCTCCACCGTCGCCACCAGGACCTTGTTGTTGGGGTCTGGGCCGAGGTTGGTGGAGGCCGAGAGGTGGAGGATCAGCCCCAAATCCCTGCCGTAGCCCCGATGGCCAAAGGTGGCCGCCCCCTTGTGGACGACGGCGGCGTCGGCTCCACCGGCAGCGACGAGGTCTGCCGCCTCCCTCACGTTCTTTATCCCCTGGACCGGCCCGACGGTGACGCCGTGGTCCATGGGGATGATCACCGTCCTATCCGTCTCCCTGTTGAAGATCCTCTCCATCCTGACAGATTTTCCTATCAATGACATCTCTCCCAATTTTGATGTATTTATAAGTACATTAAAGTACTTTATTGACCTTTGATGTGCATAATTTTTTGGTATTTATATCTTCCCACTCCCCGGCTCGCCAGGCTAAAATACGATCACCGTCTTTAGCTGTGGATCGGGGAGTGATCATCATCGAGAGTTCAAGATCCAATCCAAAGCGGTCGGGAGGAGGCCCGCGATCGGGACTTCTTTGGCCCTGGAGATCATGTCGTCCTCATAGATCGGCGATCTCAT
Organism: Methanosarcinales archaeon Methan_01; assembly: GCA_001602645.1. GTDB lineage: Archaea > Halobacteriota > Methanosarcinia > Methanotrichales > Methanotrichaceae > Methanocrinis. The sequence continues at coordinate 4,143 of LUYE01000013.1, forward strand.
TTCTCATCTTGGGAGTTCTCCTCGTCGGCAGCGCCTCTGCTGGGGGGAACATGAACTGTCCGGACTGTCCTGACTGGTCAAATCTGGATGCCTGGTGGGCCAAATACCACAAGACCAACGCGGTGACGGACCCGTCGCCATCGACGGCGGTGCTCAATCAGGCGGCTCAGGCCCAAAACAGCTCTTCAGAGGCCCAGGAAGGGGGGGGAGGGTATCCCAATGATGAGATCCTGATCCGTCCGGGGGCCGATCTTGATGGGAAAGTCCTCCTGGACGCCCGGTCCCCCGAGGATTACGAGAAGGGACATCTTCCTGGAGCAAGGAACCTCTACTGGAGGTTGGTTAGGGAGGGAGAGGTCTTGGACCCGAATCTGGCGGTCGAAGAGCTCCGCCGTCTGGGGGTGAACGAGACCGACCCGGTCGTCGTCTACGGTCGCGGTGACGACTCAGCCTACCTCTTCTGGGTCCTCGATTACCTGGGCCACGAAGACCTCAGCCTTCTCGACGGGGACGTGGAAGCCTTCCCTGAGCTGGATCTGGTCGAGAACGCCCCCGAGGCAGCATCCTCCAACTACACCCCTGCGTTGAGGTCGGGGATCCTGGTGAACGGAACGATGCTTGCTCAGGCGAAAGGAAGCATCGAGGTCCAGATCGTGGACACTAGGTCGAGCTACTCTGACTTCGCTTCATCCCGAATCTCAAACTCCATGTACGTCAGGCCGATCGACATCTACTCAGACCCCGAGGCCCGGACCCTCAAGAGCCCGGAGGAGCTAGATCAGCTCTTCTTGGGCCGGGGGATCGACAAGGATAAGGTCCAGATCGTCTACGGGACCCCTGAGGCTTGTGGCTTCTACTTCGCCCTGAAGGCGATGGGGTATCGAGCGACGGTCCTGGACGGGACCTGGTGGAAGAAGACCGATTTTGCCGTCAGCTCGATATCCTGAAGCCCATAAGCTGCCATCTGCCGTCCGCTGCCCCAGGGGGCGGATGATGGGCAGTTGTAGGGCCAAGGGGAAGGGTGGCGGTGTTATCCCGTCCCGGGAACCCGCCCATCTCTTCATGGGAGGAGAGGAGAAGGCCGAGGCATGATGCTCAAGGCCTTCTGATCTATGAGGGTTTGACTATTTTTCCGCAAGGGCCGTTCTATGGCTATGCTTGCGGCTCTGCTCTTCTTTTGAAAGCAGGCGATCTCTCCGTTCGACGGACCGAGTTAAATAAATTGTGGTTGACTGAACGCAAAATAATTTGTTTAGAACCAAACACTTAATACGTATTAATTTCGACCGTATAGCCATGCCCAGATCTGAACAGGTCTCCATACGGCGATGTATGGCCATCGAGGACCTCGACGCCAGGATAAGGGAGCTGGAGAAATGCGTCAGGGTCCTGAGGAGGCTGCGCTTTGTAAGATACCGTTATCAGGGATTCAGCGTTGCGACCTCGTCTCATCTGGTGGGCGTCACCAAGAGCGTAGGGTATACCTGGCAGAGGAGGTGGAACGCCGGGGGCTGTAAGGGTCTGATGCCTAGGCACGGCGGCGGAAGGCCGACGAAGCTCTCGCAAGTTCAAAGAGAAAAGCTTGTTGTGCTTCTCCGTCAAAGGGGACCTTGGGGTACGGGAGAAGTCAGAGATCTCATACGCAGCGAATTTGGCGTGGAGTACACCACAAAACAGATAAGGATCATCCTGAAAGGGCTCGGCGTTGGCATCTCCCGGAGCTCCGCCTCACAGAACCCGGAGATTTTAGAATGAAGCTCAGACCAGAAGGCGTCTCCTTGAAGGTTGGATCGAAGGGTCCGAGCCTGGAGGGGAAGACGGTGCCCGTCCTCCGACGGCCAGAGGTCTCCGACGGTGCGAAGATATCCGCCCTCGCGAACTCCTGCGAGCCGCTGGACGGAAATTCTGCATACAGTTACCTTCTCCTCTGTCATCACTTCGCCGATACCTGCAGCGTCGCCGAACTGGATGGCGAGATCGTCGGCTTCCTCTCCGGATATCTTCCTCCTGATCGGGAGGGGGTCTTCTTCGTCTGGCAGGTGGCAGTGGATCCTCGGATGAGGGGTCGAGGCTTCGGGAAGCTTCTGATCCGGGAGGTTCTGCGGAGGCCGGCCTTGACGAACTGCCGTTTTATGGAGACGACCATAACCCCATCCAACGAAATCTCTCGGAGGCTCTTTCGGTCTCTTGCCAGGGATCTGGAGGCTCGATGTTCCGTATCCTCCTGCTTCTCTGAAGAAGATTTTGGGCAAGAAAACCACGAAGCTGAAGATCTCTTCTGCATAGGACCGTTACAGCTTGAACGGGTGATATGATTATGAACGATATGAGCACCATCAATCGTCTTGAGTCAAAGGTTCGAAGCTACTGTCGCCACTTTCCCGTCGTCTTCACAAAGGCGAGGGGTGCGACCCTCGAGGACGAGGAGGGTAATGTATACATCGACTTTCTCGCTGGCGCAGGAGCCCTCAACTACGGCCATAACGATCCGGTTTTGAAAGCGAAGCTCCTCGATTACATCGAGGCCGACCAGATCGTCCATGGCTTGGACATGGCCACCGGGGCGAAACGGGCCTTCATGGAGGCCTTCGAGTCCTTGATCCTCTCACCCCGGAAGATGAATTACAAGATGCAGTTTACGGGCCCCACGGGGACGAACGCCGTCGAGGCGGCGATGAAGGTCGCCCGAAATTTTACCGGGCGCCAGACGATCGTATCCTTCACCAACGGCTTTCACGGCGTAACCCTGGGGTCGGTCGCAGCCACCGGAAACAGCCACTTCCGAGATGGTTGCGGCATGCAGCCCCAGGGGACCGCCTTCATGCCCTACGACGGCTACATGGGCGACGAGATCGATACCACCGAGTACCTGGACAAGATGCTCACCGATGGGAGCAGCGGCCTCGACCATCCCGCAGCCGTCATCGTCGAGACGATCCAGGGAGAGGGCGGGATCAACTTAGCGAGCAACGAGTGGCTCCGATCCCTCCAGCAGGTCTGCCTCAAACACGAAATTCTCCTGATCGTCGACGATATCCAGGTGGGATGCGGAAGGACCGGGACCTTCTTCAGCTTCGAGGAGGCTGGGATCTTCCCAGATATCATCACCCTCTCAAAGTCCCTGAGCGGCTACGGCCTCCCCCTCTCCGTCGTCCTGATGAAGCCGCATCTCGACCAGTGGGAGCCGGGAGAGCACAACGGCACCTTTCGCGGGAACAACCTCGCCTTCGTCACCGCCAGGGCTGCCCTGGAAGAGTACTGGAGGGACGGATCGTTTGAGGTGGAGGTGAAGAGGAAGGGTGAGATCGTCCGAGAGAGGCTGGAGAGGCTCGTCGACCTCGACGAGAGGGGCGTCCTCTCGGCCCGGGGGAGGGGGATGATGCAGGCCCTCGACTGCGGAAGCGGGGAACTCGCCTCTCGGATATCCGCCCTCGCCTTCGAGCGGGGTCTCATCATGGAGACCTCCGGATCTCTGGATCAGGTTCTCAAGTGCCTCATTCCCCTAACCATCACCGACGATGAGCTGGAGCGGGGCCTCGCCATACTGGAGGAGTCCGCCATCGAGGCCCTCTCGGAGGTCCCCGAGAAGGCTCCAAAAGAAGGGGTGGAGAAGCTATGGATGGAGGTTCTGGCATGATCGTGAGGAATCTGGCAGAGGCGGAGAGGACCGACCGGAGGGTGGTGGCGGTGAACTGGGAGAGCACCCGCCTCCTTCTGAAGGAGGATGGGATGGGCTTCTCCTTTCACATAACCACCATCTATCCGGGGACCGAGACCCAAATCTGGTACAAAAATCACCTTGAATCGGTCTACTGCATCGAGGGGGAGGGTGAGGTAGAGGTCCTGGATGGAGAGGGGGATGACGAAGGGTTCGATCACCGAAGGGCAGAAGCCAAAAGAGGCGACGGCGAAAGTGGGGGCGGCACCAGCCCTCAGCCTCAGTCCCGAGGAGACGGCGGCGAGATCTACAAGATCACGCCCGGAACCATATACGTCCTGGATCAGCACGAACGCCACCTCCTGAGGGCCAAGACCCCCCTCAAGCTCGCCTGCGTCTTCAACCCCCCCCTCTGCGGAAAGGAGGTCCATGATGAGGCTGGGGTCTATCCCCTCGAAGCAGAGGCAGTGGCGGACTGAAGAGCTGAATTTAGGGGAGGTAGTCGGTTCTGATCGGAGAAAATACCTCAATAGCTACCGAATCCTTGATGATACGAGCACCATGTTCCACGTTGCTCGGGATGCACCAGCTGTCACCTGGTTCTGCCTCGAATTCGTCTGGGCCGATGGAGAGCAATATTCTTCCTGACACCAAGTACCCGGTCTGTTCTTGAGGGTGGCTGTGTTTGGGTAGCAGCCCTCCCTCAGATAGCCTGAACTCGGTGAGGAGGCTCTCACTTCCGTAAACTAAGGTCTTTTGGCGTATGCCGACCAGGGTCTGTTTATATCCGTCGTTCTCATGCTTGTAGAACATGCTAAAACCTCTTATGCGCACGTACGTCACCATCGGATATGCTTCGGTCCATAACATATACTTGAGGCCTGAGGAAGCTCGAACTTATCACCGGCATCGCCATACAAGAATGGCGCCTATTATGGCCCCGCCTTTGAGCGGGCTTTGAGGAGGGTCAGAGACGGAAGGGAGAGATCTCTATCATATCTGCGCCTTCGGAGACGGTTTGAGCTGCGAAGCTTGCGCCCTCCGCCGAGAGCTTATCTGCCGGGATCTGCGGGGAGAGCGGAGGCTCTTCGTCCTGAGCCAGGTTCCCTTCTTCCTCCTCTCCTTCTTCGGGATGGGGGCGGTGGGCGTCGCGACGGGGGTCTGGTGGCCTATCTTCGCTTATTCAGCGGCTGGAATGGCATTTCTCGGCCCTGGAGAGATGGCACTCTTATGTCGTCACTGCCCCCACTATGCGAGGGTGGGCCCGCGGCTCCGCTGCATCGGGCCTAACCCCTTCCCCAAGCTATTTTCCCCTCGCCTCCAACCGATGAGCGGTCTCGAAAAAGGCTTCCTCCTCCTCTTCATCGCCTCTCTCCTCCTCTTTCCCATCGCTGTACAGGCATATGGGGCATGTTTCTTCTTCGCCGAGGGGTGGGAGTGGGGGCTTCTGGGGATGGCGTTGGCGGCCCTTGGGACGGCGGTGGCCGCCCTCCACCTCCTCCGAGTCCTCACCCGCCATTTCTGTCTCCGGTGTGTCAACTTCTCCTGCCCGCTAAACAGGGTCCAAGACGACGTCGTCGAGAGGTACCTGGAGATGAACCCGGCGATGGGGGCGGCCTGGAAGGAGGGCGGCAGCTGAGGGGATCAAGGGCCAGGCATTGAGAAAGGATCACCGCAAGGAGAGACAGGCTCAGCGGTCTTGCTATAAACGAATCTTTTATAGAAAAAGGTAGTAAGGCTGGGGCTACAGGCTGCTCTCAGTCCTCCATGAGGCTTCTTTGAATATGGTCCCGGGATACTTAACATCGGAGGTGAACTCCTCGGTCACCAGACGGTACTGCCTCTGGTTTCTGTTGCCGCGACGTTCCAGGACGCCGTCGTAGTACATCCTCGAAAGGTATGTGGAGACGGTGCTGAGCTTTATGTCGTCGGATATGGTCTCATACCGGTCTCTGAGGTCGTTTGAAGAGAACCAGGAGTCGGGGAACTCATCCCTGACGAAGATCTCCAGCCTGTCTCTGAGGGTCCGGCTGTTGTCAGGTTTCGCCAGGACGTCCTCGGGGAAATGATCTGGGGCTTCTGAGAAGACGCCGGCTGCGTCCAAGAAGTCTATGATCCTCTCTCGGACTATGGCGCCCTCAAATACGTGGGTAGACTTCATCCCCTTATCTTCGATCTCGATCTTGATCTTCATTCGACCCATCCTTCAGTGGGGACCCCTTTTTACGAGCCTTCCCTCTCTGAGATTATGGAGACGGAGAAGCTTGGCAGAAAGATCGAGGGAATTGTGAATGGCGAATCAGGACCATATGGAGCAGAACTCCTGATCCGCCCGCCCCCTTCATTTCAACCCTTCATCTGATGATATCTACCTTTGAGTGATGAAGGGCGAATCAAGACGAGAGCCGTCTCGGAAGCTCCATCCGATTCGCCCGCCCCCCTTCATTGCTATCTCCCTTACCAGCTACCTAGTTAAATGTGAATTTGGAGCCCCGGGATCGATCCCGAAGTCGCTCCAAAGACAGAGGTAAACTCACGATCTTGCCTCCCTTCACTTCCCCTACCAATGAAGAACCTCCACCCCCTTCAAAGCAGAGATCCCCCCTTCATTGCTTTGTGATCAGGCTGGATGTGAATTTGCTTCTGCAACCATCCCTTGTGTTATATTGGTATATAAACTTTTCTGAGTGTAGGGAGATGTAGTAGCCAGGTAAAACTTGATAAATACAGTTTAATTAAGGATTTAATTCAAAATATTGGGTTAAATCATATTCACAAGACTTCAAATAGGTTTAGTATTTGATAGATTCAAAAATGAGATAGTTGACGACCAAAAGACCGGCAAAAATCGGAAGACTCTCTTTCCTCCCCAGGAGAATGGAGAATGCCCAAAAAGATCCTGCCGTCGTCCTCATCGAATATATATCGGAGTTTGAAATGAGGCGCCCCCCCGCGGGGCAGTAGACGGCTCAGTCGCGCCCTCAGAGGACGGGCCTGAAGCTCCGGCCGCCTTTGCATCGGCGGCAGACCCCGGAGCTCGGGTCAAAGCATCGCGCACATACAAGCCCCCCACAGAGCCGACAGGTGAAGAGCTTTCCTGTCGTGCCGCATATGCTGCATATCCCCAGAAGTTCCATGATATCAAGACGCCTGATACGGTTCGAAGTACTCCTCCACCAGCCAGTCGCCGATCTCCTTCATATACTTGCGCTTCCGCTCGTCCTCCAGAGCGGCCTGGTAGATCTCGGATAAGTCTTCGTACATGGATATCCAAGGGGCTGGCTAGAACCCATTTAAATCTGTCGCGCCCCAGGGGCGGCCTTCCCAGGATATAGCCCCATCGAAGGGGTAATGAGGCCCATCATGGAGGCCTGAAGGGGGCGGAGGCACGGCGGCTTCGGCCGCCTCTCCTCTTTCCCAGGATCAGAGCCACGGAGCTCGAATCGAAGACCCCCTGGAGTTCTCCGGCATGGATGGGGTGGTCACCGCAGATTATCATCATGCTCTCTTCCGGGACCGCAGCGGCGATATCTCCAATATGGTCGTCGACGTCGGATGCAGCCTCTCTTACCTCGTCAATCCCTCCGCCCTGATGAGCTACCCGATCGATCCCTATGAAGTGAGAGACGAGGACCCTCGGGTCGGCATCCAGAGCCTCGAGGGACCGGGCAAGTATCTCCCGGTCGAAATCCCGGACGCTCAGGCCTCGGGGAACGCCCAGGGCCGCCTCTACGAACCCCTCGAAGGTCCGGGCCCCCTCCTCCTCCATCACCACCGCCGATCGAACCCCCTCAAAGCTGGCCCACTCCAGGAGGCTTCTGATCTCCGATTCGGAGGCCTGGCGGGTGCTGCCGATCCCATGGTTTTCGGGGAGGAGGCCTGTGAGGATCGATGCGATCGCCGGGGTGGTGGATGCCGCCACAGCCTCGGCGGCGAGGAGAAGCCCCTCTTCCGCCATGCCCCTCATATTCGGGAGGAAGGTCTCCAGGAATCGGTATAGTCCGTAGCCTAGGCTATCGACGATCGCTAGGACGACCCTTTCGCATCCCCATCCCTCCACCCCGTCGATCGGCCTCCCGTCGATGGGAGGGGTTCTCGCCCCCAGGACCCGGGCCATGGTGGGGGCTACGTCCACGAGCTTGATAGATCCCAATACAATCAATCCTCCGGGAGGAGGCTCTGGAGATCGGGTGGCTGAACCGTTTCACTGGTCCGACCCAAAACCCCACCCTCTTCAGTGGAGGGGTCCGACCTTCGGCCTTCCGGCCCCCTTCGCCGCCCCGCCAAAGTGCTCTTTGATCTCCAGCTCCACCTCCATCTTTTTCTTCTTGGGGTCTTCCCTGTAGCTGATCTCCAGGGTGACGGGCTCGTCGGGGTTGAGCCTGATCTGCTGCTGAGAGATGCCCATCTCTATCCCCTTCCCCCTCTCCAGGACGTCTGCCAGCTCTCGGAGGAAGGCCGCCGCCTCGGCGAAGCTGAGGGGGCGCTCCTCTTGGACTCGGTTTCTTTTTTCGTCCTTCTCTGAGGTCTGTCCGGAGCTGCCCTCTGATTCCCTTGGGTTTAGAATCGACATTCAAATTCACCTCTCGCATCGGATTTGTGGTTATATCTGATCTCTATCGCTAAAATAGGTTTGGCCCTTTCACGAAGTAGAGCCGCTATCGAATCTATTTTTATTAAATATTCCTTCAGCTCTTCAGAGGTTCTTCCCCCTCCTCTTCTGCTTGGGTTCATCGGCTCGGCTCTCCAAGAGGTCGGGATCTTTAGAGACCCTGTAACGACCGTTGATCCCCGCTCTATTCTTGATCCTAAGTGACCACCGTCCCTGCTCAAAATATGGAGCCCAGGGGCGTGAGGAGAGCTTCATCGAGACCCCGATTCGACCCCAGGAGGTGCGCTGGCTAGCTGTGCATGCCTTGCCTCTCCTGAGGGGGCGATGAATCTGGGCTGGGAGAGGATGCTGATCTTCATCTAGCGGGTGGTCGAGTACGCCTTCAGAGCCGTCTCCGGCAAGGTTGTATCGGTCGGGTTCATCAACTCCGTCATGGACGTCGCCCCGGAATGCGACTTGCGTTCCCTGGAGCGACACCCCGCCAGTCCCTGAGGCGCGGATCCTCGCTTCGAAGGACCCCTTGGCCATCGATGCGGCTAGCTTCGACCTCGTCAACGCCCAGGAGAGGCAAGCGGCCTCCGCCCTGCGCTCCCAGCACGGACCCGAAGGTGGACGGAAGTCTCCAGATAGAATAAGGCGAGGAGATCGGCCTTGTATCCTTCCGGCATCGGCTTGTTGAGATCCGAATCCTCGACGGAAAGGTTTAACGCGAGCGGAGAGAGAGGGTGACGGTGCTGGGATCGATGGGCCTAGATCGGGTGGGAACGACGAAAGATCACGCCGCGGGTGCTGATGGACGGCACGGACGGCAACACCTTTGAATCTATCGGAAGATCCGATCCCTGTTATTCAGCTTATGGAGTGGTAGAAGATGGGAGATCTGTTCGCGGAGGTTGCTGCCAGGGCAAAAGCGGAGGATAGAGCTTACCTGATGGAGCACGAGTGCAAGGCCGTCCTCGAGGGCCTCGGCATATCGACGACGGGTTCCCAGGTCGCCCGGTCTGAAGAGGAGGCGGTCAGGATGGCGGAGGCGATCGGCTACCCCGTCGTCCTCAAGATCGTCTCTCCCGAGGTCGTCCACAAGTCCGACGCCGGCGGCGTCAAACTCGACCTGAAGGGGGCGGAGGAGGTGAGGCAGGCCTTCATCGAGATCAGGGAGGCGTTTGGGGAAAAGAAGATCGTCGGGGTCGCCGTCCAGAGGATGGCCCCGCCGGGGACGGAGGCGATCGTCGGGGTCGCCCGGGACCCGACCTTCGGCCCAATCCTGATGTTCGGCCTCGGGGGGATCTTCGTTGAGATCCTCCGGGACGTCTCGCTCCGTTCGATCCCCATCACCGAGGCCGACGCCGAGGATATGATACGGGGGATAAAGGGGCGTGCCCTCCTAGAGGGCTACCGCGGTCGTTCCGCGGACATCCTGGCTCTCAAACGCCTTTTGATGCAGATATCCGACCTGGTGGTGAAACACCCCGCGATCGCAGAGATGGACTTAAACCCCGTCATCCTATACCCTGACGGCTACGCCGTGGTGGACGCGAGGATTATATTGGGGGAGGCGCTGGAGGAGGCGGACGCGGCCCCGCCGAAGGTCCAGGACCTCCACGACCTCTTCTACCCTAAGAGCATCGCCGTCATCGGAGCCTCGGGGACGAGAGGAAAGCTCGGCTGGAACGTCTTCTGCAATCTGATAAACCACGACTTCAAAGGAGAGCTCTACCCCATCAACCCCCGGGCCGAGTCGATCCTGGGGATAAAGGCCTACCCGCGGATCAGCGCCGTCGGAAAGCCGATAGACGTCGCCGTCATCCTCGTCCAGGCGTCGATGACCCCGGAGGTGGTGAAGGAGTGCTGCGACTGCGGCGTCAAGTACGTCATCGTCGAGTCCGCCGGCTTCGCCGAGATGGGGGATTCCGGACGGCGGATCGAGGAGGAGATGAAGGCGATCACCGACAGCTACGGCGTGCGGCTCCTGGGGCCGAACTGCTCGGGGATCATAAACACCCACTGCAGCATGGTCCAGTCGATAGGGATAGTCGACGCCCTCTCCCGGGGCAACATCGGCCTCATATCCCAGGCCGGGGTCTGCGCCGCCGGGATGCTCTGGGGGCTGCGGCACATCATGGACTTCGGGATCGTGGCGACGATCGGAAATAAATTAGACATCAACGAGACGGACATGCTGGAGGCGGTGAGCAAGGACGAGAACGTGGACGTCGTCTGCATGTACCTGGAGTCGGTGAAGGGCGGAAGGAGGTTCATCGACGTAGCCAAGAGGATCACGAGGGAGAAGCCGATCATCGCCCTCAAGTCCGGGAGGACTGAGGCGGGGAAGAGGGCTGTCGCTTCCCATACCGCCTCCATGGCTGGCGACGACCTGGTCTACAGCGCCGTCTTCTCGCAGGCGGGGGTGATCAGGGCGAGGGACTACGAGCATATGTTCAACCTGGCGAGGGCCGTCTCCAAGCAGCCCTTCCCCAAAAAAGATGGGGTCTTCATCATCACCTATGCCGGGTCCCTGGGGGTCATATCCGCCGACGCCGTCATCGACGAGGGGATGAGGCTCTCCGAGCTGGAGCCTCACCTCAAGGAGAGGCTCCTCTCCCTCCTGCCGGAGTACGTCGGTGGGACTAACCCCGTCGACTACACCTTCAGCATGGACGCTGATACGGTTAAGAGGACGATCGAGATCGGGGTCGAGAGCGAGGACGTGGGAAGCTTCATCGTCATCCTCCAGGCGGAGATCCTGGGAAGCTACGTTGCACCTTTGGGGAAGATCGACTACCGGGGAAAGCCGATCATGGTCTGCGTCGCCGGAAAGGAGTTCGCCATGGACGACGTCATCAAGATGGAGAATGTGGGGATACCCGTCTACCAGACCCCGGAGCAGTGCGCCGACGCCTTATCGGTGATGTACAGGCACTGGAAGATGTCCGGCTGAAGATCCTGCCCGGCCCCCCAGATCCATCATGCTCGGAGGGGCCGTTCTCGCTCCGGGGCCGGGCTGCCCCTGGGAGAAGGCATAATCTCTCGCCGGCAAATACACAGGTCGATCGATCGGTCAGTACATCTTCTGGACGTCCCGGGGCTCCGTCCATTCTCCACCCTCGAAGACCTTCACGGAGGATCGGTTAGTTGCATACTCCATCGTTCGGGTCCAGTTCTTGCTGGACTTCAGAGTCTCCGGGTTGATCATCCTTCTGTACCTGGGGCTCAAGGCGGAGGCCGACTCATTCCCCGTCGATGGGCTCGATTTTGCCATCTCCTCGGCGAGCTCTCTCGCCACCTTCCCCAGGACTGAGGGCGCCTTAGACGATCCTCCCAGAGACGCCGGAGTCCTGAAGATCTCCGAGCCGAAGTAGGGGTAGTACTGGCTGTAGTCGACCCTCGAGGGGGCGCCCCCGGAGAAGAATATGGGGTCGGAGAAGTAGGACCTCCACTCGGAGTAGCTGGGACCGCCGCTGGGGTCCAGGTAGTCTCCGCCAGCCTGCCCGACTGCGAGGGCGAGGGCAGTCGCGACTAAAATCGAAATACGGCATGAAATCATATTCAGATCACTCTCCCTGAAGGGAGTTATCCCGGCTCCAATTTAAATTCTTTGCCCGGAAAATTACAGGATGATCTTTCCGCAGGTCAGCGCCGGGAGATCTTCATCACGCAACCGTCGTCCTTCTCCTCGACCTCCAGGTTCATCCCCAGGTCGGCGAAGACCTTCCGCCAGTGGCTCTCGATGCAGGTCTTGCAGTGCTGCTTCGCCACGAGCCCCGCCCCCAGTCGGGCGAAGGCGTTGATCCCATCCTTGATGGCGCACCTCTCCCTTCTGATCTCCGCCCAGCCGTCCCCCTCCTCCACCGAGACGGCGGACCCGAAGAGGTTCTTGTCGTTGGTGGCGACGGCGATGGCGAGGTCCTTCGGCTCGGATAGCTCGAGCCTCTTGAAGGTGTCGGCGACCTGGTGGGCTCCCATATCCTGAAATTCGCGAAGCCCCTTTTTGCCGAGCCTCTTCGCGACGTAGCCGCTGCTTCCGTAAAAGCTTCCAAGCCACATCGCCACCACTCGCTGCTGGATCTCCTCGACGGGGATCTCGGGAACGTCGGTCATGGTGGCGATTCGGACGGGAGGCGATATAACCCTTCCGCGCTGGTCGATGGTCTCATGTCGAGACGGTGGCGATCGAGTTCTTGCCCTCGGCCGGTACACCAACGTCGTCATCGTTGACCCAATATCCGTCGATGGCCTCGTCGTCGGGCCGGTGACCGCCACATGCGTCGTCGAGGTCGGATCCCTCGAGGAGTGCGGACCGACCTCCCGCGAGATCTGGAGCCCTCCGAACTGGGACCTCCAGCACAGCGGATACGAGCCGGCCGAGGTGGCCTCCGAGGATCTTACCTGCACCGCCTCCGATGGGAGGGGGTCGTGCCCTGCGCCGTGAGGGGGCGCGGGGCCGTAACCATCATTTATCCTCATCGTGGGGTTCGGCTTAGCGACGAGGGGATCTCAGAAGAAAAGGGGACGACTGGCGCTCGGATGGAGCGCCAGGGCCTCTTTCATGATGCTTTTGCCTTCAGACCGGCTCGGGCTTGTCGAGGAGCCCCGTCTTCGCGAGGATCGCCCCGGACCGGGCGTGGGGCCTCCGAGAGACCGAGTCCGTCGACTTCTCCAGCTCCCTCGCCTCGTCGGCGAGCCTCGCCGCGGCCCGCATCACCTCATGGCCCGCGGCGGCGGTGAGGGCGATCCTATCCATCTCCTTCAGCCTGAAGCAGGCCGCCGCGTCGATCGCCGCCACCGTCTGGGCCATGTGCAGCGCGCCGATCGCCTTGGCCCGAGCGTAGGGATTCTCGAAATCCATCCGTTCTGTGCACTTCTCGGGGCTGGCGAGGATGTGGGGAAGCGTTGGGGAGCCCGAGACGATGCTGGCCATCGATCGGTCCAGCTCCTCCTGGACGAGCCTGACGGACCCACAGATGCTGAGGACCTTGAGGGCGTCGGAGTTGAAGAGGGCCATCTCCGCCGGGTCGAGGAACTCCCGCTTCGCCCCGATGAGGGGGTCGAAGGGGAGGATGATGTAGCCGAATCCCTCCGCCTCCAGCGCCTCTCGAGCCTCCTTCTTGGAGGGACCATCGGAGATGACGATCGTCGGCACCTCCCTGTACAAAGCCCGGGCTGCAGTAGGGCCGGGGGTGGAGGCGTTGGGGCCGACGATCACCACCAGCTGGGGCCTCCAGCCCTTCAGCTCCGCCGACATCTCCGCCTCCTTCACCGTCATCTTGGCTCCGAAGGATAGGGATCTCACCTCTACGTCGGTCCGCTCGGCGATCTCGTCCAGGGCCAGGTCTGCGACCAGGGAGGATGCGACGTTGCCGAGCTTGATGAATCCGATCTTGAACATGGCAACAACCCGCCCCTGAGACGCCGCAGTATCATAAAAGAGTTCCGATTCCCTCAAAGATCATCGACGATCACCCTCTCCCGATCGGCGTCGACGGTCACGAGGGCCCCCTCTTCTAAGCGGAGGATCTCAGCGGGGAGGCCGTCGACGAGGGGTATCCCGCTGATGATGGCGCCGACGGCGACGATCGGCTCAGACCTCAGGTTTATCATCGCCAGGGGAGCGACGCCCCTCTTCTTCAGCTGGTAGATGACGTAGGACCCGACGGTCGATCCCTTGCCACCGGGGAAGATCAGGACCTTGCCGCCGACGCCCTTCCCGAAGAGCTGGTGACCGGGATCGACGACCATCCCCGTCTCCGGGTCGACGGTACCGAGGAAGGATATCGATTCCGTCGACGCCAGGGCGGGGCCGGAGGCCTTTCCTCCTGATATCCGGTGGCAGGGGATCTCCATCTTCAGCCCCTCCTGGTGGCGGCTTCGACGCATTCAGCAGCGCTGCCGTAGGCGGCCCTCATCTTACAGAGGCCCGGAACGTAGGCGAGGGCCTTTCCGGAGTTGACCATCATCTTATTGTACCGGTCGCTGGCGGGGGAGACTACCATGCAGGTGTCGCAAAAGACCCGCGCCCCCGATCTCTCGATCTTCTCGACGAGGCGGGGGCACCTCTCGGCGATCCTCCGGGCGGTGCAGATCCAGAGCTCCCGTTCCACCCTTTTCCCCTCCAGGAGGCGGGCGAGCTCCTCCAGCTCGTTTGGCGAGGAGTGGGGGCATCCAACGGCTACGATGTCTACGTCACCGTCGGGGGCGTTCTCTTCGCGAACCGCCCGGAGATCTTCTGCGGTCAGAGCGATCTCCTCAGCCCCCTTCGGGGCATCGGGGGCATCTTCATCGAAGTAGTACAAGGCAACCGAACCGCTGGCGGCCATGGCGGCGCCGAGGGCCTTCAGCTCATCGACCTCAGGCCTTCTTCTAAAGCGAAAACGAGGCACTCCCTCGCCCACCTCTCTTCCCACGATGAAGCCCAAGATGCCGTAGTCGGAGGGTTCGAGGTCTGCATCTACTGCGATTTTGTGGGTGGGGATCCGGTTCTCCTCCAGGTGGTAGCCGTACCTTGGGGTTTTGCCCACCAGGGCCGCCGCCAGGGCCGAGGGCCCTCCCTCCCGGTTCGTCCTCGCCCCGATTACGGAGTTGGCGAAGGATACGGCGGAGGACTCGCTCCAGGCGAGGTGATCGTCCCTCCGGGCGAGCTCCGGCCTGATCTGGTAGGGGGTGCAGGTGCAGTCCGGCGAGACCCCGAGGCGGCGGTAGGCCTCTACGACCTTGAGCTGCTTTTTTGCGAAGTTCTCGCCGATCTTCATCTCCCTCCACCGGGCGAGGTCCATCCCCGCGGGGTTCAGGACCGCCGGGACCGCGACCTTCCCCCGGAGGTCTGAGATCCACTCCAGCCCCGCCTCGCCGATCGTCTTGAAGGAGACCCCAGCGACCTGGACGGACCTGATGGGGATCAGTTGGTCGGCGCCGTAGATCTCGCCGAGGGCCACCAGGATCTCCATCGCCTTCCTGAGGCTCTCGCCGAGCTCCCCCTGGTACGCCCGCTCCTCCTCCCGCGATAGGTGCATGTCCTCTTCCTGGAGCCGGAGATATAAAAAGGCTCAGATCGGGTGGAAGCTCAGATCAGCCTCCCGATGGGATGTCCAGCTGCGGGCCAGACCTCCAGGTCCTTCGCCGCCTCGGAGACGAGGATGTCGGTCATCGCAGCCACCGGGAAGACGATCCCAGCCCGCTCGATGGGGCCGTAAAGTACGAAGTCGCCTCCGGCCAGGATCTCGAGGCCAGCGGAGGCGGCGTCGCAGGCGCGCCGGGCGTTCGCCTCCCTCGATCGGAGCCACCGCCAGGAGGAGACGGCGTTGTGAATTCCCGAGCCCGCGGGCAAACCGAACCTCGCCTTCGCGAGGACGGTGGCCCGCAGGGACCTACCTGCCCCGTCCCCCAGGGGGACGACGCCGGGGTCTATGAGGATGTTGTTGATCTCGAGGCGGCGAGCGAGGTCGACGAGCCCCTCCTTCCGCCCCGGACCCCCCTCCGCCAGGGCCCGGATCGTCCCCTCCACGGTGGAGTCGGCGGGGCTATAGCCGAGGAGGATGGCGGAGTCGACCTCGCCGTGGGCCAGGGCCACCTCCTCCTCGGGGGTGGTGGCGATGCCGATGCTGTTGTATATGCACCTGTCAGCGAGGCCGATCTCCGAGACGAGCTCCGCCATGGCGATCCGCGTCCCCGCCTCGGCGGAGTCGAGGATCAGCGGGCCGGACCAGAGGCCGTCGACGAATTCGAGGTACCGGCCGAAGGCCTCTGGAGTTTTCGAGTAGAGGTGCAGAATTGCCGGGTTCCCCGTCTCCTCTGACAAGGCCCTCTGACGGCAGATCAGCTCCTCGGCCGTCAGCTCATCGAATAGACCCCGATCTTCATCCTCCACGATTCTCTGGCCCTGGTAAAATATCGTTCCGCAGAGGGCCGTCGGGTTCTCCCCTGGCTGCCCCCCGATCTTTACGCCGGCGACGTTCACCACCTCTTGATCTCTCGCAAACCTGAACAACTCCACCGCCTCGAACTCGTCAGAGCTTCAACTCTATAGCCACGTCGCTCCTACCAGGCCAAAAAAGTTCGGATCGGCCTTCCTTCCGGGGGCTAAGCGTCGATCGCCTTCTTCTTCAGCAGTCGATGATAGGTGATGGCAAATCGATGGGCCTCGTCCCTCATCTCCTGAACGAAGAGGGAGGCCCTATCGTCTCTTTTGATCGGAAGAGGCCGGAGGCGGCCGGGGGCGTATATCTCCTCCTCCCGCTTCGCGATGGAGATGACGGGCATGGTGAGGCCAAGCCTCCGGAGCTCCTGGGAGGCGGCAAAGAGCTGCCCCTTCCCGCCGTCGATGACGATCAGGTCGGGCATCTCCCCCCCCTCCACCTTCAGCCGGAGGTAGCGCCTCCTGACGATCTCGCCGATGGAGGCGAAGTCGTCGATCCCGTCGACGGTCCTCACCTTGAAGCGGCGGTACCCCTTCTTGTCCGGCTGGCCTCCCCGGAACTGGACCATCGAGCCGACGGTGAAGCTTCCGGCGAGGTGGGAGACGTCGAAGACCTCGACGACGTTCGGAGGCCCCGGGAGGGAGAGCGCCTCGGCGAGGGCGAGGAGCTTCTTTTTGTCGCCCAAGAACCGGACCGTTACGTTCTTCTCCGCCAGATCGAGGAGCTTCCTCTTCTCCCCCTGCTTCGGGACGGTGACCCGGACCCGTCTTCCTTTGATGTAGGAGAGGAAGTCGACGATGGAGTCGTCGAGGGCTTCACCCAGGATCAGCTCCTCGGGAGGCGTTTCCTCGGAGTAGTGCTGGACGAGGAACTCCTCAAGGAAGCTCTCGGTCCGGGGGAAGACGTGCTCCTCCTTCCCCTCCAGGGTCCCCCGGTAGACCTTGAAGAGCATCAGGTAGACGGTCTCGCCGTCGACGATCCAGCTCAGGACGTCCTCGTCGTACCTCTTGTCCCGCTCGATCTGCTGGCGCTCCTGGAGGCTCTCCAGGGCCCGGATCTCGTCCCGGAGCTCCATCGCCTGCTCGAACTCCCGCCGCTCCGAGAGGGCTGCCATCTCCTCCTTCAAGGAGCCGATCAGCTCCCGGGTCCTGCCCCGCAGGACCGCCTCGGCCCTCGCCACCCGCGCCCTGTACTCCGCGGGCGCGATCTTCCCGATGCAGGGGCCGGAGCAAAACCCCATGGAGTAGCGGAGGCACTCCCTCTTCGGAAGCCGCCTGCAGGTCCGCAGGCCAAAGGTCTTCCGGACGGCGGAGAGGACGAGGTCCCTCTCCCTCGCGGAGACGAAGGGGCCGAAGTAGCTGCCGCCGCCCGCTCGCAGGCGGGAGAGATGGATTCGGGGAAACTCCTCGTCGGTGAGGTGGATCGAGGCGTATCGGGAGGAGTCCTTCAGCCGGACGTTGTACTTCGGCCAGTGCTTTTTGATGAGGGCGTTCTCGAGGAGCAGCGCCTCCACCTCGCTTTTGGTGACGATGAAGTCGAGGCCGCTCGCCGCCGAGACGAGGGCCGAGGTCTTGGGATCGAGCTCCCTCTTCTGGAAGTAGCTGGCGACCCTTTTTTTCAGGTCCCGCGCCTTTCCGACGTAGATGACGGCTCCCTCGTCGTCCTTGAAGAGGTAGCAGCCGGGGAGGTGGGGGAGGGGTTCGGGGTCGATCATGGGGCTATCTGGCTTTTGTCGGCGGCGATCATTGAAAGCTTCTCCGGTCAAACCGGGGACCCTCGGGGGTGTGGATAGGTGGATCTGACGGATCCGGCCGCTGGAAGCCTTTTTCCAGCCTCAAGCCGGACGGGCTGCGGCGATGGCAGCCGTTTCGGCGTCCCCCGCAGGGCTCGGTCGAGGGCGCCCTGGGATCGATCGTCCGGGTGCTTCACGGCATGGTTTTTGGAGTGGCGAGATGATCCGCTCGCCTGAGGCAGCGGCGGAAATGGCGTTGATGGCGCTTATCCTCCTCATCGTTAACGGTGATGAGCCAGACCCTGCCGGCTAAAGACGTATATACGAGCAAGGAGGGAGGAGGAAGCACGTCCTCATTGCTGGATGCTTTAGCCGAAAGGATCATAGCGCGTCTCGTCGGGCCGATGAGCCTTCGATTCGTATTTCAACCACTGGTAGCGGTGCTGCTGGGGATACGCGACGGGGCGATGGATGCAAAGGCGGGCGAACCGCCGTTCATCATTGATCTGATCATCGACCGTGGTAACCGAAGGACCAAACTTGCGGGAGTTCTCAAGTCTCTCTTCAAGACGATCATCATAGCAACCGTCTTCGATATGATCGCTCAATACCTCATCTTCGATCAGGTCCGCGTCATCCCGGCGATTATAGTCGGCGTATTCCTCCTCACCGCCCCTTATTCTCTGGCCAGGGGGATGACCAACAGGATTCTTACTGTAAGAAGATAAGACGATCGGATAAAAGTCTGGAATCAACGCGATTGTAGCAGTCTTGCAAGCCGTCTCCGGAGTTCTTCTTATCCCTTGCATTTCAGTTGCTCATCGTATGATCGACGGCAATAGTTCTGGATTCTGTCAAGCTTCTCCGTCTTCAAGGATATCCTTCAAGTGGAGTGATATCGCGTCCTCCACGTTCTCCAGGGCCTCTTCGTAAGCGTCTCCCTGAGTGTAGCAGCCCTGAAGCTCGGGACAGAAGGCGAAGTACCCGTCCTTGTCCTTCTCGATCACCACGGAGAAGCGATAATTCTTCATTCATCCACCATCTGTGCTTTTCAGATTCAAGTTTATACCTGGAAAGGAGCCGATAAATACCTATCTTTTCATGGATTCGATGGGCCATCCTGTGATTTATAAGGACTCTTAAATCCCAGGGCGTGTAACCGCCTAATCAGCTCATTTCAGGAGGCTGGCGAAAGCCGGGACGTGATTCTAAGCTTCTACCGGCGCCTCCGGCACTTCGATCTCATACCCCCCGATAGCGGGCATGGGAAGATCAAACCGCAGGCTGAAAGCTATCCAGTCTTCTATAGCGAGCCTCAAGTTCTCGCGGCACTCGACCTCGGTCTTGCCGCTTGCCCAGACGCCATTCAACTCCGGCACCTCACCGTAATAGGGCTCTTCATCATCGATGACCTCGTAGACCGCCCTGGACATCGCCGCCTGGATGTACTCGCAGAACATATCAAGATCTTATTTGACGGTCCGAGATATAAATCAGTTCTTCTTCGACAGGGTGATCCGTGGTCGCTCAGGCCGGAAAGCCTCCATCAAGAAGCCGGCACAGCTCTTCCATGCCACCAGAGCGGCTCACCTTTGCCCTCCCGCCCTAAGGCGGAAACCGCCTCGCCACCATCTCCCGCACCTCCCCAAGCCACCCCCGCCTCTCCTCCTGGGTGCTGGTCACCACTACGGAAAACGTCCTCCGGCGGACGTCGTCGACGCCGCAGAGGCCGAAGACGCACCTCTTCCAGAGCGCCTCCAGGGGGTCGCCGAAGGCCGCAAGCTCCCGCTCCTCCGGGGTGTTGGAGGTGTTGAAGACGAGGGCGGACCTCGCCCGCAAAAGGCCGATCGGGACGCCCTCGCCGCCATCCCCCTCGACGAACTCGTAGGCTACGCCGGGCCTGATAACCCGGTCGACCCATCCCTTCAGGATCGCCGGAGGCTGACCCCACCAGTTGGGGTGGACGATGACGATCCCGTCGGCGGCGGCGATCTCGTCGCAGTATCTCTGGACGACGGGATCGACCGGGCCGTCCCTGGGGATCTCGGGGCCGGGAAGTATGGGGTCGAACCTCTCGGCGTAGAGGTCGTGGAAGGAGACGTCGTGGCCGTTTTGGGTCAGCGCCTCCACCGCCGCCTCCGCTATGGCGTGGTTGAAGCTTCCGGGTTCGGGGTGGCCGAGGATCACTGAAATTCTCATGGGCTTTTAAAAGTGAGCGGATTTATCTTAAGCTTTGTTTTCTGTTGGAAAAGCCTTTGAGGGCGATGGCGGAGGCGCGGCCCCGGCGCCGATGGCCTCCGGCCCCTCGATCCCGCCCATAATCCCTTACTTCTTCTCGGGAACCTTCGCCTGCTCGTAGGCGAGGATCGAGGCCTTGGCGTGGACCCGGACGAAGGGGCTCTCGTCCTCCTCGGCCGCCCTCTTCAGGATCCCCAGAGACTTCTCGTCCATCATCTCGCCGAGAACCCAGGCCGCGCCGCCCCGGATCTCCTCGTTCGTCTCCTTATTCAGAAGGAGTTCTGCCATCCTGTCCTGAACCAGCTCTTTTCCCATGGCAGCAAGCCCCACCATGGCGTTGGCCTTGACGACGTCCTCGGGATCCTTGAGGGCGGAGACGAGGGGCTCCACCGCCTCCTGCCCGCCCTTCTTGGCGAGGGCGTTGACGGCGTTCGCCCTCAGAAGCATGTTCCCCTCCTTGGAGATGACCTCGGCGAGCTTCTCGACCGGCCATGTGGCGTCGGGGAGGTTCTCGGGGACCTCGGGGCCCGCCAGGGCGTCGATCGCCTCCGTCTCGCCGAGGGGGACCGCCTTCTGCTTCTCCTTCTTCGCCTTCTCCGCGGTCGCCTTCTTCTCCTTCTTCGCCTTCTTCGCTTCTGCCATGGACTTTTGAATGAAGCCTATTCTACTTCAATTTTTCCAAGTTCGAAGGCCTTCCTGTTGATATCCAAAAACTTTGCTGGGACCGACTCCGTTAGCGCCTCCAAGAGGGTTGCCCCTCCTATTGGCAGGTACCTCGCGAGGCCCCCCAGCATCACCACGTTCGTCGCCTGGGGGCTTCCCGCCCTCGCCGCAAGGCCGGTGGCGTCTATGGCCCTGACCATCGAGGCGATCCCCCGAAGGAGGTCGAGGATCTCCTCGACGGCGGGGTAGCTGGCCTGGCCAGTGGTGACGGTTATGGGGAGGACGGGCGTTGTATTGACCAGGGCGACCCCCTCTGGAGAGAGGTAGTGGGCATACCTCAGGCCTTCTGCCGGCTCCATCGCCAGGAGGACGTCGGCGCTCCCCGGGGATATCATGGCGCTGTACCGGCAGCCGACCCTGATGTGATTGATGACGCTGCCGCCCCGCTGGGCCATCCCGTGGGTCTCGACCCCCCGGACCGAGAGCCCCTCCTTCAGGGCGGCCCTGCCGATGATCTCGGATATCAGGATCACGCCCTGGCCGCCGACTCCGACGACGACGACGTCGCATTCCGAGGTTCTCATCTCACCACCTCCATCGCCCCCGCGGGGCATATCTCAGCGCAGACCCCGCAGCCGGTGCAGAGGGCGTTGATCCTCGCGACCTTTCCGTCGAACTCGATGGCGGGGCAGCCGAACCTGACGCAGACCTTGCACCCGCTGCACTTCTCGACGTCGACGGCGAGCCGAGGCCGCCGGACCCCGGCCCTGATGGCACTGATGACACAAGGCCTCCTCGCCACCACCACCGAGAGGCCGGGATAGGCCTTCGCCCTCTCGAAGGTCGCGATGGTGGATTCTAGGTCGTAGGGGTCGGTGGTCTCGACGAAGCCTGCGCCCAGGGATCGGCAGATCTCCTCCAGGGAGAGGGGGGGCGAGGGGTCGCCGGCGGCCGTAGCCCCCGAGCCGGGATGGGGCTGGTGGCCGGTCATGGCGGTGATGGAGTTGTCGAGGATCGCGACCGTCATCCGAGCCCCGTTGTAGGCGGCGTTGAGAAGGCCCGTCAGCCCCGCGTGGAGGAAGGTGGAGTCCCCGAGGACGGCGCATATCGGCCTCTCCTCGCCCCCGAACCTGATTCCGGCGCCGACGGTGATGCTCGCCCCCATGCATAGGCAGGTGTCGACGGTCCCCATCCCCACCCCCATGGTGTAGCAGCCGATGTCGTTTGGAAAGATCGCTTCCTTCCCGAAGGCCTTGATCATGGCATAGTAGGCGGCCCGGTGGCTGCATCCCGGACAGAGGGCAGGAGGCCTCGACGGGAGGATCGAGAGGGCCTCGGGGCAGAGGGACGGAGCCGCCCTCTGCCGTAGGTCGATCATCTCGGAGATGGCGTTTATGACGGTGAGGGGGTCCAGCTCTCCGACGGCGGGGACGTGCCCCGACCTCTTACCCAGGATCTGGACGTCGGGGTTCCTCTCCTTCGCCACCATCTCGACGAGCTCCTCGACTACCGGGTCCATCTCCTCGACGACCAGGACCCGGTCGACCCTCTCCAGGAAGTCCCCGACTATCTTCCTCGGGAGGGGGTAGGTCCCGATCCTCAGGAGGGAGAGGTCCGCCTCCATTCCTGCGATCGCCTCCTCGGCGTAGAGCCCCGAGATCCCCGAGGCGATGACTCCAACCTCGCCCCTCATCTCTGCCCTGTTCCACGCCTCTTTTGCGAGGGCCGCCTCGATCCCAGGCTGCTTATCGAGGAGCTCGACGTGCAGTGGCCGCGCGTGGGCCGGGAGGGCGACCCTCCTCGCGGGGTCCTTCTCGAAGCCCGGCTTGTCCCTCCTCTCCTCAGGTGGGCCCACCTCCACGTCGGCCCTGGCATGGGAGACCCTCGTCGTCGGCCTCAGCATCACGGGAACCCCGAACTCCTCCGATAGGCTGAAGGCCCGGAGGGTCATATCCCTCGCCTCCTGGGGGTCGGCGGGGTCGAGGCATGGGACCCGGGCGAATTGGGCATATCGGCGGGAGTCCTGCTCGTTCTGGGAGGAGTGGCAGTAGGGGTCGTCGGCGACGCAGGCGACAAACCCGCCCCCGGCCCCGAGGTATGCCAGGGTCATGAAGGGGTCTGCGGCGACGTTGAGGCCGACGTGCTTCATGGTGACGGCAGCTCGGGCACCGGTCCAGGAGGCACCGATCGCCACCTCCATGGCCACCTTCTCGTTCACAGACCATTCGACGTGGATCCCCCGCTCTTTTGCAAGGGGGGCGAGGTAGTCCACGATCTCGGAGGAGGGGGTCCCGGGGTAGCCGGAGACGACCCCCGCCCCAGCCTCCAGGATGCCCTTGGCGATGGCGACATTTCCCAGCAGATATTCTCTCAAGATGAAGACCGTCCTTCTAGTTTTATCGTCCGCGAGGCGGATAGATGGCGTTCAATAATCGTCCGGAGAGGGGTGATCGCCCCTTCGATAAAGCCGTTTCGAGGCCGGACTGACGGTCTGGGCGCCGACGGTCCCGGCCGAGGGAGCTGGACCAAAAGATTATTCGTCCTGTGGCTCCCAGGAGGATGAGGAGGAATCTTCTTGGTGAGATCTGTCAGCATGATCATCGCTCTGATGATGGCGGCGGCCCTCGTCGCCCTCTCTGGCTGCGCCGAGAGATCGACGGGACCGGAGGCTGGAGAAGATGGGGCTATTGCAGCCTCCGGGGATGGGCTCTCGAACGAGACGGTGGAAGAAGCCTGCGAGGATGATTACACCAAGGTCACCGTCTGCCCCGCCGACGAGATAGGGCCGGATCTGGAATAGAGGGGCCTCTGCCGGCGGGATTTCGCGGAGCAAGGCCGAAGGGCCTTCATCGGTTCGGGGGCAGGGGAAGGTCTCCCCTCACCGAGGAACCGGGCTGGATTGGAGGCGGCCGAACTTATTTAAGATCCCGACCCAGAGGTTTCGGGGGAGGGGTGGATCGATCACCCCGCCCTTCTCAGGATGTGATCTGCACGATGAAATTCGAATCTCTTACATCAGCCTCTGCCCTTCTGGTGGCGGCCCTGGCCGTCATCCCTACGGCAGCCGTCGGGGCGAGCCCAGCAGAACCGGAGTTCGACCAGGACCGGGAGGTCCTCTTTCAGGTCTCGACGATCGACGCCCTCCTCCTCAGCGTCTACGACGGGATCCTCACCATAGGGGAACTGAAGGAGAAGGGCGACTTCGGGATCGGCACCTTCGATAAACTGGAGGGAGAGATGCTGGTCGTCGACGGCGAGTGCTATCAGGTGAAGGTCGACGGGGTAGCCTATATAGTCCCCGACGAAGCGACCACCCCCTTCGCCACCGTCACCTTCTTCGACCCCGACGAGACGGTCCTGATCGAGACCGCTAACTTCTCCGAGCTGAAGGAGATCCTCGAGGCGAGCTTCCCCTCGAAGAACGTCTTCTACGCCGTCAGGATCGATGGGACCTTCCCCTACGTCAAGA
Organism: Methanosarcinales archaeon Methan_01; assembly: GCA_001602645.1. GTDB lineage: Archaea > Halobacteriota > Methanosarcinia > Methanotrichales > Methanotrichaceae > Methanocrinis. The sequence continues at coordinate 28,425 of LUYE01000013.1, forward strand.
CCAGGTCCGTCCCCGCCCAGGAGAGGCCCTACCCTCTCCTCGTCGACGTCACGGCCAACCAGACGGTCTTCGAGTTTGAGGACGCCTCCGGGACGGTCGTCGGGTTCTGGTGCCCCGAGTTCGCCACCGGGATGAACGTCCCCGGCTACCACCTCCACTTCATCACCGACGATCGGAAGGCCGGCGGCCACATCCTCGACCTCCGGGTTGAAGGGGCCGAGGTGGCCTTGGACGTCACCCCCAACATCTTCATGGCCCTCCCGACGGCGGGCGACTTCTATGACGTTGACCTATCCCGCGACCTCCAGGAGGACCTGGAGAGGGTGGAGAAGTAATGGGGGCCTAGAGGGGCGGGTTTTTGGTAGAGCCCGCCTTTAATAAAAGGGCCTAAAAAAGCCCTGAATTGGGCGTCAGGCCGAAAACAGGAGGGTTCAAAGGGCGATGGAGGAGGCGATCTTTGGCCTGATGGCCCGCGAGACCTCCCCACCCCGACGGACCTCTCTTGACCTATCAGCCCTCAGACCCGTTCTGGCTTCTCTTTGGCCAGCCTCTTTCTCACCGACTCGGCGTGGGCGTCGAGCCCCTCCGCCTCGGCGAGGATGGTGATGGCGTCCTTCAGGAGACTGAGCCCCTCCTTCGAGATCTTCTGGACGGTGATCTTCTTTACGAAGGCGTCGACGTTGAGGCCAGAGAAGGCCCTCGCGTACCCCGAGGTCGGGAGGACGTGATTGGTCCCAGAGGCGTAATCTCCGGCGGCGACGGGGGTGTACGGCCCGAGAAATACGCTTCCAGCGTTCCTGATCTTCCCGAGGACGTCCATCGGATCCCGGACGATGATCTCCAAGTGCTCGGGGGCGAAATTGTTCGAGAAGGCGACCGCCTCCTCCATCGACTCCGCCACGAGGATCGCAGCCCTCTCCAGGCTCTTTTTGACGATCTCCCGCCGGGCTGCCTCCAACGCCTGCTTCTCGACCTCGGCCCTGGTGGCGATGGCCAGGTCCTCGTCGTCGGTGACCAGAACCGATATCGACTGGGGGTCGTGCTCCGCCTGGGCGATCATGTCCGATGCCAAAACCACCGGCTCCGCGGAGTAGTCGGCTATTATGAGAACTTCGCTGGGGCCCGCGGGCATGTCGATCTCGACGGTGGACCGGAGGAGGAGCTTGGCGGCGGTGACGTAGATGTTCCCCGGCCCCACGATCTTCTGGACCGGCCGGATCGACTCCGTCCCGAAGGCCATCGCCGACACCGCCTGGACCCCTCCGACCCGGTAGATCTCGTCGGCTCCCGCCATCTCGGCAGCGACGAGGGTGATGGGGTTCACCTTCCCCTCCTTTCCCGGCGGGGTGCAGACGATGACCCTCTCGATGCCAGCGACCTTCGCCGGGACGACGGTCATAAGGGCGGAGCTGGGGTAGGCGGCCCGGCCGCCGGGGACGTAGGCTCCCACGGAGTCGAGGGGGACCACCATCTGGCCGGCCAGAACCCCCGGGGACGTCTCGGTCATCCAGAGGTCCCGGTCGAGCTCCTGGTGGTGGAAGGCGGCGATGTTCTCCAGGGCGATCTCCAGGGCCTTCTTCAGCTTCTCCGGCACCTGGTCCCCGGCTTTCTCTATCTCGTCAGCGCCGACGCGGACCTTCCCTATCCGGACGCCGTCGAACCTCTCGGTCAGGTCGGCGAGGGCCCTGTCCCCCCGCTCCTGGACCTCGTTCACTATCTCCACCACCGCGGGCATCACCGCCTGGACGTCCAAGCCCCTCGATAGAAGGCCTTTCGCCTCCTCATCGACCAGTTCGCTCATCTTCTTGAATAACAACGCCGACAACTCCCTAATCTATCCTCTAAATCACCCCGGCGATCTGCCGTTCCTGCCCCGCTGGGTGGCGTAAAGGTTTGTCACCCTTTCGAGGGTGTCCGCCTCCTCCACCGCCTTGTCGTCCCTGACCCGGACGAGCCTGGGGAACCGGAGGGCGTAGCCGGATGAGTAGTTGGGGCTCCTCTGGATCTCCTCGAAGGCCACCTCGAAGATCACCTCCGGCTTCAGCTCCACCTCCATCCCCTCCGAGACCAGGATCAGGTCTCGGAAGAGGTCGGTAAGCTCGCTGAGCATCTCGTCGGTGATCCCCGTCGCCACCCACCCCACGTCCTCCAGCCGTCCCGTATCCGGGTCCGGGGAGGCGAGCCGATAAGATCCGAGAAAGCTCGCCCTCCTCCCTTCGCCCCACCGGGCCCCGATGACGACGAGGTCGAGGGTCTCCATCACCGGCTTTATCTTCAGCCAGTTCTTCCCCCTCTTCCCCGGAGCGTACGGCGACTCGGGGCTTTTGAGCATCACGCCTTCGTGGCCCGCCCCGATCGCCTCCTCATATATTTCTGCCACCTTCTCGGGGTCGGAGGTGACGGTCTGGGATGCCAGGATCTCCGAATCTGCGACCTCTTCGAGGAGCCTCCTCCTCTCCCGGAGGGGCTCGTCGATGAGGACTCGCCCGTTCAGGTAGACGAGATCGAAGAGCATCAGCTCCAGAGGTATCTTCTTCGCCGTCCCCTCGACCTTGTACTTTCTCCGGAACCGCTTCAGGATCTCCTGGAAGGGCAGCGGCCTTCCGTCCTCGCCCCTCGCCACCGCCTCCCCGTCGAGGATGGCGGCCTCCGCCCGGACCCCCTCCTTGACAAAGGATACGATCTCGGGGAGGGAGCGGGTCACCCTCTCCAGGCGGCGGGAGAATATCTCGATCTCGTCGCCCTTTTTGTGGATCTGAACCCTGGACCCGTCGAACTTCCACTCGACTGCGGCCGTCCCTATCTCCGCCATGGATCCGGGTATCCCGGAGCCCAGCTGGGCGAGCATCACCTTGATCGGCCGTCCGATCTCTATCGTCAGGTCAGAGAGCCGGCGCTCCTTCGCCCGCTGGGCCACAAGGCCCAGGTCGCTCGTGAAGTTGTAGCTCCGTTCGACCTCCTCCGGCGACGCCCCGAAGGCCTTTGCGATGGCGTCCCGGACCAGGCCCTCCCCGACCCCGATCCTCATGTCATCGAGGGCGAGCCGTGCGATGTACCTCGCCTCCAGGGGTCTGGCCTCGCCGAATAAGTATCGCAGATGCTTCATCTTCACGCCCTGGCTCCTCTTTCCCGAGGCCCGGGCCAGGTCCGCAAACCTTGAATAAACTTCGAGGATGGAGAGGCCATCGGCCTCGATGAAGGCCGAAAGGGTGGCGGGCTTCCTCTTCTCCACCACCTCGAAGGCGACGGCCCCCACGTCCCCGGTCCTCCGGAGGATATCGTTGATCTCCGAGGGAGGAGCTCCCGAGGCCCTGGAGAGGGCGTCGTAGAGGGTGCTCGGCCCCACGCCCAAAAGCTGCTCGGAGCTGGCGGGAAAGGGCGAGCCCATGACAAAAGAGGGGACGACGGCCAGCTCAGCCTCGTCGAGCTCCGAGAGGAAGGAGGCGAGGAGGGCGGTCTTCTCCAGGGAGCTTCCGATCTCCTCGATCTTCTTACAGAGCTCTGCGAAGCTTTCGAAGCTGGTCATGATCTGGGGCTTCAGGGGTCTATCTGTCTTGATGTGTAGATGCTGACGACGTCGGAGACGATGGCGCTGGCGGTCTCGATGGAGCCTGCGCCAAGGCCGGTCACGGTGATCGTCCCGGAGAGATCGGTCTCGATGGAGGCGACGTTGAGAGTCCCGCCTACGGCGAGAGGGCTTCTCCGGGGAACCAGCATCGGCTTCACGGTCAGGGCCGGGACCTCCCCTATCAGCTTGACGAGGTAGCCCCTCTCCCAGGCTAGGTTGAGAGCCTCGGGGGTGATGTCCCTGATCCCGGTGACTGAGACGTCGTCGTACTTCGCATCCATCCCGAAGATGGAGTTGGCGAGGATGACGACCTTCCCGGCGGTGTCGATCCCGTCGACGTCGTAGGCGGGGTCGGCCTCGGCGATCCCCAGCTCCTGGGCCTCGGTGAGGGCGTAGCTGTAGGTGTATTTCTCCTCCATCATCCGGGTCAGGATGTAGTTACAGGTCCCGTTGAAGATCCCCCTTATGCTGAGGATCTCGTTTCCCACCAGATTCTTCTCGATGAGGCTGATCAGAGGCATCGTCCCGCCGACCGTCGCCTCGTACTTGAGCATCACGCCGTTATCCTGTGCCAGCTCCTGGAGGTGGTTGAAGGCCACCACCAGCGGCCCCTTGTTGGAGGTGACGACGTGTTTTCCGAGCTTCAGGGCCTCCTCGATGTGGCCGAGGCCGGGCTGGCCGTGGACGATGTTGGTGGGGGTGACCTCCACCACCAGGTCGGAGTCGATCTCCTGGATCGCCTCCTTCCCGATGATCCCGAGGTTTGCGATCCCCTCGAGGGTCTTGGCGCCGTGGAGCCTGGAGGGGTCGATCCCGTCGCCGTCGAAGAGGGTCCCCTTGATGTCGGTGACCGAGACGACCCGGAGGTCCAGTCCCATATTCCTCAATAGCTCCCTCTTCCTCCTCACCACCTCCAGAACGCCGTGGCCGACGATCCCAAACCCCACCAGAGAAATCCTCACCTCTCTCATATCTTCTCAGCCTCGATAGGTTCTATCACCAGAAGGTCCTTCTCCGCCCCCACCTCGCGGAGGATCGAGAGGGACTTTCGGATCTCCTCCTTCCCCGTCGCCCTGATCCTCAGGTAGGCGGAGGAGGGCTCTTCGATCCCCGGCATCCTGAGGGAGAGGTCCTCCACCTCGGCAAAGCCGGTAGAATCGATCCGGTCGATGGTGTCCCCGAGGTCGGTGTGGACGACGTGGCCGATCAGAAGGACGGAGATCTCCTCGATGAAACGGTCCTCCCCCGCCCTCACCACCACTATCCCGTTATCCTCAAGGTGCCGTTTGACGTTATCGATATTTGAAGGATCGATCTCGAAGACGATCTGGACCGGGACCGTGCCCCTCGGCGTCTTCCGGTCCCGGTGATGGACCACGCTGATGATGTTCCCCTTGTACTTCTTGAATGGCTCGAGGGACTGCATCAGCTGTCCCGGCACATCTTGCAGTTCCAAGTCCATCGAAAGTCGCATAAAACTTATTCCTCGTCAAATTGCTGCTCTCCCCCATCAGCTTATCGAACATAAAGGTTGTGCAGAAAAAAGTACTTTATTTGAGAGTTCCCATCCCATAGGCGATGGCAGAAGATGACGTGAAGCTGATAACGAAGTTCATAAGGGACCAGGTGGAGGCGGCTGGGGCGGAAGGCGCCGTCCTTGGGATTAGCGGCGGCCTCGACTCGGCGACTGTCGCCTTCCTCGCCGCCCGGGCCCTGGGGAAGGACCGGGTCTTTGCCCTCCTCCTCCCGGAGGTGGGGATGACGCCGGAGGCGGAGGTCGAGGACGCAAGAGAGGTCGCCTCGATCCTCAAAATCGACGCGAAGGAGATCGATATCTCCCAGGTGCTGAGGAGCTACTTCGCGGTCCTCCCCGCCGAGGCGGCACCAGCAGTGGTGAACGGAAACCTGAAGGCCAGGGTGAGGATGACGATCCTCTACTGGCACGCAAACCTCCTGGAAAGGCTCGTCCTGGGGACTGGGAACAAGACCGAGATCATGCTCGGCTACTCGACGAAGTTCGGCGATGCCGCCGCCGACATCTTCCCCATCGCGGGCCTCTACAAGGACGAGGTGAGGGATCTCGCGAGGCGCCTGGGCGTTCCGGGGCGGATCATCGATAAGGCGCCGACCGCCGGCCTCTGGCCCGGCCAGACCGACGAGGGGGAGCTGGGGATAACCTACGACGACGCCAACGCCATCCTGAGGGGGATGGAGGCTGGAAGAGGCCGGGAGGATCTTGCGGCGGAGTTTGGCTCCGGCAAGGTGGGGCTGATCGAGAGGAGGGTCGAAGGAGGGAGGCACAAGAGGGAGCCTATTCCGACTCCAGACCTTTGATCCTCTTTGATTTCTTTTTTCTATTTAAAAGTACCAGCGATCGGCACTATCTAGAAATCTGTGAAATAGGGCTTTTCGATTGCTATAGCCCTTCAATCTTCATGGACGGCGAAGTAGATTACGGACCCTTCCTAAAAGCTTTATCTTATGAAATGGGAATAAGATGTTGGATGAATGTTTTCATCTCGGAAGGATATCCCGAAGTTGGCGAACTTGATTTATGATGCAGCGTGATATAATATTGTATTGAGCTTGTTCAAGGAGACGATCGATGAACCTTATTGGGGCTGTACACGGGAGGCTCTTCACCGCACTTGGGCGGCTTCTCATTGCCGGATGTGTTCTCTTCTGTCCGATCACGGGGCTGGGCGACACTATGCGCCCGATGGCGCCGTTTGACGATCTGGATATCCTGGGACCGTTTGCGAATCAAGCATACTCGAAGATCGAGGGCCCCTCGCTGACGAACCCGGCGTACGGCTATATCAGCCGACTTCCGGAATTCTTGCCGGGCATGCCAGAAGGCGAACCTGTTGACGGGGGACAGTGGTACCAAAAACCGCCCACCGATGCCGCAGGCAGGATACTCGGAAGTCCAGAGTGGGTGGGCCGCCGCATCGAGTACGCGGTCTTCGCCTTCGCCTCGCCCGAGCAAGCGCAGAGGGCCATAGAGGGTCTCTTCAGCGACGAAGGCCGAAAGGCGTGGGAGACGAGGTCAGACGAGGGCCGCCAGGATGCTCGCGACACTGAACCGATCGGCACATATGGAGGGACGCTAACGGCCCAGGAATGGCGCGCTACCGGCTACGAGACGGCATTCAGCTGGGAAAATACGAGGCTGGGAGAACGTGAGTGGTTCGAAGTCGCCATCTACCCGGATGGCACTGCAACAAGGAAGGTCTTCAACAACGTCGTGCGTGTGGCGCGGACCTTCACTGGCGACCGAGACCATGGGGGGTCCGACTACACGACCACTACGATTGCGGGTGAATGGCAAAATGCTGAGGAACGGACGTGTTTCGTCAGGAGGGGACAGCACGTCCTTGCCGTGACGGTGAGTCAGTGGGCGAACCTTAAGGAATACGACTATGTCGCGCATCAAGCGCTCGACCATTACGTCTTTTACAACCCGGCATTCCCAACGGATCTGTGGAACCAGGTCCTCGTGATCGTGGGGCACGAAAGCGCCGACGTGCAAGGCTCCGGATCGACAGAAAGCCGACAGGAGCTGGAGGAAAAGCTAGCATTCTACCTGTGGATCAGGGACACAACGCTGACGAGCATCAGCAACATCCAGAAGCAGATCGATGCCCTAAGCAAGCCCGACCCTCGGAACACAGGGTATCTCAATGAGTACCAGAACAACGAACTGGGGAACGATCCTGTGTGGACCAAGGAAGAGCTGAGGATTCTGGAGGGAGCTTGGCCGGCAGTGCCGTATCTGTACAACAAGGAGGACTGGGTCAAGGAGCTACAGACATCGTTGCAGCTTCAGCAACAGAGCCTTGCGCTGACCGACGCCTTGATTGCCGATATTCAGCGCAAACTGCTTGATCTGACCTCACGCGAAGAGGGAGGGTGGTAGCCATGAGAACGCGCGCACTCCTGATGACGATTGCGATGATGCTGACGGCTGTTTCTGTTCTTGCGAACCCTTCTTCGCTCTCCCTGGAGGAGTACAGCGAAACCCTGCTCAGCCTGAAGCAGGATGAGCTGGTGCGCCTTCAGAACGGGGAGACTGGCGTGGAGGGGTACGCCCTGTTCGGAACCGAGCCCCCAGCCTACCTGTTGACGGGCGACCCCTGGGTGGATCAACACGTGTCCACGGCGAGCCGTATTGAGGTGCTCAACGAGGAAATTGCCTCCCTGAAGTTCGTCTTGAGTCAACTTAAGGATCTGAAGAGCGATGAACCCTCTGGAGACCTTGCCCTCACGTGTATCGCGGACTCCCATGTCTACGCCTACAGCTATTCGGGCTGGAACCAGGCCAACTTCGGAAGGTATGAGATCCTGGGGGCAGGTTGGCATCCGACGGGCGGGGAGAAGAGGGCGTACCTGAGGTTCGATCTTTCGGGCGTCGATCCGGCGAGCGTCGGCAAGGCTACGCTTCGCCTCTACCATTACCATACCGGCGGCAGTGACGCCCTGGCGCTGGGCGTCCATCGGGTGACAAGCTCCTGGACGGAAGGGGAGGGAACGTACAAGCCGACGACGGTAGCACAGCCCGGCGAGATCGCCTGGGTGCATCAGCCCTCCTTCGACGCGAACCCGGTGGCGCAGTTTCATCCTGGTAGCGAGATCGGTCAGTGGGTCGAGGTCGATGTGACTGGGCTTGTCGCGGCATGGCTTTCGGGGACGCCGAACTACGGCCTGATGATCGGGGCTGTCGGTGAGCTGACCGGTGCCGTTCCACACTCTGAATACGGCTTCTACTCACGGGAAGACGAGGAGGGGAGGGGGCCGGTCCTGGTCCTATCAGATGCCTCCGCTCCCGCTGGGGAGTTCGACCGAGCCTGCGCGCTGCTCTGCGCTTCGGACGAGGAGTTCATCCGCTCGCTGTACCACTGCATCACCCACCGCGAGCCCACCGCCGAGGAACTCGAGGCACAGGTCGGCCGGTTAGGGAGCGGGACGCTGCGCCGGGACATGGTCCAGTACTTCTTCGCGAGCCCCGGATACGTCGCGGAGAACCACCCCGACGTCCGGTTCATCACCGATGCCTGCCAGGCCATCTACGGGCGGGAGCCGAGCGACGCGGAGACGAGCGCGTGGCCGCGAACGGATCGCAGCTTCATCGTCATCGAGATGCTCGACAGCCCGGAGCACCTGGCCGCAACGCAGGGCTGTGCCGCCCTGTGGCGCAGGGACGCGGCATCCGTCCCGACCCCGCCGTACGCCGACGACCTCTCGTCCGGCCTCGCCCACTGGGACGTCTCCAAGGTCACGCTGCAGGAGGCGGACGGCGCGCTCTTGTGACAGAGCGGCAACCACCTGCCGGTCTAGTGGCGCTATCCGATCCCGATGGAGGACGTGGTGATCGAGTTCGACGGCTGGTGCGAGAAGAACGGGCTGGGCGTGATGCGGATCAACGAGGAGAGCGTCGGCTACTTCGCCACGTTGGGCGGATGGTTCAACACGCGCTCGTGCTCGGACGGACGCATTCGAGGCTTCGGCCTGCCCGCCGAGGAGCGCGAGTACTTTGATGGCGCTCACATTCAGCTGGGGGAGTGGCAGCACTACCGGCTCCTCCGCAGCGGAGACTGGCTGGACTTCTATGTGGACGGCACGCGGATCATCCACCGCGAGATCCTCCATCGGTACGAAGGCCAAGGCACCCTGACGTTCGCTTCCTACGGTTCGTTGGTAGGCATCGACAACCTGAGGGTCTACACGACTGCGGAAGAAGGATCTGACGCTGATGGTGTGCTGGGAGCGGGGAACAGATCATCCTGAGGATGTGCCGGTGGCTGGGAGATCAACCAAGCGCTGCGGCTGTTGCCGTCGCTTCACACCTGAGAGGAGGAACGGGGCATGATCAGCGTTCTTGGCACTCTTCTATATAGCCCACGCGTTCTCACCGGATCGTTGAGCTTCGGGAAACTCTTTTCATCTTTGCGGCCTTCGTGGCATCATGGAGCCGAAGGAGGATTTCAGAAGGGTCGAGGAGATGAATCTGACCCCGGTGACGGAGATCGATATTCGAGGGCTGGCCGAGATATATGACCAGTTGGACGTCTACCTCTCAGTCTACCTCCCCACCGCCTCAAGAGATGACGAGGCAAAAAACCGCGCCTTCGTGGACGGCAGGAAAAGGGCGATCGAGGCGGCCCTTCCCTCGGACCAGAAGGAGTGCTTTAGGGAGACGATGGCCATCGTCGACGACCTCCTCTTCGAAAAGCCCATACCCGGCGAGAGGGGGAGGATCGTCTTCGCCTCTGCCCCCGCCTCCCTCCTCGCCATCTATCGGATCGGGATCGAGCCCGTGCGGGCGATGGTCCTGGACACCTCCCCCTTCCTCCTCCCCCTGGCCAAGCTTCGGGATGACTATTCGGATTACGGCGTCCTCCTCCTGGACTCGAAGGAGGCGAGGCTCTTCTGCGTCCGGTCCAATGTTCCCCAGGAGATGAGCCACCTCTCGACCGACCTGATGAACAAGCACAAGAAAGGAGGATGGAGCCAGATGAGGTTCAACCGGCTCCGAAAGGGGGCGATCAAGTCCTTCCTCTCGGAGGTGGTCGAGGACGTCCAGGATTCGTGCAGCCGCCACCAAACCAGGGGGATCGTCATCGCCGGGCCCGGCGACGCCAAGCACCAGCTCGTTGAGATGCTCCCCGCCGAGATGGGAAAGAGGGTCCTCGCCGTGGTCGACCTGCCCATAGACGCGCCGGGAAAGGATATCGTCGAGGTGGGGGATGAGATCGCCATCGCCGACGAGAGGGCGAGGTCGGAGGAACGGGCCGAGGAGCTGCGGGCCGAGATTCTGAAGGGCGGCCTGGCGGTCCGGGGCGTCGAGGAGACGAGGGACGCCCTGAACTCCGGGAGAGTCGGCGTCCTGGTCCTTCTGAAGGACGCATCGATGCCGGGCTGGATCTGCGAGAGGTGCCAGGCCCTGGAGGCGAGGAGGCGGCCGCCTCCGGCCTGTCCGAGCTGCGGTGGGCCGACCTCGGCCGTCGACGTCGTCGAGGAGCTCTACGAGCTCGCTCTCAGGACCGGGGCCGAGGTGGAGTTCGTCGAGGAGGATTCGTGCCTCGCCTCGGGAGAGGGGGTGGGGGCGCTTCTGAGGTATTAGGGGAAGAATATCCGCCAGATCGCCGGCGGATACCGTCAAAAATAAGGGGCTCACTTCATCCTTCCGGGCTGCGATTAGCCGTAACGATCATGTACCATTCCCGCATAAAAGGGCTGAGGGGGAGGAAAATATCGGGAAGAGACCTTCAATAGCAACCTTGATCGCTGCCCTCGGGATCGTCGCCCTCTTTATAGGAGTCTTCCTCTCCTCGGAGGCAGGCGTTGAGTGGAGGGTTTCTGAAGAGGGATTGCTGGATTACCGGAGACCTGCGCCGGAATATCGTTTGATCTCATCCGAGGAGGCTGGAGCCTCAAGCCTCCAGGAGTTCCGCTTCATTAGCCGGGGGGCGGAGGTGGCGGCCCTCCTCCGCGAGCCCTCGGCTCAGAGGCCAGAAGGCTTTCCAGGCGTTGTCCTCCTCCCCGGGGCGAGCGTCACCAAAGAGCAGGAACAGGGCCTCGCAGAGCTCCTCTCCGGCCTGGGATACGCGACGATCGCCCTCGATCAGCGGAACCGCGGCGGCGTTGACGTCGGGGGCGATCTGGAGATGTTTCTGAACGGCCAGGAGCCGACGGAGCACAAGATGGTCCACGACGCCCTGGCGGCGGCCGAGGTTCTGAGGATGCAGCCCGAGATCGACCCCGCCCGGATCGTATACCTCGGCGAGAGCAACGGCGGCCGCTTTGCCATCATCGCCTCTGCCCTGGACAGGAGGTCTCGGGGCGTCGTCGCCATCAGCACCTCTGGCTACGGCGTGGAGGAGGAGATAGATTTTCTGAGGATGAAGGGGCCGGAGACGGTCAGGTTCCTGCGATCGATCGATCCCGATACCTATCTAGAGAGAATCCCGCCCCGAAGGTTCGTGATGATCCACTCGAAGAACGATACTGTAATTCCCGTCGATTCGGCGAGCCGGACCTACCAGAAGGCGCTTTCTCCAAAAGCGATGCACCTCGTCGATTGCGCCACCCACGGCCGCTGCTGGGAGATGGACCCTTATATCGGAGAGGAGCTGGCGCGGATGGCGTCGTGACCCTAGATCTCTGTAAAGCAGCCCTGTCCGGCTCTGCCAATATGAGAGGATGAGGGATGGCGGTGTTTTACCGTTTCGCTGGAGCTTTGAGCCCTATCGAGGTCGGAGATGGCGAGGCATCCGATTTGGCGATGAATATTCGAGCTCTTGAAGGCGGGGCATGCTCTCGTCCCCCTCAAATCGGCTCTTCCTTCAGGCTCGCCCCCCTCCTCTCTCCTTCTGTCACTTTTTCAGCTACAGATCCCAGGATACCCCGCCATCGTCGCCCGGAGGAGGATGTCCACGATCAGGGCGGCGAATAATACCGCCCGGTAGTTCGCCCCCTGGTAGAAGGTCCTCTCCCCCCTCGCAGCCGTCGGGTTTCGGATGAAGTCGAAGGTCTGTCCGACCATCCACCCCCCCGCCACCAGGGCCGCGGCGAAGTAGATCGGCCCAAGGCCGGTGGCGGCCCCCAGGGCTATTGAGAGGATGACCCCGACGACCCAGGCGGCGGCGACGAGCTTTGCGGTCCTGGGGATGCCATAAGTCACGGGAAAGGTGGGGATCCCCTCCCGCCGGTCGCCCTCGACGTCCCGGGAGGCGTCGCAGTTGGTGAACCCCCAGTCGGTGATGCAGATCATCGCCCCCAGGAGGAGGGCCCCGGCGTGGAGGCCTGGGCCATCCTTGAGGATCCCAGCCGGGGCCATGGCGAGCCAGACCCCCACGGGGACGATCCCGAAGGAGAGGCCGACGAGCGCCCAGGAGAAGGGGGTCGTTCTCTTCGCCGCCTTCGAGTATAAGACCATGACCAGGGTCGCGGCGATGAGGGCGACGAGGCTCTCAGGGTTGAGGTAAAAGGCGACGGCGGCCGCTATGCCGAATAAGAGGGCCGAGTAGGCGAGGGCCGCCGACCTCGTCACCTGGGACGACGGGAGCGGCCTCCCCGGCATCCCGACGGCGTCGACGTCGACGTCGCAGCAGTCGTTGTAGACGTAGGAGCTGGTGATGGCGAAGTACGCCCCCAGGGTGGCGATGGCGAAGGGGAAGGCCGCTGGCAGGCCCCCAGAGGTGGCATAGGCGGCCAGGAGGGCCGCCGCCCCGGGGAGGGCTATGTCCATCGGCGCGAGAGGCGGGCGGAGGAGCTCCGCGTAGGCCCTCAGCTTCCCTCCCTCTGCGGTCTTATCCCCTCTACCATCCTCGCCGCCGCTCAATCCCTCCCCCCCCTCAATCGAGAAAACCCTCGAAGATCTCCAGGTAATCCTGGGGGCGGACGAGCCAGGCGAGCTTCCCCACCTCGCGGCCGATGGGGTAGATCTCCCGATTCCGAGAGAGCCCCAGGGCCTTCACCTTCGGAACCTCAATCTCCCGGAGGGGGGCCGCCTCTTCGCATCGCGGGTTCTCGACGAACCCGTCTTCGGTGAGGAAGTAGGCGCCCCCGCCCCTCTCCTTGATCGGCTCGTAGATCGACGAGAAGCCCCGGGCGACGAAGTTCGCCATCTTCAGCCTCTTGTTCGACTCGTTTATGGTGATGTGGCCGTATCCAGGAGGGACGACCACCTTGTCGCCTTCCATCGCCCTCACCACCACCACGTCGCTGAGGTCCTCCCTCTGGAAGAGGTAGGTAGCCTCCCCCTCCAGGACCTCGTAGACCTCGGGGTAGGTGACGGATTGGCCCGGCACCTGGGGGTGGTAGTGGCCCGCCGTCTTGACGTACTCTAGTCCCAGCATCCGGGGCGGGATGATGGTGATGTCGTACCTGATCCCCTCCTCAACGAAGAGGTCGGCGTCCCTCCTGCTGAGGAAGAGGTCCCTGTACATGTAGTAGAGCTCCTGGTCCTCGGCCCCCTCTGCCCACCTCCTGTCGTAGAGGACGTCGTCCATATCGCGGAGCATCCTCACGTCCGGCTCCTTCACCTTCCCGCCGAATTCGAGCTCGTTCAAGTCAGAACACCCGATGAAGGATGGAACGGCAAATTTATAACGTTTTTCCGAGGATAGAATATCATGGAAGATGACGCCATGGCAACCCCCTTCTGCCAGGACCTGAAGAGGTTCATCATGACCTTCGTCTCCACCACCGCTGAGGCGATTCAGGCGACCCAGGGGGCCGGAGGCCTCATGATCATGTCCGTCGCCATCGGGACCCGGCTCTGGGAGGAGATGGAGCAGTTCAAGGAGTGCGACATGCCGGGCTTCGAGACGAGGGATGAGAAGATCAATTGCTTCATGAAGACCCTCGAGGCCTCGGGGGCGATCGGAGGCTCCTCCTTCGAGGAGAGGGAGGGCCGGCTCGTCGTCACCATAAAAGGATGCTTCTTCGCTCCCGCCAGCGATCGCCAGATCGAGGTGGGCCTCTCCCACCCCCTCTGCCCCATCGGCGGTCTTATCGTCGCGGGGCTCCATAGGACCGCCTCGATCCTCGCCGCCCTGGAGCGGGTCGATCGCGACGTGGCGAGGAACGTCTCCACCCTCACGTTCAGGCTCTACTCCTGACTTCACCCCTTCCCACCGGCTTGGAGCTCTCCCATTGGAGGGCGGGACGGATCCGGACGCCCCCCTGTCAGAGCCTCGCCCTGATCTTCCCCCATAGATCCCGGATGGCTTCCCCGACGGGCCCCTCCACCTCGACGAGGGTCTCCCCGCGGATCATGGCCCCCACCACCTCGGGGTCGAAGGGGAGCCTTCCCGCGAGCTCGACGCCAAGATCTCCGCAGAGTCCGCCGATCTCTTCGGTCATCTCGGGGTTGAGGTCGTGCTTGTTGACGGCGACGAGGGCCTCGACCCCGAAGTGCTCGGCGACGGCGAGGATCCTCTCCAGGTCGTGGGCCCCGGAGATGGAGGGCTCCGTCATCACCAGGGCTAGGTCGGTCCCGGTGATGGATGCGATGACGGGGCAGCCGATCCCCGGAGATCCGTCGATGATGACGAGGTCCTTATTCTCCTCGGCTGCGATCCTGGAAGCGAGCTCCCTCACCATCGTCACCAGCTTTCCGCTCGCCTCCTCTCCGGGGAAGAGCTCGGCGTGGACCATCGTCCCGAACCTCGTATCGGAGACGAAAGCGTGGCCCGAGATTCTATCGACCATGGTGACCGCCTCTGAGGGGCAGACGACGGTGCAGACCCGGCACCCCTCGCAAGCGGCGGGGTCGACGGCAAAGTCGGAGATGGCGCAAAACCTGCAGGCCTCCTCGCATTTGCCGCAGCGGGTGCATTTATCGGGGTCGATCGAGGCTGCCTGTAGCCCCAAAAAATCGAAGGTCTCCCGGACCTCGGGCTTCAGGAGGAGGTGGAGGTCGGGGGCGTCGACGTCGCAGTCCGCCACCACCATCTCGCCTCTCGCGAGGGCGGCGAGGGATGCGGTCATCGTAGTCTTCCCGGTCCCGCCCTTCCCGCTGATGACCACCAGCTGCTTCATCTCGACTCCACCTCC
This sequence comes from Methanosarcinales archaeon Methan_01, assembly GCA_001602645.1. Lineage (GTDB taxonomy): Archaea > Halobacteriota > Methanosarcinia > Methanotrichales > Methanotrichaceae > Methanocrinis. Next base: position 43,555 of record LUYE01000013.1, read on the forward strand.
TCTGCGATCCTTTCGAGGAGGAGGACGAACTTATCCCGCCACTCGGCCATCGCCGTCGTGAAGAGGACCCCCCGGGAGTAGAGCTCCGCTATCTCTCGCTTCATGGGGATCTCCAGAAGGATCGGGATCGACTCTTTTTTGCAGTAGTCGTAGACCCCTCGGTCTCCGATGCCAGACCGATTCACCACCACCCCACAGGGTATGTCCATCCCCCTCACCACTTGGACGGCGATCGATAGATCGTATAGGCCGAAGGGGGTCGGCTCGGTGACCAAGAGACAGAAGTCGCTCCCCCGAACCGCCTCGATGACGGGACAGGCGGTCCCCGGCGGCGAGTCGACGAGGACGAGGTCACCTCTCGCCTCGGCCTTGACGGCCCTTATGAGGGGCGTTGCCATCGGCTCGCCGACGAAGAGCTCCCCCCAGAGGAGCCTCACCTCTCCCGACCTCCCCCTGTGGATTCTGCCTATGGATCTGGAACCCTCGGAGATCGCCCCCTCGGGGCAGAGGAGGGCGCACCCGCCGCAGCCGTGGCAGAGCTCCGGGAAGAGGAGGACTTTCTGCGGAAATACAGCGAGGGCGTGGTAGGCACAGAAATCCGAGCATCTGCCACATCTTGTGCACCTGTCTTCGTCGATCACCGGGATCGGCACCATACAGTCGGAGCTCTCCCTCTCGTCCATCTCGGGAAAGAAGAGGTACGAGTTCGGCTCCTCTACGTCGCAGTCCAAGAGCTCCACTCCGCCGATGGATGCCGCCATGTTCGTCGTCACCAGGGTCTTTCCAGTCCCGCCCTTGCCGCTGGCTACGGATATCATCATCTACAAAACCTCCTTTCAGCTGGTCGATCCCCCTTGCGATCCCGATGGTCCGCACGAGAATCCCCTGCGAACTTCCGGAGGCTAAAAGCTCCAGAGGCCATCTCCTCAGGATGCCGGAGATCCGAGAACATCTTCCCATTTGGGACGATATACTTTAAAGCTTCCCTACCGGGATAAAGCCAGAGCTGATGCCTCTTGGAATATCTGCCACATCCCAGGGGAGCGTCAGCCAAAAATGGCTAACATGGGACGTACTGGCCGCCGATGTTGAACGATTCGGTCTTGATCTTCATCCAGTCCCTGAAGATGTCCACCCTCCAGGTCCCCTGCAGCCTGGCGGCGTCACATCCTCGAATCTGGATGGCGCTCCAGGTCTTTCCTTCCCAGTCTCCGCTGGCGAAGTTCTTCGGCGGGACGACGGCGAAAGTCCGGGCGTAGAGCTGGCCGTTGGGTGCGTACCATCGCCACTCCATCTCGTGGGGCTCGAGGTCTCTTGCGAACCTGATCCAGGAGACCGCCTGGTCGTCCTCGGTGGAGAAGGAGTAGGTCCTGTAGATCGGATTCCAGTGGGCGTCTACAGACTTGGCCATGGAGTGATCGCTGAGCGGAATGAAGGGAAACCATATCGCCCCGCCCAGGGACGCTGTCGACATAACGGCAATAAAGGCCAGGATAGCCTTGATCTTCTTCATCTAGTATTTACCCCCTACATTGCCATGATCTATGGTTATACACCCTTGGTCATGGATATAATAAATAACTATAGGAAGGTCGGAGCTTCTGAGGACTAAAGATTGGAGGATCTGGTCAAAAGTCAGAGGATCAGGGGGCTTATACCCCTCCTCTTCGCGACCTCGGCGGGGAGGTCGACGGCCTCCAGGGCGACGTCGATGATGGCGCCGTCGCCGGTGGCGACCGGATGGGGCGCGACCTTAAGCCTTCTGTCGGCGTCCCTCGCCGTCGTCGCGAACCCCGGGACGCCAAAGTCAACCATCATCCCCTGGATCGTCGCCGCCAGCTCCCCGCTCCGGCTGATCTGTTGGTCGAGGATCACCTCGGCCCCGGCGACTCCGCTCTCCTTCAGGATCGATAGGACCTCCGATATGGCTGGCACCGTCGCCTCGGAGGATCTGTACCTCCTGAAGATCCCGCGGGCATCCCGCAGGAAGCCGTCGTCGCAGAGGTAGACGGAGGCTCCCGAAAGGAGGCTCTCGGCGGTGATGAGGACGTTGTAGCCATCGATGGCGATCCTCCGGCCCGCGAGCCTCTCAGCGGGGACCCGTTTATTCCTCCGAGCCGCCGCCAGGGCCGAGGGGACCGCCACCCTCGAGAGGATGAACCTATCCTCTCGGGGGAGGAGTCGGTGGTCGGAGACGAACCTGACCGCCGGCCCCGAGGGGTAGCCCCGGTCGAGGAGGTATCGGAGCTCCTCGGCGGCGAGGTTCAGGGCTTCGTGTCCATCATCAGGCAGCGGCTCGCCTCCCGGTAGAGGTCTCCACCGTGGGGGTCGATGGCGACGATCATCGGCCCCCATCCTTCCGCCTCCAGCTCCCAGAGCCCCTCAGCCATCCCAAGCTCGGGGAGGTGGAGCCGTTTCACCAACAGGTGGCGGGCCGCGAGGGCCCCGCAGCCTCCGGGGTAGGCGAGATAGGCGGCCCTTCCCCGGAGGGCCTCCGCCTCCTCGGATATCCCCCCCTTCCCGACGATAAGCCTCACTCCCCGACCAACGACGTCTTTTGTGTACCTTGAGACCCTGCCGCTGGTGGTGGGGCCGGCGGATAAGATGGTCTCGTCCCTGATCAGAGGGCCGCAGTGGTATATTACCGCCCCCGCGAGGTCGACGGGGATATCCTCTCCGGATGCGAGGAGGGCGTGGACCCGGTCTCGAGCGGTGTAGACCTTCCCGCTGATCCAGACCAGGTCTCCGGCCCGGAGGGCCGAGACCTCCTTTTCGCCGATGGGCGTCTTTAGTCTATGCTCCATCCGTCATCCCTCACCGTTGCGGAGGCGGATCTGTTCGCCCAGCACTGAAGGTTCACCGCCACCGGGAGCGATGCGGTGTGGCATAGGGCCGTCTCGATCCTGACCCCCAGGGCCGTGGAGTCGCCGCCGAGCCCCATGGGGCCGGTCCCGATCCTGTTGATCTCCGATAGAAGTGCCGTCTCCAGATCCGAGGTGCCGGGCATCCGGAAAAGCGCCCTTTTGGCGAGCCTCGGCGCGAGATCGAAGGTCCCGCCGATCCCCACCCCCACGAAGACGGGGGCGCAGGCTCTTCCCGACCGCTTTGCCACCTCCCGGGCGACGAAATCGAGGGGGTCGTCGGCGGGGTTGAGCATGGCGAGGAAGGACGCGTTCTCTGAGCCCGCCCCCTTGGGGAAGGCGGTGATCCGCAAGGACTTCCCAGGGACGAGGTCGACGATCAGGTCTGGCATCCCGGGGCCAGTGTTGTCGCCGCTGTTCTTCCTCGTCAGAGGGTCGACGGCGTTGGGGCGGAGGGGTACCTCTTCCGTCGCCCGGCGGACCCCCTCGGCTATCGCCTCCTCCAGGAACGGTGGTATCGAGAGGTCCCAGCCGATCTCCAGGCAGAAGACGGGGAGGCCCGTATCCTGGCATAGAGGGACGCCTTCGGATGAGGCGATTCTGACGTTCTCCAGCATCGCCTCGAGCTGGGACCGGGCGATGGGATTCGTCTCTCTTTCTGCCGCCTCCTCGATCCTCTCCATAACCCACGGCGGAAGGCTCGTCTCGGCCTTGGCTAGGACCGCCACCGTCGCCTCGACCACGTCCTCTCGCCTCATGGTGGGTCCCTCCCCCGGATCTTGATCGGCCTCGACTGCTCTGGGATCTTCAGCTCACTCTCGAGCCCAAGAGCCCTCTCCATGGCGGCCTTGTGGAGGTCGCCGGAGGTGTGAATCCCCCCCTCGCCTCCCCGGACAGCCCGGCAGGGGTACATCTGGCAGAGGAGGCCTGCCCGGGGCGGGGCGTCTTCAAGCCGGACTCCAACGATATCCTTCGCGACATGCCAGGTGCTGCCGCAGGGGGAGCCCCGGAGGACCTCGGCCCGCGTTATCCTCCCATCCTCCACCTCCACCTCCAGCAGGGGCCGGCCGAGCTTCTCGGCGAAGGAGTCCACCGCCTCGATGCCGCAGGGATCGAGGGTGCAGCAGATCTCGTCGACCTCGATGTAGATCCCGTAACTGTCGGCGATCTTCTGCAGCTCTGGGACCGACCCCGCCCTCCCGATCCCGCCGGGGACGATCACCGCCTCGGCCCCGCCCTTCCCGGCCCTGGTGGCGATCTCCGGGGTGATGTCGGGGTGGAGGGAGTAGGTGATGATCAGCTCTGAGCTGAAGAACTCGGGGTCCAGGCCGAGGCCGTCGAGGAACTCCTCGGGGTCCTCGATGAACTCCGGCAGGGCTTGGGGGATCTCGATGGAGACGACCTCGAAGTCGGTCCTCTCCTTTATCGTCTCGATGAGACGCTCGCCGTATTTGCCCCTGGTGACGACTCCGACTCGCATGATCCACTGACGACGGGGGCGGTTATAGAGTTTGTCTCGAAGTCCATTCCTCCGTAGATCTCGCATTCGATCCGCCAGTCCGTCCTGGCTTCCCGCTCGAAAGGGTAAATTAGCCCCGGATACGATGAAGGTTCATGATACCTGCCGTCCTCGTCGCGGGGACCTCCAGCGGCGTCGGCAAGACCACGGTGGTTCTGGGGATGATGGCGGCCCTCAGGAGGCGGGGTCTCGTCGTCGCCCCCTTCAAGGTGGGGCCGGACTTCATCGATCCATCTCATCATGCCGCCATCTGCGGCAGGCCCTCCCGAAACCTCGACACCTTCATGATGGGGATGGACGGCGTCCGTCGCTCTTTCGCGCGAGGCGTCGAGGGCGCCGACGTCGCCGTCATCGAGGGCGTCATGGGCCTCTACGACGGCCTCGACGCGACGGAGGTGGCGTCGTCGGCCTCCGTCGCGAAAGCCCTCGGAGCCCCCGTCCTCCTGGTGATGAACGTCCACGGGACGAGCCGGTCCGCCGCGGCGATGGCCCTCGGCTACAGGAGCTACGACCCCAAGGTCGAGGTCGCGGGGCTCATCCTCAACAGGGTCGGAAGCGAACGGCATCGCAGCCTCCTGGAGGATGCCCTCGCGCCCCTGGGGATACCGATCCTGGGGACCCTTCCGAGGCGGGGCGAGATAGCCCTTCCGAGCCGCCACCTGGGGCTGGAGATGGGCTTTGAGAGCCGCCACGACCTGGATGCTTTAGCCGACTTCGTCGAGGAGAACGCATACCTCGACCGGATCCTCGAGCTCGGCTGCCAGGTCCCGGCCGTGGAGCCTGAAGCGCAGGCTGAGCCTGAGGCGGAGACGGTGCAGGACCAGGAGGGCGGGAGGATAAGAATCGCCGTCGCATACGACGAGGCCTTCTGCTTCTACTACGCCGAGAACTTCGAGATCCTCCGGAGGCTCGGCGCCGACCTCCGCTTCTTCAGCCCGATCCGCGACCCCCTCCCGGAGGCCGACGGCCTCTACCTCGGCGGCGGCTACCCCGAGCTCTACGCCGGGGCCCTGGAGGAGTCGCCGACCCGTCATGAAATAAAAAAGGCCGCCGAGGACGGGATGCCGATCTACGGCGAGTGCGGCGGCCTGATGTACCTATGCGAATCGGTCGTCTCCAAGGACGGTTTCAGCGAGAAGAAGATGGCCGGGGTCCTGCCGGCCACTACCACCATGACCGGCAGGCTTCAAGCCCTCGGCTACGTCGAGGGGGACGTCGTCGCCGAGAACCCCGTCGTCGCGAGAGGATCGGCGATCCGGGGGCACGAGTTCCACTACTCGAAGATGGACTGCGCGAGGGACGCGCGGTTCGCCTACCGGTTCCGGCGAGGGAAGGGGATCGATGGTAACAAAGACGGCCTCGTCGAGCACGAGGTCCTGGGAAGCTACCTTCACACCCACTTCTCCACCTTCTCCGTGGAGAGGTTCGTTGAGAGCTGCAGAGGCTATAGAAGGAGTTAGATAAAAATGAAAGTCGTCGCCTTCAACGGGAGCGCCCGGAGGAATGGAAACACCGCCATCCTCGTGCGAAGGGTCCTCGAAGAGCTGGAAAAAGAGGGTATAGAGACGGAGCTTGTGCAGCTCGCGGGAGAGCGGATCCGGGGATGCACCGCCTGCCGCGGCTGCGTCGCGAATCAGGACGGACGGTGCACCATCGACGACGACGTCGTCAACGAATGCATAAGAAAGATGGTCGAGGCGGACGGGATCATCCTCGCCTCGCCGACCTACTTCGCCGACGTCTCGGCGGAGATGAAGGCCCTCATCGACCGGGCCGGCTTCGTCGCTCGGGCCAATGGCGGGCTCTTCAGAAGGAAGGTGGGGGCGGCGGTCGTCGCCGTTCGGAGGGCGGGGGCGATCCACGCCTTCGACTCGATAAACCACTTCTTCTTCATCAGCGAGATGGTCGTCCCCGGGTCGAGCTACTGGAACCTCGGCTTCGGCCATGCGCCCGGCGAGGTGGAGTCGGATCAGGAGGGGATCGAGACGATGAGAGTCTTAGGCTCGAATATGGCTTGGCTGCTGAAAATGATCAACGTATGAGGCTGTTGGTGGAGGGCAGGGGCCGGGGTGGGGCATAGACTGATATCAGAAGTCGAAGAGGGACTTCTGCTTCTGCTCCGGCCCCTCGCCTGGTGGCCCGGCCGGAGCCCTTCCTTTCGCCGCCGCCCGGGGAGGGGCGATGTCGAAGAGCCGCTGCTGCTCGGGGCAGCAGACGAGCTGCTCCTTAGATACGCCGAAGGGCGCGAGGAGGCGCAGCAGCGGCGGCAGGATCTGCTTATTGATGTAGTAGTCGGTGTCGATCTTGAGCCCCTCGTCGAGGGCGTACGAGGGGTCCTCGGCCCGGTCGACGAAGAGCCCCTTCCCCCGGACGATGACGAAGGGGACTCGGTCGCCGACCTGCGGGACCCGGCCGCCCCTCGCCCTCATCTTCTCGGCGAGCTGGACGTGAGGCTGCTTGTTCTTGTACGCTGCTGTGCTCTTGGTGTACCTCCGGGTCAGGACCAGGTCGTCGAGGATCTCCGGGTCCTCTCGGAGGTCGAGCCTCTGGAGGCGGTCTATCACCGACTTCGCGAGGTCGACGGCTTCGTCGACCTTCCCCTCCATGAGGACGAGCTCTAGGCACCGGTTGAGGGTCTTGCTGGTAAGCTCGCACCAGTCCCTTCTTACCGTCTCCATCCCCCGGACCTTTATTTTATCGCGCCACTCGCTCCCGACCTTCTCGAAGACCCAGAGGGCGTACCTCTTCTTGACGAGGAAGAGCCCCCGGCGGGCGAAGGCCTCGAAGACCAGCTCCATCGGCGGCGGCAGGCGGGACGTCACCGTCTCGGCGATCTTTCTTCCCACCAGCTCCGCCTCCTCCAGGTTCGGCTTTTCCCCGCGGCCGCCGAAGGGCTTGAGGCGGATGAAGACGCTGTCGGTGTCGCCGTAGACGACCGACAGGTCGAACCGCTTGAGCTCTCCGACGGCTGGGAAGGAGTCGCCCGGATCCGAGGCCATCTCCTCCGGGAGGAGGGCCTTCCCGTCCCGGACGTAGACCGAACCGATCTCTTCGACCATATTCTTGGTGTTCTGGATGTTCGATCTTCCGAAGCTCGTCACGGCGTTGGCGAGGGGGAGGCTGTAGAGCCTCGCCCGAGCGTAGCCGGAGTAGCCGTAGAAGGAGTTGAGGAGGATCTTGAGGGCGTACTGCTGGGCGTCCAGGATGTTCCGCTCCTCATCCGAGGCAGACTTCATGCGGCGCTTGATATCGGTCCTCTGGGCGAGGAGGTCGCGGAGGACGCCGGGGACGATCCCCGGCGACGCTGACGGAAGGACGAACTCCCCCCCTGATGGGGGTCGAACGACCACCTCCGACGGCGGGTGCTCGTCGGTGACGACCGTCGAGTAGCAGAGGTTGTGGGCCATCATGATCGACGGATAGAGGGACCGGTAGTCGAGGATGAGGACGTCCTCTACCAGCCCCTTCTTCGGCTCCAGGACCGCCCCCCCCTTCAGTTCGAAGCTCTGGGCCGCCCTCGCCGATGAGAGGTCGGCGTCGGGCTTCGGGGGGATGACCCTGCCCCGCTCCTGGAACTTCCGGAAGAGGAAGTTTTCGACCATCCCCGTCTGGCCGCCGTCGATGACGTCCTGGAGGAGGGAGCCGCTCGTCTGGGCGAGGGCGATGTACTTGTCCAGGAGCTTCAGGTCGGTGAGGAGGTGAAGCGCCAGGTACGAGTCGCGGCGGGAGTAGCTGACGAGCCGGGCGAACTCCTCGCCGCTGGCAGACCAGAGCGCCTCCATCTCCTTCGGCTCGACGTCGTGCTTCTCGACGCCGAGGAGCTCCAGGCTCGCGTTTCTGAGGGTGTAGCGCTTCAGGCTGAAGGACGACCTCACCAGGGGCAGAAGGTCGACGACGACCCGGCCGGTGATCTCGACCCGGGTCTGGTTTACGATCTTCCTCACCCGCCAGGGGCTTCTGTCCCTGCCGACCCGGACGTCCAGGTTCAGCCTCCTCGCCCTCTCTTCCAGGTACGGAAAGTCGAACTCCGCCGAGTTGTAGCCGGCGACGACGTCGGGGTCGTAATCCTTGAGGATCTCGATGAACCTTGAGAGCATCTCCCTCTCGCCCCTGGAGCAGAGGACGTCCCCCCGGGGGCAGTCCAGATCCCGGCCGACGAGGACGAGGTCCTCCTTTCCCCGGCAGGGCGGATCGAAGGCGAGGCTGATCATGATCACCGGTGAAGTCTCAGGGTTGGGCATCGCCCCGTGGAGGGGGAGACACTCGATATCGAAGGCCATGGTGTGGAGGGGGGCGTTGGGCCTCGCCTTCGCTCCTCCCGCCTCCTTCACCTCCTCCGCGCCGTCTCCCTCGCTTCCGCTCCTATCCAGCCCCTTCCCTCCCGGGCCGGACGCCGCTGGCCGCAGGGACGCATAGGGGACGGGGCCGATAATGGCGACCTCCGCCTTCTCTCTCTCCTTTCCCCCCCTCTCTTCCTCGGCGTCCACCTCCGCCCACCTCATCCCTCCGAGGTCGAGGTCGATCAGGAACCGGTTCTTGAAGAGGACGTCCGTCTCGTAGACCTCCAGAATCCCAGGGACGGATAGGACCGACTCCCTGAACTCCCGGACCGACTTGGGGTCTTTGGCTACGACCTTCAGCATCTTGGTGGGCCATCTCTGATAGCCGACGGGGCGGAACCGCTCCACCACTTCAGCAGATAGGCCCATGGCCCTGATCCCATCGATGGCGGCTTCAATCCGGCTCTCGTCGATGCGGGCGTAGAAGTAGGGGAGAAATCCAGAGGCTTGGACGGTGACGGGTCCGCCCGAGGGGGTAGTACCGAAGAGCTGGACTATAGGAAACCCGTCGGGGTCGTAGACGTAGTTGGCGTCCAGGATCTGGAAGATCATCGACGGGAGATAGGCGTCCAGGAAGTCTTATAGTTTGTTATGTGCTTGCTGAAAGACTTTAAACGCTCGATGGCACCAAAAGTCGGGAGCAACAGCCAGATCATCGTTGAGAAGGCCTTGAAGGAGGCCTCGGGCTTCGGCCCCAAAGGAGGGCGTACGCCCCATCGGCGGCCTGTCCCGTCGGGAAGGGAAGACGAAGAGGGTCTTTTGCTAGAAGGCTGGGAGGAGGGGCGGGCTGCCCGGCCTCGTATCTTTTGATCGCTTTTGCTTATGTAATCTTATCCGCGACAGGGGTTTTATGCCAGAGATATTTAAACTACTATCTGTATTCATCGCAAGCTCTGCGGGGGCTGCCGAGCACCGTTTACATATTTTATTTTTTATTTGAAATATATCTTGTTTCGATCAAAACATCTAAATGAAATCTATCTGGAATATCTATTTATAGTACAAACGTTTTTCTTCAGAGGCGGGCCAGAAGCACCGGCACCGAAATATCCAGAAAGGGATGGCTAGGTGATCGAACGCAGACTATCTGGTAGGATATTGGATCATATTATACTAGATAGCAGGTGAATAGCAACAGTATCTAAAACGCATCGGATGATCTCCAAATAAGGGATCGGATAAATTTCATCTATCGGAGCTACAAATAGTTAGAAATTATATGAATCTAGGTCTGATACCAAGGAGAACATTCAGGTTTATGTTATAAATTTGGTCGCGCAAATCTGCTCGTTTACCAGGATGTCACCTGGCATCTTCAAATAAAAAAATGGACCTGGTTTGAAGATGGGAGTCTCTGGCCGCTTATTATTATAAGCGTGGATAGGCTTTGGGTCCGCGAGCGTTTCGATCGATCTGGATGTGAGCCGGGGAGGGAAGGAAATGCCATACGGTTACATGGGTAATGACTTCTGGGTAGATTTATCTCGAAGAAAATTTAGATACAGGGTAATCCGTGAAGATCACTACAAGAAGCTCCTTACGGGTTATGGTCTGGAGAGATCACCATGAGTTTCCTGATAGACCCGCCTCTGCTCTTCCTCTCAGGACTCGCCCTCTACTTTGGGGGAAAGGGGCTTGACTGGAACTGTCGATCGAAGATCGTGGTGGGAGTCGCCATCACTTTGACCTTCATCGTCTTCAGCACCCTGTTGTATGCCGACATCATCCGATGCGTATTTCCCTTCTTCTCCAGCTTGACGGGCTCTGAGTTCATGTTTCACACCAACATCACGGGAATATCCAAATCGGATGTCCCGCTGGAGATCGTGATAATCCTCTTCTTGCTTTATCCGTTCTGGCTCTATGCCGGTTACGCTTCCGCCTGGAAGATCGATAGGAGAAAGCTGAGGCCGTCCAAGACGATCTACTCCCGCCAGGACGTAAAGAGCCGGAGAGCGGTGCCATCTTCTTCCAAATACGCCGTAATTAGAGGTCCAGAACCCCGAGAGTCCGTCAAGAAAGCGGTGGAACAGCTCGGAGGCATCAGGCACTTTGTCAAAGATGGCGACAAGGTCCTGATCAAGGTGAACATCTGCGGTGGCGTTCCAGATCGGAAGGGAACTTTCACAAGTACTGAGGTGGTCGATGCTCTGGTGGACCTGGTGAGGGCGGAGGGCGGAGTACCTACGATAGCCGATTCTGATATGATCTGGACGAGGTTCTGGCCAGCGGCCACGGATTCCGGATGGAAGGAGTGGGCCGAGAAGAAGGGCGTGAGGCTCGTAAACCTCGCAGATACCGAGATTGCAAAGTTCGATTTCGGCAAGGATAGCGTCGTGGGAGTGGACTATGTCTCCAAGGAGGCGATAGATGCTGACGTCATCATCTCTGTCCCCGTGATGAAGACCCATCTCTTGACGGCAGTAACCCTCGGCATGAAGAATATGTACGGCACCCTCCCAGAGATAAACAAGGCGAAGTATCATCGAAAGGATATAGAACAGGTCATATACTGGATAAACAGGGCCTTCGCCCCTAACCTCACGGTGATCGATGGGACCATCGGCGGCGAGGGAATAGGCCCTCTAAGCTGCGAGGACGTGGACTTCGAGACCGTCGTCGCCTCCAACGACGTGGTGACTGCGGACGCGATCGCATGTCAGCTGATGGGCTACAAACCCCTGGAAGAGGTGACTCACATCAAAATTGCGGACGAACGTCATCTCGGCGACGGCTCCAAGGTGTACGACTTTGGCGACCTGCCCTACAAGCACATCGCCGGAAAGGATGGAAACTGGATCCGTCCAGATCCTGGAGTGAAGAACTTCTATGACTGGGCAACCAAACTGGTATTGAAGTTTCCCGGCTGGGAGACCTTCTTCAACATAAGCGCCGACTTCTTCCTATACGACCTTGCACGGTTGCCCGTTTTGGGCTACCTGACCCCGGCCCTCCTCAGGTTTATGAACGATGTCGTATACGACAGCCTGGAGGGGCAGGGAAATACGAAGGCCGACAGAAGACGTCGGAGGATAAACCTCTCTCTGGTGCTGATGGTGGCCCTGATATCTCTGGCGGGGTTTTATTACAGCGGCTACCTCTGGCGGTCCCTGCTCTTCGAGTTCAGCTATCTGATCGCCATCGGGGTATCGCTTCTGGTGGGCTTGAGGATGAAGACTCGGCCTCTGCTGACCATGATAGGGGTGACGGCGGCCGTCTCCTTTTTTGTTGAAAAGTCTCTCATCTCGACGAACGTTCTGACCTACGACGGCTCCAACTCCTTCCCCTTCATGGTCACGGGATGGACTCTTTTGATGATCTCGATCCTGGGCATATCAGACCTCTCCAGGAAGTGGCTCGTCGATCTCGATATCTTCACGAAGCTGCATAAGTGGCGGGCCGTTCCCGCCGTCTTTGCCTCCCTGGTATTCGCCGCCTTCTACTTCTGGGAGGGTTATTACAAGCTCGCGGGCCCCAATATGGCCCTGATCTACCTCGGGATGGTGGCCCTGGGCCTCCTCTCCTCGAGGAGGTGCTCCATGGAGTGGAACTGCTCCCTGGTTATTGTGAGCCTGGTTTTGGGCGGCTGCATCGAGCTTTTCGGCTCCCTCGCCGGTTTCTGGAACTACCATTACGGCGAGACGCTGGCGATCTTCATCACCCTGGCCTGGATCCTGAACGCATGGGCTGTCCATGGAGTCGTCCTCCTGACGGGAGTTAATCTATCGGGCTCGATGGTAAAGGGAAGCAAAGAAGTGAGCTGAGCATCCGAGTCTTTATCTGGAGAAGGATGGCCCCGGTTCGATTTCGAGCAGGAGATTGGGTGAACGATCGTGGTAGTATCGGATCTGCATCTGGCAGAAATGCCCAAAGATGGTGAGGATGATAGAAACGAAGACTTAGTGCCCACTCCCGCCAGGACGGGATTTGAGGGGCGATCTTCTAAGCTTCCATCACGGTGCGATCCACCAGATCATCACCGAGGAGACTGGCGGGATGAAAGCCGTCCAGATCGACGCCGAGGCGAGGTGGGGTCGCCGGCTGCGTCGTCGAAAAGGGTCTGAGGGAGGCCCTCAGATTCAGCCCCAAGGGTGCTTTGCCCCATCGGCGGACTGCCCGCCAGAAGGGGAGGGCTAAGGGGGTCTTTTACAAGAAGGGGGGGAATAGGCAAGATCGGGACCCTGAACTCCCGGACGGACTTGGGGTTCTTGGCTTTGCCCTTCGGCATCTTCTGAGGCCGCCTCCGGTAGCCGACGAGGCGGAACCGCTCCACCGCCTCGTCGGATAAGCCCATCGACTTGACCTCCAAGATGGCGGCTTCGATCCTCTTTTCGTCGACCCAGACGCAGAAGTTGGGGCAGAATCCAGATGCGTGTGCGGTGACCGGTCGATTCGGAGGTGTCGTCCCGAAGAGCTGGACTGTCGGAAACCCATCGGGGTCGCAGACGCGGTTGACGTCCAGGATCTGGAAGATCATCGTCGGAGAATGGGGTGGGGAGGTAACATGGTTTGTTGTGGAGGGGGGACGGAAAATTCGATAACCAGAAAGGTTATAACCGAAACGCCCGATCGCTGATGCGTGCTCAAGGATCTGCGAGGATGGGCAACAGTGAGAAAAAGCCATAATCCGTGGCCCGTCGACGACATCAATTATTGTAGGTCTCATCGATGGGTCGGATGATCGATCTTCTTTTGATGAGGGAGGATGGACTTGAGAGAGCTATTGTCAGGCAACGAGGCGATCGCCCGGGGGGCGTACGAGGCGGGGGTGACGGTGGCGACGGGCTATCCCGGGACGCCGTCTACGGAAATTCTCGAGAACGTGGCGAAGTACAAATCCGAGATATACTCCGAATGGTCGCCGAACGAGAAGGTGGCCTTCGAGGTGGCGGCTGCCGCCTCCTGCGCCGGAGCCCGGTCGATGGTGACGATGAAGCACGTCGGCCTCAACGTCGCCGCAGACCCCCTGATGACGTTGAGCTACCTGGGGGTCGAGGGCGGCTTTGTCGCCTGCGTCGCCGACGACCCCGGAATGCACTCGTCCCAGAACGAGCAGGACACCCGCCAATACGCCCGGTTTGCGAAGGTCCCCGTATTCGAGCCGGCTGACAGCCAGGAGGCGAAGGACTTCTTTCGTCTCGCGATGGAGATCTCGGAGAGGTACCAGACGCCTGCGATCCTACGATCGACGACGAGGGTGAGCCACTCAAGAAGTTTGGTGGAGCTGGGGGGCCGGGAGGAGGTCGATCGTGAGATCGGGATCGAGAAGAATCCGCCCCGGTTCGTGCCGATACCGGTCTGGGGGAGGGTTATGAGGGAGAAAGTGGCCGACCGGCTCGTCCAGATGAGAGAGGAGGCAGAGGGATCGGCGGCCAACAGGATCGAGGAGCGAGAGACGTCCCTGGGGATCATCACCGCCTCCATCGCCTACCAGTACGTCCGGGAGGTCTGGCCCGAGGCCTCAGTTTTGAAGCTGGGCTTCTCCTACCCCTTCCCCGACCGGCTCATCAGGGAGTTCGCCGAAGGCGTCGACCGCCTCCTCGTCGTCGAAGAGCTGGACGACTTTCTCGAGGAGCACGTAAGGTCCCTGGGAATCGATTGCAGCGGTCGATTGTTCATCCCGGGGGTGGGAGAGCTATCCGTAGACCGCCTCCTCGCCTCAAAGGCGAGGATGGAGGGGGGCAAGGTTCCCATATCCCCAGAAAGGAGCTTCGCCGAGGGGCTTCCGGCAAGGCCGCCGCTCCTGTGTCCGGGCTGTCCCCATCGGGGGATATTTTACGCCCTGGGACGGCACGACGTCGTCGTGGCCGGAGACATCGGCTGCTACAGCCTTGCCGCCTTCAAGCCCCTGGACCGGATCGACATCATCCTCTGCATGGGAGGAGGGGTCTCGATGGCCCACGGCTTCGACAAGGCTGGCGAGCGGAGGAGGGTGGTGGGGGTCGTCGGCGACTCTACCTTCTTCCACTCGGGGATCACGGGGCTCATCGACATCGTCTACAATAGGGGGACCTCGACGATCATAGTCCTGGACAACAGGACGACGGCGATGACCGGCCACCAGGACCATCCGGGGACGGGAAGGACCCTCGGAGGCGAGGCGACGAAGGCGATCTCCATCCAAGAGATCGGCAGGGCCTGCGGGATCGATCGGGTGACGACCATAAACCCCTACGACCTCAAGGCGACGGAGGCGGCGATCGCCGAGGAGCTGGCCGCCCAGGAGCCGTCCCTCATCGTGTCCCTAGCGCCGTGCCCGTTGCGGGAGAGGAGGCCCGTCGGTCCCGTCAGGACGATAGACCCCGAATTGTGCAAGGTGTGCAAGAGGTGTCTGAAGCTGGGGTGCCCAGCCATCGAGCTGGAGGTGGGCGTCCCCAGGATCAACAGATTCCTCTGCGGCGGTTGCGGCCTCTGTCAGGAGGTCTGCCCTCACGACGCCGTATCTTCGGTGGAGGGAACGTGATGTCGACCGGCAAGACCAAAGGCGTCGTCTTCGTGGGGGTTGGAGGGCAGGGGATCCTCCTCGCCAGCACCATCACCGCCCGGGCCGCGATGCTGGCCGGTTTCGAGGTGAAGACGAACGAGGTCCACGGGATGGCCCAGCGGGGCGGCTCGGTGATCGCCCACGTCCGATATGGTGCCGAGGTATTCAGCCCCACCGTGCCCGAGGGGACGGCCGACGCCCTCGGCGCGCTGGAAGAGATTGAAGCCCTCAGGTACGCCCACTATGCCGCCCCCACGGGCCTTGCCGTCGTCAGCGCCACTGCCGTCGTCCCCGTGACGGTATCCTCAGGGTCTGCGACTTACCCGGAGGACGTCGCCGAGCGGCTGAGGAGGGCCTTTCCGCGGCTCGTATACTTTGACGCAGGAGAGCGGGCGGCTGCCCTGGGAAACATCAGGGCCGCAAACATCGTCCTCCTGGGGACCCTCTCTTTGGGGCTCGACCTACCCCAGGAGGCCTGGGCGGAGGCGATCACCAGATCGGTCAAGGACAAGCAGAGGGACCTGAACTTGAGAGCCTTTGAGATCGGGAGAACTATCAGATGAGGGGGAAGGGCAAGTGAGAGGAAAGGGCAATTTTCACAATGAGAAGATGGAGACGGCGTCGCTGAAAGTGATCAAAGAGCTTCAGGGCCGTCGCCTCAAAGAAATAGCGAAGCACGTCTACTCGTCGAACGCGATCTACAGGAGGCTCTTCGACGACCACGGCGTAGCTCCCGAGGATATAAAAACCGTCGAGGACATAACGAAGCTCCCCCTGACGAGCAAGGACCTCCTGCGGGAGAGCTACCCATTGGGCCTGGCATGTGTCGATCGGAAGAAGATCGTCGAGATGCACATGTCGAGCGGGTCGACGGGGACGCCGGTCGTCATGCCCTATACCCAGGGAGACCTGGACCAGTGGGCGGAGTGCATGGCCCGCTGCTACCGGATGGCGGGAGCGGTCCCCGGAGACGCCGCCCAGATCACGCCCCTATTCGGACTATTCAACGGCGGGTTTGGGATGTACCACGGCGCCCGGGCGGCGGGCCTCTTCGTCATCCCGGCGGGGCCGGGGAACACCGCCCGCCAGATCCGGCTCGCCAGGGACTTCAAAACCCGGGTGATCACCGGCGTCGTCAGCTACGGGATCCGGCTGATGGAGGTTATGGAGGAGATGAACGAGTCCCTCCCGGACCTCGAGATCGGGATCTTCGGCGCCGAGGTCTTTTCCGACTCCATGAAGAGGAAGATCTCCTCGGGCCTCTCGATCGAAGCCTTCGACATCTACGGGATGACCGAGTCGGGGGGCGTCGGGACCCTGGGGATGGACTGCAAAGCCCACGACGGCCTCCACGTCTGGGAGGACCACTACATCGTCGAGGTGATCGACCCCGAGACCTGCGAGCCCGTCGACGACGGCGAGACCGGGGAGCTCGTGGTGACTGCCCTGACGAGGGAGGCCCTCCCCGTCATCCGGTTCAGGACGGCGGACCTGACCAGGGTCGTATCCCGAGAAGAATGCGACTGCAGCAGAACTCACGTCAAGATCGCCCCCATCACTGGGAGGATCGACGACATGCTGATCATAAAGGGGGTGAACTTCTTCCCCAAGCAGGTGGAACAGGCCCTGATGCAGATCCCCGGTGTCGGATCGAACTACCAGATCATCATCGAGGAGACCGACGGGATGAAGGAGGTCAGGATCAACGTCGAGGCCGAGGCGGGGGTGACCGGCTACGTCGTTGAGAAGGCCCTGAAGGAGGCCCTCGGCTTCAGCCCCAAGGGGGACGTCTGCCCCATCGGCGGGCTGCCCCGCCAGGAGGGGAAGGCGAAGAGGATCTTTTACAAGAAGGCGGGGGAGGGGTGAGGGCGAGAGGGGCGGAGAGAAAACGGCTTCGGCGCATACGGCGAACAATCTCATCTGACGCATCCCTCAGTTAGTGGGATTCGTTGCCTGGATTCCCGGAATGGTGGAGAGGGCGCTTGCCTCCTCCGGTGGAGCTGGCCCGGCTGAATGTGAGGGCCTACCCCTGGGAGAGGTCCGCTTCGGCCTCACCGGAGGAGGCCGGCGGCGCATAAGACGGCTCTGGGCCGGCGGTGGGTATGGTGTCGGTGGGCGCTCCCGACGGCGGGCCGCGGATGGAGCTCTCCGGTAGAGCTTCCTCTTCGGGCTCGAAGGGCGAGGAGGGGGCCTTGACGGCGAGGGCCGAGGCTGAGAAGATCACCTCGAAGGCGAGCAAGATGCAGATTGATTCACTCATAGCAAAAAATGAGCGCATTTATTGGAGCGGAATCTCGAACAAATAATCCGCATCAAACCAAAGGCGGCAACTGCCTACTTAGAATCGGTGAAAACGTCTGGGGAGGATCCTTTTGGGGCTTATTGCCACAGAACCTCCACCTCGTCGGTCCGGTATCCCGGCCGGACCCTCGACTCCGCCAGGGACGTGGTCACCCCCGCCTTCAGCATCACCAGGCCGGTGTAGGCGATCATCGAGCCGTTGTCCCCCATGAACCGCTTCTCGGGGACGAAGAACCGCGCCCCCCTCTCCTCGCACATGATCTGGAGCATCTCCCGGAGGCGGGAGTTCGCGCCGACGCCCCCCACCAGGAGCACTTCATTCTTCTCTGCGTGGGCGAGGGCCCGCTCCGAGACCTCGACGAGCATGGCGAAGGCCGTCTCCTGGAAGGAGGAGCAGACGTCGGCGAGGTCGTATCTTTTCGCCGCCGAGGCTGCCGCCGTCGAGAGGCCGGAGAAGGAGAAGTCCATCCCCTTGACGACGTAGGGGAGCGGTATGTACTCCTTCGCCGACTTCGCCAGGGCCTCGATCTTCGGGCCGCCGGGGTGGGGGAGGCCCACCTGCCGCGCGAACTTGTCGAGGGCGTTTCCGACGGATATGTCCAGGGTCTCGCCGAATATGCGGTACCTTCCGCGCCTCAGGGCTAGAACTTGGGAGTTTCCGCCGCTGACGTAGAGGACGACCGGGTCGGCGGCGCCCGTCTTCCACTTCCCCACCTCGATGTGGGCGATGCAGTGGTTGACGCCGACGAGGGGGAGATTGAATCGCAGGGAGAGGGCGCGGGCCGCCGTCGCCACCGTCCGGAGGCACGGCCCGAGCCCCGGCCCCTGGGAGAAGGCGATGGCGTCGATGGTGACGTTGTCATTACGGGCGGCGTCCAGAACGGCTCCGACTACTGGCGCCATATGTTCGGCGTGGTGCTGGGCCGCCTCCCGGGGGTGGATCCCGCCTTTGGCGGGGACGTAGGTGGCGCTCTCCTCGGCGATGACGTCCACCTCGTCCACCAGGGCGCAGCTGAGGTTCCAGGCCGTCCCCTCCAGGCCCAAGACGATCGTCCTTCGATCAGATCCCTTATTCGAACCTTCTCCCATCTCTCGACCATCCCCTCAGTTTCACCATCTCTCCCACCGAATTCGTCCATCCATCTCGCCTTCATGAGGTGAGGCCGATGTCCCGGCGGTACCTGATCCCGTTGAACCTGATCCTTTTTATGTTCTCGTAGGCCCTATCCCTAGCTGCTGCCAGAGAGGCGCCACGGCCGACGACGGTGAGGACCCTCCCGCCGGTGGTGTAAAGCTGCTCGTTCCCCTGGACGTCGGTCCCGAAGGCCGTCCCGTTGTGGTAGACGAGGACGTCGGGATCGATATTATCCAGACCCCGGATCGGCATGTTGGTATAGTGAGGGCCGGGGTAGCCGGGCCTCTCCTCCCCGACTCCGCCGCTAGTCACCGGCTTCACCACCCTCCCGCTGATGGCGCAGACCCCGACGCAATAGTCGGGGGACCATTTCAGCTCCACGGAGTCGAGCTTTCCATCCAGGATCGCCCGGGATAGAAGATACATATCGGTCTTCAGGCGTGGAAGGATCACCTCCGCCTCGGGGTCGCCGAGCCTTACGTTGATCTCCAGGACCCTCGGGACCCGTTCGCCCTCCTCCTCTGAGATCATCAGGCCGAAGTATATCATCCCCCGGTACTCAGAGCCCGTCTTCTCTCGAAGCCCCCGGATGGTGGGGACGGCGATCGTCTCCATGATCCTCTCCGCTAGCTCACCGTCGAGCCAGGGGTGGGGGGAGTAGCCTCCCATACCACCGGTGTTGGGGTTGTGGTCGAGGTTCGGGTTTCCCGCGAGCCTGTTGTAGAGGCGGATCGCCACCTCCTCGCCGGGGCCGAAGGCCCGCTTGTAGTCCATCGCCGACTCCAGGGGGTGGACCGTCCGGCCGTCGGTGACGGCGAAGAACATCAGCTCTTTCCCCTCTAGCCTCTCCTCGATCTCGACTCGCCGGCCCGCCTCCCCGAATAGGCGGGGCTCCACCATGATCCTCTCGATCGCCGAGATCGCCTCCTCGGCAGAGCTGCAGACGATCGACCCCTTCCCAGCGGCGAGGCCGTCGGCCTTTACCACCAGGTTCTTATTTGGGTTCTCTTGATAGAAGGCCGCTGCGTACTCTATAGCTTCCTGGGGGTTGCTGAAGTTTCGGTGGGGGGGGATGGGAACCCCGATGGCCTTGAGAAAGTCCTTCGTGTCGCACTTGCTCCCCTCGAGGATCGTCGCCTCCCGCCGCGGACCGATGGCGTCGAGCCCTTCATCGCAGAAGACGTTGACGATCCCTTCGGATAGGTATCCCTCCGGGCCGACGAAGGTCAGGCCGACCTCCTCTTTTTTGGCGAAGGAGACGAGGCCGGGGATCTCCTTGAGGGGCCCTCCCTTCGAGAGGGCGATCTCGCACTTCTCGATCATGGAGCTCCCGGCGTTCCCGGGGGCGACGTAGACCCGCTCGACCAGGGGGCTTTTCGCGAAGGCGTGGGCTATGGCGTTTCCCCTCCCGCCGGCATCGACTACCAGAACCTTTGCACCAGACATTTGATCTACCGCCGAGTTCGAAGGATATGCCAATAGATAAGGGTAATTGAGCCCCCGTCGGGCCGATGACTATATTAAAGGAGGTCGGTCCATCTGGGGTCTTTAGAGGAATATGCCGCCGCCTCCGTCTGCAGCCCGGCCAGAGTGGGCTGGTCCCGGAGGGGGACGGGCGTTGATGGCGACATTAGAGACCCGCATCAAGGGGTGTATGACCAATCATGTACTCAATAGACCAGTTGTTAGAGACGATCCGTGACAGGAACGTCGAGTCTCTTCGGTTGCAGTTCACCGACATCCAGGGGCTCGTGAAGAGCGTCTCGATCCCCGCCACCAGGATTGGAAAGGCCCTCGACTCGGGGACCGGGTTCGACGGCTCCTCCATCGAGGGCTTCGCCAGGATTCAGGAGTCCGACATGCTCCTCCGGCCGGACATCTCATCCTTCGCCATCCTCCCCTGGAGGGCGAGGGAGAACAGGAACGTAGCGCGGCTGATATGCGATGTCTACAAGCCCAACGGCCAGCCCTTCGAAGGAGACCCCAGGTACGTCCTGAAGAGGGCGATGAAGAAGGCAGAGGAGATGGGGTACTCCATGAACGTCGGCCCGGAGCTGGAGTTCTTCCTATTCAACATGGAGAACGGGAGGGCGACCACCAGGCCCCACGACTTTGCAGGTTACTTCGACTTCGGGCCCGTGGACCTGGCCGAGGAGATAAGGCGGGAGATCGTCCTCGCCCTGACGGATATGGGCTTCAAGATCGAGGCCTCCCACCACGAGGTGGCGCGGGGGCAGCACGAGATCGACTTCACCTACGGCGAAGCCCTCCGGACCGCTGACAACGTCGTCACCTTCAAGTACGTTACAAGGACGATCGCCATGAAGAACGGCCTTGCCGCAACGTTCATGCCCAAGCCGATCTACGGCGCCGCAGGCTCCGGGATGCACGTCAACATCTCCCTCTTCCGGGGGGAGGAGAACGCCTTCTTCGATCCCGATGCTAAGATGCAGCTCTCCGACCTCGCCCGCCACTTCGCAGGGGGGCTCCTGGAGCATGCCCCCGCTATCACCGCCATCACCAACCCCCTGATCAACTCCTACAAGCGGCTCGTCTCCGGCTTTGAGGCCCCCGTCTACATCGGCTGGTCCGGCCCGAACCGATCCTCCCTCATCAGGGTCCCCAGCGGCCGGGGCTTGAGCACCAGGCTCGAGTTCAGGTCGCCGGACCCCTCCTGCAGCCCGTACCTCGGCTTCGCAGCGATCCTGGCGGCAGGGCTCGACGGCGTCAGAAGGAAGATCGATCCCGGCGACCCCATGGACATGAACATCTACGAGCTCTCTGACGAGGAGCGGGAGAGGCTCGGGATAAAGCTCCTCCCCTCGAACCTCCGGGAGGCCCTCGACCGGCTGGAGGAGGATCGGGTCATCAGGGATGCCCTCGGCGAGCACGTCTACGCCAACTTCACGAGGCTAGGCTCCCTGGAGTGGAAGATGTACAACAACTTCGTCCACCCCTGGGAGGTGGAGAGGTACATAAACACGATCTGAGGATGATGAGGGGAATCGTTGCCCTCGATGCGCCTGAAGAGAGGGGGTCGCCCGCGGCGGCCAACTCCCTCCAAAGCCGAAACGTATTTAACCAGCATCGTATATGGACAGTCCGGGCCGGTAGCTTAGTCAGGCAGAGCGAAAGGCTCTTAACCTTTAGGTCGGGGGTTCAAATCCCTCTCGGCCCGCTTTGAGGGGCTGTGGCCTAGTCAGGTATGGCGACGGGCTCCAGCGGTATGATTGATGATGATCAACGGGTCTGCTGAGGCCTCTCGACGGGGAGGCTGTTGATGATCCGTTGGAGCACTGAGAGGTCCGCTCTCGGTATCGGAGAGACCCGTCGATCGTGCGTTCGAATCGCACCAGCCCCACTATTTTTGATGACGATAGCTATTAAATATCCATATGGGTGATAGACGGCGGTTGGTGAAGATGTACGACGATGTTATAACCATGTGCTGGTCCATCAGGGAGGTCAACAGGAACCTCCAGGACAGAGAATCGATGACCGACTACTCGATCGAGTATCTGAAGAAGGCCTGCCGGGACCTCTCTGAGATGATCGCCTCTGGGAAGGCCGCAGACCTCGAAGAGGAGGTCGAGGTGGTGAACCGGTCCGGAAAAGCTGCGGAGTTCAAGATGGCTGAGGTCGCGGAGATGCTCACCGACACCAAGAAGATCATCGAGTTCAACCTCATCGACATCGTAGACCGATGGGCTAGGTTGAAGGTGGAGGGCTCGAGGGACCGTTGAACGGGGCTCCTGGGATCAGAGAGGCCCCGGGCGCCTCAGGACTCATAGGGCTCATCATCGGATCAGGGAACTCTTCTCGTCATCGGCGCCGGGAGGGACGGCCGAAGGGGCCGCTAGACCTCTCCTGGCCCGCCTCTTCGGGAAAGTATAAAACGGTTCTCAAGAGAGCCACCCTGGGATCCGGCGCTCTCCCGTCGGCGGATCCGATCCCGATGCCGATCGGATGATGGGGCGTCTTTCATCGTCAAGGCGATGATCTGTAAAAGTAATCTGATCTTCAAAGGGCCGGATCATCGGGGCGCCAGATCCTCCAGGAGGGCGACGAAATGGTCAAGGTAGGAGTCCACGTATCCATCGCCGGGTCGATAGATCGGGCGGTGGACAGGGCGGAAGAGGCGGGTTGCGACACGTTCCAGATATTCTCCCGAAACCCCCGGGGCTGGAGGTTCAAGGAGATCTCCGAGGAGGTGGCGGTGGAGTTCAGGAGGAAGCTCGAGCTCTCCGGGATCTCGCCGGCCGTCGACCACATGCCTTACCTCCCAAACCTAGCGACGCCGAAGGAGGATGTATACGCCAGATCGGTGGAGGCCCTGGCCGCGGAGCTGGAGAGGTGCGCCATCCTGGGGATACCATACCTGGTCACCCACCTCGGGAGCCACCTCGACTCCGGGAAGGTGGTGGGGTTCGAACGGACGGCGGAGGCGATCACCAGGGCCCTCTCCTCCGTTGAGAACGAGGTCACCCTCCTTCTGGAGACGACCTCCGACTCTAAGAACAGCGTCGGAGGGTCCTTCGAGGACCTGGCGGAGATCATGAGGAGGGTCGGCCGGGAGGATCGGGTCGGGGCCTGCTTCGACACCTGCCACGCCTTCGTCGCCGGCTACGAGCTGAGGACGGCGGAGGGGGTGGCTGAGACGATGGAGAAGTTCGACGAGACGGTGGGGCTCTCAAGGCTGAAGGTCGTCCACCTCAACGACTCGAAGGGTCCCCTCGGCTCGAAGCTCGACCGCCACGAGCACATCGGCCTCGGGGAGATCGGCGGGGAGGGGTTCCGGCGGATCCTCGGACACCCCGCCATAAGGGCTCGCCCCCTGATCTTGGAGACGCCGGTAGACGAGAGGAGGGACGACCGGGGGAACATCGCCCTGGTGAGGGAGCTTGCGGGAGGGGATTAGATGGGTAGATTCGCCGGAGGGGACGTCGCCGTCGTCGCGATCCTCGCCGCCTACTGCACCCTAGTCCTCACCGCCCTATGGGGCCGGCCGTACATCGCGGCGCTCCTCCTCCTCCCGCCGCCCCTCATCCTCGGGATGAGGGTCGGCCAACCCCGGAGAGCTGCGGCTCTCGCCCTTACGGGCGCCCTCCTCGGGCCCCTGACGGAGATCGCCTGCGTCGCGGGGGGGCTCTGGACCTACGCCGAGACCGGCGGCCTCCCTTACGTCCCGCCCTGGAACTTCCCCGCCTGGGCCTCCTTTCCTCCCGCCATATGGCTCCTTGTGGGGGCGGTTCTGGGGTCGGAGGCCCCGAGGGCCCCTTCCCCCCGAACCCTGGTCATCGCCCTGGTGGGGGTCGGAGCCGAGATAGCTCTCTTCGTCTTCCTCGGGGAGAACCCCCCCGCCGCCCTGGCGGCGGGGTTGGTCCTGGCGGCGGTGGTCTTCCTCGCCTTCCGGGAGAGGTCGACCCTGGCGATGATGGGGGCCGGCGCCCTTCTGGGGCCCCTGGTGGAGGCGCTTCCGATCTCCGCCGGGGCCTGGTGGTACTCGGCCCCCGCCGACCTCTTCGGGATGCCGGCCTACATGATCCTCGCCTACGCCATCTTCGGCGCCCTCCTCGGCCGCGCCTCCTGGGCTGCGGGGCTCTTCGTCGGAGGGGGCTTTGAAGAAACGATCCATCCCGATCAGGAGACGTAGCTGAGGGTCAGGAGGAGCTCGTCCTCGGATATCGGCTTCAGAAGATAGCTGACGGCGCCGAGATCGTAGCTCTTCTGGATGTGCTCGGATACGATGGAGCCGGTCAGCATCACCACTGGTATCCCTCGAAGGTCGGGGCTGGCTTTCAGCCGCTCCAAAAGCTCCATCCCGCTGAGGCGAGGGAGCTTGATGTCCAGGAGGATCAGGTCGGGGAGGTCGGCGCCCTTATCCAGAAGGGTGTGTAAGATCTTCAGGGCCTCCTCGGCTTCTGTCGCGAGGAAGATGTCCCGTTCGAGGCAGATCCTCCGGAGGAGCCTGCAGGTGAGCTCTACGTCGTCGGGGTTGTCCTCGACGAGCAAAATTTTTAATTTTTGATGATTTCTATCCACCTTCACCTCCGAGCTTTTCGGCTCCCGAACGGCTGCAGACATCTCTCCGATTCTCCTACGAACTCCGAGATGTTACTCATAAAAATACTTTTCCCGTTGGAGGTCTTACCGGGAAATGATGAGGATCTATTCATACAAACTTTTTTAATTATATCAGATAAAATAACTCCCAATATTTAATCACTGGATGGCTTCATAGCTCGATCTTTTCCGGCGAGCTCCCCCGGGATAGGAGGGCGACCCTGCTGAGGGGGACGTGGTTTTTCAGGGTGTAGCCGAGGATATCGGAGAGCTCCCCTGCGAAGCTCATCACCTCGTCGTGAGTCGGCATCGAATCCCGCTCGAGCCTCTTTCTGGATAGGCCCAGGTGCATGTAAGCCTTCACCTCGACGAAGTCCGGCTCTGCGATCTCGATCAGCTTCGCGTACCCCTGGGGGTCTTTGAGGTTGAGGTTCCGGGCGAGGGTCAGCCTCGCCACCGTCCGGGATGGTGAATCTCTCATAGTAGCCAGGCTCTCCAGAAAACGGCCCCAGTAGTCGTCCCTGGGGTTTGAGACCCTCAGGTAAGTCTCCTCGTCGGGGGCGTTGAGGCTGATGTAGAGCTGGGTCGGTCGGACCTCGCCGACCACCTCGGGGATCGTCCCGTTCGTCACCAGGAAGGCGGTCATCCCCCGGCGTTTCACCTCATCTACCAGCTCTCCGATCATGGGATACAAGGTCGGCTCCCCCATCAGGGAGATGGCGACGTGGGCGGGGCGTCTGGCCTCTTCGAGCCTCGTGAGGTCGGTCGTCTCCGGGGCTCCGCCATAGCCGGAGATCAGCCTCTGCTGCTCGGATAGGATCCCGTCCAGAAGCTCCGGAGGCTCGATCCAATCGCCCGAGGCGGTCGGGATCTCGTCGATGGGCCTCCAGCAGTGGAGGCAGCGGTGGTTGCAGAGGAGGGTGGGGGTCATCTGGACGCACCGGTGGCTGGCGATCCCGTAAAAGTGGTGTTTATAGCACTGATCTCCTCCCCGGATCGACCGCCGGAGCCAGAGGCAGGGCTTGACGGCGCCGTGGGCCACCAGGTGATATCCCTGTCTTTTGAGCATTTCTGCCATAGTCGGGGGGAAGCGCTCTATCATGACGCTCCGTTGGAGGGAGACGGGCGGTTAAATAGTTATTCGAGGGGATCTGATGCGAGGGGCGAAAAAAGCTTTTTATAATCCCTAAGACGGTCGTAACACAGTTCAGAGGGTGATTCATGATCCAAAAAGACTTTAAGATCCCATCGGCCCTCGCCCTCCTCTTCATCCTCATCGGCGTGGGGATGGCTCAGGGGGCGGCGACCCTGAAGGTCTGCGAATGCCATGCCTGCGGCTGCCAGTACCTCAGCATCCAGGAGGCGATCGATATCGCCAGCCCCGGAGACGTCATTCTGGTCAGGAGCGGGACCTTCCACGGAAACGTAAACGTATCGAAGCCGATCGTCCTCAGAGGGGAGATGTGGCACGGCGACGACCTGCCCCTTATAAACGCCGACGGGAACGGCAGCTGCATCACCGTCACCGCGGACGAGGCGGTGGTGGAGTCGATGAGGGTCACAAACTCAGGAAACCTCCCTGGCGACGCCGGGATCCGGGTCGTCTCAGATAACGCCACCATCAGAAACAACTTGGCCTCCGGGAACGGCGGCTCCGGGATCGTCCTGGAGGGGGCGAGAAGCTGCACCGTCAGGGCGAACATTATCTCGAACAACACCATCGGAATCCTCCTTTCAAACTCCGTTGACAACCTGATCATCAATAACAGGCTCTACAACAACACCGAGATGGACGCCTTCGACGACGGCGAAAACCGGTGGAACGACGGAACCCGTGGGAACCATTATGGCTCTTTCAACTGCACCGACCACAACAACGATACGATCTGCGATGTCATCGCAAATGCCGTCTTCGCCATCCCCGGCGGCAGAGCCGTCGACGATCTTCCCCTCGTCGTTTGAAGGAGATCCCGCCTTCTGGAGTCGCCTGGATGGCTTGGGCCCTATCCGGTCGGGGCAGAGGATGAAACGAGGGGAGATACGGCTGTCCGGGCCCGCCGATGCGGCCCGAAGGGAGCACCTTTAAATAGTCGTAGGCAACTAGTCAGAATAACGAGGAATTGAAATGGTTACTGGCACAGTGAAGTTCTTCAACAGAACGAAGCATTTCGGCTTTATAGCTGGAGACGATGGCACTGACTATTTTGTACACTCGAGCGGTCTGAAGCCGGGCGTTTCCATAGATGAGGGAGATAAGGTAAGCTTTGAAGTGGTGGCCGGAGACAGGGGCCCCAAAGCAGAAAAGGTGGAGAAGACGAAGTAGGGTCATCCTTTTAGAACCTCAAGTTTTCAAACTCAGACGCGACCGGAGTCCATCCGGTCGGTTTCACCTTTCGATCCTTTATCCGAGTCGATCTTTTTCTATCTCCTCGTCCTCGTCCGGAGGCGCCTCTTCGCCCAGCGGCCCATCTGGCCGACGAAGGCGGCCGGAGGGGTCCTCTTGCCGTCGATCTCGACGCGGCCTCTCCGGATCGCTCCCATGACGTCCACCTCCTCGCCGACGGAGACGATCGTCACCCCGAGCCCTACGGACCTCGCCGAGTGGGCGTCGCTCCCCGCCACCATCGGAAGGCCGAGCCTCGCCGCCTCCCGCCTCGCCAATATGTTTGCAAGGCCGAAGATGTACTTGGAGTTGAAGACCTCGACGGCGTCGCAAGCCGGTATCCTGTACATGGCATGGCGGAAGGGGTGGTAGGGGTGAGAGACGATGGAGATGCCTCCTCGGGCTCGGACGAAGTCGATCGTCTCCTCGGGGCTCCGTCCGGCGGGGGGGAGATCCCGGATCCCCAGGGCGAGGAGGTGGCCGTCGGAGGTGGAGACCTCGACGCCCGGTATCACCAAAAGGTTGAGGCCTCGTTCGCGGACAAACCTCTCGGCCTCGAAGGAGCCCTCCAGGGTGTCGTGGTCGGTGATGGCGATGCCGTCGAGGCCGGCCTCGACGGCCGCCTCCAGGATATCCTCGACCCCGTCCCTCCCGTCCGAGAAGGTCGAGTGGACGTGGAGGTCGAGGCGGAGGAGGGTCAACTCTCTCTTCGCATGACGGGCCGGTTCTGGCGTCTGGCTCGGGTCAGAAGGCCGATCCATCTCCCCTCGACCCCTCTCCCCGATTCTGGCTTTGCCCCTGCCCAGCTTCAGGCCTCCCTCGGGTCGGTGATCTCGCCGGAGATGGCGGAAGCCGCCGCCGTCGCCGGAGAGGCGAGGTAGACGAGCCCCCCCTTTCCCATCCTTCCGGGGAAGTTCCTGTTGGCGGTGGAGAGGCAGACCTCCCCCTCGGCGAGGACCCCCATGTGGGCCCCGAGGCACGGGCCGCAGCCAGGGGTCGCCAGCACCGCCCCGGCCCGGACGATGACCTCGAGGACCCCCGAGGAGAGGGCCTGGAGGAGGACCTCCTTCGAGGCGGGGATGACGAGGGTCCTGGCTTTCACCTCCTTCCCCTTCAGGATCCGGGCGGCGACCTCCAGGTCCTCGAGGCGGCCGTTGGTGCAGGTCCCGATGAATACTTGGTCGACCTCCGTCCCCGCCAGGTCGCCGACGGGCCGGACGTTATCGACCCTGAAGGGGGCGGCGACCTGAGGCGAAAGCTCCGAGACGTCGAACTCCATCTCCGAGTCGTAGGAGTCGGGGTCGGATCGGATCTGCTGGTAAGGGCCTTTAGCCCTCCCCCTCAGGTACTCCTCGGTGGTCCTGTCCGCAGGGACGATGGCCGCCTTCGCCCCCATCTCCACCCCCATGTTGCAGAGGGTCATCCTCCCCGAGATGGAGAGGTCCTCCACCGTCTCTCCGAGGTACTCCAGGGCCTGGTAGGTGGCGCCGTCGGACCCGATCTCCCCGACGAGCATCAGGGTCAGGTCCTTGGCGAGGACCATCTCGCCAAGACGGCCGGATATCCGGACGGCGACCGTCTCGGGGACCTTGAACCAGAGCCTCCCCCGGGAGTAGATCTCCGCCATGTCCGTCGCCCCGACCCCGGTCCCGAAGGCGCCGAAGGCTCCGTAGGTGCAGGAGTGGGAGTCGGCCCCCACCAGTAGGCTCCCGGGGAGGGCGAACCCCTCCTCGGGGAAGACCTGGTGGCAGATCCCTGCACCGCCTTCGAAGAAATGGACTATCCCCTGATCTTTTGCCCAGGTCCGGACCATCCTCTGGAGGTCGGCGGCGGTGCTGTTGTTGGCGGGGACGATGTGGTCGAAGGGGATGACTATCCTCTCCGGGTTCCAGACCTGTTCGGATCCCATCTCGGTGAAGGCTCTAATGGCGAGGACGCTCGTCCCGTCGTGGGACATGGCATAGTCCACATCCGCCTCGACGATCTCCCCCGCCTCGGCCCGATGGCCCGATGCCCGACTGAATATCTTCTCGCTGATGGTTGCCAAGGTCAAAACCTCCTAAAATTGGGGCCGCCGGGAGGGGGCCGGCCCGGTCTTCGTCTCTCGACGCGCCTCATTCAAACTCGGGGAGCATGTAGGCGATGTCGTCCTGGGGGTGGCGGTAGAGCCTGGAGTCGAGCCTCTTCTGGTCTAGGATGTGGCCGATGATCCCTATGCTCCTCCCGAGGGCGAAGAGGCCGTTGAGGTAGCCGTACCTGATGACGTCGTCGATATCCCTCTCGTCGAAGACCTCGCAGGACCCCATCAGGTCGATGAAGAGGATCCCTATACATCCGTCGACGTTCAGGATCAGGTTTCCCTTCTTGGCGGTGGTGATCTCCTGGACGGAAAGGGCGTAGTCGAGGAGGTCGGTCCTCTCGAAGTTCTCTCGCGCGTAGCCGATGAGGAGCTCCACCCTCTTGTCGGGGTTCTTGACGCTCTTGATCCGGTGGCCGATCCCGGGGATGTTGACCCCTTTTGCCTTCATATCCCGGACGAACTCCTCAGGGGAGAGGCCCGCGTCCCGAGCCCTCTTGAACTCCCGAGCGGCGTCGTCGATCGCCCCGCCGAACCGGGGCCCGATGGTGAGGAGGCCGCTCGCGAGGGAGGATATCAGGTCCTTTCCGGCGCAGGAGGCGACGATGGCGTTGTGGGCCGCCGAGACGGCGGGGCCATGATCGGCGACGATCTGGAGGACGAGCTCGATGAACTCCGCTGCCCAGGGTGGGATCTCCTTCTTGAACCAGAGGAGGCCGATCACCCCGCCTATACCCATCCCGTCCTCCAGGACCCGGCCGAGGGGCTTTCCGGCGTAGAGGACCTCCTCGCCCCGGTCGTCGGAGATGGTGCAGATTAGGTTCGTCGACTTTCGGACGATCCCTTCCGAGGCGGCCTTGGCGTAGTCCATGGGGATCTTCGGGATCTCCGGCTCCTCCGGCTTCCGGACCTTCCCCTCGGCGAGGAGCCCCTCGTAGACCTTCCTGATTTCGTCGCCGTAGCTATCGAAGGATTCGGGGACGATCGCCCCCGCCTCCTTCAGGGCCCGGTTCTTGGCGTCGGCGGTCTCCAGGTCGGTCTGGGCCTTGGCCCCGGCGTGGCCGAACTGGACGCTCCCGGGGAGGATCTTGGAGCAGGTCCCCGTCACCCAGATCACCAGGGGCTTTTTTATCTGGCCGGCCTTCAGGGCCTCGACGATCCTGTACTCGTCGGTGCCGCCGACCTCGCCGAGGCAGGCGATGATGGCGACCTGGGGGTTTGCCTCGAACCGGAGGATGTGGTCCAGGAGGCTGCTCCCCGGATACCTATCGCCTCCGATGGCGATCCCCTCGACGACGCCGCTCGAGTTTCTGGCGATGATATTGAAGGCCTCGTTGAGCATCCCTCCGGACTTGGAGAC
Source organism: Methanosarcinales archaeon Methan_01 (assembly GCA_001602645.1). GTDB lineage: Archaea > Halobacteriota > Methanosarcinia > Methanotrichales > Methanotrichaceae > Methanocrinis. The sequence goes on from LUYE01000013.1 coordinate 74,078, forward strand.
GAAGCCGACAGAGCCCGGCCGGTGGAGCTTAGACTCAACGATGTTCTCGATGGTCCCGGCGGTATTTCCGATCCTGAAGGCGCCGGCGGCGAGGCCGCCAACGGTGGCGGGTCCGATGATAGTCTTCTTCATCTTCCGCGCCGTCGCAGCCATCACCCTTGCCATCCTCTCGGGGACCCCCTCGGCGATGATCGCCACCGTCTTTATGCTCGGCTGGCCGAGGGCCTCCATGGTGGTGTCGAAGGCGGACCGGAAGGAGGCGAAGTTTACCATCACCTCCGCCGAGGGGTGGGCGGCCGCCGCCTCGGGTATCGTCTTGTACATGGGAAGGAGGATCTCCTCGGTCCCCCAGAAGACCTTCTGGATCCCGGCCCGGTTTGGGTTGATGATGGCGGCGACGCTCGGGACCGACCTGTTGCAGAGATAGTCGAAGTCGAGCATCCTCTGGATAGCGTTCGTCTGGAAACCGTAGACCAAGGCCCGGGTGCTTCTGTCAAACAGCTTGTAGCCCTTCATCCTCATCACTCCCCCCCGAGGGCCATCGAAACGATCCGAGTCATGTGGGTCTCGGGGCCGTAGACGTGGATCGGGACCCCCAGCCGCTCGCCGAGCTTCCGCATGATCCAAAGGCCCTCCTCGTAGTTCGGCCCGCCCCTCCGGACGTAGATCTCGACCCCCGTCTCCCGGAGCCTCTCCTTGTAGTCCTCCAGGGCCATGACGACCCCCTTGAAGGTCTTGGCGACGTCGGTGAAGTTGGCGATCCCTCCGCCGATGAGGAGGCACTTAGGCCTTCCTTCCAGGTCTTTCTCCCGCGTCAAGAGGTCGAGGATCGTCTTGGTGTAATCGTAGGTGTCCTCGGTGGAGGGGTCACCGCTGTACTCGCCGTAGTTGGCGAGCTCTCCAGCAAAGCCGAGGTCGCAGATGGTGTCAGCGTAGATGACGGAGGCGCCGCCTCCTGCCACCATCGTCCAGACCCTCCCTCGGGGGTTCAAGATCGTCAGCTTGAGGGAGGCGCCGGTCCGGGAGTCGATCTCCTTGACGTAGGCCTCCTCCCTGGTGAGGGCCCGTCCGAAGGGCTCGGGAAACTCGATCCCTCGCCAGCTCCTCCTCTGCCAGAAGGCCTCGGCGTCGTCGAGCCTCGCCACCAGGTCGAGGGGGACGATCTTGCCGTCGGCGATGACGAAGGGGTTGATCTCGAGGTAGGCGAACCCCAGATCCCGATAGAGCCGGTAGAGCCCCTCGACGAACCTTCCGACCATCTTGCGCCCCTCGCCGAGCTCCGCCGGGAGCCGCTCCCCGAGGTGGAGCTCCTCGGGCCTCGCCAGGACTTCGACGGAGATCTCTGTTACGGAGTCCCAGTTCGCCTCGATCTCGACGCCGCCCCGGGTCGAGAAGTAGATGACGTCCCGGTCTCCTTCGGACTTTATGGCGACGTAGAGCTCCTCCTCCTCCCTCTCATGGGGGACGAAGGGCTCGATGAGGAAGGTGTTCAGGGTCCCGACGACCGACCCCACCAGAACCTCGCGCCCCATATTCTCCTGGATGTACCCCTTCGCCTCGTCCCAGGAGGCGTCGAGGAGGATGAGGCCGTGAGCGCCCCTTTTTCCAAAGAGCTGGTCGGGCTTGACCACCAGCCTTTTCTTCTTGACCCAGGGGTTTTTGATCGCCACCACCTCCAGGTCGGTTTCTGGGGTGACAAGGGCGATCTGACCATCGTAATCGAAATCGTCCGCATAATCGGGAAGGCGCTCTGCCAGGAGCTTCTTAGCGTCGTATTCCCTGATCCCTCTCTGTGCCATCTTCAAAACCTCCTCCCCATGGGCAGCGTCTTTTTTGTTTACAAATCTTTCTACGAAACGTCCCCGAAACGCTCCCAAAATGGGCCTGGAAAGGCTGAAATAGGGACCCCTTTCTAAGGGATTTCATGGTCCGGAAGCCCCGGAAGGGCGAGACGATCAGGCCAGCAGAGGAGGTTATTGCCCGCCTGGATGCGCTTTACATGGCGTGTCCGAAATGCCCGGCAGAGCCTGCCCTCGATAAGGGCGCGAGCTTTTCCGAAGAAGCCGCGATGGAAGGGCGCCGGAAGCGGTGTTCCGGCTGCGGCAGGGCGCCCCTGGACCTGGTGATGGTGGAGGCGATGGAGGTCCTCGTCGGCCACAACCTGCGAAGCCGGACCGACCCCCTCCGCTCCATCGGCTGGCCCCTGGTGGAGGTGGGCTATCCCCTGGCCTACCCCCCGAGGCTGGGGCCAAATGAACTCATCATCGTCGGCGAGCGCCTGACGAAGGAGGCCGCCGCCGAGATCGTCGCCCAGGTCCCCGAAATAAAGGGCGTCATCCGGGGCGGGGGCGTCCCCGGCGTCGCAGACCTCCGGGCTCCGCCCACCCGCTGGGAGCTCCTGGCGGGATCGGACCTCCGCTGCGACGTCGTATCCTCATTGATCGGCGATCTCGTTATCTACAAGCATCAGTCAAAAATACACGTCGAGTTTCCCAGACAGAGCGCGCCGAAGATGAAGATACTGGAGGAGCTTTACTTTCGGGGCAAGCTCACCACCGTAGCAGACGTCCTCTGCGGCCCCGGGACCCTGGGCCTCATGGCAGCCCTCGCCGGGGCGGAGCGGGTCGTCCTGAACGACGCCTGGCTCCCGGCGGTGGAGGACGCCATCCTCAACCTGGAGGCGAACCGCTCACTTTTGGGGATCGAGAAGATCGAGCGGCACAAGCTGCCAGCAGGCGAGGTCGGCGCAGAATCGGTCCTGGCGGCGGTGGCCGAGGGCGAAGGCTGCAAAATCGAGGTCTACTTCGGGGATGCCGAGAGGCTATTCGCCCGGGCCGAGCCGACGGATCTCTGCTTGATCGATCCCTTCCCGGGGATGAACTTCGACCGGATCGCCGAGGCGTGCGGGGTCTGCGGGGAGGTTGTGATCGTTTAGGAGATTATCGGAGGAGGGATTCGAGGTTCTCTCGCACGAGTTTCGTGGTGGGGTGATCCTCGCCCAGACGGCTCCGAAATATCTCCAGAGCCCGCTTGTAGCTCTTCTCCGCTCCATCGATGTTGCCCTTCTTGTATAGGACGTTACCGAGGTTCATAAACGTCCTGGCAATTTCAGGATGGTTGGAGTCTAGGGCGTAGACCTTATCATAGATCGATAGGGCTTTCTCGTAGGCTAACTTCGCCCCATCGAGATCACCCTTCTCGTATTGGACGTTACCGAGGTTCATAAACGTCCTGGCAATTTCAGGATGGTTGGAGTCTAGGGCGTAGACCTTGTCATAGATCGATAGGGCTTTCTCGTAGGCTAACTTCGCCCCATTGAGATCACCCTTCTGAGCTAGAACGTTACCGAGGTTCATAAACGTCCTGGCAATTTCAGGATGGTTGGAATCTAGGGCGTAGACCTTATCATAAATCGACAGGGCTTTCTCGTAGGCTAAATTCGCTCCATCGAGATCACCCTTCTGGTATAGGACATTACCGAGGTTCATGTGCGTTAAGGCCACATCGGGGTGGCTGGAATCAAGGCCATAGACTTCTTTAAAGATCAACAGAACCTTCCCATAGGCCAACTCTGCCCCATCAAGATCGCCCTTCTGTCTTAGAACGTTACCGATATTTCCAAGCGTCTTGGCCACGTTAGGGTGGTTGGAGTTTAAGCCGAAGACCTCCTTATCGATCTTCAAAGCTCGCTCGTAGGCTGCCCTTGCCTCGTCGAATTGAGCGCGGCCTTTAAGGTAGAGTCCAATCTGGTTCAGAAGGCAACTGGTCGCTCTTGGGGCAGTTCCTACCTCTTCGGCATATTTCGCTGCAACCAATGCGTGGGGATAAAGAACAGAACACTCGTCCCAGGTCCGGACATTGACGCTGTCATAAGGGAAGGCGCCATTCACAAGCCGGACAGCGGCCTCAGCCCACCGTTTCCGTTCCTCCTCGGATAATCGATCCCGCGCCACGGCCTGGACGAGCCTGTGGACGGAGAGGGAGTCACTGGCGACAGTCATAAACGAGTAGCGTTTCAGGGCGGCGACGGCGTCATTCAGCGCCATCTCATCTGAAACGGCCGAAGCCAGGGGCTCGGGCAGGTGCTCAATGCCGCCGGTCAGGAGCGACTTTGGGATGTCGTCAGGAGCCAGGAAAGAGCAGAGGTTCAAGAGATCAGCGCTGGCGGGCACCTCTTCCCTCGCCTTCCGGAACGAGATGTCCCAGGTGGTGGCGACGGTATCCGGGTAGGCGTCGGGCTTTCCGCGGCGAAGAAGCTCTTTCTGTCGTTTCTGGAAGAGCTTGAGGTAGGCCGAGAGGGAGATTCCAGTCTCCTGAATGTAGGCCCCAGCCTGCTCCAGAGCGAGGGGGAGGTCGCCGAGGGTCTCTGCCAGGGCGTGGGCGCCGTCCGTTTGCCCGGTCCGGCTCAGGAGGAATTCGACCGACTCCTGCCGGCTGAAGACGTCGACGAGGAGGGGCTTTGCGGTGCCGCCCCAGTTCGGATTCCTGGAGGTGATGATGACGTGGCCTGCGCCGGTCCGGGGTAGGTAATCGGTCAGATTTTCAGGCTCCTGGGCGTTGTCGAAGACGAGGAGCCAGCCCCCGTTCTCCTCCAGCCAGCGCCTCACCGCCTCGACGGTGATTCTCTGGTCCTGAGAGTCCTTCTCGGGGAGGTTGAGCCTTGCGGCCAGGCCTGCATAGTCCGCGGCGAGGGTGGCGGGCTCCTCGGACCGGACCCACCAGATGACCCTGTAGTCGTCGGCGTGGCTATAGGAGTACTCCAGAGCGAGCTGGGTCTTGCCGACGCCGCCGAGGCCGGTGATCGCCGAGGTCTGGGTAAAGGCGGCCCGCTCGCCGGAGGCGAGGGTCTCCTCCAGCTTTTCCAGCAGGTCCACGCGGCCGGTGAAGTTGGGGTTGTGGGGGTGGGGGATGTTGGAGATCCTAACAGCGGAACTTGACTCTGAAACTTTAATTTCTAGCTCAGTTTTATTTTTACCCTTCGAAATCATATTTGTGTAGATCCAGAATATGAGTGATCCAATCGTTATCAAAGAAGCGATTAAACCAACGACGATAATCCAAGAATTTTCATACCAAGGACCCCCATTGGAGATCTCTGGTCCTATTGATTCGATGCTCGTTGTATTTCTAAAACCCGTTTGGTTAGTGCCGTCCTCATCTCCCTCCACCTGGGCCAGCGCGGTTGCTGCCATCGACAGCATCATCAGCGCCAGGACGATGAACGGCTTCGATCTCGTCGGGGACCCCTCCGATAATTCAGTTCAACCTCAATCTACAAAAAGCTTGGGCGAGTTCCTCGGACTTCCGATAGCCCCGCCCAACGCCGCCGCCCGGAGATCGGCGAAGAGGCCCCGCGCCCTCGTTGCAGGAAAGGAGAGATCGCGCCGGCGGCGGGGTTGTGCCGCCAGGGGGCGCCGGGGTCGATCATGGCAGCGCCGCAGGGTTATATATAAATGTATTTAAAATATCCCAGACCTCTTCGGGCAGAAAGAGGGAGAGGAAGAGGTTGGCAAAAAACCCGACGAAGATGGCTATGCTGAAGCTGAGGAGCGTTCCAAATAGGATGTACTCGCCGGTTATTCGATTCGTATTATACCTGAAGATCGATTTAGCAGCGATCAATAGGCCGATGGCGGTATATTGCTGAAATATTATGAAAGTCAGAATTAAAAACCGTTCAAGATAGCCGATATATCTGCCCGCGCTCTCCAGGCTCCCGCTCCCGCGGCCCTTATTTTTATCGTCTTCCTGGATCTTATCTCGCCAGCCTCTGGTCATCTTCGATACGAAGATCCCTGCCGGCTGGAAGATCGCCGTATAGCTCAGCAGCACCACGGTGATGCAGATCAGCGTCGGCTCCGAGAGGCGCCCCTGAAGAGAGGAGAAATCCGGATGAAATAATGTTATCCAAACTAATATTATAACTATCATATGGGCTGCCTGGTCGCCGACAAATGACCTCACAGTATCTCCGCATCTCGACTTCACGATATCGATCGCCAGATGCGATAAGAAAAAGCTAGCGAAGACGAGAGCGGCCGGAAAGAGGCCGAGGAACGCCCAGGCGACGGACCCTGCAAGAAGGGCGACGACGCAGACGTGGAGATAGAGGTACCTCGACCTCCATCCATCCTCATATTTGCCGTCGACCCATCGATTCGGCTGCAATACGAAATCCGCCAGCATATGTGAGAAGACCAAAAGAATCAGGAAGAACAGGCCCGATAGGCTTGAAAGTCCTGAGAGGCTCGAAAGTCCTGAGAGGTCCGAGATCGCTGTCATGCTACGCTACCTGAACCCCGGATCTTCGTCCGACCCGCACATCTCGGCCTTATTTCTGATGACATCCGAGTACCTCTGGATGATCAACTCGACGATCTCGTAGTCGGTCTGTGCAAGCCGGTAATGAACGGCAGACCCATCGATGTTCAGCATCTCGCCAATTTCCTTCAGGGTACGGCCTTCAAGCCGATACATTACAGCCTCACACTTCTTCTTCGTCCACCTATCTATCAGCCGATCTATCATCTTGCAGTGTATCTCAAGCTCCTGGTTCGTCTCCTCCCAGGGCGTTTTGACGGCCAAATTTCGCCTCTCATTTTTTATGCGATCCAGCTGCAGACCTGAGTACTCGAAAGCCTCGCCGTTCATCTCACCAACATCGCCAAGGCGATATCCCTCATCTGGGAGACGATCGATCTCGCCCACCCCGATCGAGACTCTGGCATCGATCCGAGGAAATTTCTCCTCTACGTTAAAGCCCGAGATCAACCGCAGCCGCAAGAGGATCGCATCTTTGAGAGCAGATTCGGGTTCGCTGGTGATCCCTTGAAAGCTGTCGCCTCTGTAGATAAAAGGCGGAAGCATGTATTCCCTCCCCACATATTCCAGAGATTTATTAAGATGTTCAATATAAGAAATCCCGCTGCTTTTAAGCTGCCGGGACCCGATCAAATCGCCGGTTAATACTGCATATAATTTTTCATCCATATTATTGCCATTCTCAGATTTTTATTCGTCTCTCTTCAGTTAAGCGTTATATAGATTTTCGCCGTGGAGATCGAGTTGAAGTTGATGGGCACCCTGCCCCTTGATCCTATCTTTCTCCTGGGGTTTTCATAATCATCCGGTGCGATCTGGCGGTGAAGCTGCGGCAAGTTGAAAGTTTGATCATATCGGCTCAAATAGCAACGATTTGAGTATTTCTATTCAAATTCTATAGAATTGAGTATATATGCTCAAATTCCCGGTGCCATCCCCCTCATCTATCCTCCGTCCTCAGTGTCTTTCTCGTCTCCTTCCGCCTGGGCCAGCGCAGTCGCGGCGAGCGACAGCGCCAGCAGTGCCAGGACGGCTGAAGGCTTCGATCTCGTCAGTTACTCCTCCGGTCGAAGTCTTCGCTCCAGCTGGCAAAAAAGTTTTGGGCAGAAGGGAAGGAACTTGGAATCTGACCGCCAGAATCGCAAGTTGCTTTAGAAAAGGCATTTGGTGGGACAGCGCGGATTTGAACCGCAGTCCAAGCGTCCCAAACGCTCGAGGATGGACCAGGCTACCCTACTGTCCCGCCCGGGAGGGCTTGACGCCTCGATGGTATTTAACTCTATTTCAGATCCCGGCGCCCCTCGATCCCGCCGGGGGCGCCGGCTCCTCCCCGCCCCTCTCGATCCGCCGGATGAGGTGGAAGGCGGAGAGGCCCCCGAGGAGGGCGAGAAACCAGAGCTGGACGAGGCGGATGAGGATGGTGACGGCGGCGGCATCGTGGATCGGTATTCCGATGGCGGAGAAGAGGGCGGTCATCAGGATCTCGACGAGGCCGATCCCACCCGGAAGCCCCAGGGGCAGGGTCTGAAAGACGATGACGACGGAGTAGACGGCTAAGATGGCGAGGGGCGAGACCCCGACCCCCAGGGACGCAAAGGCGGCGAGGGCGACCATCACAAGAGAGATCCAGCCGGCGATCGCCCAGGCGAGGGCCTCCAGGATCGCGCCCCTCCTCTCCCGAAGGAGGATCATGCTCCGCATGAACCCGGCCACAGCCCCGGAGCAGACCTCCCGGTCGAGCTCCCGGCGGAATATCTTCTCGAGGGGACCGACGGCGGCGGCCGCCGTCCTCTGCATCCACCGCTCCTCAAAGCAGATCCCGACGAAGGCGAAGCCCGCCGATACGGAGAAGACCATCATCCCGAAGCATGCGGTGAGGGCCCACCCCGGCACGGCGTGGAGGCGGGCGATGTAGCCGATCCCCAGGACCATCCCGAGGATGAAGGGGACGGCGGTGATGATCCGGCTCGCGGCGACGGAGGCGAGGGCCGCGTCGTACCTCCCTCCTCCTCCGATCCTCGCAAGAAAGTAGGTCCGGGCCGTCTCGCCGGAGAAGCTCCCCGTGGGGATGAGGTTGTTCGCGAAGATGCTGGAGAGGTATATCATGAAGAGGTCGCCGAAGGAGGCGGAGAGGTCCAGCTCCTCGGCGATCCTCCCCCACGATAGGGAGTTGAATCCGACCATCAGGAGGGATAGGCCGATGGCTGCGGATAAGGCCGCCAGGCTCAGCCCCTCCAGGCTCTCGGCGACCTCCCCGAGGCCGAGGCGGCGGAGGTAGGCGATGTATATCCCCATCCCCAGGAGGACGAGGGCCGAAGACCTGCTCGCCCTGATCTTGGGGAGGGCCGTCTCGCGGTTCACCCTCTTTCCGAGGGCTCGACCCGTTATAAGGGTTCCCTTCGATTTCAGTTTCCCTCCCCAAAGGCCCCCTCTCCCACGAGCTACAAACCCATTGCTCCCCTCCATCTATCTGGTTCCTCGACTTCCCTCTCGCCGCCGTACTCTTCTCCCATCCCCCCTCATCCCCTCCCCTCTCCCCCCTCTCCTTTCCTCCCTCTTCGTCACCCTTCGGCGGGGCCTCGATCGGGGGCCTTCTCAGTCCATCTCCCGTCCAGCGTTCCTCGAAACCTATTTAAGATCGGTCCTGGTAGTTACGGCCCATGGGAAAGACAGGAAGCGTTGAATGGACGAAGATCAAGGGAAGAAAAGGACAGATCAGGCAGGTGCCCAACTCCGAGTCGACTCACAAGAACCCCGGGCCCCTTCAGAAGTACACCTCCTCCGGGGCGAGGAGGAGGAAGATCGCCCGGTCCGCGAAGGCCATAGC
>LUYE01000052.1 GCA_001602645.1 Methanosarcinales archaeon Methan_01
CCCTCGATATAAATAGCAAGTCACAAGTATATAAATCAACCTATTATGAGGTCACGATCAATAGATATAGAGGGCATTTATGCATTTGGCGAGAGAACGCCGGGCAGAAAGCGCCTGAAACCGGGGGACATGATCTGTTTTTATGCAGCAGGTAATGGTGTGGTTGCTCATGCCGAGGTTGCTTCATATCCCGAGAAGATATCGCATCCAAAGATTCACGATTCAGATAAATATCCCTGGGTTTTTCAAGTAAAGAACTCTAAACTTTATTTAGATGATCCTATTATAATAGATTCTTCATGCAGAAGTAGGCTGGATGCCTTTAAGGATCGAGATCCAAATAAACCATGGGGATGGTTTGTTGTGGCTACCAATAAGCTTAGTAGACATGATTTTGATATATTAACTTCATATAATAGACATTAAGGGAGTCTATAACTTTTGATCTGGGGCTCAGCCCGTCGCCTCTTCGATGATCTTGATCTCCTCTTCAGTCAGCCCGTAGAGTTCATAGACGAGGGCGTCGATCTGCTTATCGGTGGCTTCAATCTGGCGTTGGAGGAAGGTCTTTTCGTGGTTGGTCTTTGTCTCCGCCTGCCTCTTGTGGAGGTCGAGCATCCTATCGACGAGGCTCACCATCTTATCGTGGCGGGCGATGTCTTCGGGGTCGGAGAAGTTAATAGGTTTAATAGGGATATTTTTAAGATATTTGAAGATAAGTTGATAACCACCTTTTATCTGTGAGCAATGCTGGGAAATAAGGAACCATCCGATTTTGGAGTTTAGGATACCTAGAAGGTATTTATCCGGTAATGGAATCGTCCATATGGCATCATTTATGTAAGTCCCTTCATTGTCAAGAGTAAATGATGGCCTAACTTGAAATTTTACATAGATTATCTTCTCATTTTTGAACTTATTATGATACTGAGGTCTAGGTCGTTGAAGCGCATACCACTCATACCTAATGCCTGTTTCTGAATGGTCTCTATCCATTAGCTCGGACTTGAATTTCTGAAGATGGTTGTATATGGCTGGGTACCTTTTTTTAAACTGAGCTTCTGCCTCATCTGAGGCAACTAACACGCTGGGATCGTTGTGGATAGGAAAATGCCAGGGGATATAAATTAAGTACCGTTCAATTTTCGAAGGTTGATACCTTTTAATATCCCTACCAATTAGGAATGGTTTTATGACCTCTACACTATTCGGGTCCATATTTATTAATCTCTGCCTACACTCTGCATTGATGAGAAAAGCCCTTCCAAGACCAGTTTTAATACCAGTGTAAATTTCTCCGCCTGTGTACTCCTCAAGAGATACACATTGAGATAGCATCTTATCCGATAAAGCCAAAGTAGGACTATCTGCTAAAGACCAACCTTTATCATCGAGATCCTTCTGCTCCACGCTGTAATGGTTCTCCATAACATAATCAGTTAGACTTTGGAAGTCCAGTGCCTTGATCTGAGTTACTTCAAAATGATCACGGGGGATGCTTTTAGTGATATGTATTATACAGGGATATGTGGTGATCCCTTCAAACACGGGTAGATCCCCGAAATCTATGATCCGCTCTATTCGTCGCTCTTTCAACCAGGACCTTAGAGGCTTACCATAGTTAGTCTTCATCCACTTATTAGCTACGATGTAAGAGAAAACGCCCTCTGGCCGAAGGAGAGACACGCCACGTTCTACGAAATAGACGTAAAGATCGGCTATTCCATGATAGACCTCGTAATGTTTCTGGAAGTAGCCCTTGAATTCTCCCAACCCCTCCTGCCTCACATACGGCGGATTCCCGATCACTGCATCGAACCCGCCCCTTTCCATGATATCAGGAAACTCCCTCTCCCAGTCGAAGGCGTTAATTCGGTATATCTCCTCCTCGTCGAATAGAGAGGTCTGGTCGTCGTAGAAATCGGGGCCGATCAGGGAGTTTCCGCACTTGATGTTACGGCCGAGGTAGGGGAGGGCCCTCTCTTGGAAGAGCTTGAGCTGCTTAGTGAGCGTCTCCTCATTCTCCCCCTCCAGGACCTTGAGGTGGAGGGAGAGCTTCGTCACCTCGACGGCCTGGGAGTCGATATCGACACCGTAGATGTTATTGAGGAGGATCCTCCTCCTCTCCCTGGTGGTGAGCTTCCACTCCCCACCCCTCGCCTCGAATATTGGGAAGTCTGGAGGTTGATCTCTGTTGGCCTCCTTCTTCTTCCCCCTTTTCTTATTCGGGGAGGTGTACCCTGCAGGGAGGAGGGCGAGAACCTCTTTTGAGGCGGGGGTCTTCCCCTCTTCGAGGAGGGGGACGAGCTTCTCGACATACCAGTCCCGATGCCAGTCTAGGAGCTTCTGATAAGCTCCGATCAGAAACGAGCCCGAACCACAGGCGGGGTCGAGAACCCTCAGCTCCGATGCAGAGGTGGGGGTCTGGCCTTCCAGGAGCTTTCCGACGGTGTTATCGACGATGTACTCGACGATGTAAGAGGGGGTGTAATAGACGCCCCCGGCCTTCCTGACTTCGGGTTTGTAATCGACATTGACCCGGCGGCCGGGGGAGACGGAGATCACCTTTCCGAGGAATTGCTCATAGACATGGCCTAATATCTCCGGGGGGAGGACGGAGAACTCATAAGGGCTGTCAGGATAGTAGATGCTCTTGATGATCTCTTTTAGGGGCTTATCGTCAATTTCGAGGCTGAGGGTGATCTCGTCGGGGGCTTCCTGGCGGTCGGAGTCCTTTTCGAAATGGAATAGCCCGGCGTTGTATCGCTCGTCTGCCTGGCGGAAGAACTCGCAGAGCCTTGGATAGACCCTCGCCCCTTCGAGGAGGGATTGGAGCCGGCCGTACCTCTCGATCCCCCGGTCTTCGCATATCCGGAGGAAGATTATCCGGTCGATCGTCCTTTGGACTGAGAAGTTCAACTCTCTGGTTTTGAGATCGGGGTTTCGCAGGGCGATATTTCGGGCGAGAAGGTCCCGCCAGCTTTCGATCTCTTGGAGGAAGGCGTTATCTACTCCGGCGGTTCCTCTTTTGCCCTTGGTGGACTCGGCGTATTTGTCAAAGGAGCCCTTGAGGATCTCATCTTTGGAGAAGATCGAGGCGATCTCATCCCATCGATCGACGTACTCTTTATAAGTGAAATATTTGACACGGGCTACAGATGCCTTATCGTTCTTGGAGGGCGGAATCCGGCCGTCATAGACCGCCAGCTCCTCAAAGTCAGTCAGGACCCCGAGTGGCAGCTTAGCAGACCACGAATAACGGCGGAGCTGGAAGGCGGGGCTGATGTCGTCTTTAAGGTTGACGGAAGGCTTTTTGGCTTCAACAAAGAACTTGCGGGTTCCACCGATCCGGAAACTGTAATCAGGGGCTTTGGTCGTCCCTCCGACTTTCACGGCGTCTTCATGGAAGACGTCTTTGTAGGCCTCTGCATGGCCTTTTTCGTTATCTACATCCCATCCCAGGGCTTTGAAGAAGGGGTCGATGAATTCTCGTCGGAGCTGAGTCTCGTTATACTGGCCGGATCTGTAAGATTCGACGTTGCGGTCGAATCGCTCAACCAGATCCATTATCGCTTGTGGTGCTGTCAATTCTCCTTCGCCCTCCGAGGATGAGATTTATGGGATAATTGATAAAAGTTTCGAGAAAGGCGGCGACTCCCTCCACCAGCTATTTTTATTCGACCTCGATTTAAAAAGCTCTACGTGGCTTTTGGGGGGTCCTGTCCTGGAGGTCCAGGACTATCTTCCGGGCCGGCGATCCTCCACAGTGGGGCTCTGGTGGCGTCGGTCTGGCGGTGGAGGCGATCTTCTCCCCGCCTCCCTCCTCCCTTTCTTATGTAACTGACCTGGGATTGATGGGGGGGTCCGGGTTACATAAGAAATGGATTAAATCGATAGCCTATCCGGCAGCTATCCCGCATTCAGGAATCTAAGATCGCTTCATGCTCTTTTTTGGACGAAATGCCTGGTGGCGGAGTTATCCTTAGATCGTGATACCAATCTAGGCTATTCTCGTATTCATCAATTTTTCTCTTAAGAAATACTAAGACCTCAATCCGGGTCATTGCGACACGGTTTTCTTTTGGCATCTTAGAGATATCCTTCCCACTTCCCCATACCAAATTATTGAAATGATGGGTAATAAAATACGTCGCCAATATATCGTGCGTCTTTTCCATCGAAATCGGTTTTAGGGTCCATACTTTTTCTGGTGTTCTCGGATGCGACGAATCGGGGCGCGTCGTTGGTCGATTATCATATTGGATTAATTCCATTTTCTCAAGTGGAGTTGTTACCCGCGCCGATACGTTACTTCGAGGCATATTCAACAACTTCGCAATCCTCCAACTTGGAAGAGGTTGAGTATAGGGCGAAACGGTCCCTTCGGTTATTATCCACAACCCTTGTGTTTGCGCGTTGGATAATGGTTTAGGGAATGGATACTTTTTATCGGGTACATGAAAAACAGCATCTGTCCCGTCGCTTAGAGTGAGATTCAACTTGAATTCATTGATCTTCACGGCCATCTTATGGCCGTCCACTGTTAATAATGATAGAGTCATTCATTAGTTATCATTAATCCAAGAAATATAAGCTTTTCGGCTGGTAAAGGCTGATATAATGGTTATCAAAGATCGATAATCAATTATCATTCCATGATAAGTATAATTTATATCCGATGGATGAACATATGGTTAGATTGTATGAGAAGGCATACAAAGAGTCCCGAACTTACGGCGGCGCTGTGTTTGCACCTGCCGCCAGAGCTTCGAGCGATAATAGAAGGGATCGCAGATAACGAACGGACCTCTCTGGGAGAAGCAGGAAGGATACTCATGGCCGCGGGCGCTGAAGCGTTGGGCTTGACAGGGGATGCGAAATGACCGAGTATCCCCGAATTCTCGCCCCATGGGAGGAGGCAGTAGGAAAATTTTACAATCTGGTTTCCGACGGTGGAGGCCTTCGCGCCGAGATCGGGTCGTTGACGGTCTATTTGCCCTTGGAACTCGAAGGGGAGCTTCGACCTAACGTTGGCAAAAGAATCGCTATCCTCAGAACCGATGGTTCGGCCAGGCCGTACCGATTCCGACTGATCGGTGGGTAATGCCAGAGGGCTTGCAAGATGACTTCCGCCTCCGACCTCACTGCAGAGCACTACCAGCGGCCCGACGTCCGAGAGACTATTATCGATCTCTGCAAGTACGGCGACGGGCTCAGAGGGCTCAACGGCGGCGATTTCTGGTACGTCCATAAAGCCGACTTGATGAGGCTGAGGGGTCCCGCCGACTTCGACGACACGATATCTAAAGAGAGGTCACTCTACATGACCGCCGACGTATTCACTCCGGCGGTATTCGATATCTGGGAACGACGGATAGAGGGGCGGGGCGGGGCCAAACCTGAAAATACCATCGGGACGAGGGCGGATCTCATATCTTACAGTCTATTCGCCGATATCGACGCGGTGAAAGATCCCGACGACGAGGGCGACGAGGACGGTAAGAAGAGATCGAAGCTCTTCCATAAGGGCCGCATCGAGGCCTTGGAAGCGGCGGCATCCTTCATGGTGAGGTATCTCAGGGACTGGGGTATCTCCGAGTCGGTGGGGGTCCTATTCTCAGGACAGGGGATTTACATCTGGCTCCATCCGGAACTCTCGGATATGTCCGAGGTGAGGGCCCTCCCTGCCTTCGACCGTGACGAGCTTGACGAGGCCTTTAAAATCTGGCTGATGGCATTTAATGACCTTCTGGCGGATATCGAGGCAGCGTTTTTCGAGGCCTACCCGGAGCACAAGGGGCGAGTGAAATTCGATAAGCTCAACAACATTAAGCGAAAGATCAAGTGCCTGCTATCGATCCATAAGACTCTGCCTTTTGCGGTCGTCCCTCTTGACCGGGATGATATCAGGATCGATCTGGAGGCGGCGAGGATTCCTCTCTCCTCCGAGACGATAGAGATGGCGCGGGTTTGGCTGAGTACCTGGAAGGCGGGTGAGGGCGAGAGATCCGCTATCGTCAAGCTTCTGGAACCTTACCGCCGGAGGGCCGCGGAGGATGTGACGGCGAAGGCGAAGACCTCCGGCGAGATCCGGCGATCCTCCGAGCCTATCCCCGTTGAAAGCTGGTGTCCCTTCTATCGGGCTCTTCTGGAGTTTCCGGGCGGGGCTGGAGCGCATCGGGTGTGTGGAGCTCTGGCTACATGGCTATATCAAGCTGGATGGAGTGAGGAGGAGGGTTTCCAGTTATGGGGGCCGGTGGCGGCGCGTTGCGATGTAGAGACGAGGATCTTCTTTACATCCTTCGGTGTCATCAATTCGCCGAACTGTGAGACCATAAAGAGGAGAGGCGCGGGATATCCGGCGCTGAGTTTTGGGGAGCTTGATCTATGCCGGCCAGATGAGACGTGCGCAGGGTGTCACTGGCCGGGCGACTATGGCGAGGGGTTCCCTACTGGCGATGGTGATAGCGGGGGCTTCCATCTCGGCGACTTCGGGGCCTGGAAGGACGTTATCAAGAAGGTGAAAGACCCGGCGACGGAGATAACTGAGGATAAGGTAGTTGGCCAGAAATTTGAGCTTTCAAGAGACAAGGCGGCAACGTCGTTTTCTGAAAAAATGAATCTGGCGATGGAGGCGATAGGCGGGGATATCCATTTCTTCGACGGTCAGATTTACCGACCGGAGGGAGCGGTGAAGATATCCGACGAATTATATTCTATCGCAAAGGATCACGTTAACAGGTTTGCCGTTGCCGAGGTCCTGGAACGACTCCGGGCCAAATACGGTTTGAAGCTGGTGAGATTCGACCCGGACCCCTACCTTCTGGGGGTGCGAAATGGAGTTATCGACCTCCGAACGGGCGAGTTCCGGGACTATCGGCCCGACGACCTGATGACCGACAGGATAGACGTTGCCTATAATCCGGCGGCGAGGTGTCCGAGGTTCCTTAAGTTCCTGGAGGAGATCCAGCCTAACGTAACCGACAGGTTAACGCTGGTGGACTGGTTCCCGATCACGGGGATAAGAAAACCGTTCCCTTACGTCCTATTCCTTCTAGGTCTAGGGCGAAATGGAAAAGGAATCTATGAACGGCTGATGAAGCGGTTCTTCGGTGAGTGGTCGTTTAGCACGATGAATCTTGACGAGGTAAATAGGACGGTCTTTGCTGCAGGATCTCTTCGAAATAAGCGGGGGTGGATCGCATCGGAGCAACAGGGCTCAAAGAAGAAGCCTTCCATCGGGACGGGGTTTGTTAAGCTGGTGTCGGGGGCGGGGGCCGTCGATGCTGATGTGAAGAACAAAGCCCGTGTCATTTTTGAGGCGTTTTTTCAGGCGATAGTCGATACCAACGCTATGCCGGCGATAGAGGATACGTCGCGGGGGTGGATGGAGCGGTTTTGCAAACAGGATCTCCCTTACATGTTCGTAGCTAACCCTGACCCGGATAACCCTCTTGAACACGAGGATGACCCCCACCTATTCACTAAGCTGACCACC
This sequence comes from Methanosarcinales archaeon Methan_01, assembly GCA_001602645.1. Taxonomy (GTDB): domain Archaea; phylum Halobacteriota; class Methanosarcinia; order Methanotrichales; family Methanotrichaceae; genus Methanocrinis. The sequence goes on from LUYE01000052.1 coordinate 7,499, forward strand.
GACGGGGAACTTTCGGGGATCCTCAACCTCCTGATCTGGAGGGCGAAAGAGATCTGCAAGACCGAGAAGATCATCAAGAGGCCGGCGGCGGATATGTTCGCCGAGTACACAAAACAGAGCTCCAGTCTTTCGACCTTCTGGGATGAGTTTTGCGATTACACGCCGGGGACTCCGAGCCTCCAAATACCTACCACCGACATTTACGAGGCGTATAAGCGTTGGTGCTCTCACCTCGTAGGCGAGGTTGTTAACGAGAAATATTTTGGGGCTTACCTCAAAAGGCAGTGTGGGGGAATCAGTCCGGGCCGTAAGACGGTAGAAGACGAGGACGGGAACAATAAGAAGGTGCGCTACTATCCGGGGCTTCTTTTTGACGAGGATAGGGCCAATAAAGCGATAGAAGCGCTAGATAGCGAAAGGACCATCCAAGACCATCAAGGACCATCAAAGGACCATCATATCCCCCCTAAAAACAACATCAGTAGAGGTATAGGACCATCAGGACCATCAAATCTATGGATTTCTCTTATAGAGAGATTCGGAGATAAAGAGAAAAATTCTCTCTATATGGAGGGAATTTTCAAAAATGATGGTTTTGATGGTCCTGATGGGGCCGCTATCGATTCTGATGGGTCTGTGATAGTCCCTGATGGTCCGGGTGATGGTCCGAACGGCGAGGTTGTGGCTGAGGACGACGAGGACCACCACCAAACCATAGCCGAGAACCTGGCAGAGGACCGCCGGCGACAGGCAGAGGAGGCCGAGAGGACGGCGACTCCACCACCCAAAAAAGAGGCCGATCCCACCACCACCGACGAGGGCCGGGACCCCACCCCCGAAGAGTCCGAAGCGCTGGAAGTGGCGAGGTCCCTCCAGGCGGCGGGAAAGCGTGTTACCTTCGGGAACGTCGAGGCCTATCTGGAGCGGCGGGCCGGGGGATACGTCGAGCCGAAGGTGGTTAAGCGGTTCTTGAACGCTCTGGCGTCTCAGGGGTGGACGACGGATAAAGAGGGGGCCCTCTCCGAGGGGGTGGTGGGGTGAGACAGATCGATCTCTTCTCTTTTGCTGAGGGGCCAAATCCTCGACCTCTCGCCGGCGACGACGACGAGGGCGAGGACCTGGGAGGCGTCGTCCCTGGGAGCCGGTGTAGCCGTTGCGGAAAGCCTCTCCGGGGCGGGGGGCTGAAGGCCTTGGGCTGGCCGGGCCGTGTCTGCTGGAATTGCTACCATAAACCGGGGCGTCGGGACGGGCGGGCGGATGCGAGCCGGGACGCGGCGGCGGAAAGAAACTGTGGATATGGGGCGAGGCGGTGAGATCGTGACGACGAGAGCTGAAGAGCTATCGAGGCTTTGGGAGTGGTCCGAGAATATCAGGGAGGAGGTGGCGGCCCTCTCGGATGCGATCGCCAAATTGGCGGCTGAGGATCTCCCCGACGAGAGCGACGACAAGGAGACGATCCCAGCGAGCCCCCCTGGGGTTAGGAGCGAAAACGATATCGGAGGTTAGATAATTGACCGAGAATAAAAATTCCAAGACCAGGGGCGTGAGCATCAATAAGCCCTCAGATGTGAGACGGATAGCCAGGAGGGTGATCTCCGATATCTTCGTCGAAGGGTCACAGATCACGAACGCTGGGAAGGTGAATCAACTTCTTATAACGTGGCTCAAGGGCTGGGAGTTGGAGAAACTCGAAGACATCGAGCGGCGGCTCTCGGCTCTGGAAGAGGAGCGGCGGGGATGAGGTACGGCGATCTGGAGCGACGGCTCTCCAGGTTCCGGCCGGGGCCAAAATACGAAGACGACGGCTTCCGGGCCGCAGTGGGGGCGGTGGAAGGGGAGACTGCGATGGAGGCCCTCCGACGAACGGCGGCCGATGACTGGAGCGATTATCCCAGGGGATGGGCGGATGAGATTTAGGACCGAAGATAGCCGACTTCGAGCCCTGGAGCGTGGCGGCGGTGATCCCTTGAGGTATGTTCTACTTTGGGATCATGAAGTGGAGCGGACCCCCGAAGAAGAGGAGGCGTTCATCGCCGGGGGTGGCGAAATTATCCGGCTGAGGTGGCTCGATGAGGGGGCTTGAAAAGCGGCTCAGAACCCTGGAGAGGGGGCTCGCCAACGGCAAAACGCTCACTACCGACGAAGCCGGAAACCCCATCTACTTGGAAGGTGGCGGGCTCTCCCTGGCGTTCCGGTTGATGGAGATCCAAGACGAGGGGGGCGAGATCCCCGACGACCTTCGGCGAGAGGCGGGTCGCTGGAGTCGGTCGTTCCCGGAGTCGCCAGCGGAACGAGAGGTAAAATCACTATGTGAGAAGGCGATCTCTTGAGGTATGCGAGCCTGGAGGCGCGGGTCTCAAGGCTGGAGCCTCCTCCTCCCTGGATTGACCGGGACCTTGATAACTTCCTGGCGGCGACGGGCGGCCGTCCAGGTGAGAAGGTGTACGAAATTTTGGAACGAAGAGCGGCCGATATTTGGGCCGACTGGACTGAGGCCGGCGAGGGATGAGGGCATACAGGCTTGAATCGAGGCTGCGAAAACTGGAGGTTGAGGCGGCGGAAGTGATCAATCCACCCCTGGGGGCCTGGATGATCCGGACCTTCGATGATCTGGTGCACTGGAGCAAGTACGGCGGGGATTCTGAATGGGATCTATCCGAGTGTCCGGAGTGGCTTTTGCGGGATCTTCGCGAGGCGCTGATGGAGCATAAGGAGGAGCTGGTGAGGCGATCACTTGAAGGGGATTGAAAAGAGGCTGGAGGCGCTGGAGGCGTCCAAGTCGGGGGGGTTCAAGATCCGTTCTTTTGTGGATCTGGTCAACTGGGCGGAACTGGGGGAAGACTTACCGCCGGATCTCTCCGAGTGTGATGATGAGCTTCTGAGGCTGATCTACGAATCCACAAAGGACGACGAGGAGGGGGAGATCCGAAAACATGGCAACTAAGTCAGTTATCGAGCGGCGGCTTTCCGGCTTGGAGGCAAAGATGAAGCCTAAAAGAATCGAGACACTAGCCGATTGGGTGCTGTGGCTCGCTCGTAGAGAACGCTATGGCGATACCGGTGCTCGTCCCCAGCTATCCCCGGAGATGGAAGAATGCCTATCGAAGCTAGGGCGCTGGAAGCATTGATACGAATCGGGATGATAGTAGCCGAGATTGTGGAAAAGGGTTTGGGGCTCTATCCTCTCCGCTGACCTATTTCTATATCCAGATTAGTATCGTATTAGGCGGCGGGGCGTGGCCTTTTCTAGATCCATGATTTAGACTGTTGAAGTGATAATATCGCACTCTATCGAGACTTCAAAGGCGTATTCTTAGATGTTTATTTTTTGTCAGTTTAATCAAGTAACTGGGTTGTCTTAACTGTCTTTATTCAGTTAAGTTTATGCTCTCTTCGCGAAATAAACGGCGTCAAGATTGAGGAAATCGGTCGAATCCCTCTGGGCTACGTCAGATAGGTCAAATTTACCAGTAAAAACGAGACAAGGTCCCTCGTCCGACTTTATAAATTAGAATCAAGCTCCTACCAGATCTCCAGAGTGAACATTATCCATCCAATAGCGTCATTAAAATGCACGCGTTCTTTTTGGATTACGGCGTGCATTTATCGTGCATTTCATGTAGATCCTCGTTCGTATCTAACGCCTCGCCCTCTATCGCCCACTGCCCTAAGATGCTTCTTTTCTTTCAGCTTCTTCAAGAGCCTGTAGGCCTGCGACCCTGAAATGTGACAGAGATCAGCAGCTTCAGAACGTGATATATTCCCGTGCTTTTCTACATACTGAATAACCATCTGTTCCCACTGCAACGGCTCAAATCCATGGGTACGAACATAGGCTGCCCTCTTTCCAAGCCTCCGATACGTGGATGCTGACAGGTGATATGCCCTTGCCTTTCCTTCCCCCGAAGCTTCTAGGAATCCACCTTCAACGAGTCTCTCCAGTGCGGCGCGAGCCTCATTTTCGGGCTTCTGAATGACGTTTGCCGCCTCCTTCGCGGTTGTTCTCCGTTCTAAATACAGAAAATTCAGAATCAGCAGATCGTCTAGTCTGAATGGCCTACCTGCCTGGTTCTCCTCCACAACCAGCCGCACGAAATCCATGTTTGCCTTTCCACCAGGCAAAACTAGAACGACATCGGTATCAGTGCTCCGCTCATAAGATGGAGCGGGACGGCCGTTCCTGAGCTGCTCAATGAAGATTGTATCAATACCCCTTGCGGTCCGTTCCGCTATTCCTGCCCTCTTGAAGGCATCTGCTAAAGAAGGGTTGCGCGGCCTAGGTGGCGTAACCAGCAAATTATTCAACCTTACACCTTCGGGGAATCCACCCGGATTAGATATCTCTAATCGATCTTCATGCAACTGCACATAGACGCCCCCAATACGGGAGTAATCTCTGTGAATTAGAGCGTTTGCCAACCCCTCCCGGAAAGCCAGCTCGGAATAATCCGGGATTCCGATACGGAATATATTCACCATTAGCTCTTCTTCTCGATTCTTGGCCCCGAGCCTAGACAACAGCTCCTCCATGAGGCGCAGGAGGGGCCATCTAAAGAACTCGTTGACAGTCACCCTCGTGTCGGAAAGCACCTGAAAGGCGACCTCGTGGGTGGGAAGAAAGCGATAAAGTGCGTCTTCTCTTCCAAATAGTAGCAGACCTAGGACTCTAATGGCTGATATCTCGTGGTTGGCCACTACCGCACCAAGTGCCTTGGCTATTTCCTGGTCAGGCAGGTCGGCCAGAGCAGCGTCGCCTCTTCCACGACCTTCGCGAATTATCCTACGGAACCGTTCGAACTCAAGAGGGTCTAAATCTTCCCAGCGAGCATCAGGGACTATCAGGGCTGAATAATCCTGCATTCCACGGTCAGCTTGGCCGGCGAGCATCTCGGGAAAGAGATAAGGCATGCATTCAGGCTTTCCCTTTCCTCCAATGGCTCGACGCTGGTACTTGCCCTCTGGTGTGCTTACAGGGGTTCTAGATGCTGGAACTTCGATAACGAGAACATCCAAGCCATCCAAATCTATGAGATATACTCGGCAGGCGAGAGAGGGACGGGTACGGTTAGCGATGAGGGCCTGAATGCGATTTGTATCAGTTTTTCCTCCTGCATGACGCGGCCTAGCCCCAGTTATGCGGCTATCGTCTTCCACTCCAATAAGAAGCCATCCCAGATCATCCCCACGACGGTTTGCCAGACAGATGACCGCCTCGACCAGCTCGGAGTCTTCTAGGCCTTTCTTCTCCTCACCCTTGAATTCAACGTTCAGGCTTTCTCCATCCGCTATAATCTCACGCAGAAGTTCCGGAATCATGCGTAGTTCATCACACTATATCGTCGATATAGTATAGGTATCGGATAAGGGTGATAAAAGCTTCTACCCGTTATCCATCTAAGTGGATGACCATATTACACTCTTCGAGTCGCTATTTCCATCGACAAGTGCGCATTAAAACTACTTACCAGTAAAAACGTGCGAAAATCCCGTTCCCCGCACTATATTACGCCTTATGTTGTTGATCGTAATCGACTTTTTCCGCCGCCTTGATCTCGCCCCCCTCTCTTCTGGATCGATCTATTGGCTCGATCCTCTCCGCCGGAGACGACGGGCTCATTATTCTCGCTGGAGAGGAATCAGGTCACCGCCGCCGGGAGAATATTTAACCTATTATTTTAAATGCCCAATGGTTCTTTGGTCCGGTGGCCTCTCCCGCCGCAATTCGACGATCCGATCGGCCCCCGCGATAAGATCCTCGCCCTTTCCAGGCGGCCTCCTCATCGAATCATCATCTTTTTTACGATATCCCGCAAGAATACCGTCCATGGACTACCTTTCGAGCGGCTTCTCTAAGGTCGACGGCTCCCTGGACTCCGAAGTATTCTTCTCGTGTCTACGGACCCTATCCTCTCTCCCATACTTCCAGGATTACAAGAGGAAGAGCTTACAGCTCCTGGAACCGACAGAATGCAGGAGGATCCTCGAGGTCGGCTGCGGCCTGGGTGGGGACGCGGTGGAGGTGGCCGGGATGATCGGCGAGGGGGGCTACGTCCTGGCGATGGACTCCAGCAGGGGGATGATCGAGAGGGCATACGAGGCCACCGGGAAAGGGGTATCGATCCGCTGCTGTTTGGGAGATGCCTGCCGCCTCCCCTTCGCCGACAGCTCCTTCGACGGAGCCAGGGCCGACCGGGTACTCCAGCACATAGCCGAACCGAGGAGGGCCTTCTCGGAGATGGTCCGGGTCGTCAGGGCGGGGGGCCGGGTGGTGGTCTACGAGCCGGATTGGGGGACGTTCATCATTCAAGGGGGCGATGGAGAGGTCAGCCGCACCATGGCCCAGCTCTTTGGAGAGACCTTCCCCAGCGGCTGGATCGGCCGCCAGCTCCCCGGCTTCTTCCGGGAGGAGGGGCTTTGGGGGATAGAGGTCAGGCCGGAGACCTTCACCACCGATGACCTCGATCTCGCTTCCCGGGTCTTCGATCTGGTCAATAACGCCCATAGGGCGGAGGCAACGGGTCGCGTCTCCGAGGGCGAAGCCGAAGATTGGCTGGAAGATCTGAGGGTGGCAAAATATCACGGCCGATTTTTCTGCTCTTATACGGGTTTTCTCGTCTCGGGGGTGAAGCCGGAGGTCTCCTCCTTCTGATATAATCTGATCCGAATCGTTTCCAGATGAGATGATTCGACGCCAAATCAGCTAGATGAGCGGGATTTTAGATTTTTCTTGAAGGAGTTAGCGGATTTGAATCCCGTCCACCGCATTAATTTTTTGGTGCGACGATGGGACATCAGCGGTCCCGCCTCCCCGAGCCAAGGATTAAATATCAAAAAAATGAAACACTTGGCGAGAGGATGAGATATGAAATGGAAACGATTGGTCATAATTTATTTGGTTGTAACCTCGATATCGTTATCTTTTGGCCAGCATCTGCCGTCGACGGAACTGGAGACGGATCCGGGGGGTGAGGAGCTATCTAGCATCGATGACGCCCTCCCAGCCGCTGTATCCGAGGAGGACCTGATCGGGGCGATGAAGGAAGGTCCCGAGCTGACCCTCCAGTTCGTGGAGACCACCTACCATCTCAAGGATGTGGCCTTCCTCACCCTAGATCTCGGATGGGCGGTGGGGGCCCCCCACTGGAATCGGTCGGAGAAGCGGTCCAGAGGCACCATTATCAAGACGACGGACGGGGGGCTGACCTGGACCGCCCAGGATGCCGGCAGGGTCGAGACCCTCAACGCCGTCTTCTTCGTGAACCAGGACCTGGGATGGGCGGCGGGAGAGAACGGGACTATCCTTTACACCACTGACGGTGGTGACCACTGGACTCTTCAGGAGGTGAACACCACCGACGAATTCAGAGGCCTCGCCTTCTCCGACCCCCTCAACGGCTGGGCCACCGCCGTCCGGCCGGTCCATCAGGACTGGCGGGGGGAGGTCGACGACTGGTCGGCTAGCATCTGGCACACCTCCGACGGAGGGCGGAGCTGGGCGATGCAGGCCCTCCCCGAAGACGTCTCCATCCTGGGCAGGATGGATTTCGTCGACTCGTCGACGGGATGGACGGCGGGGTCCAAGAGGCTGGAGGGGGATATGGGCATAAGCCACGCAGGGGCTGTATACAGCACCACCGACGGTGGGGCTACCTGGTCGGAGCTTTACAGCCCTGGAGAGGATATAGCCCTCAAGGCCGTCGACTTTCTCGACTCTTTCACCGGCTGGGTGGCGGGTTTTCCGACATCGAGCGCTCTATCCGGTGGCTTTGTCTTCCATACCGAAGACGGGGGGAGGACCTGGGAGCGGCAGGGACCGGGGGGCTTCTTCGACCCTCTCTGGGACATCCAGTTCATCGACGATAAGAGGGGCTACACCGTGGGGTTCAACGACATAGCCGCCTGGGGTCCGCCGGTCTACCGGACGGAGGATGGCGGCGCCACCTGGACGAAGATCCGGATGAAGAAGGGAAACCCCCTCTCGGCCTTGATGGCGGAGGGGTTCTTAGCCCTGGCCCTGGTGGGTGATCGGGCGGTCTTGGTCGGCGATCACGATCTTGTGGCCAGGTCGGATCGGGCCTGGGAGAACCCTCCAGAGGTGACGGCTTCCGGAGAGACCTGCTACGATGGAGACTGCCTCTTCGACCAGAGCCTCATAAACGAGCACTACATGCTCCACGATGTATTCTTCACCGATGAAGCCAATGGCTGGGCGGCTGGGAGCGTCAGCTTCGCCCCCCACCTCTGGGGTCAGGTCATCTTCCACACCTCCGACGGCGGAGATAACTGGATGGTCCAATACCAAGACTCGCCTCCAGAAGACGATTTATTCAGCTACCATCGGATAAACAGCATCTTCTTCGTCGATCGGGATACCGGATGGGCTGTGGGAACCTCCGAGACCTTCTGGGACGAGGGGGAGGGGGCTGCCGGAAGCTGGCAGCATCGCGGAGCCGTCCTCCATACTGACGACGGCGGAGATACCTGGAAGGAGCAGGGGATCGACCTCTACGACCAGTGGGATCTGGAGTTATTCGCCGTCGAGTTCCTGGACGAGCTGGAGGGGTGGGCGCTGGCGACGGGCCGGTTCCCGAGCCGGAATATCCATCTCGCCCATACCACCGACGGCGGTGGGCGCTGGAGCTGGGTGGATACTGGAATCCCCGGCACCATGGCGGTGGGATACGCTCTTGTCCAGGGCGACCTGGAGGTCGTCGACCAAAACCGCATATGGGCTGCCGGAGGGCTGGGGGAGGTCGTCTCCTCTGAGGATGGCGGAGCGACCTGGGTCAAGCAGAACCTCTCCTGCGGTCATCCCACCTGTCCGATGAGGTGCTTTGCCCTGGAGTTCATCGACGAGAGATTCGGCTGGCTCGGCGGCGAGATGCTATTTTCGACGACCAACGGGGGCGACCTCTGGTCCCAGAGGAGGACGGACGGAAGAGAGGCCGGAGACGTTGTGGACATTCAGTTCCTGGATGAGATGAACGGCTGGATCGTCGGCGAGGAGGGGCTCGTCAGGAGGACCTCCGATGGTGGCAAAAGCTGGGCGGATGTAGAGGGGATCGCCTTCGATCTGAGGGGGCTCTTCTTCCTCGACGCGGAGGAGGGATGGCTGGTGGGAGACCAGGGGATGATTGTTAAGGTGGACGGGAAGGGGGGGGGGGCAGGTCCGGCAGGACTAAGCGGTCGATCGCTGAATTGAAGGATGGCGGTTTTGATCCCGCCTTTCCCTCAACCCTCAGCTATCTATCCCCTTCTCGCCCTCCTGATCCAATCGATAGAGATTAACGGGATCTCCTCGATCATGAGCCTATCATGATCTCCGATTTTTCCCTCCGGAGGGCGGCGAAAGAGGACGTCCCCGCCATCGTCCGCCTCTGCATCGAGACGATCCCAGAGGTCTACGGCCCCATCATCCCCGCCGAGACCTTGCGCCCCTGGGTCGAGGGCGACGTCGTCGAGGGGCTCGTCGAGGTCCAGTGGCCGAGGATGATCGTGGCCGTCGCCGATAGAGCGGCTGGTATCGTCGGAAGCGAGGGTGGCGGAGGGGTGGTGGGGGTGGCTGCCGCCTCCGGAGACGCCGTCGACCTCCTCTGGGTCCATCCCCACCACCAAGGAAGGGGGATCGGCACCGCCCTCCTCGGCCGCCTCGAGGCGGAGATGAGGGCAGGGGGGCACCGGACGGGGAGGCTCTGCTGCTTCACCGAGAACCTCCGGGCTATGAGGTTCTATCAGGGGAGGGGTTGGACGGCGGCAGGCGAAGGGGTCAACGAGGAGACGGGAGCCCCCGAGACGAGGATGGAGAAGTGCCTGATGGAGGAAGGCGGCAGAGACCGGCGAGCACCGCGTCGACCTTGATGCGAGGATGAAGATCTCCGAAGGCTCTTCGTCCCATATTTTGGATCTATCTCTCCATCAGCTCACCTTTAAGGACGGTGACCGCCTCGCCCCCGATCTTGACGCGCCTGTCTCCCTCGCCACCATCGCCCAATCGGACGCGGACGACCCCGCCCCGTTCCGAGGCCTGATAGCCGACGAGTTCGGTCTTCCCGAGCTTCTCTGCCCAGTAGGGGCCGAGGCAGCAGTGGGCCGATCCCGTCACGGGGTCCTCGTCGACCCCCAGGGCGGGAGCGAAGAACCTGGAGACGAAGTCATAGTCTGGAGAGTCGCTTCTGCTCGTAACGATAACTCCGCGGACCGGGAGCTTCTTCAAAAGCTCGAATCTTGGCCGGAGCATGCGGAGGGTCTCTTCGGATTCCAGCTCCACCAGGAGGTCGAACCTGTTTTCGCCGACGTATCCGAGCCGCGCGCCCAGGGAAGCTTCAAGCATTGGAGGCGAGCATTCGACGGTCCTCTCCGGCTCTGCCGGAAAGTCCATCTCGATCAGCTCCCCCCTTTTCTCAGCGAAGAGGGGGCCGCTCTTCGTCGCAAACCGCGCGGTCTCGTCCTCGGCTAGGATCCTCTCCTCCCAGAGGACGTGGGCGCTGGCCAAGGTGGCGTGGCCGCAGAGGTCGACCTCGGCCTTGGGCGCAAACCATCGGAGGCGAAAGCCGTCCCCCTCGGGGGTCAAAAAGGCGGTCTCCGGAAGGTTCATCTCGGCTGCGACCTTCTGCATCCACCCGTCATCCCGAGGCTCTTCGAGGAGGCAGACGGCGGCGGGGTTTCCAGAAAATGGCTCTGAGGTGAAGGCGTCAACCTGGATGATCTTGGGGAGCATGGGACTTAATTTATATCTCTTTGGACTTATATTCTTCCCTAGGCGCTCAGCTCCGGAGGCCGAAGAGCCCGAGATTCGATCATCGAGTTCACCTGAATCTTCCAAACGCCGGTCGGCGGGCGCCGGACCATGATCGGGGCTTCAAAAGGCCCTTCCCTCCTCCGGGCCCTGGTGAGGCCGCAAACCATTTTAAAAGATGGATGCGAAGTGGCTCGCGCATGGTCGATACGAGAACGCTTCGCATCCTTCAGTCGGCGGTAACCATAGGCCTCGGCTTTTTCTTGGGAAGCTACTTCGGGCATCTTTTGGAGCTATCGCCGATAGGGACGGGCCTCCTCGCCGGCGGATTCTGCTTCCTCGCAAATGTCATCACGGCCCCCATTTTTGGCCTCGGAAGAGGGCGGCGGTGAGGGGCCGGGTCTCGGGCGGCGAGGAAAATTTGAGGCCGGAATTTGGAAGCTCAGGACACGGTGTGTATCACCTTCGGGAAAAATTCGCCATTTCTATCAGTCCGTCCCTGAAGACCTGAAAGCTCTTCGAGCGGTTCCGGGCTGGGTCCATATGGGCGGATATGGCCTTTGCGGCCTCGATCTTGGCAAGGCCACCGTGGAAGTACCCTTTTCTCTGAAGCTCTTTCTCCAGCTCCTCCCAGGTTCCGCCCTGGATTGCGTCAGGATTGTGATACTTTGACCTCGTGGCAAGGCTTAGTGGTATCTTGGGGTAAGCGCCATGAAGAGCCTCTACATCACCGAAGAACCAGGCCTCCAGCTCCTCGATCGATATCCTGTTCAAGACCTGGAAGCCTGCGCCGCCTGAAGCTCTTGTTTTGGTGACCAATCCCGCATCGCCTGCTGCCTTCTCCAGCTCGGCTTTCAGCTCCAGGCAGTGCTGTCGATCCTCGTCGACCAGCACTACAATCCTCCAGTCGGCGGGGATCCATCTCCTGTAGCCCTTCAAAAGTCCTGGAAGCCGGGAGAGCAGGTCCTGCTTGCCCTGGAAACGGATGACGCGAAACTCGACACCCGACCCTAGAATCTTGGGCACCAGATTTTTCAAAGCCGCCTCTGCCGAGGGCTCTTCGACCAGAAACTCGATGTGCATGACAGATCACTCGGCGGCTTTCTTTTCCGTCTCGGTGCTGTCGGAACTGGCGGAACTTCGGGATGATGGTGAGGACTCAAGGATAGGATCGCCGATCTCGAAGAACCCCTCCACCCAGAGGTGGCCGAGCTTGGCCCCTTCGTCCATGAAATCTTTGATCCCTCTCATGTCGGCGGCCCGCTTCGCCCGGGTGTAGCCCTTCTCGTCGCGGCTGAGGACCCAGACCTCTTCGGGGAGGAGGCCGTTGACGAAGAAAGGTGAGTGGGTGGTGACGAGAAGCTGGGTCCGGCTTGAAGCGTTCCGGCATTCTTCGGCCAGCTCCGGCAGTATCCGGGGGTGCAGATGGTTCTCCGGCTCCTCGATCCCCACGAGCTGAGGCGGATTGGGATCGTAGAGGACGGTGAGGTAGGAGAGCATCTTGAGAGTGCCGTCGGAGGCGAACTTGGCCAGGATCGGCTTATCGAAGGGCGCGTCTTTGATCTCCAGAAGGAGCCGACCGTCGGGCATGAACTCAGAGTCGACCCTCTCCAGCCGGGGAACTCTCTGAGATAGCGTGGCTAAGATCTCCTCCAGCCGGTCAGGATGCTGCTCTTTCAGGTACTGGATCACGTTGGGGAGGTTGTCCCCGTTCGTGGAGAGCCGCTCCTGGGGTCCGGCCTCCGTAATGCCTCGAACGCTGTCGGCGGTGAGGTAGGAGACATACCAGCCGGTTATGAAGCGGCGGAGGGCGCTGACTCGCGGATGCTTTGCGAACTGGCCGAGGGTGTTCACCGCCAGCATCTCAGGGGAGTCGAGCCTCTCCTCGACCCTCTCGTCCTTTTCGTCGGGCATCTCGCCTGTGATAACGCGTCCCTCACCGTTTTTGAAGTCGAGGAACCGGAAGGGCTTCCCCTGCCTCCCCCGTCTCCACTGGAGCCACTCCTCGGCCACCACCGGCCCGGTGAGCCTCTCGTCAATGGATAAGTGGTAGGTGATGACCGGAATGCCTTTTCTCTCGCGGTACTTCAGCTCGATCTCGATGGGGCCGGTGGTGCCGCGGCTGTGAAGCTCCTTGAACCTGTTTCTCTTGTCCCACGCCCTCCGTAGCCCCACGGAGAAGCATTCGGAGAGGAAGGCGAAGACGTCGAAGATTGTGGACTTGCCGCTGCCGTTGGGGCCGAGGAGGACGGTGAGGGGCGCGAGGGGCTTCAGCTCCAGGTCGCAGAGCGCCCGGTAGTTCTTGATCCGAATCGATTCGATCCGCGGGACGGACCGTCGAGGGCTTTTCGTGTCGGTCATGGGAGGGACTCCGAGGGATGATCAAGGGGGATATTGAGACAAATAAGTTTCGGCAGAATTTTATCGGGATGGGGGTTGCGCACAACTCTATGGCGATAGAGTCTGGGTATAATTAGAGAGAATAATCGAGTAGATTATGCAAACTCTTAAATAAGTCTTATACTACTAAAGAGTCGATGACTGCTGAAATCGCAATAATGAATAAAGAGGCTATAGCACTAGTACTCCGGAACGAAAGTTATAAATTTTATTACTCACCATACAATAAAGATTGTGTC
>LUYE01000053.1 GCA_001602645.1 Methanosarcinales archaeon Methan_01
GAACCAGGAGCTGGAGGATAGCAGCCCCTGATCTCGATTTAATAGGGTTTTACATGGGAAATGGGGTTGTTTTTGGCACCTAAGCCACAGGTGGTGCCACCCACCTATGGCTAGGATGTGATAAGCGTTGGAATTGCGCGGCTTTAGCCATGGCTATGGTCAGATTACCTACCACATCGTGTTGGTGCCTAAGTATAGATACAGGATATTTTCCAATAGGCAAGTTAAAAAGGATTGCGAGTCGATCCTCAACAACATTTGTATGGAACACGGCTATAAAATTCACGCCATGGAAATTGTAGAGGATCATGTTCACTTGTTCCTGGAATTATACCCAAGCGTTTCTCTGTCAAAGGTGGTTCAATACTTGAAAGGAGGGAGTTCTTACAGGTTGTTCAGGCTTCATCCTGAACTGAAAAAACGCTATTGTGGTGGATGTCTATGGTCAAGTGGTAAATTTTTTCGATCCGTTGGAAACGTGACTGCTGACACGATCAAGCACTATATTAAGGAATCTCAGGGGAAACCGAAAGCAGAGGTTCAATCGTGCAGATCAAGGAAATCTGGGCAACGAAGCCTCGACGAGTTCTGAAATCCGGATATCCGGGCGTGCGGCCCGAAGCATACCCCACCCTTTAGGGTGGGGTGGCCGCACGCAATTTGATCTGGGATCATATTGATCAGAGTCTTCTTTTCTTGTAATTTCTCCATTTTTCTTCGTCAGGCATATATATTATGATTATTCTGGCGTGTTCTTCGCACTCTGCTACGACGAGATGAGGCCATACAGGCTTGCCTCGATCAGGAAAAAGCGTAATTGAAGGATCCTTTCTTTCTTTCAGATAGGAAAAGCCGGTCGTTCGGGCTTAGGGGACCTGGCGGAAGCCCACGATAAGTATCTCTATGATTGTGATAATGAGGGATAATGTCCAAAGGCATCTTCATCGATACTGGAGCGTTCTTGGCCCTTGAGGATGAATCGGATAACCATCACGAAGATGCATGGAGATGAACATTTCGGTGCCAAGGAGAAGCGTGAGTAGGTGCGCATTCCTCCCCCGACTGAAGTCGGGGGCATCCTGCTGAAATTTTCGTGAAACTGAAGTGCTGATCTAGTACCCTTGTCCGATCGGCTAGCTTGCAGCGCGTCGAGCCCTGCTACAACGAACAGTCCGGTCTTCTCTCGCCCCCTCTCCTGCCCATCTTCAAGAACCTGGGGCGATCTCCTCCACCGCGATCCCCGCATACAACCCGATCCCGGAGGGATCGGGCGCCCACCTAGCAAGTGGCGCCTACAAATTAGAATCCCTCAAACTCCGACGGCTCAGAGCACCGTCACGCTCTTCGCCAAATTCCGGGGCTTGTCCGGATCTAGGTTCTTCTGAATGGCGAGCTCGTAAGCCAGAACCTGCATCGGTATTGCCTGGATGACGGGGTTCAGGTCGCCGCAGTCGGGAACCTTGATCCATCGGTCGAAGACGGGGCTATTCCAATCGGAAACTCCGATCACAAATCCGCCCCTCGCCTTCACCTCCTGGGCGTTGGACACGATCCGATCCTCGTTATCCCTGGAGACGAAGACGAAGACGGGCGTCCCCTCCTCGATCAGAGCCAGGGGCCCATGCTTCAGCTCGCCGCCGGCGAAGGCCTCGGTGTGGATGTAAGACACCTCCTTCACCTTGAGGGCAGCCTCGAGAGCCGTGGTGTACTGCAACCCCCGGCCGATCATGTAAATGTGATCCTTTCCGGCCAGGTCCCGGGCCAGATCCTTCAGCCGCTCCCTCATCGACCTCGAGGTGAGGTTGTATATGTCCATGTACAGCCCCTTCACCCTCTGGACGCACTCCTCGGGGTCCCCTTTAAGAGAGCAAACGAGAAGCGCCATCATCACGACCTGGGACGTGTAGGTCTTCGTCGATAGAACGCAGATCTCGGGCCCCGAGTTCATCAGCAGAAGCTCGTCGCCCTCCCGGGATAGGGACGACCCCATGACGTTGGTGATGGAGACGACCCTGCTCCCTCGCCTCTTCGCGGCCCGGACCGCCTCCAGGACGTCCGCCGTCTCCCCCGACTGGGATACGGCGAAGACGAGAGTCCTATCGGTGAGGAAATGCTCGTAATTCTCAAACTCCGAGGCGAGGACGACGTTGACGTGGAGGTTCGCCACCTTCGAGAATAGGTAGCTTCCCGTAAGACAGGCGTGATAACTCGACCCGCAAGCGATGAAGAATACCCCGAACCCCGATCTTATCATCGACGCGATCCTCTCGACTACCGCCATATCCTGGACGCACGCCCTCTGGATCGTCTCGGCCTGTTCGGTGATCTCCTTCAACATGAAATGGTCGAAGTTCCCCTTCCTCGCCTCCTCGAGATCCCATTCGACGGTGCTCACGGGCCTCTTGACCTCGGCAAAATCCTGATCGAAGAACCTGACCCCGGCCCTGTCCGCCACCACTAGATCGTGGTTCTCGAGGTAGACTACGTCTTTTGTCCATTCGAGGAACGGCGCCACGTCCGAGGCGAAGAACGTCCCGTTCTCGGCGAGCCCCACCACCAGGGGCGAATCCTTTCGGACGGCCACGATCTTATCCTCCCCCTGGCGGACGGCCAGCACTGCGAAACTCCCCCGAAGCTCCTGGAACGCCCTGACGCAAGCGTGCTCAAAAGAAGAGCCGTTCGAGGACGCCGCCCCGCCTCGGTTCGAGAGGTTATCTTCGATGAGGTGCGCTATCACCTCCGAGTCGGTCTCGCTCGAGAACCGATGACCCCGTTCCAAAAGCCTCTTCTTGATCTCGTAATAGTTCTCGATGATCCCGTTATGAATTATGGCGATCTCGTCACGGCAATCGGTATGGGGATGAGAGTTCTCGGCCGTCACCGTCCCGTGGGTGGCCCACCGGGTATGACCTATCCCCACATTCCCGCGGGCCTCCTCCAGGCGAAGCCTCTCCTTCGCATCGTCGATCTTGCCGACACCCTTCCTTATCTCGAGCCTCGTTGATACGGTCGCGATCCCCACGGAATCGTACCCCCGGTACTCGAGGTTCTTCAGCCCTCTGGCCAGTATCGGCGAAGCGTTCTCGGACCCTACATATCCGAATATCCCGCACATCTCCCCCATCCCTTCCAAAGACGAATTATATCCATCAATCAATATCCATCAATCGACAAATTCCGCGATCCAAATCGCCCCCAGCCCTTCTTCTTCCCCGAGTCCGACGGACGGGACTAGAAGAATCTCCGGAGCACCCAGTCGGGAACGTTAGCATACTTCTGGACTATTTTGATAAAAAGCTCTTCCTGCTGGTGGCGATCCATGCCATAATTGTCATCAATATCATAGTTTTTCATGTCGAGGGCCATCAGCCTGATCTGGGCTTTTGCCATCCTGTAATCTTCTTTCAAAGATGTGATGATGTTGACGTAAAAACCGATGGATCTCGGCTTCTCTGATGAAAGGTTTTTAACGAGGCCGCACTCGGTGCAGTAAGGGTGAGGCTTAAGCCCGCATTCCCGCCCCTGGTAATAGTGAGGCATCCACACCTTCTCTTTAGTGCCACAGCTGACGTGCTCACATTGGCCTGCCAAGCTCTTCCCCCTATCTGGACATCTCCGCCTTGACATATTAAGGATTTAACATCCATGTCAATTAATCTCATGATATTTAAGTTGATCGCTCAGTCTAAATTTAAGGTATATATTATTATCAATTGCCCGTATATTCATCCTAAAAAATATGTGGCCACTATCAGCTAATAATCGATATCAAGGACTTTTTTTCTATCATTTTAGCTAATTTGCTATAATCAAGCATATTGCTAAGATATTATCGCATATAATTAAAACGTATCTAATTATAACTTCTATTTTTTGATGCAAACATTTTTAGACGATAAAAGTCAAATTGCGGCGGCGCACCCCGCAGCAGAGCTGCGGGGCATGTCTCGCGCCGCCGCCATGTCAATCGAATTCTAGCAAATTCATCTGCTTATTATCCTTCTTTTTCTTCCGGGGATCCCTGCTGCTCAATGTAGTTCCGAATTATTTCTGCAGTAACGCCGTCGCCGATTGTGCCAATATATCCACCATCGCTCCAATATTCACCACCCCAAAGTTCTCGTTTAATTTCTGGAAAAGACTTAAACATCTGCTTTGCCGAAATACTCTTAATAATTTGCATGACCTTAGATGGAGAATACTTAGGAACTGCTCTGACGAAAATATGAACGTGATTACCGTCTGTTCCGATAGCATCGAACTCAAAATAGTATCGTTTTCCTATTTCGAAACAGATATGCTTTATAACTTTTATCATTTCTTCTTCTAAACGTAATTTCTTCCTATATTTGATACACAGTACCATATGATACCTAATTTTATATGCACAATGAGATGCGTTGCGTAATTCTATCATCGATACTCATATTAGAAACTCCTGTTAAGACGTTTATCCTCTCATCCCCGCAGCAGAGCTGCGGGGTATTCGTTAAAAATTATGTAGAAATATGAATGAGATGGTGGAAGCCATCGAACCATCGGATCCCGCAAGGCCAACTCAACTGACCGGTGAGGAGGTGTCGCCTAGCGACGCTCCTCCATGGCCATCCTGAGTCGCCCTCAGCGTCGACCTCAAGATTCAGCGAAGTCGGTGACCCGGTCTACGATGTAAAGGACGACGTTTCTCATCGAGAGGTCGACGCCGACCCGCCTCTCCACCGGAGGATAATCCCTCCGGAATAAAACGCCGTCGTCCAGCTCCACCACCGCATGGACCTCCAGGGTGAGGTCATGGAGGCCGCTCTTGAGGGGCGTCACCTCCCACGACCACCGGGAGATCCCATCGCTGGCCTGGGGATCCATCGGAATGGGCTGGATCCGGAAGCTGTTGCCTCTCAGGTCGGAGCTGACCGAAACCTTCAATTTGGCGACCTCCTCCTCGTTCACCCCCCGATCTCGGAGCCCTGAAGCCAACTCTTGTTGAACGTCCTTCGCGACGGCCGCCTCCACCTTCGCCGATGCGCCGACGGTCATCTCCTTTGGCGAGTAGAACGAGATCGTCCCCAGATCGAGATCTTCGAGCTCCGCCTCCGCCATCTCGGGGAGGTTCATCTCCGATGGGGGCGAAAGATCGGCCTTTTTGCCACCGGTCATGTTTCCTAAAAGCCTCGAAAGCTCGTACTTCCACCAACCTCCCGAGGAGCTCTTCCCTCTGGTGGCGTCCTCTCCGGTCGTCGCATCTCCAGCCGTCTCGTTCTCGGGGGATTCGACCTCCGATTCCCCCGTCGCGGGGGCCGATGCATCTCTTTCGGGTTCGATGGGATGAAGCTCTTCGGTCAGCTCCCCCATCGGATCGGCGCCTTCGGGGGGTTCTCTGGTGGCAGTCTCTTCCTCCGCAGGTCTGAGGGCCGATTCATCTCTGTCGGGTTCGACGGGATCAAGTTCATCGATTGGTGCAATTCTTGGCCCCCCTCTTTCCAGAGCTGATTTGGCCGTCGATTCGGCGGCAGAATCTGGACCAGACGCGGAGGTCGAGGGCTCTGGCGAGATGGGCTCAGGCTCGAGGGCCGACGCACCGGTTCCTTCATCCTTCTCCATCGAGGGTCCAGAGGTCAGGTATCTGCTTGAGGGATCATCTTCATGGAGATAGATGCCATCTCTCGGGGCCAGATCATCAATTTCGTCTCCATCAGGTCCAAGGCTATCGTCATCGAGCTTCGGATCTTTTACCTCCGAAACAGCGCCGTTCAGCCCACCTTCATCGAGGGGCTCCGTCGACGAAGAGGCCGTCTCCTCGGCGGACCCGTTGCCACCGGATGGTGGCGTCTCGCCGTGTTCTTCTGTGACCTTCTCGATCGCCTCTGATGCTTCCACTGCATCTATAGCTGGCGTCCTGACGTCCGGCGCCCCTACGATATCCGCAAGACCCTTAGATGAACCAGACGGAGGCTCGTCGTTGTGGTAGTTATCGGTCAGCTCGTTACCTATGAAGGTGTTCTCGCCAGAGTCTGATATCTCGAATCCCCGATAGTTGCTTTGGATCAGATTGTCCGTAATGTCGTTCTCGTTCGACGACTCGATAACTATTCCAGACCACCGGTTGTCTCTGACGGTGTTTTCTGAGACTACGTTCTCGTTGGAGCCTTTGAGGTAGATGCCGCGCCAGCTGTCGCGAACTACGTTTCCCTTCAGGAGGTTGTTGGCAGACGAGTGGAGGGCGATCCCGGTCCAGCTGTCGCGAACTTCGTTATAGATGATGGTGTTGTTCTTTGACGTTACGTCTATACCGATCCTGGCGTTCGTCACCTCAAAATCCCGGACCGTCACGTTTTCGGCGAATAACCTGATACCATCTTCGCTCCGGCCGCCGTCGATCACAGGCTTGCCGCTGCCGATATCATCGCCTATGAGTTTTATCTCTTTGTAGATGTTCAGGGTTTCGCGATAGACCCCGCTCTTGACCAGGACAACATCCCCATCGACAGCGGAGTCTATGGCTGCTTGGATATTTCCGCCAGGGCCGACCGAGATTGTAGCTCCTTCACCGATCATTGCGATGAGAAGGACTGCCACCCCGATCCCAACGGCGGAGTTGATCGCGCATCTGGGCTTGAGCATCCCTCCACCTTCTGAGCCAAAATCGAAACCGAGATTCAATCCGACCTTCTCCAGATATTCTTGAATAATTTTGAGACTTTGAACGCCGGACGATCATGCCTCTGCCACCCCAACTTTTCAAGGGCATCGGCCGCGGCGTTTCTTAAGCTCGATTCTTCCTCGTCCAGCATTTTGATGAGATGTCTTGCTGCCTCGACGGCTCCAATATTGCCGAGAGACCGGGCGGCTGCCGATCGGACCAGAGAATCCCCATCCTCAAGAGCCGAGATCAAGGGGTTGGTCGCCCCGCGGTCGCCGATCTTGCCTAGGGAGTCGGCGGCGGCAGCCCTGACCCGCCAGGAATCGTCGCCTAGAGCCTCGATGAGGGGACCTGAAGCTCTGGGGTCGCCCAAATTCCCGAGGGCCCAGGCGGAGCATCTCCGAACTCCCACGTCCTCGTCCTTCAGCGATTCGATTAATGGGTCGATGGCTCTTCCGTCTCCGGTCTCCCCAAGGGCCCAAGCGGCTGCCCCTCGGACCTTTGGATCGCCGTCCTTCAGGGCTCCAACCAGGATCTCGAACGGCATTTTGTCTTCGAGGCATTCTAGATATCCCAATCTGCCTTCTGGATCGGGATTTTTAATACGCTGGATCCAGAGTTCGGCCGTCGGCTCTCTACGTGAAATCTGACCTTGATCGCCTTCGCCTCCGTTGGATGATATCAATATCATGCCTCCCTGGCTCATCATGCAGCCCTACAAATTAGCCCCTCGAACCGCTTTATAAGCTCATCCACGTCCATCCCTGTCGTCTCGACTTAGAGCCTGATGAGGGGCCGGGTATTGGAGGGCTTGATCAGGATGAATAATCCTCATCGTGGATCTTTAGGCTGTCGGTGGTATCGGGCTCCAGAGACGCCAGGTTGGGGGCGAGCCAACGCGTTGAATGCAAGGTCCGCCCGTTCTTGAACGTTCTGGAGGACTTGAGAATGGACGTCGTTCAATTCTGGTCGTTCTCCCTCCAAAGAGGAAGCTTGCTATGTATCTCGAATTTAAAGACCATTTTGCCTTCTTGCTCCCATGGGTCTTTTCGGTACGCAAGGGTTTGATTCTAAATTTGGAATAAATGTAGAGGGGCTCTTCATCTCTGCCCGAAGACCAGGGTTTTGCCCCCTCTCCCCTCCCCAGTATCTATAATCGGCGAACCTTCGGAAGACGCCTGAGGCGGTGCGATCGGTTTTTCGCATATCGCCCTCTCTAGGGGTCGGGCAGAGATCCTGAATATCTTTCGCGGAAGAGATGTGGCGAGGATTCACCACCGCTCCTCCCCTTCCGGTTTGAGCCGCGAGCAATGCTGGAACCCCTCGGAGGGCTTGGTTGGGTGAGATCGCTATTCGAGCGCTGAACAACGGTGGGCGTTTCGCCTGGATATTCCCATCCCCGCACCATCTTAACCCGATAGATATGGATTTTATGTAGCTATAGCGCCGCTTTGTCTTGGTGGAGATCCCCCTCCTGGAGGGAGGGGGTGGACGGGCTCGTCGACGGGGGCGCGGATCTCCTCCAGGTCGGAGATCCGATGGATATTTAGCTTCCGCTGATAAGGTACATACAAGATCTTTGAGAACCAGATCTGTGACGTAAGCGGAGTTGATATGCGATGAGATCGATAGTTCTGATGGTCCTGGCGGCGATGGCCCTCACCGCCTCGGCGGAGGCCTGCGGCTGTGGAGGAGGCGGCCTCGACGGGGTTGGAGGCCCGAAGATGATTGAAGAGATCTGTCCGAACGACTACACCATCCGGGGGCCCCGGATGACCTACGACGACGACGGGAGGTTTGGGGTGGCTTTGGTGGTCGACCCCTCCGGAGGGGCGAGCATGGCCTTCGTCGGGGGCGAAGAAGGCCGCGGGCTGGTGGAGCCGGCCCGGTACGTAACACCAAATCCCTCGGAGGGGCTCTCCATCAATAAGCAGGTCGCCCTCCATCTGAAGGTCGTCCCGGGGGACCTTCTTGCTTTCCAGGATATGATGGCTGCAATCCGGGGAGTTGCCTGACGAGATGCGGGAGGCTCTGAGGTCCTCGGGACCCTGCCGGGCAGAGGGGCGACCGTTCCTCAGCCCGAACCCCCCAGGGCTCCGGCCCGAACCCCTCGTCCTCAGCACCGGGGAGAGCGGCGGAGGCCTGAGCGTGGCCTCGCTCCTCCCCTGAGGGGGAGAAAACCGATACATTTTTCGTCGCCGACGCCGTAGATGATAAGCGGTGATTTCGAATGGGATTGGCGAAGAAGCTCTTCAAGGCCCTGGCCTTGATCGGCCTCGGCAAGGTCGTTGCACGCCTCAAAAAGGGGCGTAAGCGACGGGGTTAAATTCTCTATTTTTATTTCTCTGATCATATTTTTTATAATTTTTCGGCCCTCCTGAGGCTCGGTTTCGCAGTCCTTAATCCCTTCCGGAACGATGCTTCTGCCACAATAACCCCGAGGCCAGAAAGGGTCCCAGAGGCGGGGATCCTGGTATAGGGGATATCAAGGTAGATCGAGAAGGAGTCAATCCCTTGGAACCGATCCCCTTTCCTCCATCGCGGTTCGTCGATCGAAACGAATATACGCGCCAAACCATTTAATAGAGAGCTCGATAAGGTCGTGAAGCCCATGACGATCCCATCCGCGATCCACCCCCTGAAGATCCCCTTCGAGATAATAGACCCTACCGGAGCCTCCGTCCCGAGGTTCGTCTACGCCTACCTCATCTACGGCGAGGAGATCACCCTCATCGATAGCGGCGTCGCCTCCTCTGAGAGGATCATCTTCGACCACCTCAGGGAGACGGGCCGGAGCCCCGAGGAGATATCCCGCCTCATCCTTACCCACGCCCACCCCGACCACATGGGGGCGGCTCGGGCCGTAAAGGAGGCGTCGGGCTGCTCTGTGGCATGCCACCCGGCCGATAAGGGATGGATCGAGGACGCTGGCCAGCAGCTCGCCGACCGCCCCGTCCCCGGCTTCTGGGACCTGGTGGCCGGATCCGTCGGGGTCGACGAGGAGCTCGTCGACGGGGACCGGATCGACCTCGGCGGCGGGCAGGATCTGGAGGTGATCCACACCCCCGGCCACTCCTCCGGCTCCATCTCCCTCTGGATGGCCGAAGGGGGGGCCCTCTTCTCCGCCGACGCCATCCCCCTGGCGAGAGGGATGCCGATATACGACGATGTCTTGAGCTCTGTCCGATCGATCCAGAGGTTGAGGGGGATCGAGGGAGTCCGAGTCCTTCTATCTGCCTGGGACGAGCCCAGGTTCGGGGAGGAGGCCCGTCGGATCATGGACGAGGGGCTCCGTCATCTCCAGAGGATCCACGCCGTCGTCATCAGGGCGGCGGGATCGGCCCCGTCCCCGGACAAGATGGAGATCTGCCGGCGGACCGTCCAGGAGCTCGGCCTTCCCGAGGCGATGGCAAACCCCCTCAACTGCCGGTCCTTCATCTCCAGCCTCAGGCACCTCGACCGAAGCGACCTCCTGAGGGGCTAGGCAGAAGGCCGCTCAGGTCATCTCTCCCTCTCCTTCACCCTCAAATCTTCATCCTTTAGATCGGCCGAGAGGAGGCAGCCTCCTCAATCCCTCATCTCGAAGGGATAGGGGAAGATCTCCGATACCATCTTCGTCGAGTAGTTCCCATCCTCCCCCAGGACGACCAGGATCCCCCGGCCGAACTCGAAGAGGATCTGCCGCTCCTCCCCCGTCGGGGCCGTCGCCCTCCCGTCGGGGAGATGGTTTGCCACCGCCCGGATATCGGGGTCCCCCTCGGATACCGCCTTATAGATCGCCACCTTCAGGGCGCTGGTGGTGAGGCCGTAGAGGGCGTTCTCTACGTTGCAGCCGGTGTAGATCCTCCCCGAGGAGGTGAGGACCGCGGCGCCGACGGGGTAGCGGGAGTAGGGGGCGTAGGCGCTGAGGCTCGCCTTCCGGGAGGCTTCTGCCAGGGCCGAAACCTCGGATTCGGACAGCTCCTGGACAAACCAGCTGCGGTAGAGCTGATCGTACCTCCCGTCCTCCAGGAGCTCCTCCATCGCCACATCGATGGACCGGAGGAGCTCCGGATCTCTCACCCCGAAGTAGATGGAGTGCATCTCCCAGGGCGTGGCGAGAGCCCTGATCCCGGAGACGTTGTCCAACCTCAATCGGAAACGGGTGGTGGAGCCTCCACCGACGAAGGCGTCGGCATCTCCCCGGACGAGAGCCTGGAGGGCCTCTCCCTCGGAGTCGTAAGCGATAACCTCAATGCCGTTCCGATCCTTCAAGAGGTCGAAGGAGATGCTTCCGTTCTGCACCGCAGCCCTCCTCCCTCTGAGCATATCGGCCGACCTGATATCGCCATCATCTCGGACGAAGGTGAGGATGTCGAAGGTCCCGTGGGGGTGGTCTGTGAAGCTGTACTCCTCCAGCCTCTCCTCGGTCTTGACCAATCCTCCGATCACGTCCACCTCTCCCCTCTGAAAGGAGAGCTTCGCCTCGGTCCAGACCATCGGCTCGGGGATCAGCCGAAACCCCACCTCCTCCCCGAGAAGCCGGAGGAGGTCCAGCTCGAAGCCGCGGAGGGAGCCATCCTCCTCATAGGTGAAGGGAGCAAAGTCCCGATCGAAAGCGAACCGAATTGATCTTTCATCGTAAGCTTCATCCGACCCGTTCGCCGCCATGCCGCCGGCAGCAGCCCCGGCGACGAGGATCGGGACGAGGAAGCCGATAATTGGCCAGATGACTCTCATGGGGAGATATAGAGGGACTTAAGAATAAATTCTTTATCGTCCATTTTTGTCGGTCCCATGGCCGAACTCTGGAGCCACGGCTCTGCCATCGGAAAGGGCGGGCCAGGCCACCCCTTTCGGGCCCGTCGATAGGAGGCCAGAGAGGGGTTCTTGCGCCCCCAGGAAGGCCTGATTTGATCATGGTATCTCATCTATCGGGATGCATGCGATGATAATAAATTAATATGATCGGATCGAATATTCCCATAAATCGTGAGGTAGGGCGAGGTGTCGATGATGAAGAACCTCTTCAAGAAAGATAAAGAAATGACGGAGAAGGAGAAGAAGAGAAGAAAGAAGCAGGAAGATAGGCGAAAGAGGGCGCAGGCGAGGGGAGAGAAGCCTATAAAGTAGATGGCGAAAATAGTGATCGGTCGATGAGATCGGAGGCGATGAGATGAGGATTGCCGTGGACATCGATGGCGTCCTGGCAGATCAGGTGGGGGCTGTCCTGGAGGTGATCGAGAGGGAATATGGCGAGAAGTACCGTAAGAGCGACGTCGACCGTGCTCACTGGACCTTCGGAGGGAGGGATTTGTGGTCCGAGATCGGGAGGCTGTTAGCAGACCCGGAGTACGCACTAAACCTTCCCCTGATAGAGGGCTCTCAGCAGGGCATCAAACAGCTCAAAGATCATGAGGTCTTCGTCGTGACCGCCAGGCGGCCCAACGCCGAGGAGGCCACCAAGCAGTGGCTTAACGCTCACTTCCCGTGCCTGATAGATTATTACCACGCCAGGACGGGAACCAAGCAGAGCGTTCCCTCCGACGTATTGATAGACGACCTCGATTTCAACATCGTGGAGTTCGTCAGGAGCCATCCCGATCGGCGCGGAATTCTCTTCGTCCACCCATGGAGCATCAACGACACTGATATCGAAGATTACGCTGACCGGGTCTATTATTGCCCAGAGTGGGGAAGGGTGGTGGAGGCGGTAGAAGATATCGACAGCGAGAGAGATATCGACAACGAGAGATAGCCCCGACGGCCCAGATTATGAATTCGCTTCCCTGGCCTCGACCCCACCCGCTGAACTGTGTAGTCCCGAATGCTTTGACTTTATATACCTCTTGAATGATTCTAAATTTATTTGCCTGCATTCTTCCGGCAATCTCGTTCAGAACGCCTCATATGGGGTCATTAGATAGCGATCCGAATCTAGGCTCTCGTGGTACCTCACCGTGTTGTACCAATTCACGAATTTGTCAAAATTCTCGAACTGGAATCGATATTTCTCGTACGTATCGTACCATTTTTCGATTTTGCCATTCGTCTGCGGATGCTTGACGCGAGCTTTGACGTGCTTAATATTATTTTCTTCTAAAAATAACGAGAATTTACTGTTGCTCTCACCATTCTTGTCTGTCTTGTTAGCGAAAAATTGGCTTCCGTGATCGGTAATAACTTGTTCTATTATTCTTATTTCTCCGAAGCGATCCAGCACTTCTTGAACTAGTGCTATGGAACATTAATTTTGCAAATTAAAATAATGCCTTTGAAGTTTTTTCCTG
>LUYE01000014.1 GCA_001602645.1 Methanosarcinales archaeon Methan_01
CTTCGAGGCAAAATATAGTGAATTATTGGATGATGGTATGCGTTTGATCCATCAGCAAGCTTTGTTCGAGGTTTAGCTTCATTCCCAACCTAGGGGTCGACGTGTTCTTGATATTCCACACACCCGCATTAATCAAGGCCGGGATCGCAGAGTGGAGGCGGGTGACGATCAACCCCGCAGGGGAGGGGGTTCTGAAGGACGACCTGGCTATGTCGACGCGACTGGGTGGTCTCCGGAAAGCTCGTCGTCAGCAAGGCGGGGAGGACGACGATGGAGTTTGCCCTCCGGCTGGTGGGGGAGCTCGTTGGTTAGGAGAGGGTGAGGTGGCTCGCGGAGGAGATTCTGGTGGAGTGCGAGGTGTGAGGACGCATAACTTCTTATTGGACGGAATCTCGAAGGGCGATTTGAATTTCTAATATAAAATATTATAAAGAATCTCAATTGACCGCCCGCCTGTAGTTCTCCCGCGGAACCGATATCTCAAACCTCGCCCCCCGCCCCTCCACGCCGGTCTCGGATATCGTCATCCTGGTGATCCCCAGGATCTCCCGGCTGAGGAAGAGGCCGTAGCCGGTGTGCCTCCCGAAGGCCTGGTCGAAGATCCGGGCCTTCATCCCGGCGGGGACCCCCAGGCCATCGTCCTCGACGACGATTACCCCTTCGCCCTCGCCATCCCCTTCTCCTCCCTCGGCCCCCGCTCCCCCCTTCCCCCTCTCGAAGAAGGAGACCCGGACCCCGGTGACGCCTCCCCCGTGCCGGACGGCGTTCTCCAGGAGGTTGCAGAAGACCTTCTCGAGCATCGGGTCGGCGAAGACCTCGACAGTCTCCGTCTCCACCTCGAGGCGGACCTGCCCACCGGATATCTCGGCGGGGGAGGCGGCCGCCGCTCTCCGGACCACCTCGCTGACCCTCTGCCACTCCGGCGCCTTGACCCCCATCTCCTGGTAGTCCCGGGTGAAGGCGAGCTGTCTTTTGATCGTCTCCGCCAGCTCCGCAATCCGATCGATGTACCTCTCGACGGCCGGGTCCCTGGGGAGTCCCTCCCTCAGGAGGTGGGCGTACCCCGAAAGGCCCGTGATCTGGTTTAAGATGTCGTGCCGGGTGATGCTGCTGAGGAGCTTCAGCTTCCGGTTCGCCTCCTGGAGAGCCTCCTGGTACCTCCGGATCTCGGTGACGTCCCGGATCGACTCGATCGCCCCCGAGATATTTCCGTCCCTGTCGAAGAGGGGGGAGGCCGTCCCCCAGACGTAGGATCCCCTCCCGGTCCGAGGCGGGGTCACATAGGCCTCGGCGAAGAGGGTATCCCCCTCCCTCTTGACGTAATGGTATATTGACTCCAGATCCTCGTCCTTCGAGAAGATCATATCGATGAGGATCGGCCTTCTTGTCCCGTAGAAGACCTCGCCGTAGGCGTAGTCCCCCTCGCCGACGATCTCATCCTTGGGGACGCCGGTCATCTCCTCGATCGCCCGGTTCCAGGCTATGACCCTCCTTTCACCATCGATGACGAAGGTCGGATCGGGGAGAAAATCGATGATCTCCAGGAGCTGCTTGTGGGCCTGGATCAGCCTCTCCTCCGCGAGCTTCCTCTCGGTGATATCCTGCCCCTGGATGATGGTCGCGACGACGGTCCCGTCCTTCTCCGACCGGATGTTCGCCGAGTTCCAGAGGACTGTCCTGACTCCGCCTCCCCGGCACTGGATGGGGATCTCCACCGACTCCCACCCCTCCCCCTCCAGGGCATAGGCCATCTTAGCCAGGGCCTCCTCCCGCCCCTCCTCGGGGAGGAGGATCTTGGCATCTTCGCCGATCATCTCCTCGGCGGCGTACCCCGTCAGCCGCTCGAAGGCCCGGTTGATGCGGATGAACTTCATGTTCGGCCCCCAGACGGCTATGGGGGCGTTGGCGTAGTGGAGGAGGCTCTCCAGGTATTCGCTCGTCTCCTGGAGGGCCATCTCCGCCCGCTTCCGGCTGGTGACGTCTCGGATCGACTCGATGGCCCCGGCGATCTTCCCATCGTCGTCGTAGAGGGGCGACGCGATCGCCCAGATGTAGGCCCCCCTCCCGCCGTAGAGGTGGGGCGCGTAGACCTCGGCGAAGATCGCCTTCCCCCTCCGGCTGAGGAGGTCGTAGTCGCTGTCGATCTCCGAACCCTCGGCGAAGATCGAGTCTATCAAGACCGGCCTCTCAAACCCGAAGAAGGGCTCTCCGTAGGCGTAATTTCCTTTTCCCACGATCTCGTCCTTGGCGACGCCGGTCATCTCCTCGATCGCCCGGTTCCAGGCGATGACGGTCTTCCTCTCGTCGATGACGAAGGTGGCGTCGGGGAGAAAGTCTATTATCTCCTGGAGCTGGTGATGGGCCCGACAGAGCTCCTCGTTCATCCTCTTCTGCACTGTGATCTCGGTGAATATGGTCGCAAACCGTCCTCTCCCGATCGAGAAGGCGGATATGCTGAAGTGCCTCCCCGTCTCTGGGAAGTAACCTTCGAACTTGGTGGGGGTGCCGGTCTCGTCCACCTCCGAGTAAATATCCAGGAAAGGAGGCCCGTCGGACTTGAAGATCTCCGAGGCCCTCCTCCCCATCGCTTCTTCGGGCTTCATCCCGGCGATCTGCTCGATCTGGGGGTTTGCGTCCCTTACGACGTAGTCGATGGCCCTGCCCTGCAAATCGCGGACCACCTCGTAGAGGACGAACCCCTCGTTCATGTTCTCGAAGAGGGCCCGATACCTCTCCTCGCTCTCGATGACGGCCCTTTTTGTCCTCAGCCGCTCCGAAGCCTGCCGGATCTGGTGGGTCAGCTCCGCGTAGAGGATCCTTGGGTTTGCGTCCTTCTGGAGGTAGTAGTCGGCGCCGTTGTTCAGGGCCTCTATCACCACCTCCTCCCTCCCCTTCCCGGTGAAGAGGATGAAGGGGACCTCCGGCTCCAGGCTTCGGACCCACTTCAAAAACGATATGCCGTCCATCTCAGGCATCACGTAATCGGAGACGATGACGTCGTAGCGGTCGTCCTTCAGCCTCTCCACCGCCTCCACCGCCGACCCGACGGCTTCCACCTCTATGTCACCACACCTCCCGAGGAATATCTTCGCGACATCCAGGACTGCGGGATCGTCGTCGACGATGAGAACTCGGATCATCGAATATCTCCAGCCTGCCATGGCTGTCAAGGCGGCGGGCCTATTGAAGGGTATGCTATGTCTTGGATATAATGGCTTTTGTGGGATCTCTCCGAAGAATGCTGGTGGCCGCCCGAGGCGCAGCCTGCGTATCTGAAGGATAGACCTTCGGACCGGGTCCGGATGAAGGCATGATCTGAGTGGATACTATAAAGAACTTGGAGGTCTTAAAGCCCTCCGGGGTGAGATACCTTGAGGATCGAGCGAATTTTGGGCATGACGCTGATTTTTCTCTCCATATCGTCGGCTTTGGCTCTGCCAGAGGAGGAGTGGAACAGCACCTTCGGCGGGCCGGGGCATGAGGTGGGAGGGCCTATTTCAAAGACCCCCGACGGCGGCTACCTTCTGACGGGGATGACCGAGTCTAACGGAGCCGGCGAAGGTGACCTGTGGTTGGTGAAGGCGGATCGGAACGGCACCAAGCTCTGGGACCGGACTTACGGCGGAGGAGGCGTCGACGTAGGCGAGTCGGTCCTCGTCGCCGGGGACGGCGGCTGCGTCGTCGCCGGGTATACCACCTCCTTCGGAGCCGGAGGCAGAGACGTCTGGCTCGTCAAGGCCGATCCGGAGGGGAATCTCGAATGGGATCGGGCCTTCGGCGGCCCAGGGGATGAGGCAGCCTGGTCGGTGGAAGAGGCGGACGACGGCGGTTACGTCGTCGTTGGGTGGACCGACTCTTACGGCATCGGAAAGGTTGACCTATGGATCCTCAAGGTCGACGCCTCGGGGACGGAGGAGTGGAACCGGACGATCGGCGGCCCTGGGGATGATGAGGGGCTGGCGGTCGCGGCGACCAGAGACGGCGGCTACGTCGTGGCTGGCAGGACCACCTCCTTCGGAGCCGGCGGATCTGACGGCTGGCTTCTGAAGACCGACGGGTCAGGGAAGAAGGAGTGGGCGAGGTCCTTTGGTGGATATGGTGAAGACGGGCTCTCCTCGGTCCTGGAGATGGAGGATGGATACGTCGGAGCCGGTTATTCTAACTCCTTTGGGTCAGGAGACTACGACGTCTGGCTGGTGAAGGCCGATCCCCTCGGCGAGGAGGTCTGGAACAGGACCATGGGAACGGCTGCTGGAGATTTCGGAAACTCCGTAAAGATGACCGAAGATGGCGGATACATCCTCGCGGGCTGGACATCCCGCGCTGGTACGAGGGCGAGCCCCGATGACGCCCTTCTATTGAAGACCGATTCGGAGGGTGTCGCCGAGTGGCTCGCCCTCCTAGGAGGAGATGGGACCCAGAGCGGCATCTCCGTCCTCCAGGTCGGGGATGGTGGCTACGTCGTCGGAGGGTTTACGAACCGCGGCTCAGGGGGCGGTTTTGACCTCTGGATGACGAAGGTCGGGGAGGGGTGAATGGATGGGCCGATCCATCCGGAGATCGGCTACATCTTAATCTTTGCCAGGATCATATCCGCGTTCCCTGAGGAGATCGTCCAGCCGCAGGTGACGTATCCTCCGTCATCAGAGATCAGGACCGACGATCCACTCACCCTCCCCGAATCCGGGATGGTGAAGTCCCCCACCCTCGCCCCCGACCCGTCGGTCTTCAGAAGCCAGGAGTAGAGCCTTCCGGAGGAGCTCCAGCCTCCGACGATGTAGCCTCCATCCTCGGTGGCCTCCACCGTCGTCGCCAGGTCTCTGCCCGAGTCTCCGACGCTGAGGATCCTGCCCCTGATGGGGCTGCCCTGAGGATCGGTTATGATCAGCCACGCATCCCCATCGGAGGCCTCCCCATCCCGGGTGGCGCTCGCCCCCCCGGCGACGACGTACCCTCCGCCCCTCCTCTCGATCACCGCCTCTCCGACGTCATCCCTCGATCCGCCGAAGGTGACGTTCCAGACCTCCGACCCGTTCGAATCGGCCTTGAGGAGCCAGAGATCCCTCCCCCCGGCGCCGAAGGAGTCGGTGAAGCCGGTGATGATGAAGCCGCCGTCGGCGGTCCCCGTTATCGAGCGGCCGACGTCGTCTCCTTTTCCGCCGAAGGTCCTGTTCCATACCTCTCGGCCCAGGGGATCGGTCCTGATCAGCCAGAGATCTCTTCCTTCGGAGCCGAAAGAGTCGGTCTCCCCGACGAGGAGGTACCCGCCGTCACCGGCTGCATAAAGGGAGGAGATCCAGTCGTCGCCGGCTCCCCCAAAGGTCCTGTTCCATATCTCTCGGCCCAGGGGATCGGTCCTCACCAGCCAGCCGTCGGAGCCGCCGGCTCCGAAGGATTCGGTCCCACCGGCGAAGGCGTACCCACCGTCATTGGCGGCGACGATCGCCACGCCCTCGTCGTCTCCTGGGCCACCGACCGTCCGGTTCCAGATCTCCCGGCCTTTTGAGTCCGTCGCGAGAAGCCATCCATCGTACCCGCCGGCTCCGAAGGAGTTGGTCTTTCCAACGACGACGAGGCCTCCGGAAGTCTCCAGGGCCGAGGCTCCGACGTCGAATCCCGGGCCGCCGAAGGTCCCCCTCCAGACCTCGCCTCTCGTCTCGAAGGCGCCGAAGGCGTAGAGGATCAGGACCAGGGTCGCTAAAAGGGCCGCCCCCATCACTAGATGCTCTTCGCTGAACCCGGTGGAGGTCAAGAGGGACCTGATCTTCCGGAACTTCTGCCTGGTGGGGGATTGGGCGCCCTGCCCTTCGGACATGAATTTCTCCATAAATGGTGTTATTATTCGCTCAGGTTTCTCTAGGCCGTTAAGCTTTTTGGTCAGTTCAGGCGGCCTTCTCAGGTCTCAGGCGATCCCCCATCTTCAGGGGCCGTTTATTCTGAGGGATCTGGCGCCAGCTCATCGTATTCGAAGATCTCCTCGATTTTGACCCCGAAGATCCTCGCCATCTTGAAGGCCAGGTCGAGAGAGGGGTTGTACTTGTCCTTCTCTATCGCGATGATAGTCTGTCTCGTCACGCCCAGCTTCTTTGCGAGCTCTTCCTGGGTCAGATCGAAGATAGCTCTGTAGACTTTGATCTTATTCCTCATCGCAGGGCTCGAATCCGTAGCGTCGGTTGTAGTATCCGTAGAGGGCAGAGTAAAGGATCATAAGAGCGCAGGCCGAGAAGGCCAGGGCAAACCCGGCGTTGATCAGCTCGGGATGCTCGTTCCTGGCGGCTATCAGCAATACGCCGACGAGGGCGCTCGCCGCCGCAAACGCTTCTACGGCAACCTTCGCCGCCCGCTCGCTCACCCTCTCGTCCCTCTCGTCGGCGACCACCTCTTTTATCCTCGATCTGCAGAGATGATAGAGAACCGCACCAACAGCCGCGGAGGCCAAAACGAGGGCCGCCTCGGCCATGACCGCAAACCATCCGGCGATGGCCACCGTCCCCACGATGATGACCATTCTGCAGATCCGCGAGGTTTTTGCGTCCATGGGCATCACGATGTAAATCTTCTATTACATTTAGTTATTTAAACTTAACTAACACAACTTCATCTCCAAGATCAGGGGCTCTTCGCCCCCTTCTCGTTTCTATTTTGCTGGAAACGATCCGCCGCCGAGTTTGATCAGACCGCCCGGGCGCATGACGTATCTTCTTTACAGATAGTAAAGTTTATATAACATTATGTAATTTAGGGGTTACATAGGGTGGGGGAGTGGGGGCATTCCCTCCACCCGCTTTCATCTATGAAGCTGAGACGCAAAAGGCCTAGCTAGAGGTCGAAGGCTGGGGTGAGCCCACACGCCCCAGCCCAAATTTTACAATTCAGTTGAAGATGCAATTTGGTTTTAGAGGGGAGATGAATTGGATGAGAGGCTGGGAGTTGTGATCGTCTTCGATCTGGATTCCTGGGAGATATTCGCGGCAGTTCTTCTGGCGATGCTATCGATATCTGCCCGCGCTCTGGCGGATGAGATGACCTCAAATGACTGGTTTTTGATCGGTCAGGAACTTTACGGAGCTGGATCTTACGAAGAGGCAGTCGCCGCTTATGACGAGGCGATAGCCATGGAGCCGGATAAAGGGACTCTTCAGTTCTTCAAGGGGAACGCCCTTTACGCCCTCGCCATGGCCTCCGGGTTCGATCTCCCGATCTCTGCGGGGGCGATCGATGCCTACGAGGAGGCCGTCAGGCTCGACCCGACGTCTGCAAAGCCTTGGTGGGGGAAGGCCAGAGTCCTGAGCCTCATATCAAACTCGCTGGAGGGGGATGAGCGGGCCGAAGTGATGGAGAAGGCGCTTTCTGCCATCAAGATGGCGACGGAGATCGATCCCTTCTTCGTCGACGCCTGGATATGCAGGGGAAGGATCCTCGATGAGCTGGCCGCCCTAACCAGAGACTTCTGCAGGTACGACCAGTCCCTTCAGGCTTATGAAAGGGCGATCGAGCTTCTGCCCTTCAGCGACGCGAGGAGCCTGGCCCTCGCCTGGGACGGCAAGGTCGTCGCCCTCTCCCACCTGGCCCAAGATCTCGCCGATGGAGACGAGGGGGAGGAGGATCTAGATATCCGCGAAGAGGCCGCCTTTGCCCATGGCGGTGTCATCGGCCTCGGCTCCGAGTCGCCAGGCCTGGAGGTCCGCCTCAAGAGGGCGAGGGGCTTTGCCAACCTCGGCCGATATGACGATGCGATCGATGCCTACGACGAGGCGGCAGATGCCGCCCCCGAAGATCTTCCGGCGTACGCCGCCCTCGTCCTCGTCGAGAAGGCGGCCGTCCTTCTGGAGATGGGAGAGGGGGGGCGATCCTTGGCGTCCCTGAAGGAAGCCACCGTCGCCGACCCTGGGAACGCGACGGCCTGGAGAAAGAGGGGGGATCTCCTCTCGGCTTTGGGCCGGCGATCCGAGGCAGAGGCTGCCCGCTCCAGGGCGCGGGAGCTGGAGGAGAAGGGATCATCTCCGCATTTTTCTTCAAATTCTACGGGGCGAAGGAATTGAAGGTGAGTGAATTGAGGAATAGATACCCAACGGTGGGATTTTGGGCGGTCTCCGCCCTCCTGCTGGCTGCCCTGGCCGCATCCTGGGCCACGGCATCGGCAGAGGAAAAGTCCGTGGCAAACTCATCGGAAAGCTGGCGAGAGAGGGGGGACGAGCTTTGGGCCGACGGCTCTCTTGAGGAGGCCCTTGAGGCTTACGACAAATCTCTCTTGATAGACCCTGAGAATGGCGACGTCTGGCTGGGCAAAGCCCTGATCCTCGATATTCTGGGCAACACAAGCGAGTCTCAGGAAGCTTATAGAGAGGCAGTTGACGCATTTGACGAAGACCTGAAGGTCGATCCTGAAGATGCCCAGTCCTGGTGGGGAATGGGCGTTGCTCTGGACAGCCTGGGCAGGCAGGAAGAAGCCACAGAAGCACGAGAGAAGGCTGCTTTTATCTTCAACCAGACCCTGGAAGAGAACCCTGACGACGCCGAAACCTGGTTTGACATGGCGGAAGTTTTGGTCGGCCTCTTGAGACGAGAGGAGGCGATCGAGGCATACGGGAAGGCCATCGAGCTGAACTCGACAAAAGCCGACTACGCCGCGATTTCTCAGGGAGTCCTGCTGCAGGAGCTTGGAAGGTATGATGAATCTTTGGTGGCCTTCGACAGAGCCATCGAGCTGATCCCGGAATACGATGCTCAGATGCTGGCCACGGTCTGGTACCATAAGGCCAATTCACTGGATAACAACAACAGACCAAAGGAGGCTCTAGAGGCCTACGATGTGGTCACAGAGCTAGATCCCGGGAACAAAGGAGCTTGGCTCGGCAAAGGAACTATGCTCGAAGATTTGGGCATGTACGACCAGTCGTTAGAGGCCTTCGCAACGGCTCTGAAGCTGGACCCTCAACTGTTCTATGCTTGGACGAAAAAAGGCGACTTGCTGATAAAGCTGGGCCAAAACTCCGAAGCCCAGACGGCCTACGCCGAGGCTCTTGAGATCTGTGATCTGGAAATTAAGAAGGACCCACATGACTACGGGGCCTGGCGTAATAAGGGCGTGGCCCTCTACAAAATGGGGGAGTTTGAAGAAGCCATCGAAGCCTACAACGAGAGCATAGAGAACTCTCCGCCCGACTTCACAGTCTCCTATGCATTGGTTGGAAAAGCAGATTCCCTCCGAGCCCTAGGCATGAACGAGGAGGCTTTGGCAGCCTATCGAGAAGCCATCGAACTCTATCCGCTGGACCCCGAGGCCTGGCAGGGGAAGGGGGAGGCGGAGCTATCCCTGGGAAGACGGATAGAAGCGGATCATGCCTTCAACATGGCTGAAAAGCTGGGGTATCAGGGGTGACCCTGATCTAATTTTTTATCAGTTTATTGATGAAGTGATCGAGGATATGAGATGAATGCGAGAATCGCCGTCGCATGCCTGATCCTGGCAGCGATCTATTCTGCGCCCTCGGGGGCGGAGGATGCGCCCCTCGTCGCCGAGATCCCGAGGCTCGAGGGCGTCTGGACCCTCGATATGGAGGGCGATATGCTCTCTATGGTGGTTTACCAGTCGGGCCCTGAGATCGCCGGGGCCTGCACCGGAGAATATCCCGAGCCCTGGAACGCTGTAATGACGGGTTCGGTCTCGGGGAACGAGGTCAACCTCTTCCTCCTCTCCCTTCAGGACGGAGTCGGCATCATGACTGAGATATCGGGAGGGGAGATGGATGGGGGGATCAAGGGGAGCTTCGTCCAGACCAACAGCCTTGGAGGCTGGAGGAGGGGGAACCTGACCGGATTTATGACGAATCATGACACCTCGGCCTACGAGCCCGCACCTCCGACCTTTCGGCCCCTTTCTTCGGAGCCGTCGACCGAGCCCTCCAAGCCTCTCGAAGCCGAGGATGGGGGCACGGAGGATAAACGAGGCGGATCGGGCGGCATCTCGCCCCCGGGGGGTTCAGAGGCAGGGGAGAGGCGCTTTGTGGACGTGACGACTCAGGCTGAGAGGGTCTTCTACCTCGGATGGGCCTGGAACCCCGGCTGAAGATACAAATGCCGCACTGAGATGGATCGCATTTCGATGACATACTGGGGAGTGAGGAAAAAAATGCGCGAAAAAGTAGAATCGACAATGGCCCGCGATGGGCTATCGAAGTTGGGGATGGGGTCCAGGTTTGTCCTCATCCTGATGGCACTGTCTCTGCTATGCGCAGCTGTTCTGGCGCAGGAGAGCACGACAGAGGATTGGCTGACGAAAGCTCGTGAGCTGCAATTGATCGGCACGCCCGAAGAGACGTTGGCGGCCTACGATAAGGCCATAGAGATCGACCCACAGAACGTCCAGGCCTGGCTCGGCAAGGGGATGGCGGAGTCAACGCTGGGAGACCAAGGCGAGGCCAGCAGGAGCTTCGAGAAAACCCTCGACCTCTGCGATGAGGCGATAGAGGCTGATCCTGAGGACGCGGACGCCTGGTATTTCAAGGCCGAAGTCCTATTTCGGATGGGCCGAACTGAAGAGGCCCTCGAAGCGTACGACAGGGTCATCGAGATCCGACCTGGCGATTACCTGACCATGGAGAGGAAGGCTGAGTATCTCCTCGTTCTGGGAAGGTACGACGGGGCTCTGGAGACCTTCGAGGGGGCCATCGAGCTTCGACCTGCCGATGATACGGACCAGCTGGCTCTGGTCTGGTCTGCCAAGGCCCAGATTCTGGAGATCTCCAGCAGATACGACGACGCCCTGGAAGCTCTGGACAGGGCTGTAGAGCTGGACCCTGAGAACGCGTACTACTGGATAAGCAAGGGCTATGTAGCCTCGGAGATGGGCGAAACCGACGACTCCATCGCCGCCTACGATGAGGCCCTCCTGATAGATCCCAACAGCACCGCAGCCTGGAGCGCCAAGGCCTCAGAGCTGGCCCGTGCCAAGAGGTACGAAGAATCCCTGGAAGCCTACGATGAGCTGTTGTCGATAGACCCTTCTTCAGCCCAGGGCTGGCTGGACAAGGGAGACGTCCTAGAGGAGATGGGCCGAGCTGATGATGCCAGTGAAGCGTTCCAGAGATCTCTGGAGGCTTTGGATGAAGCCCGATCGAACGACACCGCGGCTCTGGTCGTCAAGGGCGGGGCTCTTTTCAGGCTCTCCAGGTACGATGAGGCCACGGCGGCTTACGACGAAGCCATCGAGGTAGCTTTGCCCACCTCACCCAAATATCACACCTCCCAGGCGTTGAGCGGCAAGGGCGACGTGCTGCGCGCCGAGGGGAAGAACGAGGAGGCCATTTCGGCTTACGATGAGGCTATCGATATCGAGCCCACATTGAGCGAGGCCTGGCATGGCAAGGGCCTGGCACTGAACGCTCTGGGCCGAGTGACCGAAGCTGGATCGTCGTTCTACGTGGCCAATAAGCTGGGGTATCGAGAATGATCCACCCAAATATTCCCTTTTTATGGGGTCTTCGAGGTGAATGAATGATAAGCAAATACGTCGATGACGCGGCCCTCGCTAAGCTTGGGCCCGGCAGAAGGGCGATGATGGCCGCCGTCTTTTGCCTGCTGGCATTTTGCTTCCCGGCGACGGCGGAAGGAGATACGGCCGAAGACTTGATCGGGATGGGCCTTGAGCTTTACCAGAACCGCTCCTACCAAGAGGCCCTGGAGGCCTACGATGAGGCCCTCCTCCTATCCCCGGACGATCCCCGGGCGTGGATGGGCAAGGGCAAGGTCTTTAGCGCGCTGGGAGATTACAACCAGTCACTTTTGGCCTACCAGAACGCCACCAGGATATCTCCCGACGATCCGGAGGCCTGGTTTGGGGTGGGGCTGAACCGATTCCTCTTGCACGACCTCAACGATTCCCTGAAGGCCTCGGAGAGGGCCCTGGAGATGGACGGAAACTACACCAGGGCGTGGGAGCTGAAAAGCACAGTCCTAGCCCATATGGGCAAAAACGACGAGGCCCTAGAGGCCTCCAAAAGAGCCAGAATGAGCTCTGCTCCATCCGATACGGAGATGCTCTCTCATTCCTGGGTATCTGAGTCTTTCATCCTTCGTCAGATGGGGCGCGATGATGAGTTCCTGGCGGCCTTGGAGAACGCCACGACTCTCGACCCCAGAAACTACGACGCCTGGATCCTCCTCGGCGAGGCCCTCCAGGGGAGGGGCGAGTACGATCGGTCCCTTGCGGCCTTCGACAGCCTCCTATCCAACATAGCTCCGACCAGTCCCCCGTTCTTGGCCCTGGTCCTCATCGACAAGGGGAGCGTCCTTATTGATATGGGCCGGTACGAAGAGGCGAGGGGTCTCTACCAGCAGACGATCGACCTCAACTTCTCCGACGAATCCCTGGACCAGTACTATCTTGGCAGGGCGGAGCTCGGCGAGGGCGTCTCTCTCCTCCGGCTCGGCGATTATGAGGCGGCCTTGGAGGCCTTCAACCGATCGATGGAGGCGGAGCCCGATCTGGCAGACGATGCCTGGAGGGGGATCGGAGACGGACGCATGGGGCTTGGGTCCTATGAGGAGGCCCTTTTGGCTTATGATACGGCCCTGGAGATTTATCCAGAGTCTGTGTCTGTAAACGCAGAACGAGGCCATGCCTGGAAGGGGAGGGGCGACGCCCTGATGGCTCTCGGGCGGGATGATGATGCCCTTTTGGCCTATCAGAACGCCTCCATAGCCTACGATCTCGCCATCGATATGCCGGATCAGGGAAGACAATCATATCCCCTCAACGGGGAGTTCTGGCTGAACCGGGGAGTCGTCCTGGAGGCGTTGGGGCTTGGGGCCCAGGCTGAGGAATCCTATGGGAAGGCCAGGGAGATGGGGTATCGGGATTGACCCTAGAACCGTTTTATGAGATCAAAGGAGGTTTGTAAATGAAAACGAGACTTGTCATCGCTCTGTTAGGGATAGCTATGCTCACCGCCTGTACTTTTGCGCAGGAGAACACCCCTGGTTACTGGCTGAAAAAAGGCTATGAACTGAGCCTAAACGGTTCTGACGAAGGGGCTCTTCAAGCCTACGAAAAGGCCCTTCAAATAGATCCTGAAAACTCCTTGGCCTGGATCAACAAAGCCAATGTGCTCTACCGTCTGAATAGAACATCCGAATCCAGCCAGGCCTATCATAAGGCTCTGGAGATCACGGACAAAATGATTGAGGCCGATCCCAAGAACGTAACCCTCTGGTTAGGAAAGGGAATACTCCTCAATAATGTTGGCGATATCGAAGGAGCTGTAGAGGCCTTTGATAACGCCAGCAAAATTGATCCAGAGGACGACATGGCCTGGAAGATGAAGGGCGTTCTTCTGGCAAGAGATCTGCAGAGGTATGATGAAGCCGTCGAGGCATATGATGTCGCTCTGCAGATAAATCCCGAGGATGGAGAAGTCTGGAACCTTAAGGGCGACGCCCTGAAATCTTTGGGCCGTCAGGCCGAGGCGGAAGCAGCCTATTCCAAGGCGAGAGAGCTGGGGTATGAGACGCCATTCGCCTCGTCACTGGTTCTCACCAACGTCGTCTCGGTAGGCGATGACGAATTCATCGAGATGACCAACGATGGAGCCGATGCTCAGACCTTCGAGGACCTGACCCTCACCATCGACGGCGCAGAGTCGGTCGTCCTTCCCGATTTCACCCTTGATCCCGGCGAGAGCATCAGGTTCCACCTCGGCGAGGGCGATAGCAACGAGACGGACGTCTATCTGAACGGCGATCTCGCCCTGGACGACGTCTCCGGAAACCTGACGCTGAAAGACTCTGCAGGAACGCTGGATAAGTTCGCAGCCTACTGGACGCCAGAGGCGAACCCGGAATACTGGATCGAGAAGGGACGACAATTACAGAGCGTCGAATCTTATGAAGATGCTCTCGATGCGCTGAATAACGCCACCGATGTGGATCCCCAGAACGCGATGGCCTGGCTCTCTAAGGCCCAAATTCTCGGGCCCTCCTCGGGCAGGTACAACGAGTCTCTTGAAGCCTGTGAGAAGGCCATAGAGATAGATCCTGAAAATCCTGAATCCTGGCGTTTGAAGGGCCTCATCCTCATGAACCTGGGGAGGGACGAGGAGGCTTTGGTCGCCTTCGATGAGGCCATAGAGCTTGATCCGCAAAATGGGTTCGCTTGGCATCTGAAAGGCAATTTGCTGCAGCGTCTAGGCCGTGAAGATGAGGCTGATGCGGCTTTATCCAGGGCTGAAGAGCTGGGGTTCACATCGCCTCTTGAAGGCATGATCGCCATCACCGAGATCGCGGCTGACGGCGAGGACGAATTCGTCGAGATATCCAACAACCTCGATGAGGTCAAAAACCTCAGAAGATGGACCCTGGTGGTCGACGGGGATGAGGCGATATCTCTGGTCCTTCCCGAGTACATCCTGGAGCCTGGGGAAAAGGTCAGGGTCCACTTTGGAGCGGGCGAGGACGGCGAGGCCGATCTATTCATGGAGAGCGAGATCGCCCTCAACGATGCCGCCACCAACGTCACCCTGAGGGACGAGGGCGGGAGGGAGATCTCTTTTCTGGGGTTTGAACGCCTTCCAGATGGCGGAGTGGTGATGAGGATGAGAGACGGCGGGGAGTTTGGATATTGACCTTATTCGCCATAGCCGAAAAATTTCGTGGAGCTGGAAGGGCATGAGGTCTCACCACGACCTCCCCATCCTTTCCAAAGGAGGCGAGTTGTGAAACGAGAGCTTCTCATCCTTGCGGTGATCGCCGCGGTCCTGACGAGCTCGGCGGGCGCGGCCAATTACATCTACGAGCGGTCCAAGATCGAGGGAGTGGGGTACAGAAGCCACGAGCTGGCGGCAGGGACCGCTGAAGGCGACAGCGGCCAGAAGGTGGCTCGGACGGTCTCCGGTAGCGGCAGATTCTTCGAGCGGACGGAGTTTGAGCTGGACCGCTGTAGCGGGACGATAAACTACACCCAGGAGGCCGAGTTCGAGTACTTCCCGGTCAGCTATCAGACCGGCACCTACGACCAGAAGTGGCAGGATCGGCTCTGCGTCGCCAACTACGATGTCGGCGCGGTGGTCACCGAGCAGTACGCCCAGGCGGAGCACCTCCAGAAGAATACCGAGGTGAAGACGAGACGAGATGACGGACCTTCTGATGAGGCGGACGGATGGGGAGGCGGCTGCTTCGGCTGCGGCGAATGCACTGGCGCCCTGGAGGCGAACTTCAACTCCAACGTCATCGGCGTCGCCCACATCGGCTGGCTCTCTCGGGACGTGGCCACCAACGGCAAGGGCCGCCACTACGAGTGGGGCAGGTCCGTCGAGGACCTGACGGGGGTCTTCTCCATCGAGAAGTTCATCCAGCTCTGGGGGAACGGGACCTGCGGGTCCGTGAACGTCGATTGGCTCCCATGCATCTGATACGTGACGAATGACTGCGGCTAAAAGTCGCTTTTATGGTCAACCTTGAATGTAAAAAATGGAGTGGATTGAGATGAAAGAAAAAACCGGATCGTTGGCGGCCAAAGGATGGCTGCCAAAGAAGAGTACGAGTGCCAGGTTCGCTATCGCTCTGATCGCCTTGGCGGCGCTCTGCAGCTGCACCCTGGCGCAGGAGATGACGGCAGAGGACTGGTACAAAAGGGGCCAGGACCTAGAAGAAAAGGGATCTAACGACGAGGCCATCGCAGCGTATGATATAGCTACTCAGCTAGATCCCGATAACGCTACTATTTGGGGTGATCTGGCTTGGAATCTCGATGTCGTATCTCGTCGCAATCATAATTTGGGAGAGTATAACAAAGCACTCCAAGCTTATAACAAGTCTATCGACTTATATGATAGACTTCTTGAAGCGGAACCGCTGAACTCTGAGACATGGTACGAAAAAGGCGTCATCTTTAGCAAAAGAGCAGATGGAAGAGGATCGGCTATTACTGTACTTGGCATTAACAATGTGTCTGCATATCGTGATTGGGATCATGACCATGATGAGGCTATTGGGTGTTTGGATAAATCCATCGAGATTAACCCGCTATATGCTCCTGCTTGGTTGCTTAAAGGATGGATGACCCTTCATTTTCCAACTAAATCTCAGGAAGCCATCAACTGCTTTGAGAAGGCCATAGAGCTCGATCCAAATAACTCAAATCTGGTAGCTGATGCTCTGGCTGGCAAAGCAGCTGCACTGGCAATATCTGGGAAGCAAAACGAATCCATCGAGGCTTTCGACAGTGCGATCCAAGAGACTCCTAATAGCAGCCAGCTCTGGATAGATAAAGCCGTACAGTTTGCTGATCAAGGAAACTACGAAGAGACCATCAAGGCATTTGATAGGGCAGCCGAGATTGATC
Organism: Methanosarcinales archaeon Methan_01; assembly: GCA_001602645.1. Lineage (GTDB taxonomy): Archaea > Halobacteriota > Methanosarcinia > Methanotrichales > Methanotrichaceae > Methanocrinis. The sequence goes on from LUYE01000014.1 coordinate 16,340, forward strand.
CTCAAAATATATACGTTTGGCTTAGTAGGGGTCTCGTCCTTTCGAGAAACTTGTCCAGATATAACGAATCCATTGACGCCTATGATAGAGCTCTCCAAATAAATCCCAAGGATATCAACGCATGGAACGGTAAAGGTGACGCTCTGAAGGCCCTCGGTCGCAACTCTGAGGCTGATGAATCTTACGCTAAGGCAAAGGAGCTGGAACGCGTAGGCTGAGCCTTCACCAAATTTTTTGCCAACATATCTGTACGATAAAATGTGGAGTGGGTTAACGTGAAAGAAAAAACCGGATCGTCGACAGCCCTCAGCAGGCTGCCGAGTATGAGAACAAGCGTCAGGTCCGCCATCGCTCTGATCGCCTTGGCGGCGCTCTGTAGCTGCACCCTGGCGCAGGAGAACACCGCAGAGGACTGGTTCAACCGGGGCCAGGAGCTGATGGATAACGAGTCCTATGAAGAAGCCCTGAGGGCGTATGACAGCGCCATAGAGCTCGATCCAGAGGATGCCAGATTCTGGATGGGCAAAGGCGATACCCAAATGCGAATGGGTGACTATGACGAATACTTGGTGACCTACGAAAAAGCGTTGGATCTCATCAACGAATCCCTGGAAGCAAACCCTCTGGATGCAGAGGGCTGGTTTGTGAAAGGAGAGCTCCTTGATAGGCTGTACAGGTATGATGGGGCTCTCGAATCCTATAATCGGTCGCTGGAGATAGATCCAACGGATAAAGAGGTCTGGTTCGAGAAGGGCAATGCTTTGGATACGGCTGCTGTATTTCAGACGCAGGATCCTGAGCGGATCAGAGCCTATGAAGATGCGATCATCGCTTATGATGAAGCCCTTAAGCTCGATCCGGATTACGGGAACGCCTGGATGGGGAAGGGCTACTCTCTTAGTAACCTAGCCGCATCCAACGATGATCTCGTCAAGTTTAACGAGTCACTGAAGGCTTTTGACAAAGCTATCAAGCTGATACCAGACAACGATACAGTGAACCTCGCTTTTGCCTGGGAGGGCAGGGCCGTCGCTCTCTCGAACATTGGCGATGCCCTCGAAGATGCTGGCAGGGAAGATGAGGCCAACGCCAGCCGTGAGGAGGCTTTGGAGTCCTATGATAGTGCCATAGAGCTTGATCCAAGCTTCACAGGCCTGGAGGCTCAGCTAAATAAAGCCGGCGATCTGGCTGAGCTAGGCAGGTATAATGAATCCCTTGATGCATTAGATAAGCTCATTGAGACTTTGCCTGCTGATTTTGCCTTGTTCGCTGCCTCAGTCCTGGAAGTTAAGGGCAACGTTCTCGAAATGATGGGCGATTATGAGGGGGCCATCATCGCGTTCGATAGAGCTCTGGAGATTGATCCCTCCAACATGTATGCCATGCAGGAAAAAGGCTCTGCCCTCCAGTCGCTAGGCCGCATTTCGGAGGCAGAAGCCGCTTTTGCCGAGGCCGAAGAGCTGGGGTACGAGGAGTGACCCCAGTCAATTTTTTGAGATCACATCTATGCGAAAAAATGGAGTGGGAATTGAGATGAAAGAAAAAATCGGATCGTTGGCAGCCCTCAGCAGGCTGCCGAAGATGAGGACGAGCGCCAGTTTCGCCATTGCTCTCGTCGCCTTGGCGGCGCTCTGCAGCAGCGGCACCCTGGCGCAGGAGAATACAGCAGAAGACTGGCTAAATATCGCCTACGGTCTGAGCGCCAATGGATCTTACGAAGAGGCCATCCAGGCTTACGATAAGGTTCTGGAGATAGACCCTAGGGATTACACTGCGCTGATCAACAAGGGCCATGACCTGAAGTTCTGGGCCTTGGATCTGTACAACGAAGCCCTGGAGATCACAAACGAGATCCTGGAGGAGGATCCCGACGACGCTCTGGCCTGGCAGGGGAAGGGGGCGGCTTTGAGCGGCCTTAACAGGCAGGGGGAGGACGATGAGGCCTATGCCATGGCCATTGAGGTACTCAATAAGACTCTAGAAAAAGATCCATCAGATGGAGAAGCGTGGTTTTTGAAGGGCGAAAACTACGCCAACATGCATGATGCTGAGGCCGCCCTGATAGCTTACGACAAGGTCATCGAGCTGAATTACACGCCGAGGATCGAGGCCGCCTGGGTAACGAAGGCGATCCTCCTGGCAGTGCTGCAGAGATACGATGAGGCCATTCAGGCATCTGAGATGATCATTGAGCTGAACCCGAAGAGCGCGTCAGCCTGGTCGACCAAGGGTTACGTTCTCGGAGAGCTAGGCCGACAGGCCGAGGCGGAAGAGGCCTTCGCTCGGGCCAGGGAGCTGGAACGAGGGAGCTGATTAGTCCTCCAAATTTTTTACCATCATCTCTGTGTGATAAATGTGGAGTGAGTTGACTTGAAAAGATACACCAGATCGTCGTCGGCCCTCAGAGGGCCATCGAAGTTGGGCGCCGGGGTCAGGCTTGCCATAGCCTTTGCGGCTCTGATTTTGCTCTGCACCTCTGCCCTGGCACAGGAGAAGACCGTAGATTATTGGATGAATAAAGCTAATGAGCTTATCCATAAAGACCTTGACGAAGAAGCAGTCTTAGCTTATGACGAAGTTTTGAAGCTCGATCCAAAGAATGAGACCGCTTTACTTCGCAAGGCATCGACGCTTTATACGCTGGGAAATGAGAGCGAAGGGCAAGAAACTTACAACGAAGCCCTCCTCCTAATCAAGGAAAACCTGAGAACGAATCCCCAGAATGCTAAATCCTGGCAGAATAAGGCTATAGCTTTAAACGGTCTGGGCAAGAGAGATGAGGCTAAAGAGGCAAATGAGAAGGCTCTTGTCCTCTTCGATCAGAGCCTTGAGGAGGACCCGGAAAATGTCAGTCTATGGAAGGGCAAGGCGGATGTACTGGCCTTCTTGGGTAGATGGGAAGACGCTCTGCAGGCTTACAGCAGAGTGACGGAGATCAATCCCAACGATTACCAGGCATGGGGAAGAAAAGGCGAGTTTCTCGGTATGATCGGAAAGTACAACGAATCTCTGGTGGCGTTAGATAAAGCCATCGAAATCATACCGGCAGATAATGACGACGATGTTCAAGCCTGGAATTTAGCTAAAGTCTCTGTCCTCCACACCTCGAACCGAATTGAAGAAGCTTTGAGCCTCCTTGACAACCTCACGGATACTTATCCCCAGAACAAAAAGGCCTGGAGCCTCAAGGGCTACGATCTGGCAAAGCTGGGCAGATACAACGAATCCTTGGAGGCATATGATGAAGCTCTTGAGCTGGACTCAAAGGACGCTCAAATCTGGAGCACCAAAGCCCGACAGCTCGCCGAGATGAATAGGTATGACGAGGCTCAAGAGGCGTTCGACAAGGCCATTGAGTTGATGCCGAGCGATGATATCAAAGAGATTGAACAAGTTGTGCAGATATGGCTCGACAAAGGAGATGCTCTGAACAAGACCGGCAATGTAGATGCCTCCGAAAAAGCCTTCCAGAAGGCATTGGAGATCTCAGATGAGGTTCTGAAGAACGATTCCAGCCAGACGAGCCTCATGCTCTTGAAAGGGAATGCCCTCTTCAATCTCGCCATGTATGATGCTGCCGTAGAAGTCTACGACCAGGTCATCGAGACCGCATCGCCAAACTCTCGCCACGTGTCAAGTGCCTGGATCGGCAAGGGCAGAGCTCTGCAGGCATTAGGCAGGAACGAAGAGGCTCTGGAAGCCTACAGACAGGCCCTGGAGATAAATCCTACGCTAGTCGAAGCATGGCAGGGCAAAGGAGAATCCCAGAAAGCATTGGGAAGAGCCAGAGATGCAAGCCTGTCATTTTACGTGGCAGAGAAGCTGGGGTAGGTGGAGTAAACCCATCTACAATTTTTGATCATATTTGGACTGAAAAAAGAGGAGTGGGTTAATGTGAACGAAGAAACCGGATCGTTGGCGGCCCTCAGCGGGAGGCCGAATTTTGGCGCAGCGGCCAGGCTCGCTCTAGCCTTAGCGGCTTTGGCGATCTTCTGCCTTCCCTCCGGAGCCCAGGAGAACACAACCGACTACTGGATGGAGAAGGCCCAGGAGCTGTACCAAAACGGCTCCATCGAGGAGGCGATCTCAGCTTACGATGAAGCCCTGAATATCGATCCCGAGAACGAGACGATCCTCATCCGAAAGGCCTTCGACCTCATGGTCGTGGGAAAGGTTAACGAGTCTGCCGAGACCTACGAGAAGGCCCTCGCCCTTCTGGATGAGGACCTGGAGGAGGACCCCGGCGACGCCAAGGCCTGGCAAGATAGAGCCCGGGTTCTGGGAGGTCTTAATAGACCTGAAGAGGCCGCCCAGGCGTATGAAGAGGCCCTGGACGCCTACGACCAGAGGATCGAGACTGATCCGAAGGACGCCGACGCCTGGATGGGCAGGGCCAACGTTCTTTTAAACCTCGGCAGGTGGGTGGAGGCTTCCGAGGCCTATGACAAGGTTACAGAGCTGAAACCCCTCGACTACAACGTCTGGTGGAGAAAGGCCGAGGTGATCAGCGCCATAGGTGACATGAACGAGTCCGTCGAGGCCTACGATAAGGCCATCAGCCTGATACCCGCAAACGATACAGCAGAGCTCGCCCTGGCCTATGCTGCCAAGAGCGAGGATCTCGCAGCTGCGGAGAGGTGGGGGGGCGCCCTGGAGGCGGTCGATAAGTCTCTTGAGCTGAACCCCAAGAGCGGCACCTGGTGGCACTTCAAGGCCTTCATTCTGACGGAGCTGGAGAGGAAGGAGGAGGCGCTGGCGGCCTTCGACGAGGCGATCAGGCAGAACCCCGAGGACGTCGGGAGCTGGCAGTGGAAGGCGAGCCTCCTCGTCGGGATGAAGAGGTACGATGAATCCCTGGAGGCTTACGACGAGGCCCTAGACCTGATCCCGGAGAGCGACGCGGAGACCCTGGCCCAGACCTGGCTTTCCAAGGGGACAGCTCTGAACAAGACCGGAAAGCAGGAAGAGGCGACGGAGGCCTTCGCGAGGTCGCTGGCCCTTTACGAAGAGGCCATCATGGAGGATCCCGGCGACATCAGCATGCTGCAGATGAGGGGCAGAGCCCTCTACGAGCTCGGGAGGTACGACGAGGCCTTGGAGGTCTATGATCAAATCCTCGAATCCTCTCCCGGCGTCGAGCCTCACTGGGTCGATACCAGCGCGTTGGTAGGCAGGGGCGATGCTCTACTGGCGCTGGGCAGAAACGAGGAGGCCCTGGATGCCTACAACAGGGCAATAGATCTGGGCCCGCATGATAGCACCGCCTGGCATGGAAGGGGAGAGGCCCAGAGGGGCTTGGGCCAGGTTTACAACGCCACCATGTCGCTTCTGGTGGCCGATAAGCTGGGGTACGAGGAGTGACCCCAGCCCAAATTTCTTGGGAATTATTGAAGGATAAAATGTGGAGTGGGTGGATGTGAATGGAAAAAATGGACTATTGGCGGCATCCGGCGAACTGCTGAAGTCAGGAGCGGGCACGAGGTCCGCTCTCGCCCTGATCGCCTTGACGGCGCTCTGCAGCTGCACTTTGGCTCAGGAGAAGACGGCAGAGGACTGGATTGAAAGGGGCGGGGAACTATTCAGGAACCAGTCCTTTGAAGGGGCGGCTGAGGCTTATGGAACGGTCATTGAGGCTGCTAGCTTGAATAAGACTCTGCTGGCAGCAGCCTGGAAGGGCAAAGGCCGGATCTTTTACGATAATGGCAGGTATGAGGCGGCCATCGAGGCCTACGATAAAGCCATTGAATTTGCGCCTTCCAATGTAACGCCTGTACTGGATCTGTATGCCATGAACCTCTCTGCTACAGCCTGGCATGCTACGGGTGAGGCCCTGATGGCGCTGGGCCGAAACTACGAGTCAGAGGCCGCCTTCTCCAGGGCGGGGGAGCTGGGGTACGAGAAGTGACCTATGTCGAAATTTTTGTTGATCATATCTGGATGGAAAAAGTGGAGTGGGTAGATGTGAAAGGGAAAACTGGAATGTTGGCGGCCCTCGGCGGGCGGTTGAAGTCAGGAAGCGGGAGGGAGATCTGTTCTTGCTCAGATCGCTTTGGCAGCTCTTTGTAGCTGCGCCTGGGCGGCAGGGGAAGACAGCAGAGGACTGGCTCAGAAAAGGCCTGGAGCTGATGACGAAAGGCTCCCTGGAAGAATCGGTTCAGGCCTTCAATAAAGCGATTGAGGCCGATCCCCAGAACGCCGAGGCTTGGAGGTACAAAGCCCTCATGCTTCGAGATCAGGGCGAGTACGATAAGGCAGTCGCAGCCTTCGATAAGGCCATCAGGCTTGACTCCCAGAACATGGAGGCCAGGGTGGAGAAGGCCGGAACCCTCATGATTATGGGAAGGATTTCCGAGGCGGCCATCGCGCTGGATGCATTTGCTGATACGATCCCAGTGAGCCCGGAAGAGAGACTGTGGCAGTCCGATGCCTGGCGGATCAAGGGAAATATCCTTGTAGAGAAGGGGAGCAATGAAGAGGCCCTCAAGGCCTATGACAGAGCCATAGAGCTGGGCTCCGGCCAACCTCTGGGTTCAGCCTCAGCCATGGCGTGGTTGAACGAAGGCCATCTTCTCATGAGGATGGAACGCTATGAAGATGCCCTTTTGGCCTATGATAATGCAGCTGAACCTGATTTACCTCCTGTCAACAGCGAGGCCTGGCTTGGTAAGGGAAGGGCTTTGGATGCATTAAGCAGACACTATGAGGCGGTCGAGGCTTACAACAGATCTGTTGAGGCCTTCGAGATCGACCTCATTATAAGCCCGGAGGCTGCCAAGTTCTGGAAGGAGAAGGCAGACGCCCTGGATGGCGTGAGCAGGTACGAGGAGGCAGCGTCTGCCTACGAGAAGGCGGTCCAGCTCTTCCGAAAGGATATCGAGATCAATGCTGAGCAATCCAACGGCTGAAGATATTGGTGGTTGGGTTATGCCCTCTTGGCTTTGGACCGCCAGGCCGAGGCGGAAGCTGCCTTCGCCAGGGCCAGGGAGCTGGGGTATGAGGGTTGAACTCCAGCCAAAATTTTTTGTGATTATATCTGGATGGAAAAAAAGAGGAGTGGGTTGATGTGAAAGAAAAATCTGGATCGTTTGTGGCCCAGGGCGGGCTGATGAAGTCAGGAGCGAGCACGAGGTTCGCTCTTGCACTGATAGCGTTGGCTGCGCTCTGCAGCTGCACTCTGGCGCAGGAGTACACAGGAGAAGACTGGTTCGGAAGAGGCATCGAGCTGTTCCACCAAGAATCTTTTGAAGAGGCGCTCGACGCGTTCAACCGTTCCCTGGAGATGAATCCGCAGTACTTCGATGCATGGCTGTACAAGGGCGCAGCCCTCAACATGCTGGCATTCAAGTTCTACGGGCAAAATAGAGTCGAGATATTCGAAGAGTCTTTGAAAGCTTACGACAGAGCCATAGAGATAAATCCCAACAATGCTTCAGCCTGGGCTTTCAAGGGTAATGCGCTCGATAATATGGCTTGGTCCACCGATGCCCCATCTAGATTCAACCAGTCCCTCCAGGCCTTCGACAAAGCCCTCGAGTTAGACCCCGAAGATGCAGGTAACTGGCATGGGAAAGGGGTTACGTTGATCCATTTTGCTCAGAACAAAGAGGGCCAGGCTGGCATCAGAACCGAAGAGGTCGAAGGCATGCTCGATGAGGCTCTCGCCAACATTAACAAAGCCATCGAGATCGATCCGGAAACACCAGGAGCATTGGTGAACAGGGCGAGCCTTTTGGAGACGATGGGCAAACACGATGAGGCCCTCGAAAGTGCCAACTCGACCCAGGATCTGGCCAACATCTGGTATAACAGGGCAACAGTACTTCGAAACGAGGGCAAGTTCGATGAAGCTTTGGATGCTTACGACAAGGCCATCGACCTGGACCCCCAGCACTTTGAGTCCATGATCGATAAAGGCATAACGTTTCTGGTCATGGGCAAATTCAATGAATCGCTTGCAGCTTTTGACGAGGCTTTGACGATCGATCCCAACAGCTTTTACATATGGATCAATAAAGGCTTGGTTCTCAGCAGAATGGAGCGGTTCAACGAATCTCTCAATGCTTACGAAGAGGCCCTCAAGATCGACCCGATCAACCCTTCAGCCCTAGCGGGCAGAGGTTTTGTTCTAAACCAGATGGGCCGATACGACGATGCCTTACAGGCCTTCGATAAGGTCATTGAGATAGATCCATCTTACCTGGACATCGCAGGAGTCTGGTTTGCCAAGGGAGGAGCTCTTGATAAACTGGGCAGGCATGAGGAAGCTGTTGCAGCCTACGAACACTCCCTTTCTGCCTACGACAGAAACCTGGAAAGATATCCGGGTGTGGCCAAGTTCTGGGGCAGCAAAGGCGAGGCGTTGAAGGCTTTGGACCGCCAGGTCGAGGCGGAAGCTGCCTTCGCCAGGGCCAGGGAGCTGGGGTATGTGGAGTGATCTCGATCGAAAATTTAATAATCGTTTGAAGGTTGAGAAAAGTGGAGTGGGTTGATGTGAAAGGAAAAGTCGGATCGCTCGCAGCCCTCGGAGGGCCGACGAATCTTGTAGCGAAGACCATGCTTGCCCTAGTCATGGCGGCGCTGGCGATGCTTTGCGCCCCGTCCATGGCCCAGGAGAGCGCCAAGGGGAGCGACATATACCAATCCTATGGAGAGATGATACACGTTCCCGGCGACTTCGCCGGAGTTCAGGAGGCCATCGATGCCGCCAGTCCCGGAGATCTCATCGTGGTAGACGGCGGTATTTACCGCGAGAACGTAAACGTGACCAAACGGTTGACCTTGCGCGGCCTGAATATGCCTGTTGTGGACGCCGGAGAAAACGGCAGCGCCATCATCCTCTCGGCAGATGGGATAGTCCTGGAGGGTTTCAGTCTGAAGAACAGCGGCGTCGGAACGGCGCAGCCGGCGGGCATCACTGTTAGGTCCGATGACAACGCCATCTTGAATAACACGGTTACCGACAGCTGGAATGGCATCTCCCTCTGGGATTCGAAGGGAAACGTCGTCAGGGATAACCACGTTTCGTACAACACGTGGGCCGGAATCTACCTGGAGAACTCGACCAATAACGTCATCGCCAATAACAACTTCAGCTCCAACGCTGGAAGGGGGCTGATCCGGAGCGGGTTTGCAGGCATTCATCTGTGGAACTCCAGCCACAACACCATCATCGAAAACGTCGTCAAGGACAACCCCCATTTTGGGATCGAACTCGATTCCTCCGGGGAGAACATCATCGCAGAAAACGATTTTCGCCAAAACCAAGGAGTCGGGATCCGCCTCTGGGACTCCAATAACAATTCCATCTCGGGCAATCGAGCACTAGACAATCAGCTATCTGGAATAGAGCTGCAGGACTCCGAAAATAACACCATCGCCGGCAACTACGCGAGCGGCAACATCGGGCGTGGCATCTTTCTGACGGACTCCCAGAACAACTTCATCTATAACAACTGTTTCGCCGACAACAACGAGTACGACGCATACGACGACGGGACGAACCGCTGGGATGACGGCAAAGTGGGAAATCACTACAGCGATTTCATCGAAGGATGTGAGGATGAGGACGGGGACGGCATCTGCGACGACGCATATGAGATTTTCGGCGGCACCAATTTGGACGGACATCCCCTGGTTCGCTGTGACATTCCGCTCTCTGCGCCAAAACCTGCCCCCCAGACTGGCGGCGGGGCAACGTACAAAGTCTGCGCCGAGGGTTGCGATTTCGCCAGCATCAGTGAGGCGATGGAAGCTGCAAGCCCAGGTGACCTGATCGAGGTTTGCAGCGGCACTTATCTGGAGACGGTCAACGTTACCAAGCCCGTGATCCTCAGGGGCGTGGATACGGGCGGCGGGATGCCGATCATCGATGCAAGACACGAAGGCAGCCCCATAAAGCTCTCCGCCGACGGCGGGGTCGTAGAAGGGTTTCATGTCACAAACTCCTCTGGCAAGGGGGTATTCAGCGGAAGCTATGTTGACGCCGGCATAATGGTGAACTCGGAGGGCAACACCATCAGGGGCAACGTCGCCACTAACAACAGCTACGGCATCATAGTCGCATCCGGCAACAACACTCTTGCATCGAACAACGCCAGCGGCAACCGTGGCGGCATCCTTCTTTCCAGCATCAGCCCCTCTGATATCACGGGCGGGAACGTCCTGGAGAGGAACGTCGCCGACTATAACGTAGTCGGCATGATCATCAGCTTCTCCGGAGGCAACATCCTCCGAAACAACTCCATGTCCGGCAACTATCTCAACTTCGGTTACAACGGCTGGGGGGACGATGCTACAGCCACCAACGATATCGACGCCAGCAACCTTGTAAATGGTAGAAGGATCTACCACCTGGTGAACGTCTCTGATGCGGTTATAGATTCGTCATCCAACGCGGGAACGGTCTACTGCATCGGCTGCCATAACATAACCGTCAGGGATTCAGTGCTGGAGAAGAACATGGAGGGGGTATTCTTAACCAACACCAGCAACTCCAGGATAGAGGGCAACGTGATCGCCAACAACACCAGGGGGATCCATCTCAACTACCACTGCTACAACAATTCGATCAGGAGCAACATCGCCATAAACAACGCTGAGTCGGGGGTCTATCTTCACGGCTCTGATGATAACGTAATCGAGAGAAACGAGCTGACGGAGAGCTGGTCCGGCATCTACCTGAGCAACTCTGCTGGAAACACCATAAGAGCAAACGAGATCAGAGACAACAGGAACGCGGGCATGGGCATCATCGGATCCGACGATAACGCCGTCTACCTCAACAACTTCATTAACAACTCCAACAACATACAATCGAGCAGCTCTTCAAACAAGTGGAACTCTACAGAGGTTCTGACGTACACGTATGAGGGTTCGAGCTTCGACAGTTACATCGGAAACTTCTGGACCTACTACAAAGGGAAGGATGCCGATGGAGATGGCATAGGGGAGATGCCTTACTTGGTCGGGGCTGACAAGGACAACTATCCACTGATGGAGCCGATCGAAAATTATGCCGTAGTTTCAAAGGAGTTCGGTGGAGTGGGGGTTGAGAGATGAAATCGTTTAGAGGTATGTTGTCATCTTCGAATGACAAAACGAGGAGTGGATTGAGATGAGAGTACTGTTTTGTATGCTGATGGTGCTTTCTGCATCATGGACGACCGCTCTCGCCCAGGATCGGACCGCCGACGCCTGGCTGAACGAAGGCCACGAGTTCCGCGAGAGCGGATATTACGAGGAGGCTCTCGACGCCTACGAAAGAGCCATCTCACTGGACCCGGAGAGCGCCGACGGCTGGCTGGGAAAAGGTGACGTCCTCAAGGCCCTATTCAAGAACGACTCGGAGCTGTCGGCCCCGCCCGAGGCGGTGGGGTACGACCTCTATTATGCAGACTACTGGGGTTGGAGAGCTGCGACCCTATCCACCATGCGGAGGGTGGAAGATGCCAGAGGAGCCTACGAGGTGGCCGTCAGGCTTTATGACGAACGCCTCCAGAAGAATCCGGAGGATGTAGACGCCTGGCTGAATAAGGGGAAAGCCCTCACCAACCTGGCCTTCATCGCCGAGTTCTTCGGGGATGGCTATAAAAGCGGAGAGCTGACCGGGGAAGCTCTTTTGGCCTTCGACAGGGCCATCGAGCTGGACCCTCAGAGCTCCAGAGCTTGGTCTGCCAAAGGCATGGCCCTGAGCGACGAGAGGGAGCGGCTTGAGGCCTACGACGAGGCCATCAGGCTCGATCCAGAAAATGTCGAAGCCTGGACGTACAGGGGGTTCGCCCTCGCCGGTCTGGCTGATAGAACAAACAACGAGAGCCTCTATGAAGATGCCTTGGCCTCTTACGACAGGGCCCTGGAGGTCGATCCGGACCCCCGAAGCTGGATGGATAAAGGCTACCTCCTGAAGGCTATGGGCATGTACAACGAATCCCTGGAGGCCTTCGATAGAGCCATAGAGATGACGGACTCCGACGACACGAAGAAGCTGGCATACTTCTGGAGGGTGAAGGGGTCGGCCCTCGCCGAGATCGGAAGATCGAAGGAGGGCGCCGATGCCTACAATGAAACCCTCCAGCTCTATGGGCTGAACCCCGACGACCCGAATACATGGTCCAGCAGGGGCTACATCTTGCTTCGGATGGGCAGGTACGACGAAGCCACTGACGCTCTTGATAGAGCCATCGAGCAGATCCCCGAAGACGACGCTGATAAGCTTGCTTTCTTCTGGCTGAAGAAGGCCTTCGCTCTCGAGGCGATGAACCGGTCAGATGAGGTCCTGGCGGCTTATGACAGGATCCTCGAGCTGAATCCGGAGGACCCCCGGGGCTGGCGAGGCCGGGCCGGGAGACTCCTGAGCCTGGGCAAGAATGAGGAGGCTCTGGCGGCTTACGAGAAGGTCATCGATCTGAACCCCCCTCAGTCGGATCTTTTGAGCGGCGCCTGGGGCGGCAAGGCTCGGGCGTTGAAGGGCCTTGTCAGGTACAACGAGTCCCTGGAGGCCCTCGACAAGGTCATCGAGCTGGGCCCAGTGCCCTTCTTCGCCATGGAGGAGAAGGGCGATCTTCTCATGGAGCTGGAGAGGTATGAGGAGGCCCTTTTGGCCTACGAAGCGGCCATAGACCTCTATCCGCTGGAGGGGAGGTTCTGGCAGAAGAAGGGTCTGGCGCTGGAGGCTCTGGGGCATAGCTCAGAGGCTCAGATCTCGTTTGTCATGGCGAGGGAGCTGGGGTATCGGGATTTGGGTTGATTTGGGATGTCCGGCCAAAACTTCAATCTTTGCGGATTTAGGCCGGATGGGACTGGCCGGCTTTAGGGAAGTCTAGATCGATGAAGACGCTGATCGTTTTACTGATAGTCTTTCAGATCTCCGCCTGCTATTCGGTAGCAGTTTCAGACCTATCGAGCACATGGCTGATCGGCTATGAATTAGAGGGCGGAAACGACGGCGGGCCGCTGGCTGGCGGCAGCGTCGCCACCTTCTCCAACGCCAGTTCCACCCTCGGCGGGAGATCTACCCTCGGCGGAAGAAACGATGGCTTTCTGATAGGCCTGGCGGAGGGGAGGAGCATCGACATGGCCATCACATTTCGTCACAGCCCCGTCATCTTCGTCAGGCTGGTGGGCGGTTTTGACGCTGACGAAATCCGGGGAAGATTTTCCGCCTACTCTTCCGATGGGGATTTCTGGATGGGGAATTTTTCTGCGACGCGGGCCGGCCCCGGGGAGGGTCATGCGAGCTACGCCGAAGACGCCGACATGGCTTTAAAGCCCACCGTCTTCATAGATCCGGAGGCGATCTGGAGCGAGCAGCAGGGCAAAGAACGCCGAGACGCCTTCGAGATAAACTACTCCAGAGATGCGGTTCTCATGTGCAGAAACAAGCCGATGATCTGGCAGTGGTGGCTCTATTGAGGAGGCTGAGGCGGCGGAGGCGGCGCGATCTTGGACCGGACGGTCCGGCCTCAGAAGAGGGTCGTCTGGCCCTTCGACTCCGGGGACGAGGCCGCCTCCTCCCCCGGCCCCCAAAGAAACTCGCCCTCGGGGTCGTGGCTCTCCCGCCGGCGCAAGGCTATCTCCCGATGGAGGACGGCGTAGCAGAAGGCGCATCCTGCGGGGCAGGTGTCGTACTCGCCGATGTCGACGGCCTCGTAGCAGCCGCACTCCGGCCGCTTCCCCTTCAGCCGGGCCCGGATCGACCGCCCACCGACGGCGGCGAGCCTTCGTGCGTCGACGCACCGGGCGGCCTTTGCGCCGGGAACGATGTACTTTCGCTGAGAGCAGACCGAGAGGCTCATCCCGTGGCGCCTCGCCACCTCCACGAGCTTTGAGGCGAGGTCGAGCTTGACATCGTCGGGGGGGTCCATCCACGCGAAGCCGAAATTGCGGGCCGCGAGGTCGAGGTTCCGAGCGGCCTTCCTGTAGATTTGGGCGAAGGAGATCACCACCTCGTCGGTCGCCCCCTCCAGCGCCCCGGCGAGCCGCTCGAAGTTCTCGAGGTGGAACTCCGCCGGCGTCAGGGAAGAGAAGACGATCGGGTCGTACCGCCAGACGGCGGCCTTCGGCCCGTACGCCTCGGCGACGGCCCTGATCTGCCGGACCGCCACAGCGGCGCCGACGGCCGCGGGCTCCAGGGCCCGGGGGTAGCAGGTGGCGGTCTGCTGGACGATGAAGGGGCGGCCGAGATCCGCCACCCTCGAAAGCCGCCCCATGAAGGGGCCGATGTTTCTCGTCCAGAAGACGAAGCCGTCGACGTCCTCCCTCGCCAAACTGACGCGGCGGACCTGGTGGCTGTTGTACGGATTGGAGACGGAACAGTATCCGGCCTCGAGCCTCTTCTCGAACCACTCGCCGTAGAAGGCGGGGATATCCGTCCTGTAGCTTGCGGAGATGATCATCTTTCGCCACCAAAAAAATCAGCCGCTCTTATCCATAGCCCCCGCACCCATCATCTCATCTCATCTCATCTCATCTCATCTCATCTCATCTCATCTCATCTTGCAGCTCTTCTTGTAGTAGGGGCACCGCTCGTTGGTGCAGACGTTCTCCCGGGTGAGGGCGACGAGCTCCACGTGGAGGAGGTCGAGCCTCCCCTGCAGGTCTGGCGGGAGGTCGGGGAAGTCGGATCCTGTGACGATCTCGCCGATCCGGTCCCTCAGCTCCACAGACCGCATCCAGTCGCCTTGGAGGGAGGAAAACTCCCGCTCGAGGTCGGAGACGATCTTCTTCCAGGTCAGGGGATCACGCTCCGGTTCATGCGAAAGGGGGTTTCGGGCTCAAGGATATACATAGTCTGCGATCTACTCGATAGGGGATGATCCTTGAAACTATTGGGCGATTAGCTTGGGAATAGATGGATTATGGGCGCTCCTGACTTACTAAAATCTAGCATTTTTACCCTAAAACGCTAACTTTTAGAGAGTTCCCGCCCGTTTGGATGGCGCACACCTCGAAGAAACACGCCGACCAATAGCGATCTTAAAATCTTGTAGAACCAACTTTATCAAGATTTGAAGGTAACGTGATTTTTATGGCCCCCCTTGAATTCGACGGTGACAGTCAAAAGAGATTCGGTTGTATGACATTACTTGCAGCCAGAGATGAGAATGTCATACAACCTACGGGAGAGGGGGAGAATGACGAAAACCGTCCCGTTATGTCCCGCTAAACGCCAGACCGACGCCACCAGGGCCCCCACTGTGGAGGATCACCCCACCGGGGATAGTCCTTTGGACCCACAAGAAAAAGACGCCCCTTAAAATCGATCTGAGAAATTAATCTGAGTTGATAAATAAAAGAGAGAAGGGGGAGGCGAGGATCACCGCCCGCCCTCAGCTCTCCTTGATCTATTCCAGCTACGACTGATCTCTACTGGACCTCATAAAGAGAACAGCAAAGATTATAGATATGGCACCTATCGATACTGGAAGAGGGCTTTCCTTGGGAGCTTCAGCTTCTTCGGTAATCTCGGGGGCCTCGGCTACAACATGGATTTCGATCCTGCCGACAGCCTCGGTCTCGCCACCTCCCCGATGACCATCGATAAAGTCCGAGGGATCTACTGTGAACCCATCAGATCTCAGTCGTCCCATGGAAGGGTAGTAGCCTATTCCATTGTCATTTGGATACCAGTCTTGAGGTATTACAGGACTGGTGCGTATCTCAAAATGTAGGTGTGGGCTCATTCCAGATGAGGCTATATTCGCAATGGACCCTATCCTATCGCCAACGTGAACCTCGGACCCGATATTGAGATCTGGCTGGATGTCGATATGGATGTAAACAGAATATATCGACTCTCCTGAGGGCAATGTATGTCTTATTGCAATTCCGTTCCCAGCAACTTTAGTAGTGATCGCGCTGACAATACCGTCTGCTATGGCATAGACTGGAGCGCCCACATCGCTGCTACCACCTTGCTCAGAGTTCCAGTCTTCACCAGGATGGTACCCTCCATAATCGGAGTTGTAATCCGCCCAATCCTGAGCATTGTACCACCCGTCCCCGTCATCTCTCGTCTGCGTGACGTACCCTGGGCCGCCTTGGGCGCGTGGCGTTCCGACAGGATAGTCGAACGCGGTGGCGATACGAGCCTCGGGTACTCCACGGGTTTCCTCAGGAGTTTCGGTCTCTTCGATGATCTCTGGAACCTCGGTTACTCCATGGACTTCGATCTTCTTCAACGCTTCAGCCGCAGTCTTTCGGATCAACTCTACCTCGTCTCTTGAAGCTACGTAGTTGAGGGGTTCGACCGCCCTGGCATCACCGATCTCGCCGAGAGCCCAGGCAGCCCACTCTCGGACCGGCAGGCCCCCGTCCTGGAGAGCCTCGATGAGGGGATCGACCGCCTTTGGATCGCCGATATCACCGAGAGCTATGGCAGCACTAAATGGGGCAATATAGCCATAGTCCGCGCTATTTCTCTCCAGAATTTCGATCAGCGTATCGACCGCCTTAGGATCGCCGATTTTGCCGAGTGCTGAGGCAGCATATGAGATCATATGGTCTTCTCCGCTGATTTTATTGGGATCGTTTATGAGGTCTTTTAAAGTTTTGATAAGTGGATCGACTGCTCGTGGGTCTCCGATTTTACCGAGAGCTTCTGCGGAGTATATTACAACATGAGAGTAATCGACGTAACTGAGGGCCTCGATCAGAGGATCCACTCCACGCGGATCGCCGATCTCCCCGAGAGCTATTGCTGCGCTTTTTCGGACAGTCAAAGCATACTCGGATTTATCTTTACGGACCACCCAATTATCCTCGGCCCAACCCGCGTCCTCATAACTGAGAGCTTCGATCAGAGGATCTACTGCACGCGGATCGCCGATCTCACCGAGAGCTATTGCTGCGCTTCCTCTGACTTCATAAGTCTCGTCTTTATTCTTAAGCACCTCGATAAGCGGATCCACGGCCTTTGGATCACCGATCTCACCGAGAACCCTCACAGCATCCCACCGAACTTTATCGGTTCCGTACTTCAAGTCCAACAATAGATCGTCCACCTCGTCGGACACAGCTGGAGCCGCCTGCGCCACCAACATCAGCAGACACAATATCAGTTTTAATCTCATCTCCTCGCCTCCATCCCATCCGCCTCAACTCGGACCCTGTCATCCATGCAGAGACATTAAATGTATTTTTCGCCTTTACCACCACATTGTAAGCAGTCTTTGTGACCACGACCACCACAATAAGAGCAGTTATACCATTTGCCTTCAATTTTTCTTTCACCCTTGCCGTCGCAGTTTCCACATCTCACTTGTCCCGTTCCATGGCAATTGCCGCAAGTGACCCATTTACCCATTCGACCAACTCCATTTCAGGGATTCTACGGAACTCTACATCCAAGACAGAAACATGATCGATCCAATTCCTATACAAACATCTCGTCCACCACTATCGCGCGGTTCAAATTCATGAAGACAAATGAAACCGTTGCCGATATCAGTTATGGTTCCCTCACACGTATAGGAAAAGTATCCTGAGTAGATGTACACATCGTCTCCGATTTGGGGCATCCTTGCGCATGCAACATTACATAGCATTGCTATTATCAAAATAATAGCCACTATCTTTTTTCCCATCCTCGTGTTCCTCCTTGTAATCTTTATTAAGTGACTTATACTAATCTATATCCAAGACAGCATCCTGATCGATTCAATTCCTATACATACATCCCGTCCACCACTATCGCTCGGTTCATCTTCATGAAGACAAATTAAGCCGTTGCCGATATCTGTAATGGTTCCCTTAAACGTATAATCATAATATCCCGAGTAGATGTATACATCGTCTCCGATTTGCGGGGTTCGAATCGTAGTAACACTAGCAGTAGATGATACAGATTGGCCACCTGAATAGATTGCTGCAGAAAGGTAAGGTAGAGGGTCTACCCACCCTACAGATCTTGGGTCAGTCCCAGCTGGGTTTAGTCCCCACCCTAATCCAATTTCTGGTTTGTTGAACTCATTCAATTCATTTTTTGTGTTAATGCCAAAATGAAGGTGAGATGGAGAGCCTGCCTTTACAATATTGCCAATGGGTTCATTTATCGGAGAGGGCTTTCCTTCTTGAACAGAGGGGCTCGCTAAAACGTGACCATATATTGCGAAGAACCCCTGCATTTCTCCCGTCTCGTGACGAATAATCACTACTGTATTGAATGAGTCGCTACGCACAACTTTCACTACGGTGCCTGGCGCAATAGCATAGATTGGTGTATTTGGCTCTGCGTGGATATCTACACCTGTATGACGTTTCCCATGATTTCTAAGGTAAATATCCGAATCAAAGTCGTAGTTTGTATGAGTGATTAGAGATGCACCTTCGCCTAGAGGATTCTTCCAGCCATTTGCCTGAGCGCCTGACCATTCAATCACCTCTGCACCGGCAAAGGCCGCTGCAGAAAGACTGAAAAGAACCAGCCCCGCCAGCACCAACCCACTCAAACACGTTTTGAGTCTCATCTCCACTACATCTCCTAGATGAGGACTATTGGCCGCAAGATGATAAAATTTTCGTTTATGCGACTTCCGTGCCAGTTATTTCGGCCTACATTATCTGTCGGTCATAAAGTTAGCGTTTTATCACAAAAACGCCAAGTTTGCGCCAGTTAAGTTATATGACTCAGCTACCCCCGCACCCTCCCATCCACCCCGATCCCCAGCACTTCCCTCGCGCCCTTATACACGTCCTCCGCGATCAGCGCGCACCCCAGCGCCGCATCGCAGCTTGCGAGCGGCAGAACCTCCCGCCCCAGTAGATCCGAGACCCTGCCAGCGATCCTGGAGGCGGGATCGCCCGCTAGGTACAGCGCCGGTTTCGCTGCGGCATGGTCCCGGAGGAGGACGGCCATCGCCGCGATCTCCATGGCGGCGTAGAGGGCGAGGGCTTCGAAGGCCGCCTCCTTCTCTTCTTCTGTGCAGCCCTTGAGGGTGAGGCCTCGCTTCCGGAGGATCCCGCCCCGGGTGAAGGCCTCGTTGGCGGTCATCTCTCGAGCGTCGACTCTTCGGATCGCGGCGACGTCCAGCGGCCCATGCAGAAGGCCGGGGGCGAAGATGGGTGCGTCTATGGCGCCGGCTATGCGCCCGGCAGCGACGCCGATGGTGACGACGTTGGAGCTGGCGTCGGAGATGATGAAGTCCTTCTTGCCGTCTTTTCTGACCTTGTAGGCGAGCCCCACCTTCTCGGGGCTGGCGCCGTGGGAGAAGACTTTCATCCGGGGATCGATTTTTGAGCGGTCGTGGATCCCGGGCAGCAGGATCGCGGGCCATCTCGCCGCGAGGACGGCGTCGAAGACGTTCGTCCCGCCGCCGACGTGGAGGCCCGCGCCGTCCTGGCTGATGACGCCCCGGTTCTCGGCGTCCTCGATCCTGATGATCTCAGAGATCCCGTCCCCCATGGAGTAGCATAGGGCGAGAAGCTCGACCTTCTCGGCGCCGGAGTCGAGATCGAAGGCCTCTCTGATCCGATCAGCGATCTCCGAGGGGGCGAGGCTGCCGGCCTCCTTTCGCGGAATGACGTAACACCTGCCCTCGGAGTTCGCAAACCTTATCGCCCTCGTCCCGTGATCGATGCCGATAAACATCTCAGACCGCCTCCGCCTCAATCCCCGGCTCCATCACTTCATCTGCGATCCTGACGATCTCCTCCGCGAGCCTCAGGCTCTCCGCCTCGTCCTTCATGGTCGTGTCCAGCCGGACGGAGGGCCCCTGATAGTCGCTTCCGGGGCTGACCACCATCAGGTCCGCGCACGCGAGGATGTCTGCGACCCCCTGGTCGGTGACGGGAAACCCCCAGGCCCGCATGAACTTCGCGGCGGGGCCGCTGACGGGCCGCCCATCGACGAGGGGGCTGATGGCGATCACCCGGCTCCTCTTCCTCTTCCTCTTCCCCTCCCCCCTCCTGCTCCGACCTCCCAGGAGGTCCCGGACCCCTCGGAGGGCGAGGATCGGCCCGATGCTGGAGACGGGGTTGCTCGGCCCGATCAGGATCGGCTCGCCCACCTCGGCCGCCCTCTCCAGGGCGGCGAGAAATTCGAGGCTTGGGAGGGCGTCCTCGATCCCCCTGAACCGTATGCTGGTCACATCGGGCCGGCCGGACCGGCCGACCCAGAACTCCTGGAGGTGGATCTCCCCCTGGGGGGTCGATACCATGGTGGAGACGGGGTCGTCGGTCATGGGGACTACCTTTCCAGCGACCTTCAGGGCACGGCAGAGCCTCGCCGTCGCCTCTGAGAGGGAGAGCCCCTCCCGGAGGAGCTCGGACCGGAATATATGGATGGAGCGGTCGAGGTCCCCGAGGGCGAGGAGCTCTCGGCGGCCGAGGCCCTTCAGAAAATCGTGGGCCCTAAAAGTGTCCCCCTCGATCCCCCACCACCTCCTCCGGTCGATCATCCCCGCCAGGGTGTAGACGACGGTGTCGAGGTCCGGCGAGACGAGGTTTCCCGAGATCCAGAGGTCGTCGGCGGTGTTGGCGACGACGGTCAGCTCCTGGGGGTCGAGGACCTCCTTCAGCCCGACGAGGAGCTTCGGGGTCCCCGTCCCGCCGCTGAGGACTATCAGTCTATCCGCCTCCCTGGGCTTCGCCGGTCAGGCGGCGGAGTCGAGGATGATCATCCCGGTCTTCAGGTCCTCGCACTCTTCGGTGGTGAGCCTCGTCGAGATCGCCTTCTCGGATACGATGGCGCTATTTCCCAGGGGGTCCTCCAGGATCATGGTGAGGGGGCCGACCCCCTCCATCGCCCGGTCGATCCGCTCGATTATCCATTCTCCCCGACAGACGTTCTCCTCCGCCCCCGCGTCCCGGGCGGACCTGGTGGCAAAGACGACGATGTCCCGGACCCTCTGGAGGACGCCCTCGACGTTGGAGATGTAGGCCTCGGAGGCGGGGCCGGGCTCCACGTCGATCCCCAGCTCTGGAAGCCTGATCGTCCCGCTGGTGGACCTGATCACCCGGGCGTTCAGGTCGGCCACCTCCTCGATGGTGATGGCATACCTGACGGGATCGCCCTGGCTGAGGAGGATGGTGTCGCTGAGCTTGAAGCCGCAAGCCTCGCAGACCCCGGCGATGATCAGCGCCTCGCCGAAGTGGGGGATCTCCTTCGTCTCCCAGTCGAAGGCGATCTCGGCGGAGCAGATCGGACAGCTCGAGGTCGTCTTCGCCTTCAATCCTCCCCCCCCAGGACTTCCTCCCGATCTATCCTCATCCTCTGGGGGACGACTATCACCAGGTTGTCGCCGAGGCCTGCTATGTCGCCCCTCAGATCCTCGACGGAGGCCTTCAACTCCCCGATCGCCTCGTCGAGGAGGTCCTTCTCCCTCCTCATGGGAGATATGTCCACCAGGACGAGGTTGCCCCTCTCTATCTCCGTCTTTATCTCGGAGAGAACTTCGAGGTCGTTCAGCTCCGCCATCTTCACCAGGATCTCCGAGGGGCTCCCCGCGGAGATCTCCTCGAACTGCCCCAGGTCTATGTTCACGTAATCGTCATCCCCAGACCTGCCCATCAACTTGTCCAAGATGCCCATATCTCGCCCTCTAGCAGGAGGTATCCTGACCTTTCGAGTCTATTTCAACTCCATCTCAACTCTATAATGCCAGTCTCGGTATATCCGACATATCCAGTCTCAGGCCTCTACCTTCATCAGCCCAAACCCGGCGAGGCCCATCAGGATCATGAAGGCCAGGACCGCGAGGACGAACCCGGCGGGGCGGAGGGGCTCGGGAGCCTCTGTCTGAACCAGGATCAATAGGACTATCATCAGAAAGACGAGTCCGGTGCTGGCGCATATCTCAAGGGTCTTCTTATTCATACCGCCCCTCCTCTGCTCTGCTCTGAGATATCATTTGCGATTCCGACCTTTCTATGATAGGCCACCTCCGGAGGCCGTCGGGCCCCGCCAGCCTCTCGACGAGGGACCAAGTCTTTCTTCCATGCCATCGGAGGCGGATGTAACGCGGGTATATCGGCAGCCTCTCCTTAAGCTCAAAGCCAGATAGCCGGTTTTTCAGCTCCATCAGGGTCGGCCACCACCTCTCGGGGTTGATCCAGTCCGGGGTCACGGGACTGATCCCTCCCAGGTCGTCGGCTCCCGCCTCCGCCAGGGGAAGGGTATCTGCCAGGTTTGGGGGGACCTGGACGGCGACCTCGGGCGGCAGGATCGACCTCGCCATCCTCACCGTCTCCGCCAGGATCTCCGGGGCCGGCGGTGGGGCACCGGACATCGGCGTACCCGGCTTGGGGTCGAAGGGCTGGACGATCACCTCCTGGATGTGACCGTGCTCCACGTGGACCCTTCTTATGGCATCGATCGATCGGACCCGGTCCGCCTCCGTCTCGCCGATCCCCACCAGGATCCCGGTGGTGAAGGGGATCTTCAGCTCTCCAGCCGCCGCCATCGCCAGGAGCCTCAGATCAGGCCTCTTTCCCGGGGAGGATCGGTGGGCCTCCACCTCCGCCGTCGTCTCGAGCATCATCCCCATGCTGGCGTTGTAGGGGGCGAGCCGCTCCATCTCCTCCTTCGAGAGGAGGCCGGCGTTGGTGTGGGGGAGGAGGTCCCTCTCCAGGGCCAGCTCCGATAGCTCGATCAGGTAATCTATGAGGTCGTCCCTTCCCGTCCCTCTCAGGAGGTCGGCGAAGCCGGAGACCTCCCAGGGAGCCTCGCCGAGGGAGAAGAGGGCCTCAGAGGAGCCCGCCGAGGCCCCCCGGTCGAGGAGGTCGATCGCCCCCCGGCGGCCGATGATCCTGCCAGGGTCCCGCCGGAAGCCGCAGTATCCGCACCGGTTCCTGCAGGCGTCGGTGACAGGTATGAAGACGTTCCGGGAGTAGGTGAGAACCCTTCTCATGAAGGCTATCCGAAATGAAAATAGGAAGATGGAGTGCGAGGGGATCTCAGCGCCTCAGCTCCACCAGCTTCAGCTTGTTTCCTATCTCGCACTCTTCGGGGGCCTCGCCGACGAGGTCGACGATGGTGCACCGGTCCCCCTCCTTCAGGCCGACGGGGTGGCAGAGCTCGTACATGGTGCACTCATACCTCTCGCACTTGGGCGGTTCGAGGACGGTCTTCGACCCGGCGAAGGCCTTCCTCGCGTCGATGGCGGCGATGATGGGGCTCTCGGTCACCTCCACCGCCCGGACCCCCGCTTCGTGGATGGGACATTCGTGGATCAGCTCTCCGCGGATCCCCAGGATCCTGTACCTCCTCCCCGACTCGAGGTTGGTGCAGGTGTTCCTCAGCTTGCAGGTCTCGCATTCCGGAGAGGGGGCGTTGAAGATGAACTCCATCCCTATCGTCGCGAGCTTAGTTCCTATCAGGGTGATCTGTGTTGCTGCTTCGGACATGGTATTCGCCTCAATATGATAATTATATTATTTTTGTCTTTTTGGCTGCCGCGGCTGCGGCCTCTCGGGTGAGCCCCGAGCCGAGGATGGTGTAACGCTCGGGCCGGATGGTGTGGGCGGAGGTTAGGGCCTCGATCACCGCCTCCTCCCCGAGGCCGATCTCGGCGGCCGAGGTCGGCGCCCCCACCTTCTCCAGGGCATCCCGGATCATCTTCCAGTCGCCGCCGTGGAGGTACATCGCAACTATGGTCCCAAGGCCGCAGAGCTCGCCGTGGAGGGCCCGTCCCGGCTCGATCCTGTTTATGGCGTGGGCGAACTTGTGCTCAGAGCCGCTGGCGGGGCGCGATGATCCTGCGATGGACATGGCGACGCCGCTGGATATGAGGGCCTTGACGACGATCCTCGCCGACTCCTCGAGCCCCGGCTTCAACTCCGAGGAGGTCTCGACGATCATCCTCGCCGTCATCTCCGAGAGGGCGGAGGCGTACTCGCTGTACTCCTCCCCCCGGAGGCGGTGGGCGAGCTTCCAGTCCCTGACGGCGGTGATGTTCGAGATTATGTCCCCGCATCCGGCGGCGAGGAGCCTCTTAGGCGCCTGGGAGATGATGGAGGTGTCGGCCACTATCCCGAAGGGGGCTTGGGCCGAGACGGAGGTCGTCTCGCCGTCGATGGTGAGGGAGGCCTGGGCGGAGCAGATCCCGTCGTGGGAGGCGGCGGTGGGGATGGAGACGAAGTGGACGCCAGCCCTGACGGAGGCGAGCTTGGCGATGTCTATCGACCTCCCTCCGCCGACCCCAATGAGAAAGCCCGCCCTCATATCCGCCGCCAGCCGTTCGGCCCGCTCGACCTCTTCGAGTTTTGAATATTTTGTGATCATGAGGTCTGTTTCAAAGCCGCCTTCTTCCAACCGCCGAGAGATCTCTCCGCCGACGAGCTCGCAGGTTCTGGGGCCCGTGACGATGAGGGCTCCGCCCGCGAGTTTGAGGTCTCTGCAGACTTCAGCCACCTCTCCAGCGACGCCGCTGCCGACCACCACCAGCCGAGGAAGCTCCATCCATTTGGATCTGCTCAACGGTCTCACCTAGCTGAGATAAAATTCGTACCTCTACGAATATAAACGCTCGCAAAAGCGCCCCATCATCCACTGGGGATCGGTCCGACGAAATTTGAAAGGAGTTATGGGAACTGACGGGATGATGAGGAGATGGACCTGGACCAGGTTGCGACTTAGGAAAAATTTTTCTTCAATCCTTCCGGAGGCTCTTCAGAACGGAGAGGACCTGCTCCCGGTACCTGTTCACCTCGGCGCTGGTCCTGACCCGGGGCCGAGGGATCTCGACGTCGATGATCTCGCTGATCTGGCCGGGGCGGGCAGACATGATCATCACCCTGTCGGCGAGGTAGATCGCCTCGTCGACGCTGTGGGTGACGAAGATGACCGTCTTCTGCTGCTCCTGCCAGATCCGGAGGAGCTCCGATTGCATGACGTTCCGGGTCTGGGCGTCGAGGGCGCCGAAGGGCTCGTCCATGAAGAGGGCTTTGGGGTTGTTGACGAGGGCCCGGACGATGGCGACCCTCTGCTTCATCCCCCCCGAGAGCTCGTGGGGGTAGCTGTTCTCAAACCCCTCCAGGCCGACGGTCTTGAGGTACTGGCGGGCCTTCTCGTGCCGCTCCGCCTTCGGGACTCCTTTAAGCTCCAGACCGAAGGCGACGTTGTCGAGGATCGTCCTCCACGGAAAGAGGGAGTACTCCTGAAATACCATCCCCCGCTGGGGCCCCGGCCCCTCGATGGGGACGCCATCCAGCAAAACGGAGCCGCTCGTCGGCCTCTCGAGGCCGGCCATGATCCGGAGAAGGGTCGTCTTTCCGCATCCGGAGGGGCCGAGGAGGCAGATGAACTCCTTGTCGTCGACGGAGAGGTTGACGTCGCGGAGGGCCTCGAAGGTCTTCCCCTTCACCGAGAAGCTCTTCGAGAGGCCCTTGATCTCCAGGAGGGCGGTCATAGTGGCGGGGAGTAGGTCGGCGGAGGTATAAGGCTTTTCTGTCGGTTGCCGGTCCCGTCCACCAGCGGCCTCCGTCGACGATGGCGCGGGCGGTCTTCTAGGCCTTTGCTGCCTGACTCCTATCAGCCCCATCGCCAATCATCGCTCACCTCACCCCTGGACCTCCCCGTCGATCCCCAGAATGACGCTCCTCAAAGGCACCTCCCTTCCCGCCCTCCTCATAGCCTGCCGGACGAAGGCCTCCAGGTTTGAGCAGCAGGGGACCTCCATCTCCAAAACGGTGATATCCTCCACATTGTGGGCGGCGAGGATCGCGGCGAGCCGCTCGACGAAGCTCTCCCTCTCGTCGAGCTTCGGGCAGCCGATGAGGGTCGTCCTCCCTCTGATAAAATCCTGGTGAATCCGAGGCGAGGCGAAGGCGGTGCAGTCTCCTGCAATTAGAAGGCGCGCGCCGTCGAACGAAGGCGAGTCGACGTGAGCGAGGCGCATCTGGACCGGCCAGTTGGAGAGCTCCGGCTGGATGGCGGCGGCCGCCGGCTCCGAAGCCGGGGCGCGGTTCTGCCTTCCTGCAAGCTTCGAGGAGCCGAGCCTTCCCGCCCCCTTCCCCCTCAGGGCCATCGGGCAGCTGCCCTCCCCTTCGCCCGGGCCGCCCTCATCCTCGCAGCCCATCGATTGTCCCGGTGATCGAGCTCGGTGGGCCGATTCGACCGCCGCCTTCGCCGCCAGCTCATCGAACTCCTCCGCCTCCCGCTCCTCCATCGAGAGGGCGCCCGTCGGGCAGTTGCCGATGCAGGCGCCGAGGCCGTCGCAGAGGCTCTCCCGGACGACCTTCGCCTTTCCGCCGATGATCTCGATGGCGTTCTCGGGACAGGCGAGGACGCAGTTTCCGCACCCGTCGCAGAGGGCCTCGTCGATCTTTATGATCTTCCTTATGACCACCTTCATCCACCCCTAGCCGACGCCAGTATTCGGCTCACCAGATCCATCTCCACAAGTATATACGTCGACGACTCAAATAAGCTTCGAAGAAGATTTCGATAGCTTTCGTGGAGGATAAAAAGATGAAGATAGTCGAGGTGGAGAGGGCCGAGAGGGCGCCAAACCCCCACGGGGTCGATGCGAGGATGATCAGCGATACGGAATCAGCCCAGGTGGTCCACATCACCCTCGCGCCCGGCGAATCCCTCAAGAAGCACGTCACCCCCGTCGACGTCGTCTTCTACGTCCTGGAGGGGAGGGGCATCGTCGAGATCGGGGACGAGAAGAGGGAGGTCATTGCCGACTCCCTGGTGGAGAGCCCGGCGAAGATCCCCCACCGCTGGACTAACGCGGGCGATGGAAGGCTCCGGGTCCTCGTCGTCAAGACCCCGAGGTCGACGGAGCCGACCCGGATCCTGTGAGGGTGGTCCTGGGGCCCCGGCGATCCGGCCCCCGAGAGCCTTTTTAACCCACAGGCCGACCTGACGGACCGACGAGGTCGTAAGATTCGGATCTACGACTTATCTGCCTTATCGGACTTTTCAAACTCCTGCTGGACGTCGCAGCCGAGCTTTCCGATGGCGTCGGACCTGCACTGTCGGCAGTGCCTCATCTGCTTCATCACCTTGGCGAGCTCGTCCTGGACCGCCCTCTTCTCAGCCGGGGTCGGAGGCGACAGGTGGGAGAACCGATACTGAGGTATCAGGGGCATCACGTTCTGGATGTATACCCCGAGCGTCTTGATCCTCTTTGTGATATCCATGATGTGGCCGTCGTTGATCGTCGGTATCAGGACGGTGTTCACCTTGACGATCATCTTCCTTTTCACCGCCTCCTCCAGGCCCCTCAGCTGGTGGTCGAGGAGGAGCTCGGCCGCCTCCAGGCCTGTGTACTTCTTGCCGGCGTAGATGACGTGCTCGTAGATCTCCTTTCCGATATTGGGGTCGACGGCGTTGAGGGTGACGGTGACGTTGCTGACCCCCAGGCTGTCGAGCCGGTCGATCTCGTCGGGGAGGAGGAGGCCGTTGGTGCTGACGCATAAGATGAGCTTCGTATACTTCTCCCCCACCAGTCTGAAGGTCTCGAAGGTCGCCTCGTTATAGAGGGGTTCGCCGGGGCCCGCCACCGCCACCACCTTGATGTAGTGGAGCTTCTCCATCACCTCGTCGACCCGCTGGAGCGCCTCCTCCGGCGTAAGAACCTGGCTAGTCACCCCGGGCCTCGTCTCGTTGACGCAGTCGAAGTCCCGGATGCAGTAGTTGCACTGGATGTTGCATCGAGGGGCGACGGCGAGGTGCATCCTGCCGAACCGGTGGCAGGCCTTCTCGCTGAAGCAGGGATGCTCCTGGATCCTCCTCAGCTGCTCTGGGTCCCAGGGAACCTCCTGGTCGCCGACCTTGGCGGTGGGATAGGCATTCTCGCTCATGATCACGAACTCCAAAGATCCTTTCGGCCCTTCTTCTCTAAAAGGGTATCTGAAGGACTGAAAGGGCGTCTGACCCCCATGAGGCGGAGGCCCCTCGCGCCTCGACGGATCCCCCGGATGGGCCAAAAATCTTATCCCGCTGGGGTGCGTCGGGTATCCCCATGTCTGGCAAAGACGGCCGATGGGTGATCTGGCCCGCCTCCATCGACGCCGAGAGGTCGAGGAGCCAGGGGAGGTCTGTATCGAGGCGCGACGCCGTCGAGAAGCCCACCGTCGACGAGATCCTCGTCGCCGCCTTGGAGATGGGGCTCCAGGCGGAGGCGGAGAGGGATAAGCATTACCCTAAGGAGTGGTGGGAGAAGCCCGGCAGGGTCCGGGTCCAGAAGAAGGGGCCAAAGGCCGCCATGGTGAAAGAGATCGCCACCAGGATCCGAAAGCGACGAGGCTGATCCTGGGCGGGGGGCCGGAGGCGGAGTAGACCCATCCAAAAGCGCCCGTCGCAAACCCGAGGGTTCGTCACCTGGGCCGGACCTCACCGGTCCTGGGCGGTCTCCACCTCTTCTACAATCTCCTTTCCCGCCACTACCTCGTCGATGCTGTGGATGACGCCACCGAAGTCCTCTATCACCGACTCCACGGCCAGGTAATCTATCTTGTCACCCTTGATGGTGATCTTGATCGTCTCGGTCTGCTGGTCCACCTCAGAGAGGCTCAAATTAACCCCCGTTATCCCGCCGAGCTTGCTCAAAGCCTCGGCTAACTCGAGAATGGTGGGGACATGGGGCTTCAATACGTCCAGTACCAAACGTCTGATGGCGGTAGTCATCGAAAACTCCCGAAATGATCTTGGGCGGGCCAAGTTTCGAGGCAATACTTAATAATGTTTGTGATTCCAGGAAACCTCATGATCGACCTTCACACTCACACCGTCTTCAGCGACGGCGAGCTGATCCCTTCCGAGCTGGTCCGGAGGGCCGAGATGAAGGGGTGCCGTGCCCTGGGGATCACCGATCACGTCGACTTCACCAACGTCGAGTTCGTCATCAACCAGGTCTCGAAGGTCAAGGCGCTGGAGGACGTCCTGGAGATGAGGATCCTCGCCGGCGTCGAGCTGACCCACGTCCCCCCGGCGAAGATGGAGCGGCTGGCGACCCTCGCCCGCAGGCTCGGAGCCGACCTCGTCGTCGTCCACGGGGAGACGGTCGTCGAGCCGGTGGCCCCGGGGACGAACCGCAGAGCGATAGATATCGGGGTCGATATCCTCGCCCATCCAGGCTTCATCACCCCCCAGGAGGTGGATCTGGCTAGGGATAACGGCGTCTGCCTCGAGCTGACCGCCCGCCACGGCCACAACATGACGAACGGCCACGTCGCCCGCCTCGCCCTGGAGGCGGGGGCGAAGATCGTCGTCGACACCGACGCCCACGCCCCCGAGGACCTGATCGACCGCGGGAGGGCTATCGAGATCGCCCGGGGGGCGGGGCTCACCCTGGAGCAGGCGACGGATGTCGTCGACCACCACGCCATCATCGACCTCTGAAGAAGAGATGGTACCTTGGACGTGGTGGCCGTCGACATATCGGGGAGGCACGCCGTGGCCGGAAGATACATCATGGTCTCCGCCTCGGTGGCGGCGAGGATATCCCCGGAGGGGATCGAGAGGACGAGGAGGATTAGGCTCGTCCCCCGGGTGGCGGATTCGGTGGATATGGAGGTGGTGATCGACCTCATGGAGGAGTCGGTCCGGGGTCTCAACGGCGTCGTCCTCGCCGAGAGGGGCGATCTCTACAACCTCGAGCGGTGGAGGGTCGAGAGCATCCTGGGGCGGGGATTCAAGTACCCCGAGTCTCGGGGGGAGAGGAGGGCGATGGAGCTCGCCCACCACGCCTCCTTCGCCGGCCGGAGGCTGGCGCTGAGGCTGATGGAGGAGGGGTCGGAGTCTTTGTAGAGATGACGGCGGGAGGTCCATGAGGCGGGAGAAGACGGCGGTCCTCCTCTTCCGGGAGGACCCGAGGGAACCCCTCCGCCCCGAGGAGGTGACTGAGCTCCGGGGGCTCGCCGAGGCTGCGGGCTACGCCGTCCTCGCCGAGGTATTCCAGCGGAGGGGGAGGGACCGGAGGTTTCAGCTCGGGAGGGGGAAGATCGTCGAGGCCGCCTCCTACGGGCCGGAGAAGCTGATCTTCAACGAGCCCCTCAGCCCCGGCCAGATCTTCAACATAGGAAAGGAGTTCGAGCTTTTGGCGATGGACCGGTTCAACCTGATCCTGGAGATCTTCGCCTCCCGGGCCTCCACCCGGGAGGCGAAGCTCCAGGTGGAGCTCGCCCGCCTCTCCTACGAGGCCCCCTTCGTCCGGACGATAGAGTCCCTCAAGAAGCTGAGCGAGCGGCCAGGCTACCGGGGCTCTGGAAGCTATGACGTCTCGATGTACCGGGACATCAAGGGGAGGATGGCGAAGATAAGGGCTGAGCTGAGGGGGGTGGAGGAGACGGGGGTCCGCCGGAGGGAGCGGCGTCGGGAGTTCGGGTTCGATCTGGTGGCCCTGGCCGGCTACACCAACGCCGGGAAGAGCACCCTATTCAACCGCCTCGCCGAGGAGGCGGTCGCCGCCAAAGATCAGCCCTTCACCACCCTCTCGCCTACGACCCGGGCGGTGGCGGCAGGCGATCGACGATTCCTCCTCACCGACACCGTGGGGTTCATCGACGACCTTCCCCTCTTCCTGATCAAGGCCTTCCGGTCGACCCTGGCGGAGATCGTCGAAGCGGATCTCGTCCTGCTGGTGGTGGACCTATCCGACCCCCCTGAGGTCCTGAGGGAGAGGGTAGCCTCCTGCCACGATGCCCTCTGGGACTCTGGCTGCTACGCACCAATCGTCTCGGTCCTGAACAAGGTCGATCGGATCACGCTGGAGGAGGCCGCGGAAAGGTGCGAGCTGCTGAAGGACCTCGCCCCCAGCCCCGTCCTCGTCTCCGCTCGGGAGGGGCTGGGCCTCGATCGCCTCCTCGAGCTGATACTCGAGCGGCTCCCGCCCCTGGAGGAGTTCATCGTCTGCCTCCCGGCGTCGGAGGCGGGGATGGGGCAGCTCTCCCGCCTCTACGATGTGGCGGAGCCGCTGGAGGTGAGGTACGGGGAGGAGGTCGAGGTCCTCCTGCGGGGGAGGCGGGAGATCGTGGCAAAGGCCCTGAAGGGTGCTGAAAGGCAGGTTCCAGAGACCGATCCAGAGCATGGGACCGAGGCTGAGCCCAAATCCGAGGCAGAGGCGGATCTTGAGCCTTTGCCTCATGAGGTGGGGGTGACAAAGGGGTGACGAAGAACCATGGAGGGGTGAAGGAACCGGCTGATCTATTCAGGGAGAGGTTCAGGCTGAAGGAGAC
Source organism: Methanosarcinales archaeon Methan_01 (assembly GCA_001602645.1). GTDB lineage: Archaea > Halobacteriota > Methanosarcinia > Methanotrichales > Methanotrichaceae > Methanocrinis. Next base: position 47,462 of record LUYE01000014.1, read on the forward strand.
GATCGTCACCATCACCTTCCAGGAGCGGTCCCACGTCGAGGCGGCGAAGGAGGAGGTCATCGTCCAGCGGGCCCTCCTCGAGGAGTTCATCCGGGCCGATCCCTTCTTCCTCGTCACCCTGGAGCCCTACGACTGCTCCATCGACGGGGCGCCTGAGATCGTCCGGGAGATGGTGAGGGCTGGCCGAGCCGTCGGGATCGGCCCCATGAGCGCCGTCGCCGGGACGATCGCAAGATTCGTCCTGGGGGCGATGATGAGAGCGGGGGCGACCCACGCCATCGTCGACAATGGCGGGGACGTCGCCCTCATCGCCGACCGACCCGTCCTGATGGGGATCTACGCCGGGACCTCGCCTTTGAGGGACCTGGCCCTCACGATCCCGCCTCGGGAGAAGCCGCTGGGGATCTGCACCAGCAGCGGGACCGTCGGCCCCTCCATAAGCTTCGGCTATGCCGACGCGGCCGTCGCCATCTCCGATGACATCTCCCTCGCGGACGCCGCGGCGACGGCCCTCGGGAACGCCGTCGGATTGGCATCACCACTGGCCGACTCCTTCCAATCGGTGGCGGTCCCGGGGATCGAGGGCGCCCTCGTCATCCGGGGGGAGGAGATGGCGCTCTGGGGGGAGGTTCCGCCGCTCCGGAGAGCGAGCCTGCGGCCCGAGCTGATCACGAGGGCTTAAAAGAGAAATCAAACGATGAGCTTTCTCGCGTGAAGGTCCATCAAACGCGGATAATTGATCTACTTCGCGATGCGTTCTCGGACTTCTTCGAATTCGTCGAGGAGGTAGTATACTTCGACTCCGGACCTCCTGGCACTTTCAACCTGATGTTTATCGTTTGAGACGAGAAATGTTTCTTCAAGCTTTGCAGCAGCTACGTAAAAAGAATCGATCGCCATTGATCCGGTCAGAACGGCAACACTATAGGCCATATCAAAAAGTTCCGATGCTTCAATGAAGTTCATGTTGGAGAAGATCTCCTCGGCCAGAGCTGTCGCCTCTTCCTTCTTGAGCCTTCTGACGAGCTGGCCGATCATCTCAATCTTGAATGCGTCAGGCTCGAAGATTGGAACGCCATCTTCCTCCATCAAGGTGAAGAGGCCGTCGGCGATGGCAGTCCTATCGGAGCGATAATCGAAGAACAGATCCAGGAAGACCGATGTATCGACGACGATCATCGTCTCTCATCGACGAACTCTTTGAGCAGGTCCTCGTCGACCTTCCTCCTGTGCCTCCTGGCAGCCTCCAGGATACCTCCCGGCTTTATCACCACGAAGGCCTCCGTTCCCTCCTTCAGCTTCACATCTCCCAGCGGTCTGAAGACTCCTCCCTCATAGACGACCTCAATCTTCTTATCGGCCTTAGCGGTGTAGACTGCGCCCATCGTTCAGACCCCAGGTTATATGGGAAGTTGAAGGATATATAGCCCTCTCTTATCCATGTCGGATAGAGGTCGATCTCAATATTTTCTCTTCGTACGGCCCTGGGGTGGCAGTGGATCGACCACGGCGCAGTATCCGGAGCGCTTCCCTCTTATCCAGGAGGGGCGATTCTTTCCCCGTCGCCAGAATCCTTTTAACATATTAAACCATAATCGACGCAATATGGCTGCAACAAAATCGAAGGGGCACGTTATGGGCTCGAAGATACCCGCCACCGAGTTTGAGAAGATCCAGCGATTGGTGGAGGCTGGGGTCTATCTAAATACATCCGATTTTGTGAGAGATGCAATAAGAGATAAGCTCGCATCCATCAAGGTGATCAAATATCGGGATGTGGATTACAAGACCGCAAAGAAAGAGGTTTCAGGGTACTTCCAGTCCAGGGGTGAAGCTTACCCCTCCGACGCCAGCGAAGACCTGGAGCTGGACTACGACCTCGTCTGGGAGATCACCGAAGAGCTCCGACGGGAGGGGCGGCTGGAGGTCATCTGATGGAAGGCCGCGAGGTGGGAGACGCCATCAGAGGGGCGAGGATATATGCTGAGGCGAGGAAGATCAGCGATCCGGTCGTCATAGTAAAAACAGGGCGGCACAAGGCCCAGCGAGTCATCTTATCAGAGAACGCCGTGGCGAGGGTCGAGAAGAAGCTTAGGTGGATTGCGTGACCGAAGGCGCAGGGCACCGGCTCACCGATCGCCGCCAGGAAGTAGATCTCGAAGAAACCTCTGACCTGCCTCTTCGAGATCGCCATCCAACGAAAATCCCAGGCTCCGAACCCTAATTTTGCCGATCGTCACGTCCAAGTCTAGGGGCTTGGGATAGATCAGCACCGCCTCATCGCAGTCTCTGGTGGCTGCGTAGGTCACCACCTGGCTGATGTCGTCGTTTCCTGGATGGTCCGGGGCTTTGTATTTGGTGTCGAGGACGAAGAGCGCCTTCTGCGAGTCTCTATCGTAGACCACAAGATCGATGTCGAACCTGACCCTCCCCCCTCGGCCGATGACGACCTCCTCATGGGGTCTGACCACAAAATCCGGCGGCATCTTCGCTTTCAGCCATTCGGCGACGAAGAGCTCGTAGAGCCGGGCCATATCCACCAGGAAGGGGACCATCGTCCGGCCTCCGATCCGGTGAGACGGTCCGCTCTGCTCCAAAAAGAAGCGGCATAGGGCGTGCATGGGCTGATAGTCCTCGTTCAGGCGGCTGTAAAGCCGGCCAGCGCAATCCCCGGGGTCGCACGGAATCGGGGTTGTCAAGCCCCTAAGTGACTGATATGCCCTCCGGACCTGGGGGAGGGATCGCTCGGTGCAGACGCCGCTCTGGAGGATTCGCCGGAGGGTCCAGGCGAGGATCTGGTTATCCTCGACGTCGGAGGTGTGCTCTTCGTAGGAGCACTCTGGCTTCACCACCCATGGTTTCTGGCAGCTCTTCCGGAGGTCGAAGCGGCCGCGGACGTAGGGGATTTTGTCTCTTCGGGGCTGATAAGATCTGAAGAAGCCCTTCCGCCCCCGGTCGAGGACCCGGAGGGCTAGGAAGTTGGCCAGGGTCTCATAGAACTCTTCGAGAGAGTCGCAGTCCGTTAAGCCATCGAGAAACTTGAGGCTCTTCCTATTGAGCCAGTAGGCGTACTCCAGCATCCCGAATAGGTTCTTTATATCCACCTTCGGCAATAGGGCGATCTCCAGCTCAGGGGTCAGAGGTATCTGACCCGCCCAGCCGGTTGGAGTCAAGCACCACTGATTGCCGTTCTTGAAGGACGGCTCATCTATTGAGATCTGGCTCCCATAGCTCTCCCATATCTTCAGACCAAGCTCTTCGGAGATCTCGACTTTGGGAAACCTCCGGGTCTCGTACTCTTTCAGCTCGATCCTCCGAATTTCGTTTGATCTCATGGAGCGATCTCTCCGCGCACCTTATCCCACCGGAACTCTTCGGCCTTATCGGTCCTGTCGAAGAAGTACTCGTCGAGGTAGGGCTCGACCTCCATCCTCCAGATGTCCTCGATCTCCTCGGCGAGGTCTTTTCGGAGGAAGAAGGATATCCCGACTTCATAGTGGGGGTCATTGACCTGGGCGTTCAGGCGGCGTAAGACCCCAATCAGCCCCTCCACGGGAAAGCCCGTATTCCGACTTTGGTGATACTTGCGCAGCACCTCGTGATTGGGCAGGAGCCGCAGGAAGGCGAAGCGCCGCCGGAGGGCGTGATCCACCAATGCGATGGAACGGTCAGCGGTGTTCATCGTCCCGATGATGAGGACGTTTTTGGGGATCCTGAGCCTTCTGCCTCCGGCTAGGGGGATCGAACGGCTCCGGTATTCGAGGAGGTACATCAACTCCCCGAAGACCTGGGAGAGGTTGGCGCGGTTGATCTCGTCGATGATCAGAACGCAGGTCCCTCGCCTAGAATCGGCCCTCTCGCAGAAATCGAGGAACCGCCCCGGGACGAGGGGGTACCTCAGGCCGCCGTCGTCGTCCGACTGGGGCCTTATCCCCTGGATGAAGTCCTCGTAGGCGTAGGCGGGATGGAACTGGACGAGGTCGACGAAGCCATCTCCCCCGCCGATGAGGTGTCTTGCGAGATGCTCGGCGACGTAAGTCTTCCCCGTCCCCGGCGGTCCGTAGAGGACGGCCTGTCCCTTTCGTCTGATGGCTCGGACCCAGCGCTCTAAGGTTTCGAGATCGAAGCCGGTATCTTCGGCGAGTTGGAGTAAGGAGTATACTTCATTTTCATAAGGCATTTCATCATATATTAATGCGTTAAGAGCTTCTGCCTCTTCCTTCGTTACTATGAAGTTCGTCCCTTGAGGTCGCCTGATTATCTGCATCAATCCAAGTGTAGGATGATCGATAAGGTCGTCTCGCCTAATCCTTTCAGGCAGTATATGGTCTATGCGAAGATCGACCCACTGCTGTGTTCCCTCCTCCTTCTTTTTATCGCTGATGAATTCTTCATCAACTTCCGACATGTAATATGGATCAGATATCACCGTCGCAACTGCAAGAATGCCGGCATCTTTCCCCGATGTCCAGAGATAAGCTACATCACCGGTTTGGATTCGATTTGCGTATTGATTAACTGTCCAGTTAAAATTATCTAGATCTTCTTCTTTTATCCCTTCAAGGTTCTTCTCCAGATCAAAATACTTAGGATTAGACTGAAAGATCCAATAGGATCTGTTCAATTCAGGTTCATCAAGTTTGGAAAGCTGAATTTGAGGACTGAATGTGCTGTTTAAAATTCTCTCAAACTTTTCACGGTCGAGTTCGATCAGAGTTCTGCGCCAACCCCCTTCTTTAACCAGCCGTGGCTTAAGATCATCCCATTTCACCGGCAGTCTGTGCCCAAAGTCCTCGTCATTAACGAAATAGTACGGTCCTACGACGGTACCTATGCCCAACACCGTATTGGTTCCGCGATTGGCGACAATTCGATCGCCTTTTTTGATATTATGTGCGAATTTCCATAGCTGTTCAAGTCCGGCCTTGCTCCAGCCTTCATATTGGGAATCGAGTATGCTTCGTTTGGACTCAAACTCAGATTTGCTAAGCCTTGAGACGTCGCCTATATCATCCCATCCCATAGCGATAAAACCATTATCGCGACAATCTCTCCACTGCCAAGCATCTTCGCCTGGAGCTATCTTCCAGTAGCGTATGACACTATTTTCACCGATAATATTCATCTCGCTCATTCAAACAACGCCCGGATCTCTCTGGCTCTGTGGGTAAAAAAAGTTTCTCATCTGGGGAAGGACAAAATGGAGCGAAAGGCGTCGGACGCCATAATACCACGGCATCTCCGCCGCCCCTCCCCCCCACTCTGCTAGTTATTTAAATCATAAGAAACCAATAAAGCCCGGGGTCATATAGCAGACTATCACCACCTCTCTTTCGGGGGGAGATCTGCGGTCGAGGATCAGAGATGAAAAGAGATGGACGCCTCCTCAGGATAGGAGGCGCATCCCACCCGGGGTTCATAGTCAGATCAGGAGAGAGCTCATATGGGCATCGATGAAAAGAACCGCTGGCATTCTCTCAGCATTGAAGAGGTCTTCGAGCGGCTGGGGTCGGGGGAGGGGGGCCTCACCACCCCCGAGGCGACGAGGAGGCTCGATGAGCACGGCCCAAACGAGCTCGAAGAGGGGAAGGGGCAGGGGGGGCTCTCCCTCCTCATCGAGCAGGTCAATAACCCCCTCATTGCGGTTTTGGCCCTGGCGGCGATCATATCCCTCCTGGCGAACAAGAGGATCGACGCCATCGTCATCTTCGCCGTCATCTGCATAAACACCTTCCTCGGCTTTTACAAGGAGTACAAGGCCGAGGAGGCGATCCTCGCCCTCCAGTCCCAGGCCTCCCCCGAGGCGAGGGTGCTCCGGGACTGCCCCGTGGACGGGCCGTGCCAAGAGACCCGGATCAAGGCGAGGGAGCTAGTCCCCGGCGACGTCATCCTCCTGGAGGCGGGGGCGAAGGTCCCCGCCGACGCCCGGATAATGGAGGCCGCAAACCTAGAGGCGGACGAGTCGATGCTCACCGGGGAGTCGGTCCCGGCGAGGAAGAAGGCTGACTCCCTCGCCGGAGACCTCTCCATCGGCGACCGGGAGAACGTCCTCTTCGCCGGGACGATCGTAACCCAGGGGAGGGCGAAGGCCCTCGTCTTCTCGACGGGGATGGCCACCGAGATGGGAAAGATCGCCGGGATGATCACCAGGACCGGGAAGACCGCCACCCCCCTCAAGGGCCGGACCCTAGACCTGAGCAAGAAGCTGATGATCCTCGCCCTGGTAGCCAGCAGCGTCACCCTGGTGGCGGGGCTTCTCAGGGGCTTTGAGTTCATCGAGCTCGCCCTCTTCACCCTGGCGATGGCGGTCTCGGCGATCCCCGAGGGGCTCCCGGCGGTGATAACCGTCACCCTGGCCGTGGGCGTCAGCCGGATGGCGGAGAGGAACGCCATCATCCGGAAGCTCGACGCCGTCGAGGCCCTCGGCTCCGTCACCGCCATCTGCACCGACAAAACCGGGACCCTCACCACCAACCAGATGACCGTCCAGAAGATCTTCCTGGGGAGGGGCATGGTGGACGTCTCGGGCGCCGGCTTCCGCCCTGAGGGAGAGTTTCAGATCGAAGGCCGACGGATCGACGCCGCCAGGGATCCGGACCTATCCGCCTTCTTGCGGATCGCGGCCCTCTGCAACGACTCCGTCCTCAAGGCCTCGGAGGACGGGGAAGGCGAGAGGTGGGAGATCCTGGGAGATCCCACCGAAGGGGCCCTGATCGTCGTCTCGGCGAAGGCCGGCCTGGACCGGGATCGGCTCGCAGAAGCCCATCCCAGGATCGACGAGATACCCTTCGACTCCAGCAAAAAGTACATGGCCACCATCCACAGGACGCCGGAAGGGCGGGCGGTCGCCTACCTCAAGGGCGCCCCCGAGGTGATCCTGGGCTTCTCCTCCGAGATCCTCGTCGACGGCCAACTTGAGAGGATGGACGAGAGCTGGAAGGAGGATCTCCTCAAGGCGAGCGGCGGCATGGCCGCGGGGGCCCTGAGGGTCCTGGCCATGGCCTATCGAGAGCTGGACGAGGCCGGGATCGGGTCCTTCAAGGAGTCGGTTCCCGAAGGCCTAGTCTTCGCCGGCTTCTCCGGGATGATAGATCCCCCGAGGCCGGAGGCGATAACCTCCATCGCCCTCTGCAAACGGGCCGGTATCAAGGTGATGATGGCCACCGGCGACCATAAAATCACTGCCGAGGCGATCGCAAAGGAGATCGGGATCGCCTCGGAGGGATCGGTGACCCTCACCGGCTCCGACCTAGAAGAGATGGACTCCGCCGCCCTGGAGGAGGTGATAGAGGATGTCGCCGTCTTCGCTCGGGTCTCCCCCGAGCACAAGTTCAGGATCGTCGAGGCCCTGAGGAGGCGGGGGCACATCGTGGCGATGACCGGCGACGGGGCAAACGACGCCCCCGCCCTCAAGTCGGCGGAGGTGGGGATCGCCATGGGGATCGCTGGGACGGACGTCACCAAGGAGACAGCGGAGATGATCCTCACCGACGACAACTTCAGGAGCATCGTCAGCGCCGTCGAGGAGGGCCGGGTGATCTTCGAGAACATCAGGAAGGTCGTCAAGTACCTCATCAGCACCAACGCCGGCGAGATTCTGACGATCATCACCGCCATCACCATCCTTATGATCAACACCCTCATCTTCACCCCCGTCCAGATCCTCTGGGTGAACCTGGTCACCGACGGCCTGATGGGGATAAGCCTCGCCATGGAGCCGAAGGAGAGGAATATCATGGATCAGCCGCCGAGGAGGCCGAAAGAGAAGATCATCAACCGGGAGATCCTCCAGAACGTAATCTTCGTGGCTATATTCATGGCCGCAGGAACCCTCTTCGTATTCACCAGGGAATGGAACGGCGGCGAGATCTTCAGGGCCCAGACGATGGGGTTCACCACCATGGCGATGTTCCAGGTCTTCAACGCCCTCAACTGCAGGTCGAGGACCAATTCCATCTTCAGGATGGGGTTCTTCTCCAACAGATATCTCCTCGGAGCCGTCGTCCTATCTCTGGCCCTCCAGATCCTGGTGACCGTCGTCCCCATATTCCAGGTCGCCCTCGGGACGGTAGCCCTCTCCCTTGAAGACTGGGCGATGATCTTCCTGGTCTCCAGCACCGTCCTCTTCGGCGACGAATTGAGAAAGCTGGTGGCGAGGAGGATCGGCGGTTAGGCGCGTGGCAGAGGGGAGGGGATACCGTTCGGCTCGCCGCCATGGGACGAGGCGGTCGCCGATCTCTTCCCTCAACCAGGTGGGGAGCAGGAGTTCGCCTCCATCCGATCCATGAATTTGAGGCGGCGGCTCCAGGCTCGAAAAGAGGGTATAATCAAAATTAGTTTTGTCTGATGAAGACGGCTCGGGGGGCCATCTATTTATCCCCCTCCCGCATAACCCCCAGCGACATGGAGGGAGTTTGACGGAAGATGACATCTTCAAGGACCTGGGGATAACCCCCTTTCGGAGGCTCGCCAGCAGCGGGAGGCCCGCGCCGCACCTATCCCTCAGGTTCGACTCCCACCTCTTCTCGATAGACACCAGCCGATCGCCCAAAAGCTGTGTCCAGCCCGACGCATACCTCATCACCCACGCCCACAGCGACCACTACGGCAAGTCGGCGATGATCTCGCCGGAGGCGGTGGCGTCCCGGGAGACGGCCCGGGCCCTGGAGATCAGACACGAGCGGAGGTACGAGGGGCGGACCTTTCCGGTCGGCGGGTCCATCCTCGTCGACGATCTGGAGGTCGTGACCTACTCCACCGGCCACACCATCGGCTCCGTCGCCTTCGGCTGGGAGACGGAATCGGGGGTGCGGGTCCTCGTCACCGGGGACGTCAAGAACTACGAGCATCTGCCCAAATGCGACCTCCTGGTGACGGAGGCGAACTACGGCGACCCCTGGGACCCAGCCTGCCGGTTCGAGGACGACATCGTCGGCTTCGGCGATGCGGTGGAGGCCGGAGCCACCTTCGGAGCCTATGCCTTCGGGAAGGCCCAGAGGGCGGTCTCCCTCATCCGGGCCCTCGGCTGCAAAGACCCCATCGGGATGGACGGAAAGAGCCTCGCCCTCACCCGGGAGCTCCTCCCCGACTTCGGCCCCTTCTCGCCGGCGGAGGAGAACGGGGCCGAACTGAACGTCGTCACCCCCTGGGACCTCCCCAATTCGAGGTCGAAGAGGAAGTACGTCCTCACCGGGAGGAGCGACCTCCCCTTCGCCCAGATCAGGATCAGCGACCACCTCGACTTCAAGGGGCTGATGAGGATGGTGGAGCGGATATCCCCGAAGGCCGCCCTGATATATCACCCCGAGGGGAGGAGGGCGAACATGATGGCCCACCACCTCCGGGAGCTGGGGATGGCCTCGATATCCGTCAGCGAGATCGAGGACTCTTTTTAGATCATTTGGGGCTCGCGAGAACGGCTCAGATGAGGGCTACAAAAGAAGATGGCTGTATAGCTTGCTTTTTCGTAGGGGGCACATCGGCCAGGTCAGAGGTAGTACGTCAGAAGCGGCACCATCAGGACCCCCATGGCGTGGGTCTTCCTCACTCCGGCGAAGGGGGCCATCAGGCCGACGACCGTCGAGACGAGATATAGGAAGAGGCCGAAGGTGCCGGTGAAGGCGTAGGTCAGGGCCGTAAGAAGGGCGAGGACGGCGATGCAGAGCCTCCTGTAGTTGAGCCGTCTCACGAACTCCGCCGCCGCCCTCCCCGCCGCGAGGGTGGCGAGGTATGATAGGATCGACACGAAGACGACGACCGTCACCATGAAGAGGAGGAGTCGGCCGTCCAGCTCCACCAGCTCCTCGATGGCGACGGCTGCCCCGGACCGGGGCCGCCCTACGACGAGGAGCGCCACCATGGTGAGGAGGGCGTTTGCTGTGTTCACCCCGGATACGGAGATGAGAAACTCCCGGCCTGAACAGTCCGACCCTAACCTGGTGGCGACGGTCGCCACCGCCGGGGTCACCCCCGGAACCCAGGCCACCACCGACCCTGCAAAACCCCCCAGGAAGGCGGCCTTGGAGATCGTCCTCGCCGGCATCTCGAAGGCCGTCTCCCGCTGGTCGGGGACCTCCGCCCGGGATCCGAGGCTGATCAGGAGCATCGAGGCTCCGAAGAGACCGCCCAGAAGGGGCATCAGAACCTCCGGCTGGAATCCCAGGGGCGACCGGGCGAGGTCCTGGTGGCCGAAGGCGAAGGTGCCGAGGAGGCCGCTCGTCAGGAAGAGGAGGAGGGCGATGAGCTTGTACTTGAGGGGGGCGAGGGACCCCTGCCCCTCTATCACCTCTCCCCGCTCCGTCAGGATCGTGACGGCGGCTATAGCCAGAAGGACGAGGCCGACGTGGTCCATGAAGGGGTCGTAGAACCTGCCGAAGAGGAGGGATAGGGGAACGATCAGGGCTAGGGCCACCAGGATCGAGGAGGCGCTCCCTAGGGCCGAGAGGCGGACCGCCTCGATCCCCCTCCCCTCGAGCATCATCTCGTGGCCGGGAAGAACGGCCAGGGCGGTATCGGCGTCCGGAGCTCCTATGAAGATCGATGGGATTATGTCGAGGAAGGTATGGGAGACGGAGGCGGCCAGAATCGCCGTCGCGAGGTCTAGGGGGTCCAGCCCCACGCGGAGGAGGGCGGGGGAGATGGCCAGGAGGAGAGCTGCAAAGTTATTCGAATGAAGGCCGGGGGTAAGGCCGCTGAAGATACCAAGGATGAAGCCCACAAACAACGATATGAGGAGGAGAATATCCATCATTTTCTGGAAGAGTATCGGTAATATGTATATAAAAAATTTTCTCTTCTCTCTCAGGGCTATCGGGAGGCTCCACTCCTCGACGGAGGGGGATGTGAAAACCCTTAAATACTCTTAATCAGGTGGTGGTAGCGATCCGCAGAGGGTGCGGAAGGCCGTCCCTCTCTGGCGCATGGACCTTATGGTCTGAACGCGGGCAACTTGCGCGCGTGAGTCGGCCCCCGTCGAGGGGGCTATGCGGAGGATTAATATGAAGAAGATCAAAAAGACAAACCCGAGATTGGTCGCCCTCATCGACGATCTCAAGGCCGCCACCCGAAACGACGGGTCGGCGATCTGGCGGGACGTGGCCAAGAGGCTGGAGAAGCCCAGGCGGAACTACGCCGCTGTAAACGTCAGCAAGATAAACAGGCACACCTCCCCCGATGACCTGGTCCTCGTCACGGGTAAGGTCCTGGGGTCGGGAGAGCTCGATCACAAGGTTACCGTGGCCGCCCTCCAGTTCAGCGAACAGGCTGCGTTGAAGATAAGGTCGGCCGGTGGCGAATGTCTCAGGATAGAAGAGCTGGTAGAAAAGCACCCGGAGGGTTCCGGAATAATTATTTTAAGGTGATCTGATGATTATCGACGCATCTGGGATGATCCTGGGACGTCTGTCCAGCCTCGCCGCTTCAGAGCTTCTCGCGGGAGAGGAGATATATATTGTAAATGCCGAGAAGGCCATAATCTCAGGTCGGAGGGAGAGCATCTACCGGGAGTACGAGGAGATGAAGAACAAGGGGTCCACCGAGAAGGGGCCTCACTATCCCAAGCGGCCCGAGAGGATCCTGAAGAGGACGGTCCGCGGAATGCTCCCCCACAAGACGAAGCGGGGTCGCGATGCCATGTCCAGGCTCAGGATTTATGTAGGAGTTCCTCCAGAACTCGAGGGCATGGAGATGGAGCGGCCAGAGGCTGCGAAGATGACGCGCCTGGGATCTGCCAAATACGTGGAACTTGGCGACGTAAGCCGGAAGTTCGGATCAAAATTCTGAGGGTTCAGCATGAAGATAACCAACTCATCGGGTAAAAATAGAACGGCGATCGCCAGGGCAACCCTGACCGAGGGGAAGGGGAGGGTCAGGATCAACAGCAAACCCCTGGAGATCCTTGAGCCGGTCCTCGTCAGGCAGAAGATCATGGAGCCCGTGATGATCGCCCAGGATAAGGTCTCGGGGATCGACATCGACGTCAAGGTTCGAGGAGGCGGGTTCATGGGTCAGGCCGCTGCCGTTAGGACCGCCATCGCCCGGGGCATCGTGGAGTGGACTGGGGACACCGCCCTCAAGGAGGTCTATATGGAGTACGACAGGTCTCTCCTCGTCAACGACCACCGGCAGAAGGAGCGAAAGAAGGTCGGCGGCCCCGGTGCAAGAGCCAAATATCAGAAGTCATACAGGTGAGTCTGCTTGATCCCTGTGCGATGTTTCACATGTGGAAACGTCATCTCTGATGTATGGGAGGAGTATAAGGAGCGCACCAAGTCTGAGCCACCGGGGAAGGTGATGGACGATCTGGGCATCGAAAGCTACTGCTGTCGTCGCATGCTCCTGACCCACGTGGAGATCGTTGACGTGCTTCGGCGGTATCAGTAAAAGGTTTGGGGTTGTGGGGTAGCCTGGTCCATCCCTCGGCGTTCGGGACGCCGTAACCTGAGTTCGAATCTCAGCAACCCCACCATTTGCCTTTCTTTTGAGGTGGCCACTTGAAGGATTCGATGGATGAAGAATATACGCGATATGAGCGCGCCAGAATAGTGGGGGCTCGAGCTTTACAGATCCTGATGGGCGCTCCGGTATTGATCAAGACCGAGTCCATAGACCCCCTCGAAATTGCCCTGGAAGAGATGAGATTGAGAGTTGTTCCCATCACCGTTAAACGGGACCGTAGAACCTCTAGGTAGGTGACATTTTTGGAAGATGAAGTTATAACCCCAGCTGAAGATTATGAGACCCTCATCCCCATAGACGAATATCTAGCGGCGGGGATCCACATAGGGACTCAGCAGAAGACCAAGAGCATGATGGATTACATATACAGGGTCAGGACCGACGGCCTCTACGTCCTCGACGTCCAGGCGACGGACAAGAGGATCAGGCTCGCGGCCAAGTTCCTGGCCAAGTACGACCCGAGCAAGATCCTGGTCGTCTCGGCAAGGCAGTACGGTCAGCGTCCTGCTACCATGTTCTCCAAGGCCGTCGGCGCCAAGGCTGTCGTCGGAAGGTTCATACCCAACACCATGACCAACCCCACCTTCTACGACTACGTCGAGCCGGACGTGGTGGTGGTCACCGACCCCTCCGGCGACAGCCAGGCGATCAATGAGGCGATCGATGTCGGGATTCCTGTAGTGGCATTGTGCGACACCAACAACCTCACCTCCAATGTCGATCTGGTGATCCCCACCAACAACAAAGGCCGGAAGGCCCTGACCCTCATCTACTGGCTCTTGGCCAAAGAGGTCCTCAAGGAGAGGGGCGAGGAAGATAGGTTCAGGTACTCAGTCTCAGACTTCGAGATGGAGTTTTGATCGATGAGAAGCCCAGCAGTGGCTGGCCAGTTCTACCCTCGTCACCCCGAGGAGCTGCTTCAGGAGCTGAAGGCCGCCTTCGGCGCCGCCACGCGCGGCGAGCCCCTTGCAATCCGGGGGGCGGTCGTACCCCACGCCGGATACATCTACTCCGGGGCAGTGGCCGCCGAGGTCTATTCCAGGCTCCCCGAAAGGGAGACCTACGTCCTCATAGGGCCCAACCACCACGGCCTCGGCCTACCCGTGGCCCTCTCTCGGGATTCGTGGATGACCCCCCTCGGGATCGTTGAATCCGACGTCGAGCTGGCGGACGCCCTGGTGGGGAGCATCCTCGAGGTGGACGAGTCCGCCCACCTCTATGAGCACTCCATCGAGGTCCAGTTGCCCTTTCTCCAGGCCAGGTTCTCGGGGTTCAAGGTCCTCCCCATAGCTATGGGGCTCCAGGACGAGGAGACGGCGGTCGAGGTCGGCGAGGCGGTCGGCGAGGCGGCGAAGAGCCTCGGTCGGGACTGCACCGTCATCGCCAGCAGCGACTTCAGCCACTACGAGCCCCAGGAGGAGGCGAGGAGGAAGGACGCTCAGGCGATAGAGGCGATCCTGAGGATGGACGTTCCCTCCCTCTACAGGGCAGTCTATCGCGAAAACCTCACCGCCTGCGGCTACGGCCCGATATCGGCTACCATCATCGCCGCGAGGGTCCTGGGCGCCGAGACCGGCAAGCTTCTCCGCTACTCCACCAGCGGCGACGTTATCGGAGATTACAGCCAGGTGGTGGGCTACGGGGCGATAGCCTTCGTTTAGGAGGCGATGAACTGACCTTTGCCTCCGCTCCCGGCAAGGTGATCCTCTTCGGGGAGCACGCCGTCGTCTCCGGATCCCCCGCCTTGGGGGCGGCGGTGGACCTGAGGGTCGGGGCCAGGGTAGAGGATCTGCCGGGGAGGCTTGAGATATCCGCTCCCGACCTCCGGATGGCCCTGAAGGGGATATCCCTCGACCCTCGGACCGGAGAGGTTCTGACGAAGGCGGGTGAGGAGGCGGTCCACGCTGCGAGGTACATCACCGCCGTTTTGAAGGAGTTTGAGGCACGAGACCTCAGGGTGACCGTCGAGTCGGAGATCCCCCCCGCCTCGGGGCTCGGGTCGTCGGCTTCCGTCGTCGTAGCCACCCTGGGTGCCCTCAGCCGCCACCTCGCCCTGGACCTCTCCGTCGAGGAGGTGGCGAGGGAGGCCTTCCGGATAGAGAGGTCCGTCCAGGAGGGGCTAGGCTCGCCAACGGACACCGCCCTCGCAGCCTTCGGAGGGTATCAGCTCGTTGAGGGATCGGCGAGGGCCGTCGACCTTCCGGATATGAAGCTGGTGGTGGGGTTCACGGGGGCGCCCCACGACACCCGGGCAGAGGTCGCGAAGGTCCAGAGCTTCAGGGCGAGGCATCCGGAGATCGTCGACCCCATATTCCGGGCCATCGGCGAGATCTCAAGGCTGGCGCCGGAGCTCATCAGGGAAGGCCGGCTCGAGGAGCTGGGGGAGCTGATGAACACAAACCACGGCCTCTTGGAGGCGATGGGTGTCGGGACCCGAGAGCTCTCCGAGCTCGTCTACGCCTCCCGAGGGGCTGGCCAGGCCTTCGGAGCAAAGCTGACGGGGGCTGGCGGCGGAGGATGCATGATAGCCCTGCCCCGGCCCGGCTCTGAGGGGGTTCTCAGGGCGATGACCGCTATCGCCCAGGCGAGGGGGGAGCCCTTCTCGGTGATGACCGGCTGCCGGGGGCTGTGGGTCGAAGATCCCGGAGACCGGAGATGACCGAGATCAGAGTTCTTAAGGTCGGCGGAAGCGTCCTGACCGATAAGACCCGCCTCGAATCTGCCAGGATCGAGGAGATAGGCCGGATCGCCGCCGAGATCGCGGGATGTGGACCCGGCCTCATCCTCGTCCACGGGGCCGGCTCTTTCGGCCACTTCCACGCCGAACGGTATCGCCTCGCCGAGAGGTTCGACCCCGAGGGTGTCCTGGAGACCCATAGGTCCGTGGTGAGGCTGAACGACCTCGTCGTCGAGGGGCTGAGGAGGGCGGGCTCGTCCCCCGTCCCGGTACACCCCCTCAGCTCCGTCCTCCTCAAAGATGGGAGGATCGAGGCGATGGAGGTCGGGCCCATCCTCGAGATGGTGAAGAGGGGGCTCATCCCCGTCCTCCACGGCGACGTCTCCATGGACCTGATCCGCGGAGCAGCGATCGTCTCCGGCGATCAGCTCGTCTCCCATCTGGCGAGGGCGGTGAAGCCGGGGATCGTCGCTCTGGGAACGGCTGTCGACGGGGTGATCTCCGACGGCAAGGTCCTCCCGATGGTCAGGAGGGCTGATATCTCCCGGATCGCCTCGGAGCTGGGCCCCTCAGCGGGGGTGGACGTCACCGGCGGGATGGGTGGGAAGATGAGAGAACTCCTCGATCTGGCCGAAGGGGGCGTCTCTTCGGTGATATTCAACGCTTCGAGGCCGGGGCTGATCGAGAGGGCCCTCCGGGGCGAGAGGGTAGGCACTCTGGTGGAGGGGAGAAGGTGACCACAGCCAAGAGGAAGCTGGACCACATCAGGATCTGCATCGAGAAGGAGGTGGAGGTTGGATGGCGGCCCTTCGAGGACGTTAGCCTAGTCCACAGGGCCCTCCCGGAGATCAACGCCGGGGAGATCGATACCAGGTGCCGATTTTTCGGAAAGGAGCTCGCCTTTCCCTTCATGATCACGGGAATGACGGGAGGCCATCCCGAGACCAAGGATATCAACGTAAACCTGGCCCTGGCGGCCCAGGAGGTGGGGGTGGCGATGGGCGTCGGGTCCCAGAGGGCTGCCCTTGAGATTCCCGAGGTGGAGGAGACGTTCTCGGCGGTGAGGGAGGCGGCGCCGGATATCCCCATAGTCGGCAACATCGGGGCGGTCCAGCTGGTAAGGGAGGGTCCGGAGGTGATCGACAGGCTGGCGGAGATGATCGGGGCCGACGCCGTGGCCGTCCACCTCAACTTCCTCCAGGAGAGCGTCCAGCCGGAGGGAGAGACCGAGGCCAGCGGGGCGGTGGCGGCGATCCGGGCCGCCTCCGACGGCAGGGTCCCCATCATCGCCAAGGAGACGGGGGCGGGGATCTCCAGGGAGGACGCCCTCGCCCTCCTGGATGCTGGAGTCAGGATCATTGACGTGGCCGGCCTCGGCGGCACCAGCTGGTCGGGGGTGGAGGCCTATCGGGCGGAGGAGCGGGCGGATGGCGAGTCCGCGATGATGGGACGGCTCTTCTGGTGCTGGGGGGTCCCGACGCCGGTCAGCGTCGTCGAGTGCGCCTCGGCCGGGGCGGAGGTGATCTCCTCCGGAGGGGTTCGGAGCGGGATCGACGTCGCCAAGAGCATCGCCCTAGGAGCGAGGCTCGCCGGGGCGGCCCTTCCCTTCCTCTCCCCGGCTACGGCGGGTTCGTCACAGGTCGTCGGGGCCCTCCGGGCCTACGAGAGGGCCTTCAGGACCGCCATGTTCCTCACCGCCTCCCGAGATCTCGCGGCCCTGGAATCGGCGCCGGTCATCGTCGTCGGAAGGACTAGGGAGATCCTGGAAGAGAGAGGGTTTGATTCAAAGAAGTTTTCCATTTATAGAGAGATGTCGAGATGAAGGAGATTGGAATTGTAGCCATCGGAGGCTACGAGGAGATCGGAAGGAACATGACCGCCATCAGAGTCGGTCATGACATAATGATCATGGACATGGGGATCCGGCTGGACAGGGTCCAGATCCACGAGGATACGGACCTGGAGAGGCTCCGGCCCTCCGAGCTCATATCCATGGGGGCGATCCCCAACGACAGCGTCATGAAGGACGTGGACGGCAGGGTGAGGTCGATAGCCTGCACCCACGGCCACCTAGACCACATCGGGGCGATATCGAAGCTCGCGTACAAGTACAAGGCTCCCATCATAGGAACCCCTTTCACCACGGATCTGATAAAGCAAGAGATCGAGGCGGAGAAGCTCCAGGCGACGAAGAACGAGGTGGTGACGATGAATGCCGGCAAGAAGATGCAGGTCTCCGCTGACGTCGAGCTGGAGTTCATCAGGGTTCAGCACAGCATAGTGGACTGCGTCTTCGCCGCCATTCACACGCCCCGGGGAGTGATCCTCTACGCCA
This sequence comes from Methanosarcinales archaeon Methan_01, assembly GCA_001602645.1. Lineage (GTDB taxonomy): Archaea > Halobacteriota > Methanosarcinia > Methanotrichales > Methanotrichaceae > Methanocrinis. Next base: position 64,930 of record LUYE01000014.1, read on the forward strand.
ACGACTTCAAGATGGACAGGAGCCCCACCCTGGGGCAGCCTCCGGACTTTGCACGGCTGAAGAAGTTGGAGAGCGAGGGGGTCTTAGCCCTGATCACCGAGACGACGAACGCCGGGGTATCGGGGAAGACCCCTTCGGAGCAGATCGCAAAGGATCTGGTCTGGGATGTCCTGATGGGGACGGAGGAGACGAAGTCGGGGGTCTTGTTGACCACCTTCTCCTCCCACATAGCCCGGATCAGAGCGATCATCGAGGCGGCCCACGAGATGGGGCGAAAGCCGGTCTTGTTGGGCAGATCGATGGAGAAGTACTGGGGGACGGCTAAGAGGGTGGGGTACGCCCCCAAGTCCGACGATCTCCCCGTCTACGGAAGGCGAAAGAGCGTAGACAAGTTCTTCAAGAGGATGATGCAGGAGGGGAAGGAGAAGTACCTCCCGATCATGACTGGCCATCAGGGGGAGCCGGGGGCGGTCCTCAGCAGGGTTGCCAGCGGCGAGACCGATTACCAGCTCGAGTCTGGGGACAAGGTGATATTCAGCGCTGGGATCATACCCCAGCCCCTTAACAAGTCCAACCGTCACATAGTGGAGACGAAGCTGAAGATGAGAGGGGCGAGGGTCTACGACAACGTCCACGTATCGGGCCACGCCTGCGTCGAGGACCATTGGGAGCTCTTGAGGATGATAAATCCCGAGCACGTCATCCCCAGCCACGGCACCTTTGAGAGCCACGGCAAGTACCTCTCCATGGCCGAGGACACCGGCTACGAGCTGGGATACACCTTCCACATTATGAGGAACGGCCAGGAGCTGGTCCTCCCCTGACTGGGTGAGAGGGGGGAAAGAGACGTGGACGGCGGAAGGGAAAAGCTGAAACGAGGACGGAAGATGTGGGTTCGTAGAAGCTGTAATAGGAGGAGAGAGGAGGGGCCGAAGATATGCTGATCCTTGATGAGGAGCTTTTGAGGCGGTCCGGGATGATATCCGGGGCGATCGAGGAGCTTCTTCCGGTCGTCCATCCCAGGGGGCTCTACGCCGCCGGAAGGCATTTGGTCGATGCCGGAGGAAAGAGGCTCCGGCCGAGCATGCTTCTATTGGCCGCCGAGGCGGTCGGAGGCGACCCCGCGGCCGTCGTCCCCGCCGCCGTCTCGATCGAGCTCGTCCACAACTTCACCCTGATCCACGACGACATCATGGACAACGCCGAGACCCGCCGCGGGAGGCCCGCGGTCCACGTCAAGTGGGATGAGGCGGGGGCGATCCTGGCTGGCGATACCCTCTACTCCAAGGCCTTCGAGATCCTGACCGCCTCGGCGGCACAGCCCGAGGAGATGGTCGCTTCGGTGAAGATGCTCGCCAAGACCTGCGCCGCCATCTGCGAGGGGCAGTGGCTGGACATGGAGTTTGAGAGGCGAGACGAAGTGACCGAGGCCGAGTACCTGGAGATGATCGAGAAGAAGACCGGCGTCCTCTACGGCGCTGCCGCCTGGATGGGCGCTCGCCTTGCCGCCGCGCCTCTGGAGCAGGCCGAAGGGCTGGAGAGGTTCGGCCGCCTGGTGGGGATGGCCTTCCAGATCCAGGACGACGTCCTGGACCTGACGGCTCCGGCGAAGGTCCTGGGGAAGCCCCGGGGCGGGGACCTCGCTGAGGGGAAGAAGACCCTGATCATGATCCACGCACTGGCCGGAGGCGCCAGAATCGAGATCTTCGGAAAGAAGAACGCCTCGTCCGAGGATGTCGAGGCGGCCCTGGCCGCTTTACGGGCGAGCGGCTCGATAGATTACGCCAGGAACAAGGCGGTAAGCCTCGTAGAGGAGGGGAAGAGGGCCCTCTCGGTCCTCCAGGAGTCGGAGGCGAAGACGCTCCTCCTCGCCCTCGCCGACTACATGATAAGCAGAAGTTATTAATCCATATAACGACCAACGAAATTCGTAGCTGGGAGCGGTCAAAGTAGAGGTAAGGCCAGCGGCCCGGGTCGCGGTCGCGGCATCATCGGGAGGAGTTAAAATTGCACGAGCACGAGTCTCACACCCATGAACTGCAGACGCACGATTTGCACAAGCACGAGCTAAATGCGCACGAGATCGAGCACCTTTTGGAGCATTGGATCGAGCACAACAAGAGCCACAGCGAGAGCTTCCGGGCGAGGGCGAAGGAGATCGAGCTTGTGAACCCAAAGGCGGCGGCGAGGGTTCGGGAGGCGGCGGAGCTGATGGACGCGTGCACCGCGAAGCTCGTGGAGGCGGCGGGGGAGGTATGAGGGTGGTGTTTGTTTTAGACTACCGATTTTCATTGATTCCATGCATTTTTATATTGCATTTTAATTTCCCGAGAGTAGCGGGGGGAAATTTATTATAATGCTGAAGTAAAGTTGCACCGATGCAACCCGCCGCAGAGCTGCGTGGTTCTAGATCCGACATCCCTCATGTTTTCTGCATATGGAGATGCACGATTTATCTCATGTAAATCAGGGAATCTGAGCAACTAATGCTCAAAGATTTTTGAAATCCAGAAAGCTGGAGCGAGGGGCCCGGAACATGTCTCGCCCTTTAGGGCCAGGTGGCCGGACGCAGTTTGATTTAATTATAAAAAACTCTTTTTTGTCACCAAAACCCCTCCTTCCAAAAGACAAATAAGCTTTCCCATCCCTGCCGCAAGGGACATGACTCGATTCATCGTGGTCCTGGGGACCACATCTCACTCCGGAAAGAGCACCATTGTCGCTGCTCTCTGCAGGATCCTTAGAAATCGGGGCCTGAAGGTAGCCCCCTTCAAGTCCCAGAACATGTCCCTCAACTCCTGGGTCACCTCAGAGGGGAAAGAGATGGGGATCGCTCAGGCGGTCCAGGCCTGGGCGGCGGTGATCGAGCCGAGAGAATTGATGAACCCGAGTTATATCTAGCTCTATGGCAGCTGAAGACCTTTCAGGTGCAGGTTAAAACCCGATCGCGGTCGAGGCGCCTCCGTCGTGGATTGACGACTTATTAAAGTATTCTCGGGGGATTCTGGAGCTTACTATGACAAATAATATCTATCGTGTTTATCACCTACCTGGTTTTTGTTACATAGAGACTGTCTAAAAACTGGTAGATACTTCTATCGCTTTCACCGAAGGTGTAGAAGTGGCAAGTCACCAAATTCTGCCCTGTTAAAGTTGCGGTGGAGTCTTCATCCAGATTCGCGTTGAATTCGCCGTCGTTGGGGTCAATCCATTCACCGTCGATCATGTAGTGCACGCTTATCGACTGGGGGTCGATGAACAACGGGACCAACTTGCCGTCAACTTGATACAAGCTGACAGAGCCCGAATACCCGCTGCAGAGTTGAGCAAACTCGATGGTATAAGGGTTCGGATACTCGGTGCAACTAATTTGGATTAACCTATCGTCATCAGGGAACTGAATAATCGTCCGATAGCTAGAAACTGAATACTGCAACGCGGCGGTGCTGTGTTCTTCGTCCAGGTCGAAGCTGGCAATGTACAGTCCCATATCGGCCTCTTCTGCCAGTGAGCTGCCTAAAAGGAGCAACAATCCCATCATAATTATATATTTTGACATAGCTTCACCAAATTGAGTTTATTTCAATTATTACATCTCAGTTCTTTCCACTTTCCATTAATAATTCAGATCAAATGGATAAGATTATTAATGATTAATTTCACCCAAGCTGTGATGGTTCAGTCTTTAAGATGGGGAAGAGCAGTTCCTGAGGAGTGGCCATCATAGTTGTTGGATAGCAGCATATTGATATAAATAAGAGGGGAAACAGGTGAATACACGTTCTAACCATCCTACTGCGGAATTCATGATGCACAAAGTGGTCAACAACAGGTTGCAGCGTGAATCTCCAAAAGGATTTTTGTTATCTAGGCCTTTCATAGCATTCTTCTTGCTGGTATCATTTTTGGGACTGCTGATGCCAAGTGCGCAATCTAAAAGCGGCGAAAACCTTCTTGATGGTTGTTCCTTCAACTGCATATCAGATCAGACTTTTGTAGAATCAGTAGTTCTTATGGGCCCAGATGGACAAGTGGTATCTAAAGATTTCCCTGCAGGTTGGGCATGCCAGACAGGTGAACCTCTAGAGGGAGCCAAGCTACATTTTTCCATCGATAATAAGGCGGATCGGGCCAGGGATCAGTGCTACCTGGTCTTTGACCTTTACCAGGAGATGAGATGGCAGAGGATTAGCACCTGTCTGGGAACCATACCCGCCGGGGCCAGCATTGAATACGATTATCCGCTCAGCGGGGACTGGATCTGCGGAAAACAGCTCATAATCATGGATCTGGTCCTGACCTGGAGCGGCCAGGAGGGCAGGGCCTGTACGGATGAGGCGTCCTGCGATGATCATTCCGGTGCGAACTGCTGGAGAAGCGAAAAACCGCTTATCGTAGGGTACTCGAAAAGCCCGATCATAGAAGAGATAGAGACCGCGAGCCCAGCAGCCTGCTCACCGGTTACGCCCTCACCGATTCCTGCTCCAGTCGAACTTGCCATTTATAAGAGCGCTCCTGCTAAGGCATCTGCGGGATCGTCCATTGCCTATCTGATTGTGGTCGAGAATCAGGGCATTGAAGAGGCCGACGCCCATGTTCGTGACACGCTCCCAGAAGGCCTGAACGGCGCCGAGTATTCTCTCGACGGCATCAGCTGGAGCCCTTATTCGTCCGGCGGCTCAATGCTGTTACAAGATATCCCTGCCTGGGAGCTGCGGACGATATACCTCAGGGCAACAGTTGACAGCCAGGTAGCTGAGGGAACAGAGCTGACCAACCAGGCAAGTCTGGCTGAAGGCGGACAGGCCTCTGCCTCGACTAAGATCAGCAAGGCCGGCGGCGGGGGAGAGGCATTGCTGGAGATTCAGAAGACCGGACCCACTCAGGCGGCGGCAGGCTCAACCGTTACCTATACCATCCTGGTCAGCAATAGCGGCACCGCTTCAGCCGAAGGTGTCGAGGTCACCGACACCTTGCCGGGGGAAATTGGAAGCGCGCAGTACTCTCTGGACGGGTCCACCTGGCTCTCCTACAGCTCGGGCAACACCATATCTCTGGGCACCATCATTCAGGGTGAGCTGAGGACCGTCTACGTGAAGGGCACTGTTAGCTCGAATACCGCCGACGGCACGGTCATAACCAATCAGGCCTGTCTGGTGGGCGAGGATAAATGCGCCTCCTGTGAGACCACTGTATCAGTAACCAGTGTGTTCAACCCCCGGTTATGGAGCAAGACTGCATTGGGAAAAATCTATCCCGGGCAGCAGATAACATACGATATATTTCTCATAAATCTGGGCGAGAAGCCAGGAGAAATCACGGTCGCAGATGATTTGCCGGATTCGATTAAGGATGCTGAGTATTATTATAGTGGGCTATCGAACTGGGAGCCATATTCCTCAGGAATGCCGCTCACCTTCACTCTCAGTAGGCGCGAGGGCAAGCATCTCTATATCCGGGGAACCCTTGATGGAGGTGTCTTGGAGGGGGAGATGATAACAAATACCGCCTGTGTGAGCCAGACTGGCGAGTGCAAATCCTGCACATCCTATGCAAAGGGATATGGGATAGACAAGATAGGTCCGGCCTACGCCGCCCCTGGAGAGAGCATACAGTATACGATTACCGTCACTAACTACCTACCCACCACTGTCAATAATGTGCAGGTCTCGGATGATCTGCCAGGGGAGATCGAAGACCCATGGTACACTACAGAAGACAACTGGTACACTTCTGGCGACATGATCGATCTGGAAGACATCGGGCCAGGTGAATCCAAGACAGTGACCATCGGCGGCAGGATACCTGATTCTGTTTCCGGAATCACGATTACGAATACTGCCAAGCTCCACATTAACGGCAATTATTACGCGAGTGATGTTGTTGAGACCCAGGTCCAAGAGCCCTATGTGGATCTCTCAATATCCAAATCAGGCCCCAGCGTCATCGAGGCCGGAAACAGGGCCTACTACTACATCACCGTGACCAACTCCGGAACGGCCACCGCTTCCGAGGTGGACGTCTGGGATACGCTACCAGCAGGCGTCACAGACGCCAAGGTTTACAGCTTTGTCTTTGAGGAATGGTGGGAGTATCAAAGCGGGGAGAGAGAATACCTGTATGATATTCCTCCTGGCGGCTCAAAAAGCTTAATGATCAGCTTCCTGGTGGGAGAGGACATCGCAGACGGCACAGTCCTCGAAGACCAGGCCTGCCTCGAGGGATATGACCAAACTGACTGCGCCATGGTCCACACATCCGTGATCAACGGACCCAGGCTGTCGGTTACAAAGACAGGTCCGGCGGCAGTTGCTCCTGGTGAGGAGATACTTTACGAGCTTGAAGTCTCAAACACCGGATCCGAAACAGCTACGGGTATCGAGCTGATCGATCAGCTCCCGGCTGAACTTCAGAGCCCGCAATACTCCCTTGACGGTACCTCCTGGCACGACTATGCATCAAGCGATGCGATTCCCCTGGGCGACATCGAGCCCAATTCGCCCAGGACGGTTTCCATCAAAGGCATTGCGGACAGCTCCACCCCCGAGGGGACGACCATCTCCAACACCGCCTGCATCGGCTCCATCTGTGACACCTGGCTGACAAATGTCGCATCGGGCAGCGCGCTGCTCTCTCTGGACAAGAGCGGACCAGCAACATTTGCCGCCGGCGGGCAGATCGTCTACCGAATTGAGGTTTCCAATACCGGAACTGGGGCGGCCTCCGATGTCGAGCTGACCGATCAGCTTCCCGATGCCGTTAAGAGTCCGCAATACACACTTGATGGTACCTCCTGGCAGGACTATACATCAGGGGATGCGATCTCCCTGGGAGACATTGAGCCCAATGTCCCCAAGACCGTTTTCATCAAGGGCACGGTGGACAGCGCCACTCCTGACGGAACAACCCTGACCAACACTGCCTGCATCGGCTCCGTCTGCGACTCAGCCGAAACGGCGGTCCAATCCGCCCAGCCCGAGCTTTCCATCGGCATAGACGGCCCGGAGAGCGTGGCCCCAGGCGGAAGGATAACCTACACTATATCGGTGCAGAATCGGGGAGCGGCAGCGTCCAAGGATGTGGCGGTCGAGGACAGTCTCCCGCAGGGGCTGAACGATCCCCAATTCTCGCTGGACGGGACCGTATGGATGCCCTATTCCGGCCAGGTGGTATTGGACGAAGTGGGAGCCGGAAGCATCAGATTTATGCTAATCAGGGCCGATGTCGATTCGGGGCTTTCGGAAGGCGATCTGCTGGAGAACACCGCCTGCCTGCAGGACTCGGGAGACCCGCAATGCGACAGCATCACCACCGAGGTTCTGGCCTCTTCCAAGCCGGGACTGGGTCTGGCCAAGAGCGCCTCGGCCTCGACGGTATCCCCAGGCGGATATGTCACCTACACCATCAGCTACGAAAATACGGGTGGCATGACGCTGCACGATGTGGTGATCACCGAGCACTATCCTCCGGAGCTATCCATCATCGCGGTCAGTCCGGCTCCGGATGCCGGGACCAACAACCGCTGGACCGTGGGGACGCTCTCAGCTGGCGGAAAGGGCGCCATAACCGTAACTGTCAGAGTGCCCGAAAGCCCTGAGATAATTTTCAGCCTTGAGCAGAGCGTCAGCGGACAGGGCTATGTGAGGACCCTGAAGGATCTGTCAACGGGGGTTAGGCCCTACAGCCTGAGAAATACGGCTACCATCAGCAGCAGCGAGACTGGAACTGCCAGCTACAGCAGCGACGTCACCGTTAGCGGCAAGGGCGGAACGACTCTCCAGCAGAGGGAGAGCGGAAGCGGCATCTACTCCCGAGAGGACCTGCTGCGCTATAATAAGAATAATCGCTATATTCAGGAGAACAGCTCTCTAGATGCCGTCTTCCAACCGGTGTCCTTTGCCCTTCCGCTAGACCGCAACCTTGATTTCAGCAGCAAATGGGCCGAGGATGTAAAGGTCAAGAACTACATCTCTCGCGAATCCATTCACGAGTCTTATCGATATGCGGATATGCTCACGAAGGAAAGAACCACCTCCGCCGATCAAAACGGCTCGTTAATGGAGACTGAGGCCGAGTTTCAGGGAGCTTATCACTTAGGATATCTCGAAGAGACGCCTCCTGACGCTAAGGGTCGTTCATCCGCTCTGAAAGAGATGGTCTCAGACTATTCCGGCTCGTTTAAGGTGATCTCCAAACTAGGATCCAATTACCAGAACAGGTCCACCGCTATCACCGAGGTCCAATATTATGAAGAGCCGCACCTCACCATCTACCAGAGCTATGAGATTTCTAGGGCTGATGAAAATACCATTAACCTTACTGTGAGCCTGCTAAATGACGGCAACCGGTCGTTGGGACCCATCTACATGAGGGACCTGTTCCCGGTCGGTACTTTCTACAGCAGCGCATCGGCCAAACCATCCAGCGACATTTACCACGATACAACCTCTGCCAATTGGACCTTCACCTATCTGCCAATGGGCGGCTCCCTGACGTTATATCTCCAGCTGGGAATCCACCAGGTGATCGACATGCCAGTGAATGTGGTTGAAGTGACCGCCGGAGACAGAGGACGTTGGATAACACCTACAGACTCCATTGTCATGAACTACAACTGGCTGAGCTGTGCCCCTGGCCAGAGATGTACAGGCAGTAGGTCCGAGGGCGGCTGGGAGCCTCCTGACTGGGGATTTGACAGTAGCAACGACACCTGCAGCAGCTGTGTCGCTTACCTTCCTGAGGAGGTGTGAATCCGCTTCGGTAGATGTCCAAGACGCGTCCTGTAGAGATTGTGCGCTACTTTAGGCGACGGAGCAATACCAGACGGCAGACCTCACCTGGGCGAAGTCTGCCGGATTTTTTCTTTTTAATGAATACCCCGCAGCTTGCTGCGGCTGGGATGGGCGGAAACCGACATAAGGTAGGTTGCATATTTAGTGCATAGATGATTGAAGTAAAAAAGGCAAGCCATTGTGCCTATAAAATTCGATATCACATGTTCTTTACTATCAAATATAGAAGAAAGTTGCTTCGAGATAGCGATCGCATTAATTACATTAAGTCTATTTGCCATGAGATAGGCGAAAGATATTGGTTCGATTTTGATGCTATAGGAACTGACGGAGATCATGTCCATGTTTTTGTTGGAGCTGCGCCAAGATGCTCGCCTCCAAAAGTGATGCAAATAATCAAAAGCATAACTGCAAGAGAGATCCTCAAGCAGTTCCCAGAAGTAAGGAAACAGCTTTGGGGAGGCGAATTTTGGAGTGATGGGGGATATATCGGAACAGTAGGGGATGGAGTAACGGCGGAGATCATACGCAATTATGTTGAAATGCAGGGAACACCTGAAGAGAAGGAAGGCTATAAACAGATGAATTTGCTAGATTTCGACTAAAACAGCGCACCCCGCAGCTTGCTGCGGGGTGCGCTGTTTGACTTTTGGAGGTATATATCACTGCTGGGAGGGGAGCACCAAGAGATGCCGAAGACGGCCTCCATCCACAAAACCCCTCCTTCCAAAAGACAAATAAGCTTTCCCATCCCTGCGGCAATGGACATGACCCGATTCATCGTGGTCCTGGGGACCACATCTCACTCCGGAAAGAGCACCATCGTCGCCGCCCTCTGCAGGATCCTTCGAAATCGGGGCCTGAAGGTGGCCCCCTTCAAGTCCCAGAACATGTCCCTCAACTCCTGGGTCACCTCAGAGGGGAAAGAGATGGGGATCGCCCAGGCGGTCCAGGCCTGGGCGGCGGGGATCGAGCCGAGGGAATTGATGAACCCGATCCTCCTCAAGCCGAAGGGGGACAGGACGAGCCAGGTGATCGTCTTGGGGGTGCCCGTCGCCGACAGGTCGGCGGAGGAGTACTACCGCGGCATCGATGGATTGAAGGAGGTCGTAGACGGGGCCCTCGAGGAGCTCTCCCGCGACTACGACTACATAGTCGTCGAGGGGGCGGGCGGGGCGGCGGAGATCAACCTCTTCGACCGGGACATCGCCAACATCTACGTCGCAAAAAAGCTCGGCGCCCCTGTGATCCTGGTGGGGGACATCGAGAGGGGCGGAGTCTTCGCGAGCCTCTACGGTACGGTGGCCCTCCTCCCGCCTGAGATCAGGCCGCTGGTTCGGGGCCTCGTCATCAACAAGTTTCGGGGCGACCCGGGGATTTTGGAGCCTGGGCTAGCGATGCTCGAGGATTTGACGGGCGTCCCCGTCCTGGGGGTTATGCCCTACCTCGACCTGAACCTTCCTTCCGAGGACTCCGTCTCCCTGGGAGACAAGGGGGTATACCCCGGGGGCGCAGGGGCAGATCTCAACAGGAGGGTCGATGGCGGTTCGGTTGGCGAAGGCGCTGGGGGGGTAGATAGAGTAGAGATCGCCGTCATCCGGCTTCCCAGGATCTCAAACTTCACCGACTTTGAGCCCTTGGAGCGGGAGGCGAGGGTCCGTTACGTCACCCCCGGCGAGCCTCTGGGAAGCCCCGACGCCATCATCATCCCCGGGACGAAGAACACCGTCGCGGACCTGGAGGAGATGAGGGCGAGAGGGACCGACCGGGAGATCCTGGCCAGCCGGGATGCGGGCGTCCCGGTCCTGGGGATCTGCGGAGGCTACCAGATCCTGGGGAGGAGGATCGTCGACCTCGGGATCGAGAACGCCACCGCCGTCCTCCCCGGCCTCGGCCTCCTGGATCTGGAGACCCGGTTCGACCGGTACGAGAAGAGGACGGTCCAGGTGGAGAAGACGGTGACGGGCTCCGGTCCGATCCTGGGGCCGATAAAGGGGGAGCCCGTTCGGGGCTACGAGATCCACATGGGGGTGACAGCCTCCCGGGATCCGCCGGCCTTCGGGGATGACGGTGCCGTCGGCGGCGACGGCCTCGTCATTGGGACCTACCTCCACGGGATCTTCAACAACCAGAACTTCAGAGACGCCTTCCTGGATTACCTCTATTCGAGGAAGAACATGGTCCGGGGATCGGCGATGGCGGGCGACGGCTACGACGAGCTTGCCTCGGCCACGGAGACGTTCCTGGATATGAAGAAGATCTGGGATATGATCGATCTCGAGCCGGAGGCGCGAAAGGGTCCATGAAGAATCGGCAGGATCAGGTGGGAAAACAGAAAAAGATTATAAAAAACTGAAAATGCATATAGCTTGGTAGGTGGCGGAGGAGATCACTTCTGGGATTTCAGCTCCTCCATCCTGGCTTTTATGCTCTTCAGCTGGGCCTCGAGGCTCTCCGCCATGCCTTCCAGATCGGCCATCTCCACCTCGGGGGATGGGGCAGAGGCAGGATAAGGTCCAAAGGCGCCAATGGGTGCCGTCCACCTGGACCATAGTCTGATGCATCTGCCTCTTCCTCCACCCCGGCCTGGGCCACCGCCTCTGCCTGCGCCAAAAGACCTTCCATACCCCGCTCTGAGGCATCCAGGGGCGTCAAACCCCGAGCAGTATCCCATCCCCCTCCCGGTTCGAGGTCCGAATCCAGAGGGGCCCGTTCCATCTCCGCCTGGCATATATCATCCACCTTCTTCGTCTTTTATAGACGGCTCCTCTGCCGTTAAACGGCGCTTACAATTAAATCTCTTATGAGACCTAATATTTAAACATTTCCTTGAAGCCGGGAAATGCTGATATACATCGTCCCAGATACGGCCTTTTATGAGGCCATGCAGAGGGAGGCGTCGCGGTCAGCGATGGATAACGGAGATCCCCGAAACGAGGCGTTTTGAGCCGGAGGGGGGGTCGAAGGGGGAGGCCGTCATGGTCACCCTGGAGGAGCTGGAGGCGATCCGCCTCGTAGACCTTCTGGAGCTGCAGCAGCAGGAGGCCGCCCTCTATGTAGGCGTCTCCCGCAAGGCCTTCTGGAACGACCTCCGAAGCGGGAGGAAGAAGGTCGCCTCCGCCCTGGTCTACGGCCTGGGAATCAGGATCGAGGGGGGAAGCTACCTCCTCCGAGAGGGCGGCACGGAGACGAGCCCGTCCCCCGGCCTGGAGCCGGAAGGAAAGGCGCGGATGGATGATCAGGTCCGTCTCCTCGAGCTGGAGATGGAGGTGATCGAAGAGAGGCTCCGCCGGATAAGGTCGAGGATGGAAGCCCTGGGGCTGGAGGCCCGCTGATGCCGAGGTCTGTCGGCAGATGAATAAGGGATCTCCCGCAGATCGAGGGGCAGGGGGGCGGGGGCTTTTCGGCAGTGACGCTGATGAGGGAGGGGGCAGCTGACAGCTCGACCTCACAGGTCTGGGCCTGTACTATGCCGCCTCCGCCCCGGCCAGGTCTATCGGCTCAAAAACCGGCTGAGACCCTCGGGGTACGATGAGAGGTTCAGCTGCCTTCTACCGCTCATATTCATGAAATCTTCGAAGGCGGGGGAATAGTGGCTGTAGTTCGTCCTGAAGCTTTCGGGGGTGTCATTCAGAAACCATCTGAGATATTCGGGGTATATCGAAACGTCCATCCTCCTTCCATCGCTCATGTTCATAAACTGGTCGAAGGCAGGAGAGTAGTGGCTGTAGTTCGCCCCTGGGGCCTTTGTATTCCTCTCCAGAAAGTCGATGAGGTACGCCGGATACGACGACGGGTTCCGCCCACCGGGAGCTTCGGCCACAAACTCCTGGAAGCCGGGTCCATATTCGGAGTAGTTAGCGCCAGCTATCCTCCCAGAGGGTCCGATGACCTCCAGATAGTCCTCGCCATCCAGGGCGGTGGCGGAGAAGATTAGGGAAGAGACCAGAAGGATGTACCACGATCTCATGATATCGGATACATCGTTGTTGAAAGATGTATAAAGGTTCTGCCTGGAAGAGATAAAGGGCCCGAAGGATTCTGGATGGGGGGAAGGGCGGCTCACAATGGAGTCGCTGGATTCGAAAAGGTTGATAAGGAAGGAGGGAGATCCAGTCTTTCCATCCGGGGAGGGAGACAAGAGATGATCGATTACCTGAGGATGCTTCGCATAGGAGACTGGATCAAGTTCTATCCGCTATTTCCGCTGGCGGGGGCCCTCCTTGCCGGTGGGGACTCGGCTCAGACGATCGTCGTTCTCATAGCCTACTTCTTTATGATAAGCTATGCCTTCGTCGTCAACAACTACTTTGACGCCGATATAGATAGGCAGAACCGCCAAAAGGTGGCTTCCGGGAAGAACCCCCTGGCTGCGGGCAGGGTTGACGGGAGGGGTGTCGTCCTGCTTATGACCTTCCTCGTATCGGTCCCCCTCGTCCTCTCCATCCGCCTCAGCCCGACCGGCACCCTCTTCATCGTCGTCAACCTTCTGCTCATGACCGCCTATTCCGCAAGTCGGATCCGGCTGAAGGAGCGATATCTCTGGGACGCCGCAAGCCACGGTCTGATGTTCGGAGCCCTTCCCTTCCTGTCGAGTATCCTCCTCGTGGGGGGGGAGATCTCCCGAGGGACAATCTTGATATCTCTCCTCTTCTTCATAGTCGGATGCGAAGCCCTTATAGCCCATCAGATAGTGGATTACGTCGAAGATCTGGGGTCAACTACCACCACGGTGACCAGGGTAGGACAGAAGAACGGCCTCTTGATGCTGGGGGGCCTTGCAGCCCTTTCGGTGGTATTCGCCCTCGCAGCAGCCCGGCTATATCAGCTATCGCTGGCGGTGGCGGCGGCTTCGGCCCTTTATCTGATGGCCTATCCGACCTATTCGGTCAGAGGTATGTTGAATGATATCAGTCATCGTTCCAGCGCTGAACGAGGCGGAGCAGATCGAGGCGACTCTGCGGTCCCTTGCAGGCCAGTCTCTGGGAAGAGAGAACTTCGAGATCGTGGTAGTCGATGGGGGCTCCGATGACGGGACCGTCGAGATCGCCGAAAAGCACGCTGACAGGGTGATATCCCAGACCCACCCCGGGATCGGCGGAGCCAGGAGGGACGGGGCTTGGGCCGCCTCCGGCGGCACCCTCGCCTTCACCGATGCCGATACCGCCTTTCCGAAGAGCTGGCTGGAGGTCGTCTCCCGAAACCTGGAGGACCACGAGGCGAGCACGGGGCCCGTGATATTCCAGGACAGGGACCTCAGGACCGAGATCCTCAGGGCTTGGCGGAGCTCTTACAAGCTCCTCAAAGCCTTCAACTTCTGCTACATGATAGGATCCAACATGGCCATTAGGAGGGAGACTTACCAGCGGGCGGGGGGGCACCGGGACATATCCCTCCTGGATGACTACGATCTCTCGGTGAAGCTCTTCAAGATCGGGGCCGACGCCGTCTACGACCCCCGTCAGGCGGTCTACACCTCCCCCCGGCGGGCCCACAAGCTCCTAGCCTACGGCGTGACCGTCGCCTACGGCCATTACAACTATGCCGTCACCAAGGATTATGAGAAGCTTCTCAACTACCCGAAGGTCGAGGAGATGACGGTCAAAGACCTCCTCAACGGCATCCGCTGGGGCAGGCCCGTCGTCACGGCGGTGGAGACGGTCCAGTCGACCCTGAAGAGGTAGCGGCAGGAGGGGCGGCCCGCCACGCCAGGCGGCCTCGTCACCGACATCTTTATTTGATAGGTCTGCGTAAGCCCCGCCCAGCGGGCCGGTAGATCAGGGGTAGATCGCTACCTTGGCATGGTAGAGGCCTCGGGTTCAAATCCCGACCGGTCCATGGGGATTCTCTCAGCAGGCCGATTTCTATCGACCTTAAATTCCATCCAACATTTTAGCGAGGTTCTATCGGGAATCTTTTACCAATTCTGGATTTGGATGGAGGAAATTCTCGCCAAAAAAGGCTGATTATTGGGATCTGACCATCGGAATTGGGATTTCTTCCGACCTATCCAGGTCGAAAGGTTCAGATATAATGGAAGGGTTGAGGGGTTCATATGGACGGTGCGCTCGAGACGTTGATCCTGGCCTTCACCATCGGGCTTACGGGTGCCCTGGCCCCCGGTCCCACCCTCGTCGCCACCATAAACTCTTCCCTCCAGAGGGGTTGGAAGATGGGGCCGAAGGTGGCTATGGGCCACGCCCTCGCCGAGGTTGTCGTATTCCTCCTCATAGTGGTGGGGCTGGCATCGGTGGCGGAGGAGCACACGGGCGTCGTCGCCGTCATCGGCGGGGCCGCCCTCGTCCTCTTCGGCCTTCTGACGCTGAAGGGGAGCAGAACCGCCACCATGGAGATCTCTTCCGGGGGCGCCTCGTCAAACCCTTATCTTGCGGGGGCCCTCACCAGCGTCGCCAACCCCTACTTCTGGGTCTGGTGGCTATCCATCGGGTCCGCCCTAGTCCTGGCGGAGCTCCGGGAGGGGCTCCTCCTCGCCACGATCTTCATGATCGGCCACTGGGGCGCGGACTTCGGGTGGTACACCTTCGTCTCGACGAGCCTCCACCAGGGAAGGACTTTCTTATCCGAGGCGAACTACAGAAGGACCCTCGCCCTCTGCGGCGGGTTTCTCGTCCTCTTCGGGGTGAGCTACTTGGCGGGAGCCTGGACCGGCTAGGGGGATATCTGACCCCTCAGCCATCGATAAAATCGCCAGAATCTTATACGATGTCGGAGGGTGACTGGGGAGGAGGTCTCGATTGAACTGGAAAGAAGACGCTACGTACCTCAGGTCCATCCGTCCCTACATAATTCTCTCGTTCTGCCTCTTCTTCGCGGCGGCCGTCCTAGGCTTCGTCGTCTCGGTCAGGGATCCGAGCCTCGCGGCTGCTTACGTTGGAGATGTCGCAGATAAGCTGGAGTGGATCCTCGCCCTGAGCCCGCCTAAGATGATGCTGGCGATATTCCTGAACAACCTCTTCGCGTCGGCTTTGGCCCTCCTCTTGGGGGTGGGGTTTGGGATAGTCCCCGCCGTCGTCGCCCTCCTCAACGGGGCCGTCGTCGGCCTCGTCGTCCATCAGGCGATCTTGGCCGGAGGAGCCACCTTCGTCCTGGTAGCGATCCTCCCCCACGGCATAATCGAGCTTCCCACCGTCCTCCTCTCCATCGCGGTAGGGCTCCGGCTCGGCCATCTCATGATCCTGACTCTCCTCGGGAGGAGGGTCGACCTGGAGGGGGAGCTCCTGGCGGGGATCCGCCTCCTCCGGTGGGTCGCCCTCCTCCTCTTCATCGCTGCGGCGATCGAGGCCTTCATAACTCCCGTCGTCGTCCAGCCCTTCGTCCAACCCATTGTTGATTCGCAATCGTTATCGGTGATCGAATGACCGAGGCCAAACTACCGGGAAAAGAGAACTTCAGCGAATGGTATCACGAGCTCTTGAAGTCCGGGGAGATCATCGACGTGCGGTATCCCGTCAAGGGGATGTGCGTCTGGTATCCCTTCGGCTTCGCCCTCAGAAGGAACGTCTACGACCTGATGAGAGAGCTCCTGGACCCCGACCATCAGGAGACCCAGTTTCCCCTCCTTATCCCCGAGACGGAGTTCATGAAGGAGGCAGAGCACATCAAGGGCTTCGAGGACGAGGTGTACTGGGTGACCCACGGCGGGACCTCCCCCCTCGATATCAAGCTCGCCCTCAGGCCGACGAGCGAGACGGCGATCTACCCGATCTTCAAGCTCTGGGTGAGAAGCCACGCCGACCTACCCCTGAAGATATACCAGATCGTCAATACCTTCCGGTACGAGACGAAGCATACGCGACCCCTCATAAGGCTCCGGGAGATCACCTCCTTCAAGGAGGCCCACACCGTCCACGCATCCTGGGAGGAGGCGGCGGAGCAGGTGGAGGCGGCTCTCACCATCTACGCCGAGTTCTACCGCCGCCTGGCCATACCCTTCCTCTTCGCGAGGCGGCCCTCCTGGGACAAGTTTCCTGGGTCGGACTACTCCATCGCCCTCGACACGGTGATGCCGGACGGGAGGACGCTTCAGATCGGGACCGCCCACCTCCTGGGGACGAACTTCGCCACCACCTATGGGATCACCTTCGAGAACGAGGCCGGTGAGCAGGAGTTTGCAAACCAGACCTGCTACGGCGTCTCCGAGAGGTGCATCGCTGCGCTCATATCGGTCCACGGCGACGACCGGGGGCTCGTCCTCCCCTGGTCGGTGGCTCCAGTCCAGGTGGTCATCGTCCCGATCCTCTTCAAGGATAAGGAGAGGACCCTGGAGGTCTCTCGGGAGATCAAAGCGAAGCTCGCGGAGGCCGGGATCCGGGCCGCCATCGACGAGAGCGACGAGCGGCCTGGAGCCAAGTTCTACAAGTGGGAGATGAAGGGGGTCCCCATCCGGATCGAGATCGGGCCCCGGGACATCGAGAAAGGGGTCGCGGTCCTGGCAAGAAGGGACGGCAAAAAGCTGACCGTCCCCCTGGACGGTCTCCTCTCCTCGATCCAGGCGGAGGCCGCCGACCTCACCGAGGCGATGCTGACGAAGGCCCAGGCCTTCCTCGCGAGCAAGGTGAAGGACTGCGAGACGGTGGAGGAGGCGAGAGAGCAGACCGCGGCCGGCGTCGCCCGGGTCGGCTGGTGCGGCTCGGAGGAGTGCGGCCACTGGATAGAGGACGAGGTCGGAGCCGCCGTCCTCGGCGAGCCTTGGCGGTCCGCTGAGAAGCACGAGAGAAGCTGCATCGTCTGCGGCGCCAAGACCGAGAGGTGCGCCCTTCTCGCGAGGCAGTACTGAGAGAAGAGCCGAAGATCCCGACCAGAAGCAGCAGAAGAAAGCAGCGAGGGCCATGAGATCATGAAGATTCTGATCGCCGAGTACGCCGTCGCCACGGGCCTTCCGGGGACCTACGCTGTCGAGGGGAGGGCGATGCTCACGATCCTCGCCAAAAGCTTCGAGCGGCTCGGCCACGCGGTCGTATACCCGACGGCGGGGCCCGCCATCGCCGCCGGTCGGGCGATTCACCTCGGCGGGTGCGATGAGGACTTCGAGGCGCTCCTCGCCAGCTCGGGCGCTGACGCGGGGCTTGTGATCTCCCCCGACGAGCTTCTCCCCGGATTTCTTGAGATCCTAGAAAATAGCACCATAAACCTCGGCACCTCCCCCGCCACCGCGAGGCTCTGTGCCGACAAGCTCGCCTGCACCCACCGCCTGGAAGAGGCGGGGGTTCCCGTCGTTGAGGTAGTCGACCCCAAGGACCGAGGCCCCTTCGTCCTCAAGCCCCAGTTCGGCTGCGGCTCAGAGAGGATAGAGCTTGTCGACGAGCTCCCGGAGTACCTGGGCGACCGGATCGCGACGAAGTACCGCGAGGGCGAGGCCCTCAGCGTCAGCCTCATCGCCGCAGGCGACCGGGTACTTCCTCTGACCATAAATAAGCAGCTCGTCAGCATCGAGGCGGGGTTCGAGTACCAGGGCGGGATCGTCCCCTACCATACGGACCGGGAGGAGGAGATCCTGAGGGCGGCGAAGATGGCGGCTTTGGCCTTGGGCCTGCGAGGCTACGCCGGGATCGACCTCGTCGTCGGCGACCTCCCCCGGGTCGTGGACGTGAACCCCCGGCCCACCACCTCCATCGTGGGGATAGAGAAAGTGATGCGCGAGGAGCTGGCGGACCTCATCCTGAGGGCGCGGTTTGCGAGCTTGCCGGAGAGGGTGACGGTGGAGGGGGAGTGCATTTTTACTAAGTCCGAACTCGAATAACTTTTAGTTATTTACATCCGATTTAATTCGTTCACCCAACCTGATCGATTGCGTTTCGCTTGTGTAGAAGATAGTATACTAAATAATCCGCAACAGATACAGTCCCAATAAGAATAAGTGTAATGGCCGCTCCCGTCCCTGCGCAGAGCAATGCAGCTACATAGCTTCCTTGGGTAAGTAGGGGTATTGAAGCAACACCACCAGCAACCATGGGGGCTAAGCAAACTTTCTTGCTATTTTCGAATAGAGTTAGGAGACTATCCGAATCGATTTCTGGGCTTTGCCCACTAGGAATATCGTAACTCAACGCTGAGTGAACAAAGCTTCGCACTCGCTCATCTGGCAGTAGTGCACTTAAAAAACATTTGATTCCGAGTTCTAAAGCTTCATTCTCCATGGCTATATCATAATGTCTTTTAACTCGCTTAGATGAAAACGGGGTAAACGGAGACACCCAATGGCTTCCCGTTATCGGGGACGCCATGAGTGATAAAGCATGTGAAGCGAGTAACATTGAACTATTCTCAGGAATCTCTATCTTTTTAAGCTCTAAAATAAACTCATCATAATAGAAAAAATCCCATCGTGTGGCGTGAAGAAAATCCTCCAGAAAATGTCTGTCTAAGAATCTCTTGGTTAGCTGTTGATACTGTCGCTCATCAATCATCGATTCAACGGGTACACCCGTTATTTGGCTTACTAAACGGCGGAATTTGTCTTGACTATCGCTCTCAAGATACGATCTATCGATTTCATCGATTGGCACCGTCGCAATGTTTAGGATGCCTCCCAAATTCTGGGGAATTAAACTTCTTTGTATCACACTTCCGTAAATTCTCCGCTCATTTGTTTCCACCATAATTATACCATCCTTCTAACTATTGTGAAGTATTTGCTTTAATGATTTATAATTCTATTGCTAACTGCCTTATTACTTGTAGAATAAGCTGCATCACTCTGCAGAGCGTTGCTCCTATATTAATTATCATTATCTCGATAAAATAGCTCACCGAAAGCCTAAACCAGTTTTTGAGCATAGGATTCATTTGCTGTTTTCTGCGTGAATCTTTTGCAGAAGTTACTCAACTTCAATCAAGCGTATACCTTACCCTACCGCCCCACTATAATAATCAGAACTAGGTTCGCAAGAGCGAGGACGAAAAAGAAGCCGAAGATCACCCTGAGACCGTTGAGAAAGCCGGGGAGCCCCACCGGGCTGATCTCATCCCCCACCCCAAGCGCTAGGCAATCAGCCTCCCCCCCGTCGCCCATCCCCACCACCGCGCCGGTCGCGCGCATCCCCCCCCGCCGTCCCCGAATCCACGCCGCCCATCTCCCGGCCGATCGATCCTCGGGCGCCCTCGACCCGCAGGCGGCGGGAGGAAGGCCGAAAGGCCCGCGACGGCGTATCCGACACGCCCATCAGGGGGCATCTGACCCTTATCGACGACGACAGGACGAGCCCCCCGTTCTCATCCTTGAGAACGGAGGCCCCGTCCTCTCTCGCGATCTCCTCCTGCTCCGCCGTCCTCATGGAGTGCCGGTGGAAGTAGAGCGAGAAGCCGCCGCTACATCCACCTCCTGGTTTCCCGAGCCCCGAGAATCAGCTCCGATCAAGTAGCCTCCGCATCGCCTCGGAGATGCTCCACACCTCTATCAGCCCTTCATCTCTTATCCGGTGGAAGTGGGAGTCGTTTGTTATCAGAATCGCCTTCCCGTGAAGGCAGGTTGCGGCATGAACGATATCTGCGCCCTCGTCAGGAGGGAAGAATGGTTTGCACTTCAAAACGTCTTCAATAGATTGCTCGATTACGACCACTTTCTTCAGGAGAATTTCAAGGAATTGATCTGCCTCGAAACTTCTGGCATATCTGGCATACTCCGATATCAGGATATCATCTGCCACCAGCTCTATCGGCCCATCGAGGAGCATCAACAAAAGCTCGGTGCTCCTCGTCCTTCTGCCCTTGACCGCTGCTATGAAAAGGTTGGTGTCAATTAAGAACCTTATACTTCTGCTTGGCAAGCTTATTTGCCTCTTCCTCGATCTCTGCTTCGAGCTTGTCCAGATCCACAGTCCTGGCCTTCTTGATCATCTCCTCCATTAGCGACCTCAAATCCACCTTTTTCAAGATGACCGAATCAGGCGCCAACTCCTCCACAGCAAACTCGTCTCCCGGTTTTATGTCGAGCTTCCGCCGCAGCTCATTGGGAAGAACCACCCTCCCTTTGTCGTCGACTCTGGTGAACGGCATGTAGGATCAATCCCACTTATGGGACTAATAGTCCTTAAGCGTTTTGTCACTCTGAGACGAATGACGGGAGGAGATGAGCATTGAATGAGCATTGATCGTGGGGATCCATCTCATAGAGTATCATTGCGGAAATCCTTTGATGAAGATCCCTGGTCGGAGAATTGGCTTCGCTCTCTCTTCCGACCTCTCCTGAGTCGAGGAGTAGCTGGGGCTGATCCCCCTGGAGACTGCCGCCCATCCCCGCCGCCGCACCTCTCCGCGCAGCAGATCTACCCATGTCAGAAGTAGCGGTCGCTTTTAGATTGCGGCTTTGTCGGAGCTTAACCCCGCCGACCAGCAATGCGTCCTATCGCCGACCCCGCCCCCGACCCTGACAAAGTTTAAGGACGATCCCTGCCTATCCCCCAGCGACTATGAACAAGATAATGTATTCCAGCACCAACGGCCACCCCGAGCTCCTCGACTTCAAGGAGGCGCTCCTCCGGGGCCAGGCCCCCGACAAGGGGCTCTACGTCCCCCTGGAGATCCCGCAGATCCCGAAGGAGGAGCTCGCCCGCTTCCCAGGGATGGAGTACCCCGAGATCGCCCTTTCCGTGATGCGCCCCTACCTGGGATACCTCATCCCCAAAGACGACCTCGTCGCGATCCTGCGGGACGCCTACGACTTTCCCGTGCCCATCGAGAAGGTCTACGACGAGAAGTACGTCCTTCGGCTGGATAAGGGCCCCACCTTCTCCTTCAAGGACTTCGCCGCCCGGCTGATGGGCCGATTGATGCAGTACTTCCTCAAGCAGGAGGGGAGGTCGATGGTGATCCTGACCGCCACCTCCGGGGACACCGGAAGCGCCGTAGCCCACGCCTTCTACGGCCTGGATAACATCAAAGTCGTCGTCCTCTTCCCGGAGAAGGAGGTTACCGGACGGCAGCGAAAGCAGATGACGACCCTGGGGAGGAATGTCACCGTCTTCGCCGTCGACGGCAAGTTCGACGACTGCCAGGCTATGGTGAAGCAGGCCTTCGTCGACCCCGACTTCGCTGGCCTCAATCTGTCGTCCGCGAACTCCATCAACATCGGCCGGCTGATTCCGCAATCGATCTACTACTTCTACGCCTGGTCGAGGGTGGCAGCCCCCGACCGGGAGGTAGTCTTCTCCGTCCCTTGCGGCAACTTCGGAAACGTCATGGCGGGGCTCCTCGCCATGAGGATGGGCCTGCCAGTCCACAAATTCGTGGTAGCGACCAACGAGAACGACGAGTTCCCGCGGTTCATGGAGACCGGCGACTACCGGCCGATAAGCCCCTCGGTCAAGTGCATCTCCAACGCCATGAACGTCGGCCATCCGAGTAACCTGGCCCGGGTCTTCTGGCTCTACGGCGGCTCGATGGACGAGGCCGGCCGGGTCGTCCGGGCCCCCGAGATCGAGGCGATGAGGCGGGATATATTCGCCAAATCCGTCACCGACGCCGAGACGCGGGAGACGATCTCCGAGGCGTACAACAGGTTTGACGCCCTCCTAGAGCCCCACGGCGCCGTCGGCTGGGCGGGGCTCGCCCGTTACCTGAAGGAGGTAGAGGACTGGAGCCCCTCCGTCTCCCTCGAGACCGCCGACCCCGCCAAGTTCCCCGAGGAGGTGGTCCGGGCCGTCGGCCTCGAGCCGCCGGTCCCCGCCGGTTTGTCCCGCCTCGACGGCATGGGGGAGAGGTTCGACCTCATCGCCGGGGAGTACGGGTTCTTCAAGGAGAAGCTCTCGGAGCTCTTCCGGGGATAGGGAGGTGAGAGGATGGATGACGGGCCAGAGATCATCTTCGACGACATAGGAAGCTACCCCCTCCCGGCGGGGATGAGCCGGGAGAAGCTTCCGGAGGGCGATTCTTACCTGGGACTGGTGAAGGACGCCATGGTTCAGAAGATCGAGGCTGGTGTGGAGAGGCCCACCTACCCCCAGTTCCGGGACATGATCCGGATGTTCATGGACCCGATCGAAGACCCCAAGAGGTCGGAGAGCCCCTACCTCGTCCGGGCGGGGGAGGCCCGGATCCTGGAGCTGGAGGCCCTGGAGGCCCTGGGGCGGAGGAGGGGGGGGGTTGGTGAGCAGCTATCCGCTCGGGTATGCGTCACAGGCCCCGTCGAACTCTACATCTCCCGGTTTGGTGCCACTGACTACCGCGACATCCTCGATAACCTCGCAAAAAGCGTCGGAAGGTTTGTCGAGATGGCGAAGAAGAGCCGCCACTTCGAGGTCGCCGTCGTCTCCATCGACGAGCCGAGCCTTGGGATCAGTCCAAACGTCGTCTTCGACTATGACGATATAAAAAAAGCCCTGGAGATCGCCGCCCGCCCCTGTGGGGGAACCGATTGCGAAGTCCACCTTCACTCCCCCCTGATGGCGGAGCTCTGCGCTGGCGTCCCCGGGATCAACGTCATCGGGGTCGAGTCGGCAGCAAACCCCGACTACCTGAGGCTCGTCGATCGGAAGGTATTGGAGGAGAACGGAGCCTTCCTCCGGGTCGGGATCGCGAGGACCGACATCGACGGAATGGTGGCGAGGCTGAACGACCGGCTCGAGACGAACCTCTGGCTCGACCCCGAAAGGCTGAAGCGGGAGGTCTTCTCCGCCGAGTCTGCTGACCTCATGGAGAAGAGGCTCGCTGCGGCCTTTCAGCTCTTCGGAGATCGGGTGAGGTACGCGGGGCCGGACTGCGGCCTCGGCCCATGGCCAAGCCAGACGATGGCGAAAGATTGCCTCGCCCGCTGCGCGAGGGCGATCTCCTCCTTCAATTCCAGGCCCAGGCCGGAGGGGTAGCCGGAAGGGATGGGCTCAGGCCGTGATCCCTCGGGGGCCGGCCCTTAAAGATCGAAAGACCGCCATCTCTTTTTTCTCCGGCTGAAGGAACCTTCATCGGCCCCGAGGACTTGCGATATAATCTCTCCAGCTGGCGGGCGAACGTGGATATTATCTAAAATACGTCCTTCCTTCGATGGGGAGAGGATCTCGGGATAAATCATAACCACTATGTATAAATATTTTAAGATCATTCTATGCACCATGAGATTGAGGGTAGTGAGTTCTAAAGAGGAGATCCCGGAGCTTAACCCCAACGAGCAGATGATCCACCTCGCCTTCAGGCCGTCGAATATGGACGTGATGACCCTCATCCAGAGGTGCCCCAGGATCCGGACCGTCCAGACCCCCCCATCCTACTACAGGACGATGTCCAAGGCGGCCCGGCAGTTCCTGGAGATCCAGGGGGTGGAGCTTTTGAGGGGGGACGTCTGGGGTCACCGAAAGGATATCGACGAGTACTACGAGATCGACGAGGGCGTCATAGAGAGATTATCCAAACTGATCTCGGAGGGGCGCAAAATAGATGAAGCTGTAACTTTGATAAAAAGAGAGACGAAGCTTTCAGAAGATTTGATCAAGTACATCCTCAAGACCAGCGTCATCCTTTGAGGGGCCCTCAGAATGGGCGATCTTCGATGGCTGAGGCCTAGCCTCTGCGTTCGTCGGCTTCCACAGTTCGCACCATCACGATTTTATCTCAGAAGAGGCGACTCGGAGCCGAGGATGAAACATCAAAGGGGCCCGGTTCTCGATATCCCTACATCGCGAATCTCGGCCTGGGGTGATGATCATGACAAAGGTTGTGCTCAACTTCAAGACCTACGCGGAGGCTACGGGGGCAGAGGCCCTGAAGCTCTCCCGGATTTGTGAGGAGGCGAGAGATCAGTACGACGTCGAGATCGCCGTAGCGGTCCAGGCCCCGGATATCCGGCTGATCTCGGAGGACGTCTCGATACCCGTCTACGCCCAGCACGTCGACGGGGTCGGGTTCGGTGGATACACCGGCTCCATCACTGCCGCTGCCGTCAAGGCCGCAGGGGCCGTCGGGACCCTCATAAACCATTCGGAGAGGAGGCTTAGACTAGCCGAGATCGAGGCGTCCCTTTCGGCCTGTCGGGCGGCGGGGATCGCCACCATAGTCTGCACCAACAACGTAGCCACCACCCGGGCTGCCGCCGCCCTCAAGCCCGACTACGTGGCGGTGGAGCCCCCCGAGCTGATCGGAAGTGGCATCCCCGTCTCCAAGGCCGACCCCGGCGTTGTAACGGGTTCCGTCGAGGCGGTGAAGGGGATCGAGCCCTCCGTCGGGGTTTTGTGCGGCGCCGGGATCAGCAGGGGCGAGGACCTCCGGGCGGCCCTCGATCTCGGGTCGGAGGGGGTCCTCCTCGCCTCGGGGATCGTCAAGGCGAAGGATCAGAGGGCCGCCCTGGAGGAACTCCTCTCCGGGATCCGGAGGTGACCCCATGATTTGTGTCAGGGTCCGGGTATCCGGGAGGGTCCAGGGCGTCGGGTACAGGAGCTTCACCAGGAGCCAGGCCGCGGAGCTGGGGGTGAAGGGCTGGGTCAAGAACCTTCCTGGGGGCGGCGTAGAGGCCCTTCTCCAGGGGGAGAGGAAGAAGGTGGGGGAGCTGTTGAGCCTGATGAAGGAGGGGCCGGCTGGCGCCCTCGTCTCCGGCATGGATATATCCGAGGTCCGGTGCCAGGAGATCGAGGAGTTCAAGGTGGTCCGCTGAGGAGGGATGGACCAATGCTTACGGTCAACAGATACAAATGCGGTTACTGCGGGGCCTGCGTCGGGGTCTGTCCCGTCGCCGCCCTGGAGCTGGTGGAGACCTGGATCGAGGTGGGCGACGGCTGCACGGGCTGCGGCCGGTGTGCCAAGATCTGCCCCCTGGGGGCCCTGGAGCTGGTGAAGGAGGCGAAGACGTGAACTGCGACCTGGTGGTGGTGGGGGCGGGTCCCGCCGGCTCGATGACGGCGAAGGCCGCGGCCGAAGCTGGCCTCGAGGTGGTACTGCTGGAGAAGAGGCAGGAGATCGGCGACCCCGTCCGGTGCGCCGAAGGGGTGAGCAAGGCAGCCCTCAAGAAGCTCGTCGACCCGGACCCCACTTGGATCTCCGCCGAGGTGAAGGGGGCGAGGATCCGGGGGCCCGACGGGACGGAGATCGTCATCTCCGAGGACAGGGCGGGGGCAGAGGTCGGCTACGTCCTGGAGAGGAAGGTCTTCGACCGGGCCCTGGCGCAAGAAGCGGCGGAGGCGGGGGCGAAGGTGATGGTGAAGACGAGGGCCCTGGGCCTTCTGATGGAAAATGGCGTCCCTTCGGGGGTCTCCGCCCAGTTCATCGGCGAGAGCCTCAGGGTGGAGGCGCCCCTCGTCGTCGGCGCCGACGGCGTCGAGTCGAAGGTCGGCCGCTGGGGAGGAATCGATACCGCCCTCAAGGCCAAGGACATCGAGACCTGCGCCCAGTTCCTCGTCCAGGATGATAAAATCGACGACGATTACTGCGAATTTTTCCTCGGAAACGAGATCGCCCCCGGCGGGTACGTCTGGTCCTTCCCCAAGGGGGAGGGGCTTGCCAACGTCGGTATCGGGGTTCTGGGGTCGAAGGCCGACTCGGGGACGCCGATCCGGCTCCTCCGGGACTTCATGAAGAATAACCTCCCTGAGGGGAAGGTCCTGGAGATGGTCGTCGGCGGGGTTCCCGTCTCGGGGCCGATCGACCAGACCGTCGCCGACGGGGTGATCCTCGTCGGGGACGCCGCCCGCCAGTCCGACCCCATCACCGGCGGCGGGATCATAAACGCCATGAGGGCAGGGGCGATGGCGGGCGAGATCGCGGCGGAGCTGGTCCCTAAGGGCGAGGTGGATAAGAAAGCCCTCCAGATCTACGAGAATAGGTGGAGGGAGACGATCGGTAAGTTGATCACCAGGAACTTCGCCGTCAAGGAGTTCTTCGTCGGACTAACCGACGACGACCTCAATCGGCTGATCCACTCCCTCGACGGGATCGACGTCGCAGAATTGGACCTGAGGGGGCTGTTGAAGGTCCTAGTCCGGCAGAACCCGAAGCACCTCCTGAAGCTCCGCCACCTGATCGTCTAGCCGGCGGATCTCCCGGCCGCCGCTCCTCCGACGGCTCCGCCCTCCAGCGGCTCAGCCGCCGGATAGGCCGGGGAGGCGGTCGAGGTCGAACTCGATCCGAACGCAATCGCGGTCGGCGCCGATGGAGACGACGGTGGCGTGGAAGACGTATCGGAGGGTCCGCCGACCTCCCGGCACCCTCACCCCGTGGTCGCGAGCGAGCCTCGATAGGGTGCAGGCCTGGAGGACCGGGCCGGACTGGAGGAAGAGGAGGCCCGGCAGGTTGAGGCTCTGGTGGGAAAGGGTCGGAAACTTCTCCTCCAGGATCGCCGCCAGCTCGGCCCGGGTGATCTCGACGGCCCGTCCCTCGCTCTCGATCCTGATCTGGTCAGCGTCGGCCTCGACGGCGTCGACGTGGGCCTTGAGGGTCGAGGAGATGTAGTTATTCCCCCGGCCCCTCTTCTCGGGCGGGAGGAGCTCTTCGAGCCTCGGGAGGAAGGGGCGGAGGAGGGGTCCGCTCCCGCCGAACAGTGCCCCCGGCAGGTTTTTCACCTCCGCCGAGAGGTCTCTTACGTCCTGCTTTGTCACTTCGACATGGACCATGGTTATTTTCGGGGGCTTTTAGGGCATGTAGTTGTCGGGCTGGTGGAAAGCAGCCACCAGGGACAAAGGCCGAACAGAACCGCCCAATAAAGAGAATCTTGGGAGGGATCCCCTCCTCGCCATCTTTATAACGCGAAAGGATAGCCGATGACTGAGGCGGAGGCGGGTAGAAGTTGCGAGAAGATCGATCCTGGGACGAAGAGTTGGCTTTATCGGAGACGGGGCCCAAGCCACAGAAATCTTTGGAACAATCGTCCAGAGACCCGCCATGACCGACCCCTCCTCCGCCCGAAGCCAGAGGTATCTCGGAGATAAGGGGCTCGTCGCCCTCATCACCTTCCTCAGCGCCTTCGTCCCCCTCTCGACCGACCTCTACCTTCCCGCCCTCCCCGGGATGGCCCTCTACTTCGGAGTCTCGGCGGACCTCGCGAACCTGACCCTAATTTTGTTCTTCGTCTTCTTCGGTGCGGGGACGCTCTTCTGGGGCCCCCTCAGCGACAGGTACGGCCGAAGGCCCGTCCTCCTCGCGGCCCTCTCGATATATACGGCGGCGAGCCTCGGCTGCGCCGCCTCCGGCGACATTCATCAGCTGATAGCCTTCCGGATCTTCCAGGCGGTCGGGGGGAGCGGCGCCTTCGCCGTCGCCACTGCCATGGTCAAGGACGTCTACGAGAGCAAGAGGAGGGAGCCGATCCTGGCGATGGTCCAGTCGATGGTTCTGATATCGCCGGTGGCGGCCCCCGTCCTCGGAGCGATCCTCCTCAAGTTCGTCTCCTGGAGGGGGGCGTTCTGGGCCCTCGCCCTCATCGGCCTCATCGCCCTTTTGGGGAGCCTGGCGCTGGAGGAGACGATCGGCGAGCGGAGCGGGGGGCCCATCCTCGGGGCCCTCGGCCGGATCTTTGGGGTAGCGAAGAACCCCGGCTTCTCCTCCCTCCTCCTCCTCTTCTCCCTCCCGGGGATATCCTCGATGGCCTTCATAGCCGCGTCGTCCTACATCTACATAAACGGCTTTTGCCTCAGCCCCCAGGTCTACAGCTACTACTTCGCAGCAAACGCCGTCGGGATGATCTCCGGCCCCATGATCTACATGCGGATCTCCAGGAGACGCCGGAGGAGGTCGATCATCGCCGCCTCCTTCGGGGCGATCGCCGGAAGCGGCCTCTTGATCACGATCTTTGGAGAGAGAGCCCCATGGCTATTGGCGGCGGCCCTCCTCCCGGCGACGATCTCTTCGAGCCTGGTCCGGACGCCAGCAACGAACCTGATGCTGGAGCAGCAGAGGGGGGATACGGGGTCGGCGGCTGCCCTCATGAGCTTCTTCGGGATCTTCGCCGGGAGCGTCGGGATGACGACGATCTCCCTGGACTGGCCCGATCCGATCCAGGTCCTGGGGATGATGAACCTCCTCGTCGGCCTCGCCTCAGGGGCGCTCTGGATCCTGATCTCAAAAAAACCGTATGTCGTAGCCGTTCCGGAGAGGTACGTCCCTCGCCGCCGCTGAACAGGGGTGGAGGAGCGGGCCCTGCCATCGGATGGATGATCTGAGGGAAAGAAGATCCCCACGGAGCGGCTGTTTTTTAAACCTTGAAGGGATAGATTGTAAGGGGGTTACTGAATATGAGATCAAATTGCGTCGTCGTCGCAGCTCTGGCCGCTCTTCTTCTAATTCTGGGATCGTCCACGGGGCTGAAGCAGGAGTCGGCGGGGTCCTCTCCGGATCCGGCCCTCGAATCGACCACCGGAGTCGGATCTACCTCGCCGGTCTCCGAGGCAGGTCCCGCCACCGTCGCCGGGATCTGGAGCCTGGTGCTGATAGACGGGGCCACCGGGAGGTCCTCGTCCGTGGAGGTAGATATCAGCCAGATCGATCGGGTGATATTCGGCCGAGGGGCCCCCGGCGGCGCCGGAGCCGCTCCAACCTTCCTTCCCGTCGAGACGGGTCCGAGGCCGACGAGGGACGATGGGATAAAGTCGATGGTCTGGTGGCTCCACCAAGACCCGGCACCTGCGGCCCAAGGAGCCTCATCTGCCCGATATCTGACGATCGGGGCCAGCGGGATCGTCATCGGCCAGCGGGTGAACCTCGATCTGATCTTCCTGGATCAGAACGCCCTTTACAGGCTGGATCTCACCGTCTTCGGAAGCTCGGTCTCCGGAGACTACCTCGCCTACGAAGGCGGGGGAGCGGTCGGGTCCGGGAGCTGCCTTGGGTCGATCAGGCCGGGGTACGCCCTCCCCCTCAGCTCTTCCCCCGAGGTCCTCAACCTCGGGAGGATGAGGTGAACGCGATCCGGTTAGAGGACCGGTTCGTCTGAAAACGGTACGGAAGTCCTTCTGCCGGAGGATCGGAGGGCTCTACTTCCCCGTCACCGGGACGTACTCGACGCCGGGCCTCCGCCTCGCGACCTCCATCCGGTAGAGCTTCATCAGGTCGTAGACCTCGGCGGGGACGTCGGTCTTGACGCACTCCCCCAGAAGCCTCCTCGCGTCCTCGGCGAGGAAGGGGTGGTCGTGGGTGTACTTCCCCGAGACGAACTCCTCGATGATCTGCGCTACCTTATCCCCGTCGCACCTGCCGTCCAGGATCGTCTTCACCAGGCCGTCCATCTGCCGGAGGGCCTTCTCTGCCTGGTCGGCGAGGACGATCGTCTTGTCGTCCACCTCGTCGATCTTCTTCCTCTCCAGGAGCCTCACCAGGGATGTGGCGGGGTAGGAGCCGGTCTGGTCTCCGAGCTGGGGGTCGACGGGGCCGAGGGCGGCGTGGGGGTCCATGATGATCTCGTCGACGGCGAGGGCGATGAGGGTCCCGCCGCTCATGGCGTAGTGGGGGATGATCACCGTCTTTCGAGCCGGGTGGGCCTTCAGAGCGAGGGCGATCTGGGTCGCGGCGAGGGCGAGCCCCCCGGGGGTGTGGAGGATGAGGTCGATGGGGACGTCCTTGGGGGTGGTCCTTATCGCCCTCAGGACCTGCTCGCTGTCGTCGATGTCGATGTACCTCGCCAGGGGTATCCCCAGGAAGCTCAGGACCTCCTGCCGGTGGATCAGGGTAACGACGACGGACTTCCTCCTCTTGCCCATCTTGACGAGGAGCCTCCTTCTGCTCTGCTCCAGGTATCTCCTCTGGAGCATGGGGACGAGGAAGAGGATGAGAAATAAGATGATCCACATGTTGCTGAGGAGGGATTCAGAGCCCATCTGGAGGAGGACTGGTTCGTACATCCGGTCAACAGGATCGACGGAATTCTATTTAACATTTGTTAAGGCTTCTCAAAGCCGATCCGGCGGGGGCGACGATGGGCCTATTCTCCAGCCTTTCAGCCCTTCCCACCTCCACCCCCTCCGACGAGGACGACGCCGGATAAGAAGGGTTATTCGTTTAAATGGCATAAAATAAGGGCTGATCTCAGAAGATGGGATGGTGAAGATATGACCGACGAAGGAATGACGATCAGGGGAGGAGATGCTGCGCCGCGGTTCTGCCTTCCCGACCAGGATGAACGAGTGGTATGCCTCGAAGAGCTCTCGGGAAGGTGGGTTGTCCTCTACTTCTATCCGAAGGACCACACCTCCGGATGTACCCGGGAGGCCGTCGACTTTACCGAGAGCCTCAAGGAGTTCCGGGATCGTGGGGCGGAGGTCTTCGGAGTGAGCCCCGACTCGCCGAAGAGCCACAGGAGCTTCCGGGAGAAACACCGGCTCGAGGTGACCCTCCTCAGCGACCCCGACCACCGGGTCCTGGAGGCCTACGGCGCCTGGGGGAAGAAGAGGATGTACGGGAAGGAATACGATGGCGTTCTCCGGAGCACGGCGATCGTAGATCCTGATGGCAAGGTCGCTCGAATCTGGAGGAAGGTCCGGGTCAAGGGCCACGTCGAGGAGGTCCTGGAGGCCCTCAGATCCCTCTCCTCGGGGCGCTGAAGGGGCCGGTATGGGCGATGGGTCCAGGAAATGGGGGTTGAGGGGCGGGGAGAGAGGGGAGCTTTGGACCCAAAAGCCGGGGAAACGGCGGGGCGGATCAGAGGAGTCGGCAGAAATAAGGGAAAAAAATTTTGGGATGGAGGTCTGGCGACCCCCCTCCTTCAGATCTCCTCCTCATATACCCAGAACCGGACGCCATCGCTGACGGAGCAGTCGGGGTTCTCGACGTCCGTCGCGGTGACGAAGAAGACGTACATCCCGCTGTAAAAGCTCTCCAGCACCTTGAAGTCGCCGTAGAAGCCGTAGGCGTCTCCGGGGTATATGTCCGGCATGAAGGTCCCTATGACGTGGGTTTTGGGCGTCGGGTCGACGTAGCCGTAGGTGATGGCGAACCTTCTCTTCTCGTCCAGGTCGTTCCTCACCGAGACGTTGTAGAAGACGGAGTCGCCGTAGATGTAGACCTCCTGGCTCAAGGATGAGGTGACGTTGAGGCAGGGCTCGGGGCACTGGTCCCCACCGCAGGTCGCCTCGAAGATCTCGACGGCGCTCCAGCCGCAGACCCGGCCGTATACCGTGACCTCGATCGTCCCGCCATATCCGGAGCAGACCGGGTCGATGACGGCGTGGTAAGCTTTCAGGTCGGAGTCGTAGACCAGGTCGTACCTCTCGCTCACCTCCTCAGAGCAGGTGACGTAGATCCAGACGTCGGTGAAGCCGGCCCGGTAGGGTATCGTGGCGCCGTCTTTCCCCTTCAGCTCGACGGTCACCTCCAGGGCCCCCTCGTCGCAGCTGACGATCCCATCGATACCGAAGCTGCAGCTGATGATCCCGGCGATGTCCTCCAGGATCGGCTCCAGGGTGAGGCCTGACCTGATGAGGTAGAACTTTCCTCCCGTCTCGACCGCCATCTTCTTGATCGACTCCTCGTCGGGGCCGATGGCGTAGACCTTAACGCCGCTCGATGCCAGGTAGGAGATGACGCCGTCGAGGGTGTCCCCCTCCTGGTTGCAGCAGTCGCCGTCAGGATGGGCGGGGGCGTCGGTGATCAGGACGACGATCTTCGCCGCGTCCCCACCCCTCCACCTCTGGTCGTTGACGGTGTGGGTCATAGCCGCCAGGACCGACTCGGGCTCGTCCCCTCCCCAGCCGAGGCTGAGGGCGTCGATCCAGGACTTGAAGGTGGCAGAGTTCCCCGTCAGGACCCCCTCGTTGTATACCTTGTACGGGAAGTCATCAGAGCCTCCACAGGCAGTATCCCCGCCACAGTTGAGGTTGAAGTCCCGATACTCCGTCAGGCCCAGCCGGTAGTCTATCCCGGAGGATGCGAGGTTATCTGCGAACTCCTTCGCGATCGACTTCATCTCGTCGATCTCCTCGCCCATGCTCCCGGTGGTGTCGAAGACGAAGACGATGTCCGCCTTCTTCCCCGAGACGCAGTCGAGGTACCTCGCCAGCTCCTGGCATTCGCCGGTGGGGGCTGCTGTCAGGGACTCGGGGGTGGTTACAAACATGAAACCCGTCTCCTCCGGAGAGGCTTCCGAAGAAGGCTGCGATATGGCCAGCGAAGCCGATAGGATGAAGATCATCGTCGCCGCCATCAAAAACATCATTTTTTTTCTCATGTCCTCCGCTCCAGTATATCGATCTGCGACTCAACGCCGCAAAATAATAAAGGTCTTTTCTCTCATAAAAATCTTTCCTGAGATACCAGCAGGTTTGAGAGGATCCAAATCCGGCGCGATGGCAGCCACAACCTTTAAGCTCCGGCCCCAGGCACTGTAAAGCCAGGCAGCGGAGGAATTTGGCGATGCTTGAAAGGCTGAAGAGGTCTCTATTGGAGGCCCCCATCTACAAGCGGGGCGATTACAACTACTTCATCCACCCGATCACCGACGGCGTCCCCGAGGTGAGGCCGGACCTGATCAGGGAGGTGGTGACCCACATCATCAGGACCGCAAACCTGGACGTCGACAAGATCGTCACCATCGAGGCGATGGGGATCCACATCGGGACCGCCCTCTCCCTCTTCACCGACATACCCCTGGTGATCATCCGGAAGAGGAGGTACGGCCTCCCGGGGGAGATCGAGGTGAGCCAGGTGACCGGGTACTCCAAGGGGCAGCTCTACCTCAACGGCATCTCCCCCGGCGATAGGGTGATCGTCGTCGACGACGTCGTCAGCACCGGGGGGACGGCCCTCGCCACCCTGGAGGCGCTGAAGGCCGCCGGCGCCCAGGTGGTGGACGTCGTCGCGGTGATAGAGCGGGGGTCTGGGGCCGAGAGGCTGAGGGGCCAGGGCTACCAGATCAAGACGATGTTGAGGGTCGATGCCGACGAATTCGGGGTCAGGATCCTCGATTAGGCGCCGGAGGTCGGGGGATGTGGTCCGGATCTCCTGGATCGGCCCCAGGGCCGGCTGGACCCATCGGTCTAGCTCTGCCAATAGATCTGGACCCGTCCCGAGATCCGGTGGTCGGGGGGGGGACCTCTGAGCCTGGAGGAGGATCTCAGGGCGGAGACGGAGAAGTGGCTCAGGAGGGCCGAGGAGGCCAGAGAGAGGGCATCGCCCCGAGGGGAGGAGGGGGAGAGGTTTTCTGCCAACATCGATGCCTACCTATCCGACTGCCGCTACTTTCTCGACCAGGGCGACCTGATCCGGGGGTTTGAGGCCGTCATCTGGGCGTGGGCCTGGATCGAGATCGGCGAGCGGATGGGGCTCCTCCAGGAGGGCAAAGCTCCTTTCTGAAGGGGAGGTCGGGACCGGGGTCATAAGTTCACCTCTATCGTCCTCCCCTCCAAGACATCCTCTTCGCGGACTTCGACTTCTTTGGCATCTCCTCCGGCGACGTCCATTAAAGGCCCCAGCAGGTATGGTCCGATCGAATGGACCTCTTCCGTCCCTTCGGTCGAATAGGGGACAACGATCTCATAGCGGCCGTCGACAGGAGTTGCCGAGTTGAAGTACTGGAACCTTCTCCCTTGGTTTGACGTCATATCCAGGATCACCCCTATCGGCTCGTCGTAAGGTGTCGTCCCGGCTATCCTCGCGCCATTGACCCGCTCGAAGACCTTGACTCTGCTGACGGGAAACCTCAGCCCTGAAGTGGTTTTTGACTCGTAGACCAGCCGGAAGGAGCCCAGGTCGGAGCAGTCCCAGAGATGGAGCTTTGCGAGGACAGTTCCCAAGAACCTCGGTGAATGCTCGTAGGTTATAATATCAGAATCGGCGGCGATATTGACATAACTACCCGGCTCCTCCTCGATCCATCGGGCGATGGCAGGAAGATTCATGTAGAGCATCTTCTGGTCGGTTATGAAGTATCGAACGTTCCTAATCTCGGCTATGGCCAGGGCATCATCTTCTTCTTCCGCCAGGAAGAAACGCGCCGCATCTTCCGCCCCTGCCTGGAAGTTGTTCGCCACCACCGGCCTCTTCGATTTATATAAAATCCAATTGCCGTAATCCCACCAGCTGAGGATGCCGTATTCTGCTGCCTCGACGGGCCTATCGAACCCCGCCGTCGGGGGGGTGTTCTCGCTGACCCAGTCCAGGGAGTCGTTCCAGTCTCCGGAGATTTCCGGCTTATATTTGGCAACCCCTGGTAGGTTAATGGCCAAGGGGATTATGAGGATCAGAAGAATAGCAGCTCCGACGACCTTGGCCGTACCATGATCGACCTTTCGAGAGCGCTCCATTGATCCGATCCGATCCATACCCCAGAAGAAGAGAAGGGCTACGAGGACTGATCCGCTGATCGAGAATAGGAAGAGGAATCTGACCTGGGATATCATGAGAGCCATGGAGAGGCCAGCCCAAATGAGGAAGAGCAAACGATCTCTTCTATGATCGTTTAATTTGATGCTATGGCCCAGGATTACGAGCCCTCCAAGGGAAAATATGAGGCCAATTACAGGCAAGGAGAAGAGTCCGTATACCCTAAATATAGGCATAGCCTCCTGTATTCCTACTCTCGCAAGATCGGTTCCTATGAGGTAGTTTATCCCTTCTATCAAAAGATAATACGCATCCTGTCCTGTCTCGGTTACATAGAGGAATATCACGGCTATGTAGCTAAGAATTGCCACTATGGGAAGAAAAGCCTGCCATGGGACCTTTTTCGCGACGAATAGCCGCGATAGGACGTAAAAGAATGCCAAACCCATCAGAGATCCTAAGGCTCCGATGAAGGAAGGAGAAAGCCAAGCCTCATACCAGAAAGGCAGCATCAGGGCTAGGGCTACTCCAAAGGCCGCCGCCAACGGGATGATGGTATCCTCGATTGCGGCATTTTTTCGGAGGTCGATGGTGATCTGGATCGTTGCGTAAATAAGGATCGCGATCATGTAGATAGGAGCCCCTATCCAGCTATATGAGACGCCGGCCAGTAGAATTCCGGCAGTTGCCCCAAACCACAGACTCCGCTTCCTCTCGGTGAGGGCGTAAGCGAGAAGTAGGATCGCACCTAAAATAAGGAGAAGCTCAAGAGAATCATGATCAGGCAATCCAAAATGGGTTCTACCAATGTGCTTTGAATCGATCGCGAGAAGGAAGGCCGATAAGAAGGCCACCCTCGTTCCAAAGAGCTTCTTTGCCAACTGATAAACGAGAAGGATTGTAACTGATCCGAGGATCACTGGGATGACAGCCCCAGCGACCTCCACGGCCCGGGGCGATCCTCCCAGAAGAAGGGCCGCCGCCGCCACGATCTGATCGAAGAGGGGTGGCCATGTGATTTCAAGGCCAAAGGGATGGTTCAGGTATGAGTCGAACCAGAGGGTATGGGGGAAGTTCTCGGTGGTATATAAGACCCTTCTCATATGATAGAATGAATCATAACTAAAGAATTGGATCTCCCCCTCTGCAAGGGAGTTTCTTGCCGGCACTAGCCTCAAAAAGAGGCCCAGTAAGAGAGCCGTCAGGACACCACAAACTGCGTATAATCTTTTCTCCCTCTCCATCTACTACTTCACCTTTTAGATGCTATGAGAATGATAATCGCAATCGATGTTCAAATACGTTTCCTTTTGAATCCTGAAGATCCAGAAAGCTTGGACCTCTATCATCGAGCTTTTTGCGACGATCTGGTCATCAATGGCGCATAACGTCATTGGCCTAAGGTTGTAGAGTCCTGAAACTATTTCGCATCCCATCTAAGCCCGGAAACATATTCTGGGATATGAAGCTGAACAAGGCGAAGATTCGTTGGATTATTCGTCAGAAACACAAGGGGGTGGCTACAAAAGATATCGCTCGTGACATGAAGGTATCTACGAGACGAGTGCAACAGATTCTCAGGGAATATCGCAAGACCGGCAAGGAGCCATCTCTTGGTGAAA
Organism: Methanosarcinales archaeon Methan_01; assembly: GCA_001602645.1. Classification (GTDB taxonomy): domain Archaea; phylum Halobacteriota; class Methanosarcinia; order Methanotrichales; family Methanotrichaceae; genus Methanocrinis. Next base: position 101,522 of record LUYE01000014.1, read on the forward strand.
ACCTTGGCCGGCCCGCTAAACCCTACGATGAGCATGAAGCTCAGATAGTCAAGGAGGCCCACGAAAGTTATCGATTTGGAGCACGGATGCTGGAGCCAGTGATCAGGAAGCGGTATAAGATCCAGATATCTCATAACCGCATCCACATGTATCTGAAGGCTCAGGGACTGGCTCAAGAGAATCAGAAGAAGCAGAAGCGTCGAAAGTGGGTTCGTTACGAGCGAAAGCATAGCCTATCAGCAGGGCATATCGATTGGCATGAGGCGGACGGGACGGATATCAAAGTCTGTGTTGTCCTGGATGATGCATCCAGGATGGTCCTGGCTGGTGGTGAGTTCTCAGTCATCAATACCGAAAACAGCAAGCTGGTAATCGATCAGCTGGTTGAAAGGTTCTGGTGGCTTTGTCCTATGAGAGAGCTGATACTCGATCATGGCAGCGAGTTTGGTGCCCACAGAATCCATGATGACGGAAGTTGGCAGAGCGATTTCAAGAATCACCTGGAAAAATACGGTATCAAGCCGATCTTAGCCAGAGTAAAGCATCCTCAGACAAACGGAAAGCTAGAACGGTTTTTTGGAGAATATAAGAAGCATAGATCCGTTTTTAATTCGTTCGACGAGTTTATCTGCTGGTATAACAATAGACCTCATGGGAGCTTGAATATCCAGTGCTTGGAGACTCCAGAAATGGCTTTCATGCGAAAGATGGCACCTGAAGCCTATTTTGCTATCGGCCACAGGTTGTTTGGGTTGTGAGATCATATGAATAATTCAAAACGCATAGATTCCAGAGAAGCGCGAAATAATTTCAGGACTCCACATCATTGGCCTAAGGTAGAAACATTTATCAGAAGGAAGCCAGGCTTTGGTTTGTGGTTCTGGTAAGCCTGGTCATCCCCACCATGAACGAGGAGGAGACGATAGGAGAGTGCATCCGCCGGGCGAGAGCCGTCTTCGAGGAGATGGGGATAGAGGGGGAGGTGATCGTGGCGGACAGCTCCGGGGACGCGACGCCGGAGATCGCCATATCCCTCGGGGCGGAGGTGGTCAGGCCGGAGAAGCTCGGATACGGCAACGCCTACCTGGCGGGGTTTGCGAGGGCGCGGGGGAGGTACATAGTCATGATGGACGGAGATCTCACCTACGATCCCGCCGATATGCCCGGGTTTATAAGGCTTCTCGAGAGCGGCAGAGCCGATTTCGTCATCGGGACGAGGCTTAAAGGCCAGATCGAGGAGGGGGCCATGCCCGCCCTCCACCGGTACCTAGGAAACCCCCTCCTGACGGGGATCCTCAACCTCCTCTTCGGGGCGGGGATCTCCGACGCCCACTCTGGGATGAGGGCGATGACTCGGGAGGCCCTCGACCGGCTCCAACTCCGGGCTGGGGGGATGGAGTTCGCCTCGGAGATGGTGATCGAGGCCTCGCGGAAGGGTCTCTCGATAGAGGAGGTCCCGATCACCTACCATCCCCGAAGGGGGGCCTCGAAGCTCCGCTCCTTCACCGACGGGTGGAGGCACCTCCGGTTCATGATCCTCTACAGGCCGGGCCCCTTCCTCCTCCTCCCCGGAGCCGTCGCCCTCGTCCTCGGCCTTGCCCTCACCCTCTCCGTCCTGAGGCAGGAGCTAGCTTCTGAGCTGAGGGCCCATTCCCTCATCCTCGGGAGCATGCTCCTGATAATTGGGTATCAGACTCTCTTGTCAGGGGTCTACATAGCCGCCTTCGGCAAGACCTACGGGGTGGAGGGTTCGGGGTGGATCGCCAGGATATTGACCAGCTACCACTCCCTGGAGAAGGAGCTTCTGGCGGGGTTGGCCTTTCTAGGAGGGGGGGTGGCCCTGGGGCTGGACGTCGTCCTCCGCTGGAGGGGGGCTGGATACGGGTCCATCCAGGAGATGCAGGAGTCGATGATGGCGATGATCCTCGTCATCATCGGAATCCAGACGATATTCTCAGCCGTCTTCATCAGCCTCCTCCTCCTAAAATCCGGGGAGGTAAATGGACGGTGAGCTCCGAAGGGTCGATGGAGGCCAAAAGGACGGAGGTATGAGGATGGAACGGCAGACCCCCCAGCTTGGAGAGTCCAGCTCTTGGGCGCGATCGCCATGAAGATCGCCTACGTCCACGACGTGATATACCCCTACGTCAAAGGTGGGGCCGAGAGGAGGGTATGGGAGGTCTCCCGGAGGCTGGCGGGGAGGGGGCACGAGGTTCACATCTTCGGGATGAAGCACTGGCAGGGTGACGATCTGGTCGAGAGGGATGGCGTCTTCCTCCACGGGGTCTGCCCGCCCGGGAGCCTTTACGTCGGCGGGAGGAGGTCGATCTCGGCCGCGGTCCGGTTTTCGGCCCGGCTCCTGCCCAAGCTCAGGGGGGATTTCGACGTCATCGACGCCCAGCAGTTCCCCTACCTTCCCTGCTTCTCAGCCAAGCTCCAATCCCTCCGCCGGGGGGCGCCCCTCGTCATAACCTGGCACGAGGTCTGGGGCGACTACTGGCGGGAGTACCTGGGGAAGATGGCGCCCCTGGGGATCCTGGTGGAGCGGGGGGCTCTGAGGCTCCCCGAGAGGATCATCCCCGTCTCGGAGCGGGTGAGGGCCGACCTGTTGGGGATGGGGGTCGGGGCTGACCGGATGGAGGTGGTCAAAAACGGCGTAGACCTGGATCGGATAGGATCGGTCGGAGCAGGGGAGACCCTCTACGACGTCATCTACGTCGGGAGGCTCTCAGCCCACAAGCGGGTCGACCTCCTCATCGAGGCGGTGGGGCTCCTCCGGGAGGCGATCCCCGAGATCCGGTGCGGGATCGTGGGGGACGGCCCCGAGATGGCCGCTCACCGCAGGCTCGTCCGGGATCGGGGGCTGGAGGAGAACGTCGACCTCCTGGGGTTTCTGGAAGACGAAGACGATCTCATAGCGAAGATGAAGGCCGCGAGGATCTTCGTCCTCCCCTCGACGAGGGAGGGGTTCGGGATCAGCGTTCTGGAGGCGAACGCCTGCGGCCTTCCGGCCGTCGTCGTCGACTCGGAGAAGAGCGCTGCCGCCGACCTGATCAGGGAGGGGAAAAACGGCGTCTTATGCCGGCCTTCGGCATCGTCCATCGCCTCGAAGGTGGAGGGGCTTCTCGCGGGTGGCGGCTATAAGAGGATGGCGGGACCATCGAAGGAGATCGCGAAGGGGTATGACTGGTCCATCATCGTGGGGAGGCTGGAAGGGGCATATGAGGAGCTTTGAGGTTATCGTAGGAGGTCTCTGAGGTGGCGGGATGAGGATCCTCCAGACCCCACCCCGCTATCCCCCTGCCGTCGGCGGGGTCGAGAACGCCGTCGCCGGCCTCACGAGAGGGCTAGTGGGTCTTGGCCACGAGGTCGCCGTCCTCTGCGCCAACGAGCCGATCTCGGCGAAGGAGGAGGTCCTCGAGGGGGTCAGGGTCCGGAGGCTCCCCTACGTCGGGAAGGTCGCCAATACCAACGTCACCCCGGGGCTTCCCATAGCGATCCTGAGGGAGGAGTTCGACCTCCTACACACCCACCTCCCGACGCCGTGGTCCGCCGATTGGAGCGCCATCGCCGCCGCTGCAAAACGAAAACCCCTGGTTTTGACATATTATAACGACATCGTCGGCGAAGGCCCCTTCGAGGGGATCGCCCGGCTCTACAACAGGACGGGTTTGAGGCTCCTCCTCCGCCTGGCCAAGAAGATCACCGTCATCCAGCCGGAGTACCAGAACTCTCCTCACCTCCGGGGGCTTGAGGAGAAGGTCGAGGTTATACCCGTCGGCGTAGACCTTGCGCGGTTCAGGCCCGAGGGGGCGGCTTCCGACGGGAGGACCCTCTTCTTCCTCAGCCTCCTGGACAGGCATCACCGGTACAAGGGGCTCGAGGACCTCCTCTCGGCCCTGGTGGCGGTGAAGGAGGAGGTCGGCGACGTAAAGCTCCTCGTCGGGGGCGGCGGGGAGCTCCTCGATCATTATCGGAGGGCTTCCGCCCGTCTGGGGCTGGAGGAGGCCGTCCAGTTCCTCGGCTTCGTCCCCGAAGAGATGGTGGCGAAGTATTATAACAGATGCGACATCTTCATCCTCCCGTCCACCTCCCGGGCCCAGGAGGGGTTCGGGATGGTCGCCCTGGAGGCGATGGCCTGCGGAAGGCCGGTGATCTGCACCGGGATCGTCGGAGTCGCGGAGGAGGTCGAGCGGGTCGGCGCAGGGCTCGTCGTCGAGGCCGGCAAGCCCGAGGTCCTCGCCGAGGCGATAGCCCGCCTCCTCCAGAGCGGGCCGGAGGCCCAGAGGATGGGGGCGGCGGGGAGGAGGCTTGTGGAGGAGAGGTACGGATGGAGGAAGGTCGCGGAGCGGTTCGAAGGTTTATATGAAGGCCTAGTCGGATAGGGCGGATCTGATCGATGCATCTAAAAAAGTAATAAATGAAGATCCCAGGAGCGGTTATCAAATGGACCTGAAAGGGAAAAGCGTTCTCGTAACCGGCATCAGCGGCTTTGTGGGGTCGAAGCTCGGAAAGCGGCTGGTGGATGAGGGGGCGGAGGTCTTCGGACTGATGAGGAGGAGGGCCGATGGGATCCTCCCCCACAACTTGAAGCGCGAGGGGATTGGACCCCAGGTGAAGCTCCTGGAGGGAGACCTGGCCGACATCTCGAGCCTGGGTTCGGCCCTGACGGTGAGCGATCCGGACCTGGTCTTCCACCTCGCTGCCCAGTCCTTCGTCCCCCGGTCCTTTGCTAGCCCCCTGGAGACGGCGGAGGCGAACTGCCTGGGGACCGCAAACCTCCTGGAGGCGATCAGGATAAAGGACGTTGACCCTAAGGTCGTCTTCGCCGGATCGAGCGAGGAGTACGGCCTCGTCATCTCCTCCGAGGAGCAGCTTCGGAGGGCGCGAGATAAGTACGGGACGGTCTTCCCCGAGCCGGCAACGATCCCGGAGCTCCCCATAACGGAGACAAACCCCCTCCGGCCCATGTCCCCCTACGCCGCCAGCAAAGTCTACGGGGACTTTTTGACGAGGAACTACTGCCACTCCTACGGCCTCAAGACGATCGTCTCGAGGGCCTTCAACCACGAGGGAGCCGGTCGGGGGATGATGTTCGTCACCTCCGTCATCACAAGCCAGGTGATGAGGCTGAAGATGGGCGAGGCGGATAAGATCCGGATAGGAAACGTCAACGCCTTCCGGGACTGGTCCCACGTCGCCGACGTCATCGACGGCTACCTCCTCCTGGCCGATAAGGGACGGTTCGGGGACGTCTACAACCAGGGGTCGATGAGGGCGAACTCCGTCCTCAGCTACCTCCTCCTCAGCCTCGATAGGGCGGGCTACCCCGTCGACGGGATCGAGACCTTCCGGGGTGAGAAGGCGGTGGCCGACCCCACAGAGCGGGACCCCTCGGAGATCTTCGGATTGGTCTTCGATAAGACGAGGCTCGACGGGATGCTCCTCCGGGGGGAGGTGGAGTTCGGGGCCGAGGACGGCGGGGTCGTCGCCCTCTCAGGGGCGGATAGGGTCGCGATCGAGTTTGATCCCGATAGGTTCAGGCCCGCTGAGGTCCCGATCCTCCTCTCGGAGACCACCAAGATATCCGGCCTCGGGTTCGTCGCGAGGAGGAGCCTTGGGGATATCATCGAGGACCAGCTGAACCACTACCTGTCAGAGGCCGAGAGGAAGGGATGGGGTTGAAGGTGAGGGCAACCTTCGGCCGGATCGGGGTCGCCCCCGGAGGCGAGGAGGTCGCCTTCGCCTCGCACCGACGGCAGAGGATCTCTCTTGAGAAGAGGTCTTGCTGGAGGTCCCATGCCGTTTGAGTTCGAAGAGCTGGGCCTTCCGGGAGTTCTTCTGATTAGGCCTAAGATCTTCAGGGACGACCGGGGGTACTTCCTTGAGACGTACAAGAAGGAGGATCTTGCGAGGGCCGGGATCGAGGGCGAGTTCGTCCAGGACAACTGCTCCAGGTCCGCGTACGGCGTCCTGAGGGGGATGCACTTCCAGCGAGAGCCCCGCGCCCAGGCGAAGATCGTCCAGTGTACCAGGGGTGTAATCTATGACGTGGCGGTCGACCTTCGGAGGGATTCGACGACCTTCAAAAGATACGCTTCTGCGATCCTCTCGGAGAATAACAGGTACCAGCTTTACGTGCCGAGAGGTTTTGCCCACGGGTTTTTGGTGCTGAGCGATATAGCAGAGGTCATGTACAAAGTCGACAACCCCTACTCGCCAGAATCTGAAGGGGGCCTGATCTGGGATGATCCCGAGGTGAATATAAAGTGGCCGATCGATCATCCTGTTCTAACAGAGAGGGATAAGAGCTGGCCTGGATTGAAAACCCTTATCATAGAAGGCTCCTTGTTCTGAGAAAGTTGATTCTGATGCACAGGAGAAAAAAAATATGAAGGCTCTGATTCTGTCCGGCGGGCGGGGGACGAGGCTTCGGCCGATAACCCACTCTCAACAGAAGCAGCTGATACCGATAGCCAACAAGCCCGTCCTCTTCTACGCCATCGAGGACGTCATCGAGGCGGGGGCCGAGGAGGTGGGGATCATCGTCGGCCCGAATAAGGAGCAGGTCATCGAGACGGTCAGGTCGAGGACTTGGGATTCTGAGGTGGAGTTCATATTCCAGGGGGATCCGGCGGGGCTGGCCCATACGATCCTCGTCGCCGAGGAGTTCCTCGGGGACGACGAGTTCGTGATGTACCTCGGGGACAACGTCATAAAGGGCGGGATCCTCAAACATTCGGAGAAGTTCCGGGAGTCGGGCCCCGACTCCCTCGTCCTCCTGACGGAGGTGGAGGACCCCCAGAGGTTCGGGGTCGCCGATCTGGACGAGGAGGGGCGGGTGAGGCGGCTGGTGGAGAAGCCGAAGGTGCCGCCGTCCAACTACGCCCTGGTGGGGATATACTTCTTCAGGCCCTCGATCGTCGAGGCGTGCAAGAGGATAAAGCCCTCCTGGAGGAACGAGCTCGAGATCACCGACGCCATCCAGTGGCTCCTGGACAGCGGCCGGCGGGTGGAGGCGTCGATCGTCGACGGGTGGTGGAAGGACACGGGGAAGGCCGAGGACATCCTGGAGGCGAACCGGCTGATCCTCGACGAGATGAAGCCGAAGAACGAGGGGGTTCTGAGGTCCTCCAGGATCTTCGGGAGGGCGGTCGTCGGCAAAGGGTGCGTCATCGAGAACTCCGAGATCAAGGGGCCGTGCATCCTCGGCGCAAACTGCGCGATCCGGGACTCGTACATCGGCCCTTACACCTCGATAAACGACGGCTGCACCATCGAGGGGACGGAGGTGGAGGACAGCGTCATCATGGAGGGGTGCACCATATCGAGGGCCGGAAGGATCGTGGAGAGCCTGATCGGAAAGAACGTCGCCATCCGGGAGAACGACCGGAGGCCTGCCGGCCACAGGTTTATAGCCGGGGACAGCTCGGAGATCCTGTTGTGATGCTATGAGGCTCCTCGTAACAGGCGGGATGGGGTTCATCGGGAGCAACTTCATCCGCCACTATCTCGGCCGGCACCAAGAGGCCCGGATCGTCAACGTCGACGCCCTGAAGGCGGGCTCCAACCCCGAGAGCCTGAGGGGGGTCGATGAGGAGAGGTACACCTTCGTCGAGGGGGACATCTCCGACCGCCGTCTGATGGCCAGGCTCGTCAGCAGCGCCGACGCGGTGGTGAACTTCGCCGCCGAGACCCACGTCGACCGGAGCATCTCCGGCCCCGAACCGTTCCTCGCGAGCAACGTCGGTGGGACCTTCTCGATCCTCGAGGCCCTGAGGACGAGAAATCCGGAGGCGAGGCTCGTCCACATATCGACGGACGAGGTCTACGGCGACATCCTCTCGGGGTCCTTCCGAGAGACCGACGGCTTGCGGCCGTCGTCCCCCTACTCCGCGAGCAAGGCCGCCTCCGACGTCTTCGTCTCCGCCTACGCCAGGACCTACGGTTTATCCGCCATGATCACCCGCTGCACCAACAACTACGGCCCCCGCCAGTTCCCCGAGAAGCTGATCCCCAAGGCGATCATCCGGGCCAACAGGTCCCTGAAGGTCCCCATATACGGGACGGGGGAGAACGTCCGGGACTGGATATACGTCCTCGACCACTGCCGGGCGGTGGAGATGGTCCTGGAGGCGGGGGAGGCCGGCGAGGTCTACCACGTCTCCTCCGGGGAGGAGAGGACGAACCTCGCGGTGGTGAGGACCCTCCTCTCGATCATGGGAAAGGACGAGGAGGCGATCGAGTTCGTCGAGGACCGCCCCGGCCACGACGTCAGGTACAGCCTCGACTCCTCGAAGATCAGAAGGGAGCTAGGCTGGAGGCCTGAGCGCGGCTTCCGCGAGGGGATGGAGGCGACGGTCCGGTGGTACGTCGAGAACGAGGGGTGGTGGATGCCCCTCGTCGACGAACGGGTCCTCCATCCGACGCCGTGGAAGCTGGAGTGGTGAGGATGCGGCTTCTCATTACCGGGGGGAGCGGCCTCTTGGGCTCCAGGCTCGCCGAGGTCGCCGTCGCGGAGGGGCATCAGGTCTTCTCCGGATCTTGCCACCATTCCCCAGAGTTTGGGGCGGCGGTGAGGCTCGACCTGTTGGAGGGGGAGGAGGTCGAGAGGACGATCGCGGAGGTCGCCCCCGAGGTCGTATTCCACACCGCTGCCCTGACGGACGTCGACAGGTGCGAGGATGATCCGGATCTAGCCTGGAGGACGAACGTCCTGGGGACGGAGCGGGTCGCGGAGGCTGCGGCAGAGGCGGGGGCCCATCTGGTCTACGTCTCCACCGATTACGTCTTCGATGGCCTGCGGGGGATGTACCGGGAGGAGGATCGGACCGACCCCGTCAACTGCTACGGCCGGACGAAGCTTTCGGCGGAGGGGTTCTGCGACTTTGTCGCCAGGACCTCTGTCATCTACGGGGCGCGGCCGGCGAGCGGGAAGGTCAACTTCGCCCTCTGGCTCGTCGAGCGGCTCGCCGCCGGCGAGGAGGTCCGGATCGTCACCGACCAGTTCATAACCCCCACCCTCAACACCAACCTCGCGAGGATGCTCCTCGAGGCCGGGGAGAGGAGGCTTGCGGGGGTCTACCACATGGCGGGGGCGACGAGGGTATCACGGTACGACTTCGCCGTCGAGATCGCGAGGGCCTTCTGCCTCGACGAGGGGCTGATCGCCCCCTCGAGGATCTCGGATATGAGGTGGAGGGCGAAGAGGCCGAGGGACTCCTCCCTCGACACCTCCAAGGCGGCCCGGCTCCTGGCGGAGGTGCCCTCGCCCCTCCGGGAGTCGTTGAGGGCCCTGAGGGAGGAGATCGGCTGAAGGGCAGGATCGTCCCTCCCCGAATTGTAGCATGAAGGGCGGAACGAGAAAGATCGAAGGCCGATATGGAATGATAATCAAGAAGATAAAAGGTGGATTTTAAGCAGGGCGAACGGGATTATTTTGAAGGTGGCGATATTTTACGACTTCATCGGTGCCGTCGGCGGCGGGGAGAGGGTCGCCCTCGCCCTCGCCCGAGGCCTGGGGGGGGACTTGATCACCACGGACGTCGACCCCGATTCGGTGAAGAGGCTCGGGTTTGATGATGTCACCATAATCAGCCTTGGAAAGACGATCCCGGTCCCTCCTCTCAAGCAGATCTCGGCTTCAGCCATCTTCAGAAGGTGTGACATCTCGGACGATTACGACTTTTTCATCTTCACCGGCAACTGGTGCCACTACGCTGCGAAGAGGCACAAGCCGAACCTCTGGTTCTGCTATTCTCCGGTGAGGGCCTTTTATGATCTCAGAGCCTCTGTGGTATCCCGCCAACCAAACCCGGCCCTGAAAGGCCTGGCAGCCCTCTGGATAAACCTTCATAGACGGTTCGATCAGCGATCTGTAAGATCCGTGGACAGGATCGTCGCCATCAGCTCCAATGTCCAGAGGAGGATTGAGGAGGCTTACGGCCGGAGATCGGCCGTCGTTTATCCGCCCGTCGACGTTGAGAGGTTCAGGTTTGAGGGGTGCGGCGACTTCTGGCTCTCGGTGAACCGGATATACCCCGAGAAGAGGATCGAGCTGCAGTTCCAGGCCTTCAGAGCCCTTCCTGAGGAGAGGCTGTTGGTGGTGGGAGGCTATTCCAAGGGCGACCTCGCATCCAGGTACTACAAAAAATTGGCTGAGACGATCCCCGATAACGTGACTATGCTGGGAGAGGTCTCCGACGAAGAGCTGGTCGCCCTCTACGCCCGGTGCAAAGGTTTAATATGCACCGCCATGGATGAGGACTTCGGCCTCACTCCCGTCGAGGCTATGGCAAGTGGAAAGCCCGTCATCGCGGTCAAAGAGGGGGGTTTTCTCGAATCGGTGATCGACGGCGTCACTGGCAGATTGGTCGAGCCGGAGGCGGAGAGGATAGCGGAGGCGGTAAGGGAGGCGTCTGAGAGAGGATGCCTTCGCTACAGGGAAGCCTGCAGGGAAAGGGCGTTGGCTTTCAGCGGCGAGAGGTTCATAAGGTTGATCAGAGATGAGATGGCCGCCGTTATCGATGGTGCTTGAGGATGATTGAGGAGGAGATCTATTGAGGGTTCTTGTCACTGGAGGGGCCGGGTTCATCGGCTCAAACCTCGTGGAGGATCTGCTGGCCTCTGGCATGGATGTGGTGGTTCTGGACAATTTCACCACCGGAAGCCGAGAAAACCTGGTGGGTTTATCCAGGAAATTGGAGGTCGTAGAGGGCAGCTGCCTCGACCTGCCAAACCTCGATTTGAACCCCGACGGCATATACCATCTTGGAGTTCCGTCCTCCTCGCCGATGTACAAGAGGGATCCGAGGCTGGTGGGCGAGGCGATCAACGGGATGATCGCCGTCCTGGAGCTGGCAAAAAAGACCGGATCCAGGGTCGTCTACGCCTCCACCTCCTCCCTCTACAGCGGCCAGACGCCGCCCCACAGGGAGGATATGGAGGTCCTCGTCACCGACTACTACACCGAGGCCCGGTTCGCCATGGAGAGGATGGCGGAATTGTACAGAAAGCTCTTCGGCGTCAGGGCCGTAGGCATGAGGTTCTTCTCCGTATACGGCCCGAGGGAGGGGGCGAAGAGGCAGTACGCGAACATCGTCACCCAGTTCCTCTGGGAGATGACGGCGGGGAGGGCCCCCGTCATCTACGGGGACGGCTCTCAAACCCGGGACTTCGTCTACGTCAAGGACGTCGTATCGGCCCTCCGGCTGGCCATGGTCTCCGATTGCACCGGGGCGCTGAACGTCGGCACCGGGAAGAGCTACAGCTTCAACGCCGTCGCCGAGATCCTGGCGGGGGAGATGGGGCATGATATCAGGGCTGAACACGTCGATAACCCCATCAAAAACTACGTCCGGGATACCTTGGCCGATACCAAAAAGGCAGAAGAGGTTCTCGGATTTCGGGCCAGGTACACCCTAGAAGAGGGGATAAGAGAGATCATCGATTACTATGGCGGAGACAGCCGTTAGACGAGGAGCATTCCGGTCTTGCTCCACCGGGCAATGGCCTTGGTTCGAGGTCAAAAATTGATCACGCCGACCCACCTTCGAGATATATATGGATACCGAGATCTCATCCTGAGGCTTGCCTGGAGCGACTTCAAGCTCCGATACAAGAACTCGATCCTCGGGTTCTTCTGGTCGCTTCTGGAGCCCCTTCTTATGCTCCTCGTCCTGTACGTAGTATTCAGCCATCTGATGAAAATCCAGGTGGAGCACTACCAGCTCTTCCTCCTCCTGGGGATCATCCTCTGGAACTTCCTCGACCGGGGGACGTCGATGGGGATATTTGGGATCGTGGGAAAGCCCGCCCTCGTCCAGAAGGTTTACTTCCCCAGGGACGTTCTGATCATCTCAGCATGCACCACGGCTCTGATGATGACCGCCCTTGAGTTCATCGTCTTCGTCGCCTTCATGGCGGTCTTCGGGGTGGCGCCGACGGCGGCGGTCCTCTACTTCCCTTTGATCTTCGCCCTCCTCTTCGTCCTTGTCTACGGCCTCTCCCTCGCCCTCTCGGCCCTGAACGTCTACTTCCGGGACGTCCAGTTCATCTGGAGGGTGATCCTCCAGGCGGGGTTCTTCGCGACCCCCATACTTTACCCGATAACTATATTTCCCGCAGATCTTCAGAGGGTGGTGATGGCAAACCCCATGGCCCGGATCATCACCACCTCCCGAGACTCCGTCCTCTACGGGGCCGCTCCCGCCGCCGGAGACCTCGCCTACGTCGCCCTCGCAGCTGTCGTCATCCTCCTGGCCGGCTACCTGATCTTCGACCATTTCGAGCCGGGATTCGCGGAGGAGATCTAGATATGGCCTCGGATCGGGGTGTGGAGGTGGAAGGCCTATCAAAGACCTTCAGGATACCCCATGAGAAGAGGGCGACGGTCTTTGAGACCCTGGCGGGGGCTCTCCGGAAGAACGAGTACGAGGTCTTCAACGTCCTGGAGGACGTCACCTTCTCGGTGACCGAAGGCGAGTGCGTCGGGATCATCGGCGACAACGGCTCCGGCAAGTCCACCCTCCTGAAGGTGATCGCCAACATCCTCCGCCCCACCAAAGGCAGGGTCGCGGTCCGGGGGAGGATGACCCCCTTCCTCGAGCTGGGCGTCGGCTTCCAGCCCGACCTCACCGTCCGGGAGAACGTCGGGATGTACGCCACCATCATGGGCCTATCGAACGGGATGATCCGCGATCGAATCGAAGACGTCATCGAGTTTGCGGGCCTCGGGAGGTTTGAGGACGCGAAGTTGAAGAACCTATCTTCAGGGATGCAGGTCCGCCTCGCCTTCTCGACGGCGATCCAGACCGATCCTGATATCCTACTCATCGACGAGGTCCTGGCCGTCGGGGACATGGAGTTTCAGCAGAAGTGCTTTGAGGTCTTCAAGAGGTACAGGAGGGAGGGGGTTACCATCCTCTTCGTCTCCCACGACCTCGGCGCAGTCCGGCGGTTCTGCGACAAGGCCCTCCTCCTCAGTCACGGCAGGCAAGTCGCCTTCGGGGAGACGGGGGATATCATCGACCGGTACGTCTACGGCGGCGAGGGGCGCGATCGGCCGGAAGGGGCAAGGACCGAGGGCGGAGGAAGCGGCGCTACCGGAGAGGAGGTTGTAGCCGCCCAGCCGGAAGCTCCGCCGATAGAAGAGGCGGCCGCCAAGCCCAGACGGTGGGGGGACGGTAGGGTCGTCATTGCCGAGGTCGAGCTCCTGGACAAGTTCGGCGCCCGGGGCGAGAGGTTCAGCTCCTTCGACCCCATGACGGTGAGGATCCGCTACTATGCGAAGGAGAGGGTCGCTGACCCCATCTTTGGGATCGCCCTCTACGACGATATGGGGCGTCACCTCTACGGGACGAATACGGAGCTGAAGGACCATCCGATCGAGAGCGTCCAGGGGGAGGGAAAGGTCGACCTCCAGGTCGCGAGAATACCGATGCTGGCGGGGAAGTTCTTCCTGACGGTGGCAGCCCACACCCGGGATGGAAAGCCTTATGACTGGCTAGATAAGCAGTATTCTTTCGAGGTCGTCCCCGCCGGGAGGGACGCCGGGATCATCGAGGTACCCTGCCGGTGGGCGAGAGAATGAGCCGTAGGGCGAAAAACTCGGAATTTGAATTCTCCCGAAAGGGATTTGGAGGACGCACTATAGTAGTTATAGGTTCTTTTATCCTTTTGGCAATTGCCTTATTTTCTGCTGGATGTATAGAGGGTGATCCAGAAGATATTCGGCCGGTTCGTCCTTATGATGTCGATTTCCTCGGCCATTCTATCCCAGGTTCACTGGTCTCTAACAGTTTCTATTCGATAAAGATCGATCTAATAAATAAGGGCTCGGAAAGTTGGAATCCTGATGGTGAAGAACCCGTCCGTCTGTCATACCATTGGCTCAAGGAGGGTGACCTGGTCCTTTTGGACGGATACAGGACCGAATTGCCCTCTGAGGTGTGGCCAGGCGAGAATTTAGAGATCCTCGTTATTGTAAAAACGCCCTCTGAGCCCGGAAGGCACACTCTGGTGATAGATCCTGTAAAAGAGGGCGTCACCTGGTTTGAAGAGGGTGGATCTCGCCCTCTGGTATTGAATGTCACGATAGAGGAGATCCCATTTATCGACGGCCTGGATTATGAATGCCAATACGGATCAATAAACGAGCTTGAGGAGCTGATCGAGGGGACTCTAAGGTCTTCGGCCACCTCATTTGAGGGGAGGTCGGGAAGGGTCTACGGCTTCTTTGCGGGCTCAGGATACCCGCAGATATGGGTCCGGGACAGCGCCACGATCATCCCCACGGCGAGATTCTTTTATGGAGATGCTCTAATTAAAACTTGGATTGAGGAGTTTCTCTTCTATCAGGCGGAGAGCGGATCAGTTTACGATTTCGTATCGCCGACGGTGAGGGACAAGAATACCGTCGAGACCGACCAGGAGACGAGCCTCGTCCATTCTGCATATCAATACTATAGGATCTCCGGGGACGAAGATTGGCTTAACAAGGACGTAAACGGCAGGACCGTAATATCACGGCTGGATATGTCCTTGAGATATCTATTGGATTATAAGTATAACAGCACTTATGGCCTTATCGAGGGCGCCTATACGGCGGACTGGGGCGACGTCCAGTTTGAAGACCAGCTGGGGACGGACATCACAAACGAGAGCCATATGAATTGCGACATATACGACAACTCAATGTTTTATAAAGCCTGCAACGAGCTGTCCATCATGTACTCGGCGTCAGATGATCAGGAAAATGCTGCTTTCTGGAGCGAGACCGCCGAGTCGATTCGCGATAATGCGAACCTTCATCTCTGGGATGAGGATAGGGTATACTACAGGGTTCGCGTCCCCATGCTGAGCTTCGATTTCGAGGAGGAGGATATCTTCCCGATGGGCGGAAATGCGGTGGCCGTCCAATCCCGTCTGGCGAACGAGACTCAGGCGTCGAAGATCTTCAAGAACGCTGTCGAGAGAAAGGAGATGATAAACTCGACGACCATAGGATGTGTCCTCAATCCGCCCTATCCCGAAGGATTCTTCGCAAATCCCATTATGGACGAGGAGTACGAGTATCAGAATGGTGGCCAGTGGGACTGGTTCGCTGGAAGGCTGATCCTTGCCAAGTTTGAAAACGGGTTCAGCGAAGATGCGATCTTGCATCTTGAGGAGATATCAGCCCAAAATCTTCGATCTGGAGGCCTCTTCGAGTGGTATACCCTCGAAGGCGAAGGACGGGGGAGCGGAGACTTTGCCGGAAGCGCCGGGGTCTTGGGGCAGGCGATAATCGAAGGCTATTTCGGCGTATATCTATCCCAGGATCGTCTGGAGATGAAGCCGAGGCTTGGAGTCCAAAACGGCTCTATAAGCTTATTTGAGCCCTCAACGGCCCTAAAGGTCTCTTACGACTACGGTGTCGCCCAGAAAAGTATCATATTTTTTAATTACGATAGCAATGTCCAGAATAGCTACAACATAAGTCTGCGAATTCCGGGAGGCAAATATGCCTCTGAAGTTCTGCTGGATGATCTTCCCGTCCGATTCGAAACGCTTAAGAATGGAGACGATCGATATGTTACGTTCAGTGGGTATCCCGGGAGTCACAAAGCCGTGATAGAGCTTGTCCAGAGCTACGAGATGAGCGAGAAGTTAGAGGTGCAATAAGTTGGAAACCTTTGAGATCCGCGACGAGGAGATCGATGTCGAAGAGATCATGCGCAAAATCAGGGAGAACATCCGCATGAGGAGAGAGGCTGGTATCTACCCCGAGGGCGAGATCGAGGAGATCTCTCCTACCCCAACTTCAGGATCTTGCCATCCAGACCAGATCGGTGATGCGGGGGCAATCGGCCTCTCCCCGGAAGCGAGAAGGGATCTCGATTACATAAACTCCAGCTGGGAAGTGGAGAACAAGGGATACTTCATCACCTCCCACCGCCCTGTAGCTGGCAGGTTTCTGATCCGGGGGCGCGAGCTCGTCCACGGCGAGGTGAGAAGGTACGTCGACCCGGCGATATGGAAGCAGAGGGAGTTCAACGCCAGCACGACCCGGCTTCTAAACGAGGTCGCAAGATCCCTGGAGGAGATTGGAGGCAGGCTCGCAAAGCTCGATGCAGCGCTCCAGGAGGCGAGGTCTGAGACGATCGAGGAGCGGGCCAGAAGAGAGGCGAACGCTGTCATATCGGCGTATGACCTGGAGATCAAGAGCATGGACTCCCTCGCCTCGATCCTGGAAGGGAAGCTTAAGGACTTCGAGGACATCCCCCTCTCCTCCGACGCTGCCGACCACGACGGGGTGAACTACTTCGTCTTCGAGGAGGCCTTCCGCGGGTCGAGGGAGACCATAAAGGAAAGGCAGGCGGCTTTCGTCCGGTACTTCGAGGGGTCGAAGAACGTCCTCGACATCGGTTGCGGGAGGGGCGAGTTCCTGGAGCTCCTCCGGGATTCTGGGATCGGCGGGCGCGGGATCGATTCGAACGAGGACATGGTGGAGTTCTGCAGGTCCAGGGGCCTCGACGTCGAAAGGATCGACGCCATCGCCTACCTCGAAGGGCTCGAAGACAAAAGTCTCGACGGGGTCTTCCTCGACCAGGTCGTCGAGCACCTCCGGCCCGACTACATGGTGAAGCTGCTCGGCCTATGCAACAAGAAGATGAAGTACGGCCATCACATAGTCGTGGAGACGGTGAACCCGTTATCTTTCACATCGCTGGCCAACTTCTACATCGATCTGACCCATGTGAGGCCGGTCCATCCGGAGACGCTGAGGTTTCTGTTTGGGGTGGTGGGGTTCAGGGAGGTAGAGGTGAGGTTCTTCTCATTGGTTCCGGATGAAGGGAGACTTAAGATGGTAGAACAAGAGGAGGTTGATGAGGAGTCAAAAAATAGATTTGAGACAATCTATAATAAAAATATCGCTATTATGAACAGCGTCCTCTTTGGGGCTCAGGATTATGCAGCGATCGGGAAGAAGTGATCTATAATTATATCTATAATGGATTGTGGTTTGGGATGAAAATTGCAGTATGTGCCGTTCAGGTTCCTTTTGTAAGAGGCGGTGCTGAATCACATTGTGATAACTTATGCAGAGAACTTATAAATAGAGGACATGTAGTAGAACATGTTAAACTTCCTTTTAAATGGTATCCACCACAAGAGATTATAAGCCATGCCCTAATGTGGAGATTGTTGGACTTATCAGAGAGCAACGGTTATAAAATTGATGGCGTTATCGCCACAAAATTCCCTTCATATATGGTTAGACATACGAATAAGGTGGTCTGGCTGTTACACCAGTATAGAGCTGCGTACGATCGTGCCTTTACAGAATTTGATGACCTTCTACCATATGGTAAGATGGGGGATATCATTCGGAAAAAGATTTACTATATGGATAAAAAGTATCTTGCTGAATCAAAAAAGATATTTACAAATGCTCAGAATACGGCAGATAGGCTTTTGAAATATAATAAACTTCATGGGGAAGTCCTTTACCATCCCCCACCTTTGATGGGTCGCTATTATTGTGATGACTATCGAGATTATATTTTTTATCCCAGCAGAATTGACTCAATGAAGAGACAAGAATTGATGATAAGGAGCATGAAGCATATAAGTAGTGAATTGAGACTCAAAGTTGCCGGAACTGGACCTCACTTGAATGATTGCATGAAGCTGGCTAAGAATATCGGAGTTGGTGATAGAGTAGATTTCCTGGGTTATGTACCTGATGAACAGCTTCTGGATCTTTACGCCAATTCATCCTGTGTTGCTTACGTGCCCGTCGATGAAGACTTTGGTTATGTTACATTGGAGGGGTTTCTATCAAAGAAACCGGTTGTTACCTGCGAAGATTCTGGAGGACCTTTAGAGTTTGTTGACGATTCTGTAAATGGTTATGTCGCCAAGCCAGATCCAAAAGATATTGCACGAAAAGTTAATTATTTATATGATAATCAGTTATGTAACCGGTTTGGTGAGAAAGGATACTCTAAGATAAAATCAATGAATCTCTCTTGGGATCGAGTTATCGATAGACTGGTAGAGGCTATAGAGTGAAGAAATCCTGGGATTAGCTTTTATAGATGTTTCTGGAGCAGGTCAAATGAGGGTAGCATATTTTACGCCAATAACACCACAAAAAACAGGAATTGCTGATTATTCGGAGAAAGAGGTGCTACCATATCTGAAGAGCTATATCGATATAGATTTATTTATAGACAAAAATATACAGCCGACGAATCCCTCTACCCGGGATAATTTTAATATCTATTCGTATTTTGAATATAAGCAACGTAAAAATGAATATGACGCAATTATTTATAACATGGGAAACAATCAATATCATAAATTCATTTACGATTCTATCTTAAACGAACAGGGAATAACCATATTACACGATATATATCTGCATGGATTCCTATGGAGTTGGACAAAAAATAGGGGGGATGAACGAAGATATATTGAGGAATATAAGTATTGTTATGGAGAATTGGGTGTTGAAATCGCAAAAAAATCGATCAATTCTGGAACATATCCCGAATTTGAATTCCCACTTATTAAAAGAATTATAGATAATAGTCTGGGTGTGGTCTGCCACAGCTATTATGGAATCCAAAAAGTTTTAAATGAGATGGATTCAGCTGTTATATCAAAAATAAATCATCCCTTCACAATATCTAATCTCACCACAAATCACCAATATTCAGATATCCAAACAATAAAAAATGGATATGGATTAATAAAAAACCAACCAATTATAACCAGTTTTGGATTTATATCATCTCATAAAAGATATCATATCGTACTTAGAGCCTTTAAAAGATTCTTGCAAATATACCCAGATGCTGTTTTACTTTTGGTCGGCCAAGACTTAATGGGTATTGACAGATTAATATCAAGTTTATATTTACGGGATTCTGTCATCAAAACTGGATACGCAGCCCAGAAAGAGATCTTTAACTATTTAGCTATCTCAGATTTTTGTATTAATCTGAGATATCCCACGGCAGGCGAGACCAGCGGGAGCGTTTTGCAGCTCATGGCGGCAGAAAAGCCGGTCATAGTTTCGAACGTGGGCTGGTTCTCGGAGATACCGAATAACTGCTGTCTGAAGGTCGACGTTGATTCGTATGAAGAAGATATTTTGCTGCAATATATGAAGCTTCTTGCATCAGATGAGGTAATCAGGAAGATGATAGGCAAGAACGCCAAAGAATATGTGATGAAAGAGCACGATCCTCAAAAGATCGCCAAGGAATTATATATATTTATAAAAAATGTGCTAGAATGTAAGGAGTTAATTATAAATAAGGTCTCAAAGGAACTGTCTGATATTGGTGTAACTGAAGATGACTACGAACTTATAGAATTCATATTGAGAAATAACATATTATAATATTAAGCCTCATCTGTTGTGTTGGAACGCAGTTAAATCAATTTCGAATCAATCACGCGGTCAAACCATTCGGGATTACACAAGGCAGCAAGCTGAACACAACTTTTATATAATAAAAAGCTTACAGCTCTATCGTGCGTACAAGTTTATCGGAGATGATAGTGTGAAATATACAAAATTTAACATTCAATGCTGGAGAAAATTTGATCGCTCGAACCTGATACTACTAGCTTTTGGATTTTTTAGCATCTTTGTTATTAATATATTTTTGATTTTTTTACCTCTCGATACGGATAGCGTTATTTATTATACATTTGATTTTATGTCGCTCAAGCAAGGCGATGATTCATGGGGCCCCATGTCTAATGCCCTTGTATATATGCAATCCAACCACCAGGGAAATATATATGATAATATATTTTTTGAGCAAAATATAAAGTTTCAATATCCTTTAACTTCTCTTTTGCTCATGTGTTTATTAAACTTGGTTTTCAGGCAATATATAGATTTATATATACTTCTAAATCTATTGTCATTTACTTCTGTAATCGTAACAATTATATTTGTCCTTAAGATTTTTAGATTTAATTTAAAAAAGAATCATTCATCAACAAATATCTCTACCTATTTGATATTAATTATCTATTGTTTGACTTTTTATCCTCTTATTAAAGCCTATACACTCGGCCAAATACAAACTATAATCAATTGTTTACTAACCATGGCTTTCTGGTATTGGTTAATTGACCGAAAAAAATTCGCAGGTATTTTGGTGGGTGCAGTTGTTCTATTTAAGCCCAATTATCTAATTATAATTCTCTGGGGATTTTTGAGAAAAAACAGATGTTTCTATATATATGCTATGTTAACGATAGCTATCGGCACATTAATCTCTGTTATATTATTCGGTATAGATAATAATATAAGATACTTAGAAGTAATAGAATATATATCTCGACACGGGGAAGGGTTCTATCCTAATCAATCCATCAACGGTCTATTGAATCGTTTATTTTTCAATGGAAATAATTTATTTTTTGATGAAAATTCGTTCGCTCCGTATCATCCGTTGATTTATCTCGGAACTATAATAAGTTCAATGCTAATAATCGCTTTGGGTTTGTTCTACCCTATTAGATATAAATTCGCGGGCAACGCATTTGATTTTGCGATTATTATGATCACCGCTACCGTAGCTTCACCCATTGCTTGGGAGCACCATTATGGTATACTTTTATCTATATACGCTTATTTGTCCTCTTACCTAATGCAAAAATTAGATCTGAATAGAAAGTACCTTTTGCTTCTTGCGATCAGTTATATTTTAACTAGCAATTTTTTTAAAATAACTAATATCTTTGCACATTATATTCTGCTCAATGTTCTACAATCGTATCTATTGATGGGTGTGATAATTCTTATGGCAGAGACCTATATTTTAGGGAGAACCCAAACGACGGGTACTGCACCCTCAACTGGTTGATTACTTCGGGAGCGCGGAGGATCACGAAAACCCCGACATCTAGGTCGGGGATGAAGTGAACCCCCGCCCGGTTTTCTTGTGGCTTTAAGACAACACTACCTTTTAACCGTCGTTCCGCACTAACAATGTAATCTCCAAACATTTTCCCCATAATTTATAGC